>NZ_VTQV01000015.1 GCF_008764245.1 Bacillus subtilis
ATTTTTGTGCAACCTTCTAACATTTTGGTTGCAATTCTCTTAACTTTTATTTTGCACTAAACACCAAAGGAACATTCAATCAATACTTGCATTATATGAGGGTAGTGGGAGGAGTTTTTTACAGTATGGGGAGCCATGATGACAAAAGGAAAAATCATGGTCTAAAGAATTAATGAAGATGGGTAGAAATAGTGATTATGGGTGCAGTGTCAGTAGATAATTTGAAAATATTGTTGAATCGTATAGTTGAATACCTAGATTACCGCCTATTTAGCTGTTTCTTGCCTTTTGGGTGTCACTCCGATTATTTCATTCACATATGATAAGGTGACAATCAAAAATACCCATCCCCGCGGTTTAAAGCTGGCGAAGGCAAGGAGGGTTATAATAGTTGAAGGAGAATGAGTTCACACATAAACCATTGCTAACAAAAAGAGAAAGAGAAGTTTTCGAGCTGCTCGTCCAAGATAAGACAACAAGAGAAATTGCACAAGAATTATTTATTAGCGAAAAAACAGTTCGAAATCATATATCCAACGCCATGCAAAAATTGGGTGTAAAAGGTCGATCCCAAGCTGTCGTGGAACTTCTGCGCATGGGGGAATTAAAGTTATAAAGTGAAACTTTTATCAGAGAAGTTTCCCCCCTTCAAGTAAAATTTAGGGGGAATTCGTTGTCACTACGCGGCGCCAAAGATATATTTTCTCTGCTCTGTAAGCTTGGACAACTAAGCTTTATGGGCAGTTACTTTTTTCATTCTATATGGTTTTTAGGTTGGAAACAGACTGTCTGTTATAGTTGAGTAAAGCACATCCGGCTATCCATTTTTTGGGAGCCGGCTTTTTTCCTCATAGGACCATTCTTATAAGGTTGGAAAGATTGCGATGAACCGGGTAATCGATTTGCCAAGACCTCGTCAAAGAACGCTGCCTTTTCCATTTATATAGAGATAATTCTGGATCGTATTTGTAAAAGAAAAATAAAGGTACACTTTATCTTGTTGTTGAAAATGCCACAACATCCACTCATTAAAATAGAACAAATTATTTTGAGAATATACCGGCGTAGTGGATACGTCTGCTTTTAGCTTTTTACACCATATAAAATACATCCAACACCTACAAAAATCCAGATAATTTTCGATAAGGAAATTTGACCTGTTAAACCGACTAGCCCTACTGTTGTCGCGATAATGAATACAATCGGACCAACTAAAACAAGCGAACTATTAATAATGAGAGCTTTTTGTACGTCATTAAATCGAAGCATAAGATAGGCCGCGAATATATCAATACTTCCCGACAATACTCTTAATAGTGCCATTATAATAATCGTTCTTTCTAAGAAAATAAACATTTTTTCCTCCCACTAAATGTTCTAATCCATTATATGCATTTAGAACAAAGTTAAGGACAAGTCAATTCATTTTTTGTATAATTAACTTTTTTCTTTTTGAACATCCTCTTTTATGACATTTGAGTGGAGAAGAGCTACTAGAACACATTTGAAAGTAAAAACGTCTTTGGCTTAAAAATTAGTCAAAGACGTTTTTTACTTACTCATATTTAACTTTTAAGCCAAATACCTCAATTAAGTCAACCGCTTGTTCAGGTGAAATAATAGCACCGCGCAGGTCATTTTCTTCCGCATGAATAAAGGTGAAGTCACATTGGCTAAGATCAATATTGCTTAGAGACGTTCCCGTAAACTGAACATCTTCAATAACAGAGTTAGTGAAATCTAAAAATGTCATGTTTGCATCAATAAAATTAGCTCCTTTTAATAAACACTGATCAAAACGAACATCTTGAAATTCAGCTAGATTGAACAAGGAGTAGGGAGCTTGACATTGATAAAATACAACATCATTAAATGTAGCCTGATCAAAATCAACGCCAACCAATTTGCAATGGACAAACTCAACACGTGTAAAGCGTGCCATACTCAAATTTAGATTCGTAAGGTCGCAATTTTCAAACACAACATCAATCCATGTGGAAGAGGGAAGTTGGATATCTTCGAAGACCACTCCCTTGATACGCATTTCTTGAAAGCGAACATGCTCAGCATAAACAGAATTTGGAAAGTTTTTAAATTCTACTAGCTCATAAGTAGAACGATCGTCGACCTTATCAATTGTTAAGACATCTAAGTCTTGAGGTAAATCTGGTGATTGTATTTTTCTCATTCTAACTTTCTTCAATGACAGCACCCTTTTTTGGTTTATTGTCTCACTTCATTTTTATGTTAATTGAAATATAGCAGAGCTGAAAACCATTTCTACATAATTGAGAGATTAAGTATAGAGGTAAAAAACCCGGTCTCAAAGTTGGAAGACCGGGTTTTTACTAGGCACTTATTCGCTTAATAGACCTTGTTCTTCATAGTATTTTTTAGCTCCGTCATGCAATGGAATCCCAGCAAGGTCAGTGACAGCTTCTTCTACATTCATTTGTTTTACAATGGAATGGGTATCCTCTAGATCACTTAAATTTTCCCAGAACGTTTTGGTCATCTCATAGATCATCTCATCATCGACTGATGCATCAGCCATAAGCATCATTTTAATCGCAAGCGTATCTACATCCTCTTCCTGATCATCATACGCATCAGCAGGGATCGTCATTTCCGTGTACCATGGATATTCTTCCATTAATTGTTTACGAACTTCCTCTTCGATTCCGATTAGCTGTCCACCAGCTGTGGAAATCATTTCTGTTACACCTGCTGTGGGCAAACCCGCTTGAATCAATGCACCATCAATTTGCTTATTTCTCATTAAGTCAATCGCTTCAGTAAAACCAACATAGTTTTCTTTAATATCATCAGGATAAGCAATTCCATAGGCTGGTAAAATGATGCTTGATTCGACTTCAGGTGTACTGCCGACTGAGCCAGGGGCGAATCTTTTTCCTTTCAAATCTGCAACAGAATCGATTCCCGCGCCTTTTCTAACAACAATTTGGTTTGGATTTAAATAAAGTCCTGCAACAATGCGAACATCGTCATATTTGCGATCTTTAAAACCTCTTTCACCATTATAGGCTTCCCAGATAATCCCAGCTGTGGCAAAAGAAATTTGCGCTTCACCTTCCTTCATAAGGTTTAAATTCTCTACTCCGCCTTTAGAGGCTTGAGCATTGACACGTAATCCGTCTACATTGTTATTCCAGAGATTCGCCATCGCAGAGCCTAACGGATAAATTGTCCCTGTTGTAGAAGCAGTAGGGAAATTCAAGTTTACTTGCTTTCCAGATTTATTGCTGCCATTTTTTCCTTCTCCATTATTATTTCCACAAGCACTAAGCAACATTAAAAGTGTAATTAGTCCGACCATCCAAAGGCCACGCCATTGTTTATTCATGGTATGATTTTAATTCTCCTCTATATGAAAAAATTTTTATTTATTCGCAACTTGTTTCTGTTCAGTTGCCATTGTTCTCTTTTGTAAAAATTGCCAGATACAAACGATGACTAATAAAGTAATCCCGATAACGTCTGTTAAATGTTCTGGTGAAATCATGAGTAAACCGATGGCGACAAACAAAATTCTTTGCAATAAATTGGCTTTTCCCAAAAACCATCCTTGCAAACCACCAGCTAATGAGACGACACCAATACTAGCTGTTATTGCGGGTATAATACTAGCTGTGTAATCACTTCCGCCCAATAATAATGCTGGTTCGTAAATAAAGAAAAACGGTAAAATAAAGCCTGTAATCCCTAATTTTACAGCGGTCATGGAGACTTGATTTTGATTCGTATTCGCAAGACCTGCCGCTACATAGGAAGCTAGCGCAACAGGAGGGGTAATATTTGATAAACAGGCATAAATTAAAACGAACATATGGGCAGCAAGAGGTGTGATACCAAGTTCGATAAGAACTGGAGTCCCTACGGTTGCCACGATCACATAGGCTGCAACCCCTGGTACACCCATTCCTAAAATAATACTCATTATCATCACTAGCAAAGCGGCAATAAAGATACTTTCATTTGTATAGTTCATCACACTATAGCCGAAATTTAATCCAAGCCCAGTTAATGAAACCGTACCGATAATGACTCCAATAACAGCACATGCAACCGCAACACCAATCGCTCCCTTTGCTCCTTCGGCTAGCGCAGCTAAAATATCTTTTAAACCCATCCTTGTTTCTTTACGAAACCAACTAGCGATAACGCAGGCTACAATTGAATATACCGCGGCAAATAAAGGTGTATACCCCATAAACATAAGGGCTAACAAAACAATGAGAGGGAGGGATAAATGACCTTGTTTTTTAATCACTTCCCAAGCTTTAGGAATATTTTCTTTAGAAATCCCTTTTAGCCCTAATCGTTTTGCTTCAAAATGAACGACCATGATTAATGCAAGATAATATAGGAAAGCAGGGATAATCGCTGCAACCATGACAATGGTATAAGATACTCCTAAATATTCGGCCATGACGAACCCAGCAGCTCCCATAATAGGAGGAGCAAATTGGCCACCAGTTGAGGCAACAGCTTCAACTGCAGCTGCAAAACGGGCTTTATAGCCATTTTTTTTCATTAACGGTATGGTTAATGTGCCCGTTGTGGCTACATTGGCAATTGCACTGCCATTAATCATGCCCATTAAAGCACTCGCAATGACAGCGACTTTTGCAGGTCCGCCTGGTGATCGACCTGCGATCGTTAGGGATAGATCATTAATAAATTGGCTAAACCCACTTCGGCTTAAAAAAGCTCCAAATAAAATAAATAAAAAGACAAATGTGGCCGAGACACCGATGGCTATTCCGAAAATGCCTTCACTACCCCAAAAAAGATAATCAATGATTCTTTTAACAGTAAACCCACTATGTCCGAACATCCCTGGAATAAAGGGACCGAGAAAATTATACAGAAGAAAAATCAGGGCTAATATAGCTAAATTCCCAACAACTCTTCTAGCAGCTTCAAATACAAGTAAAATACCAATTGCGCCGAATATGTAATCAGGTGTCAATAAAAAGCCGCCACGAAGAACAATAGTTTTGTAGTTTAGTAATAGATAACCAATCGAAATAATGGATAATAGGATACAAATAACATCTACAACGGATGGATAGCGGATATTCCGATTACTTTTCTTTGAAATCGGGTACAAAAGAAAAGTCATGATTAAAAGAAACAATAAATGCCAGCTTCTTAATGTGATGGCATCAAAAATACCGGAACCGGCAGAAAATAATTGAAACAATGACCAAATGATCGCAATTCCCGTCACTATTTTTGCTGTTTCTCCAACATAATTTCTAATTCTTGATTCACTATCTACCTTTTCGATTAATTCTTGTGATGTGTCAGCTTGATTTACCACTAAAAGTCTCTCCGATCTGTTCAATAAAAGTTGAAATTTTAAAACATTATAGAAAAGTATATTATTATAAGAAAACTCTTCTGTCAATATCGTCAAGTTAAATAAAAAAATAGAAATGAAGCAGATTATATCCGCGTTCCTGTTCATTATTGCAAGATATACTTTCTACCTTTATCTTATCATGATCCTTCAGTACAAAAAAGCGTAAAAGCGTTAAACCGCAACATAATATTTTAGTTATCGAAGCTTTACAGAAAAAACAGGAAGTCGAGAATAAATAATACCCGAGCCAATACATAGTATATCTATTTCGGGAAAACCTAAGATGCAAGGAGTGTGAGCACATGACAGAGAAAAAGCAAAAAAAGAATGAGCCTACAGTTGCACCAGGTATGAATGACCATGAAGAATTAGAAGAAAATGCAACAAAGAATGAAGTGGAAAAAGAGGAATATACAAAGGTTACGCATTTATCTTATGATGAAGTTGAACCTAGTTGATTTTTTCTTTACTAGCTGTCCTAAAAAAGTCGTTTTTTCCCTTTTTAAGGGCAGCTGAAATCCTAATGAAAAGGGATATTTATAAGTAATTATAGGAAAACCATTTGGAGATATTATCAAAACAAATTAGGTCTTTTTACCTATTACTATATCCCTAATTTCCAACATATTCCAAATATGGACTACCCTTTGTTATGCTTTTATTATAAGATTAAATCAATCAACTTGATTTATATAGAGTGAATTGATTTAAATAAATACCAAGTGAGGAGGATAAAGAATCTAGATTGAATTTATGAAAACGCTAACAGTGCGGATCCGATTATTGAAGAAGGGGAAGAAAGAGTGATCAAGTTCTACTTTCTGAACATACTCACACAAATAATCAAACAAGAGATTGTTGGGGCTTATTTATTCAAAAAAATGGCAAGTGTAAAAACAAGAGGGGTGAAGATAATGGTCAATCATGTACGAAAATGTTTGTGTATTCTAATTATAATTTGCTTTGTGTTTCAGGCAACACCTACATTTGCGAGTGACGAAAGTGAATTTCAGTCGGAAAATAAACATACACTGGCTCATAAAAAGAAAGATCGGGCGGAATATTTAGGGATGAATTTGTATAAAGGTCATCTCCACACCCACACATCTTTAAGTGATGGGATTAAATTACCAAATGATGCGTATGATTACGTTAAGAAAAATACAGATATGGATTTTTATGCGGTGACGGAACATGATGTGACGTATGATATCAGTACAGGTAGTGATTATATTGACGACTATAAGCAGTCCTATTCAGATGAATACAAAATATTACATCAGCAATCAGAAGAACATAATCAAAATAATCAATTTATTACCCTGCCGGGTACAGAGGTCACTTGGTATGATGATGCCGGTCATATTAATTTATTTAATACCGAGTGGTTTCCAAGAACATATGGGAAAGGAGCAGATGGAACCTGGGGATGGGGCAATCAGAAATATGATTTACCAACTTTTTATGCAAGATTGGCACAAGATCCGGACGCCATTGCCCAATTTAATCATCCATCCGCTTCAGGAAAAGGAAACTTCTTTGATTTCAAACATTATAATCCTGATGTTGACAAAAATATGAATCTATTTGAATACAAATACTCCAGTCATTTTGATACTTTTATTATGGCCCTTGATAAGGGATGGCATATTGCCCCTACATTTGGAGGGGACGAGCATAAGGGGAGTTGGGGGACTGTTCAGCCCAATGTAACTGGATTATGGACAAAGCAGTTCTCAAGGAAAGGAATTTACGATGCCATGAAGAATCGTCGTACTTTCAGCTCCTTTGATCGGAATTTCGAGCTGGCTTTTTCAGCTAATAATCAAATAATGGGGTCTATTTTACCTGCGGAAACAAGTGAGGTGAACATTCATATAGAGATGAGAGATCCTGACCCTAAAGACGAAATCGATAAAGTGGTAGTGTATAAAAATAAGGGTGAGGTAGTCAAAGAATATAAAAATATCAACGCAACGGAATTTAGCCGGAAAGATACATTTTCGAGTGAAAAGGGTGATTATTTTCTAGTTCGCGCGTTTCAAAAGGATGGCGATGAAGCAATCACAGCACCAATATGGATAGGGGATCAGACACGTGGTACTGATTCTTCACCAGAAATTAAGATCACTGGAAATATTCCCAATAAAGTGAAATTGGGAGATACTGTATCGGTTCCCAGAGCTTCTGCAATGGATGATAGTGGAGAAACTCCAAATGTCGAAGTAGATGTATTCGACGCAAAAGGGATAGTCGATGTGCAGGATCAGCGATTTAAAATAAAGGAATATGGTGAATATTTCATTCGTTATTCAGCAACAGATTCGAAGGGAAACACGCGTGTAGAATTAAAAAGAATAGTAGTCGATAATCACAAATTAGATGCAGAAAAACTATTAAATGAATTTCAACCAACCGTTCATGTCGGTGAAAATCAGGACAAAATTAGGCTGAACTTAGTAACGGATAATGTATTAGAGAAATCTTATGTACAATTTCAGCCAAAAACAGATCATACAAGTAAAAAGTGGAATAAAGCAAAAATGACAAAAACAGATGTTTCTCATTTTCAAGTTGCATATGGAGATACATTTGAAGAAAGTAATTATCGAGTATTAGCTGCTCATGAGGCTACTTTATCCGGTTTGCAAAAGGAAACTGTCTATAAATATCGATATGGCTTCGGCCCCAATGGACCCTGGAGTAAAGAGTATGAATTTAAAACAGCAGATTCAAAAGAAACGATCATGTATATCATGGGAGACCTCGATATACAAAACCAAGGATCAAAGGATTACCAAACATTCAATCAAATGTTTGAAGTTTTAAAAGGGAAAAATTCAGAGGGACAACTTCTTATACAAACTGGGAACTTTGTTGAAAACGGTGGTAATATATCAGCTTGGAATGATTTATTCAAGTATGTATATAAAGATATAAATATCCCAATCGCAAATGTTGTTGGGGAGCAAGAACGATTTTCAGATAGGAAATTAGGGGCTTTTTCTGGTTTTTTAAACTTCCCAAAAAACGGAGAAGGTAGCTATAAGGAAACGAATTATTCATTTGATAATGGGGAAGCCCATATAGCTGTGTTACATTCACTCCTTCAGCTGGATGAGCAACTTGAATGGCTTGAAAAAGATATGCGTGCAACAGATAAAAAATGGAAGATCGTGATTGGGCATTATCCGTATTTTGGTGGGCATTTTAGTGATGAACCTGGAATGGATATAAATAGAATCAAAGTTTCTAAGAAATTTCAACAATTGGGGATTAGTCTTTATTTAGGTGGACAGGATCGTATCTATAAGCGAACAACGATTAGGGATGGAGTAAAAGATACATCTGAACAGGCCATGAATTTAGGGACCACCTTTGTTGCTGTCGGGTCAGCTGGTTCCAGCTTTTATGATAATAAAGAATTTGACTGGGATCATATTGTTTACGATGACAATCTGCAAACAGGAATAGTGCTCGAGGCTGATCAAGATTCCCTTCATCTAAAAGCTTATAATGTCAAAGGAGAAGAAATTGATCAATTTACTATCAAGCAACCTCGGGATTACATTGATTTAACAAGTTTTGAAGTAGAGGATGAGATATTTAAAGGAATTGGCTTGTTAAATTATCCAGGTACCAGTGAAATGGTTGTGGTGGAAGGTGAAAAATATGACTATTCGGGTCAAGAGCTATTAGAAACACAAGTAAAAGAGATAAAGCTTGAGCATTTAGGGAGAGAACAACTGATTCTTTTTGACAAACCTATTCTTTTTGAGGATCAGCATACATTGAAGGTAACAGTCTATGATAAAGAAGGGAATCCGCTCATCCCTACAAAAATTGTCAAAGAAGGTATGATGGGTGATGGATCAAAAGAGAACCCGTATAAAATTCAATCCGTAACAGGCTTAAATAAGCTTCATGAATTTCCAGACAAACATTTTATATTGGAAAAAGATATTAAAGGAGACCAAGACTTATTTCCTGCAATAGGTGTAGATGGCCCTCCATTTACAGGTTCATTTGATGGGAATGGCCATACGATTTCTGGAGTCATTGTTTCAACAGGTGGTGCAGGTCTATTTGCGGTGAATGAAGGGCTGATTAAAAATGTTGGGCTAATCAACACGGATGTCGATGTTAAACGCAGTAATGTTGGCATGTTAGTCGACCAAAACGATGGAACGGTTGAAAATTCATATAGTACTGGATCGATTATTGGGAATTCGACTGTCGGAGGATTGGTTGGCTACTCTAATGGAACAGTTAAAAACAGTTATTCAACGGCAAGGGTAAAAGCGCGTGGTAAACAGGCTGGTGGTGTGATTGGTATTACAAATCGAGGAAGCATTACAGAAAATATTTATGCGACTGGATCGATCTCGGCTGGAGAGAGTAATGCAGGTGGTTTAAGTGGTTATGCCTATAATGCAACAACCATTCAAAATAGCATCGCCCTTAATCCTTCGGTTGTGACGATAAGTTCAGCAAATAGAATCGTTGGTCGCGTATTAGCCGGCGAGACGGCTACGTTAAAGAATAACTATGCCGATGAAAATATGATTGTCAGTAAAGAAGGAGTCACAAAAGAAGATCCTCAAAATGAAAAAGGTCTTGGGAAAACGCAAGAGGAAATCAGTAGTCAAATATTATTTGAAGAGGAGCTTGGCTGGGATTTCGATCAAATTTGGATATGGAGTGAGAAAGCTGGACGACCTTTATTAGCCATGAATCAGGAGGAAATTGATTCAGGAGCCGGAAAACAACCACCACTAGAGAAAAATGAGCAAGGGTTCTATTGGATTCAATCCCCTAAGGACCTAGAAGTCATCAATCAATTCCCTGCTGAGAATTACATTCTGCAGAAAGATTTAGATTTGGCAGGGAAAACCACTCAACCGATCGCAACAGATATTCCATTTATGGGAATATTTGATGGCAATGGGAAAAAGATTTATCATTTTAAATCTATTTCTGGTGGATTATTTCATATGAATCGAGGAACGATTAAAAATATCGGTTTACTTGAAGCTGACGTAACTGGGGATAATAGTTCACCGCAAACAGGAATCTTGGTTGATTTAAATAATGGGACGATTGAACAAAGTTTTTCAACTGGAAAGGTTAGTGGAGAAAATACAGTAGGTGGACTTGTAGGTTATTCGAATAAAATCGTGCGCAATAGCTATTCTAAGGCAGATGTAACGGCCAATGTGAGTCAAGCTGGCGGACTGATTGGTATAACGAATACAGGAAGTACGACTGAAAATGTTTATGCAACTGGGGCGGTTCAAGCTTTGAAAAGTAATGCAGGGGGAATTAGTGGCTATGGCTATAATGGGACTGTTTTGAGAAATTCGATTGCCTTGAATCCGTCTGTCACAACGCCGACTAGTGCGAACAGAGTGATGGGAAGGGTATTGGCAGGTCATACAGCTACTTTAGAAAACAACTATGCATTTGAAGAGATGGTGGTGGATCGAGAAGGCGTGACAACAGAATTGCCAACAACGATAAAAGGTCAGGGACTCCCTTTAGCTGAAATCGAAACGAAAAGAACTTATGAGGAACACTTAAGGTGGAATTTTGAAACCATTTGGCAATGGAATCAATCGGAAAAACGGCCCTTGTTAAAATCAGCAATTGAAGAATAAAGTAAGTAGATTACTCAAGTTTCGGAGTAAAGGAAACACGCATAACCCCTTACCGCACTTGGCTTTGGGTTGAAAAAGTTATCAAGAAAACACAAAAAACGCCCTATTCTTTGGTAGAATATAGGTAATCACACCATTGTTGAGTAGCTCGGTGGAAAATGATTATAAAAGGTGTCCTACCAACAAAAACCGGAAACGTATCATATCCGCGTTTTGTCGGCAGGACCTCTTAATTAGCTAAAGGGGAGAATAGAGAAGGATTAAGAAACCTAAAACTAGAATAATTAAAATGGGAGGGATGGATTTGAGGACGGATATAAATAATTGGATGCCACTAACTGTGTCGGAAATAAATGAAGTGTTCTCTAATATTCCGCTTCGGTGGTGTATCGCTGGAGGTTGGGCCTTAGATTTGCACCTATGTAAGCAAACAAGGGAACATAGTGATATAGATGTTATTATTACTCGTGGTGAGCAATTAATCGCTTATCAGTATTTAAATCGTGATTGGATGTTATACAAGGCTGAGGATGGTAAGCTTGATCTTTGGGAAGATGGAGAGTATTTGAACTCGATAAATGACATATGGGTTAGCAAGAGCAGCGAGACGCCTTGGGCTTTTCAAATTATGATCATTGATACGGAAGAAAAGTCTTGGATTTATAAGAGGGATAAATCCGTTAGAAGGCCAATTGATGATATTTTCTTGAAAACTGTCGAAGGCATACCTTATTTGAGACCTGAAATCCAACTCCTCCATAAAGCAGGTGGATCGCAAGTACGAGAAAAGGATTTTAATGATTTCCAAACAATGCTTCCGTCACTTCTACCACAAGAAAAAGCATGGTTGAAATCTGCTTTAAACAGGCAATTTCCAGGAGGACATGCCTGGGTAGAATTTATTTAATTTTATAACTTAACTGCTTATCGTAGATCTTAACTAACAAAATTCAGGGGCGTTGGTAAAGAAGTAGATGCCAGTTTCTCCAAATGCGGGATAAAACAACGCGTATCTGCAGGTCGCTGATGAATCGTATAATGAGGATTGTGAGTTATGGTATCGAATTGAGGAAAAGCAAATAGGATTAGCATAAAGCTCGCTCAACTAACGGGTAGCTTACTTCAACGAGTTCAAGCTACTGATTACGCAAACTGGATTCCTTTTTAAAATAAAGGATCCGATTTTTTATAAATCAAAATTCTTAGCGTACGATTTTTTCCGTTCCGTGAGGTGCTCCCTACAATATCAAGCTCTTTCTTTGAATCGTTTACGAATGGAAAGAAATCTGAATGTGAATGACTATATAAAGTTGTTCACACTCTTTTTTTCTATTGGAAGATAATAGTATAATAGAACCGATTGATAAAGAGGAGTGATAAGATGCAGAAGGGGTTCGTAGGAGTAGATATTGGCGGTACCAATACGGTTATAGGATTGTTTGATCAGGAGTTGGCACTGCTTGAAAAAAGAAGTATTCCAACATTGAAACCAAATTTTCCAAAAAAGACGGATAATCCGAAGGAATTTTTTGATGTCCTTACGCAGGAAATTCAAGCAGTAATAGCCAAACATGATGTTATTAATAAGATAGAGTGTGTAGGTATTGGTGTACCCGGTAAAGTTGATCCTGAAAACGGGATTACCATTAATGCCGTTAATTTAGGTTATCAAAATGTACCGTTTGCAGATGAAATGGAAAGAAGGTTAAATATACCGACTTTTATTGATAATGATGTGCGCACCTATACAAGAGGGGAAGCTGTAGCGGGCGCGGGGGCAGGATTACAAAATGTTATATGTATTACGTTAGGAACGGGCATGGCAGCCGGTATAATGATTGATGGAAAAATGATTGCTGGATCCGATTATTTTGCGGGGGAAATGGGACATGATCCAGTGCCTGGTAACGAAGCTTTGTGTAATTGTGGAAATATAGGGTGTTTAGAAACAATCGCTTCTGCAAGTGGGATTAGTCGATTAGCAAAGGAAGCGATTCAATCAGGAAAAACAACCATTTTAAAAGACGTAGCTGGAGAAATTAGTTCGAAAGATGTTTATGAAGCAAGCGTGAAAGGGGATCAAGTTGCAATTGGAGTCTTTAAAGAGGTAGCGACCGTTTTAGGGTTTAAGTTACTATCAGCAACATACTTAGTAAATCCTGAAGTAATTATTATTGGGGGAGGAGCAGCTGCAGCTGGACACTTTCTAACCGATCCGATCAAGGAGATATTCATTAAATATTATATTAATGAAAAACAACCACTTATTGTGACAGGCGAACTTGGAGATTCTGCTGGACTGATTGGGGCAGCTTCACTAGCTTCTGCCAAGAAGAAAGAAATGAAAAATGCTTGAATAATAAGCAATAGTTTACTAGAATAGAATCGAAACGTTTCAATTGTGAATAAGGAGGATATTATGAAAAAAATACCTGTTGCTGTACAAATGTTTACACTCCGCGAAGAAAGTGCGCAAGATTTTGCTGGAACTTTGAAAAAAGTTGCTGAACTTGGGTTTAATGGTGTTGAATTTGCTGGTTATGGAGGCTTACCTGTTCAAGAAGTTCGTAAGATTTTAGACGAAGTTGGTTTGAAAGCTGCGGCAAGTCATGTACCTCTTGCAGATTTAAAAAATGATTTAACAAAAGTGATTGAAGAACAAAAGGTTTTAGGTAGTCGCTACATTGTATGCCCTTTCTTAATGCCGGATGAAAGAAATGAAGAAACTTATCAATCTCTTCTATCATTTTTCAATGAAGCTGGCGAGACCTGCAGAAAAGAAGGGTTAACTCTTTGTTATCACAATCATGATTTTGAATTAGAAAAGCTGTCAGATGGTAGAACTGCTTTGGAGACGATCTTCGATGGTGTTCCGTCTGAAAATTTACAAACGGAGTTAGATATATATTGGCTCACAAGGGCTGGGGAGAAACCTGTGGATTGGATCAATCGTTACAAGGGACGGACACCTTTAGTACATTTGAAAGATATGACTGTTGATGAAGAACAGTTCTTTGCTGAGTTAGGTACAGGTGGAGTGAATCTTGAGAGTGTGCTCGCTTTAGGGGAAGAAGCAAACGTCGAATGGTGGGTGGTTGAACAAGACCAATCTCGAAAAACTCCGTTTGAAAGTATCGAAATCAGTATCCAATATTTGAAAAATAAACTCCCGTATTTGAATAAATAATCGACCTATTAAAACTGACAAGGAATTTTGCTCTTGTCAGTTTTTTTACTGAAAAGAAAGGATATTATAGAACCGTGTCGAAAATAAGTATAATAGATTGGTATAAAAATGGAGGTTTGGAAATGATAAAAGGCTTAAGTACGGCAGGATTAGGTCAAGTGAAAAATATAGAGCATTTGATTGAACTAGCTTCCAAAAATGGATTTGGTGCGATTGAAACCTCAGGAAAAGCATTGCGGGATTGGGTTGAAACGAAGGGGTTGGCAGAAGCAAAATCTTTTTTAGATCAGCAGCAAATTATCATTGGTTCTATCGGGTTACCAGTAGAGTGGAGGGGAACAGATGAGCAATTCCAGGAAGGGCTCCCGACACTATTGGCAGATGCCAAGATAGCGGCAGATTTTGGCTGTAAAAGCTGTTGTACATATGTATTGCCGGCAACCGATCAAAAACCAGCGCACTTTATGGTGCAAGCAACAAAACGTCTTCGTCTGTGTGCACAAATATTAAAAGAATTCGGCGTCCATTTAGGGCTTGAATTTGTTGGCCCCCATCATCTCAGAACTGCCTGGAAATATCCATTTGTATGGACGATGGAGGAAACACTAGAGTGGATTAACGTAATCGGCGAACCTAATGTCGGTTTATTACTAGATAGCTATCATTGGTATACAACAGGTGGAACAGTAGAAGATTTATTGGCACTAGATCCTTCACAGATCACCCATGTTCATATTAATGATGCAAAGGATGTACCAGTAACTGAAGCCTTAGATAATGATCGACTTTATCCAGGGGAGGGTGTCATTGATTTACCTGCTTTTCTAAAAGCTTTAACAGATATTGGCTTTAAAGGTGTCATCGCACAAGAAATTTTGACCCCAGAATCTCCAATAGAATCAGCTGAAACACTAGCTGAAAAATCGGGAAAAGCCTTTGAGAAGGTATTTAGGAAAGTTTGATCTGTATGGATCATTCAAAAGGTTCATTGACTTATTGAAAAGTTCCTAGTTGAAGAAGACAATATCTCACGAAAACTGACATGGCATTTCGGTCTTGTCAGTTTTTGCTTTTTTATAGAGGAAATCATGGAATTTTGTCGAAAAGTAAGCTAATAGATTTATCGTACAACATAACCAAGCTTATGTGTCTAACTAGGAGGAGAAACTGTGAAGTGGCAATATAACCAAAAAAGTGTTTTTATGACATTATTATTATCTTTTGTAATTATCCTGCTTTTTCCGATTATGTTTGAGAGCTTTCTATATAAGAAGATGGAAACGGCCATAAAAGACAAAACAGATCGTTCTAATCTGGCTCTCTTAAAACAGGCGAGTGATGTTCTGGATCATGAAATGCAGCAAGTAACATCTTTATCTGCTCACATTTCTTTTCATCCGAAACTAAGCTATATTTTACGCCAACCTTCCAATCAAGAGGAGCAAGGGATAAGCGAATACTATTCTTTTATGAAGGATATTCAACAATATTCCCTTTCAAACACGTTTATTTATGATTATTCTATTTATTTGCCGGAGAAAAATATAACGCTTAGTCCCACTATAAAAACCGATTCTGAAACATTTTATAAATATATCTATCGCTATCAAGGTATGGATTTTAAGGAGTGGAGGAATGCGTTATTAGAAGACAATGCTTCGCCCCATTATGTCCCCACACATACAGTTTTGGAGGGGGTTTCAGGGGCCCGGAAACAAATGATTAGCTATATTCAGCCGCTGCCTTATGGTGAAACAAAAAAGCCAAAAGGCTATTTAACGATTTTAATTAATGAGCAAAAGGTTCAAAACATATTGCAAACGCTTGAATGGGCCAATCAAGGGAGTATTTTTGTATTAGATGAACAAAACAATGTCCTGACATCTTCTGGGGAAAAACAAGATGTAGAAAAATTGAATTTGTCTTTCAATGAGCGCGTTGGTGTTCAGCAGCAAAAAATCAATCAGGAAGATATGATGATATCTTATGTTGTTTCAAATCAAACAAAGTGGAAATATGTTTCTATCATTCCAAAATCCGTTGTGATGCAAGAAGTTAATACCATCAAAACCTTAGCCATATCTTTATTAGTGATCTGTTTAGCAGGTGGTCTAATCGCCTGTTTTATATTAGCTCGTCATCACTATATTCCTGTAAGAGATTTAGTCGAATCGATCCTAAAAAATGTGAATCGGATCGGTGGGCTCAAAACAAATGAATATCATATTATTCAAGAAAGCCTTCATCATTCATGGGATACGGAAAGAAAATTAAGGGATTCGCTTACTTCGCAAACGCCTAAAGTGCGAGAGAATTTCTTCATTCGCTTACTGAATGGTTTCGTTGATACATCCTCAGTGAACCAGGAATCATTGGACTTTATGGAAGTGAGGTTTTTAGGGGATGAGTTTTTAGTTATGGTAGTTGAGATTGAAGAGAATGATACGGGTTATTTAGAAAAGTCTGAGAAAGACTGGGCCATTACAAGATTTATGATCAGTAATATTTGTCATGAATTAATCAATCAAAACCACCATGGATATGTGGTGGAATTGGGGCAAAAAAGACTAGGTGTCCTGATCAATGATAATAAATTAGAGCAAGCACAATCCTTTACTCCGATCATTCAGAGACTAAAGGATTTACTAAAGGAGCGATTTGGGATTTTTATATCAGTAGGAATTGGGACAAACTTCAAGGGGCTGAATCAAGTCGTAAATTCCTATCGAGAAGCTGTACAGGCTTTAAATTATCGTATGATTAAAGGAAATAATCGGATTATCTTTTTTAATGAAACAAACGAAAATGCACATGACTATTATTATCCGACTGAAATTGAATTGCAGTTAATGAATTGTATTAAAATAGCCGATTATGAACAAGTAGAAACCATTCTCGATAATGTGTTTAGAGAAAATTTTCTCTTGAGGCGGATTTCCATGTCGATGGGAAAGTGTTTATTTTTTAATATGATGAGCACCCATGTAAAAATTCTAAATGATATGAAAATAAATCACCAAAATGTATTTAGTGAAGAACAAGATCCGGTTCAGGAATTACTTGCTTGTGAGACAGTGGAGGAAATTCATCAAAAGATTAAGCTGATTTATAAAAAACTTTGTGAAGAGTTGAAAGAGAAACGATCTGACCATAGTGAAAACTTGTTACAAAGGATCATTGACTATATATATCAACATTACGCTGATCCAATGATGAGTTTGACGACGATTGCGGAAGAGATGAAGATAACCCCACAATATCTCTCTTCCTTTTTTAAAAAACAGCAAGGTGAGAATTTAACTGAATTTATTGCGAAGATTCGCATTAATGCTGCTAAAAAGTATCTAGAGGAGACAACTTTAACGATATCACAAATTGCTAAGCGAATTGGCTATACAAATGATATCGGCTTAATTAGGATGTTTAAAAAGCGGG
Organism: Bacillus subtilis; assembly: GCF_008764245.1. Classification (GTDB taxonomy): domain Bacteria; phylum Bacillota; class Bacilli; order Bacillales; family Bacillaceae_C; genus Lederbergia; species Lederbergia ruris. The sequence goes on from NZ_VTQV01000015.1 coordinate 17,669, forward strand.
AGGGTATTACCCCTGGAAAATATCGCGCCAACTTAAAAAAAGCACAAAACGAAAATGAAGTATAAATATCTTGTCTTTTCCAAGATCGAGTCAAAAATGATAGACAATCGCAAGCTATCAGAAAATATGATAGTCAATCTTAAATATTGATAGTCTCTTTTCTTAAGTTTGTATAGTGAATCTTACATTTTCGTGATTAACAAAAATGGGCTCGTATGAAAACATGAGAAATAAGCTAGATGAAAGGAGGAAAGGATGATTTTTTATTGAACTGAATATGATTTCGGGAGGTCAATCGTAGATGAATAAGTTTCGTTGGAAAAAGCAAGTGAAGGTAGCACTTTTTTCTGTACTTGTGGTTGTAACCGCTTTATCAGGATGTAGCAATTCTTCTAAAAACGAAAAGACTTCAGGTGAAAAAGCTGATGATGGCTCACTTACATTATCTTATTGGGTGGCCAATAATCGTCCAGATACTCTTAAAAATTATAATGAGATGGCGGCTTATAAGAAGTTAGAAGAAATAACAGATGTGAAAGTGAACTTTGAACATCCTGCTTCAGGTGAGGAAGATCAACAATTTAATCTAATGATGACTTCTGGGAAGTTGCCAGATGTGATTGAACGAATTTGGACTTCAGTACCTGGTGGCCCTGAGAAGTATATAAAGGATGGAAAAATTGTTCGTTTAAATGATTATATTGATGAACATGCGCCTAATTTTAAAAAGATACTAGATGAAAATCCCGAGTGGAAGAAAATGGTCTCCACCGATGAGGGGAGTATCTACTCTTTCCCTTTCCTTAGGCAAGATGAATTAAATCTAACTTTTTATGGACCTGTTATTCGCAAAGACTGGTTAGAAAAATTAGATTTGGAGATGCCGGAAACGATTGATGAATGGCATACGGTATTGAAAGCTTTTAAAGAAAAAGATCCAAATGGAAATGGCGAAGCAGATGAAATTCCTTTATTAATTGATAAAGATGCGATTACGTCCAATGCCTTTGTCGGTGCTTATGGAGTTACAAATGGTTTTTATCATGTCGATGGTAAAGTCCATTATGGTCCAATTCAACCAGAGTATAAAGAATTTTTAACGTTAATGAATGACTGGTATAAAGAAGGATTGATTGACAAGGAATATGTGGCAACAGATGATAAGCTCAAAGATGCTAAAGTAACAAACGACCAACTTGGTGCTTTGATGGGTTATTCAGGCAGCAGTATTTTACGTTATATGCAATTGAAAAAAGATGATGGTGATTTTTCTTTAACAGGTGCCCCTTATCCCGTTCTTAAAAAAGGTGACGAACCAATCTTCAATTTAGGTGAGTCCAATTATAATGGCGTCGGTGCAGCCATTAGTACGGACAATAAAAATATTGAAGAAACGGTGGAGTGGCTTGATTATAAGTATGGAGAAGAAGGATTTAAATTGTTCAACTTTGGTATTGAAGGGGAAAGCTATGAAATGGTTGACGGTTACCCAACCTATACAGATGTGATCACTAATAACCCGGATGGAAAGTCAATGTCAGAAGGCTTAGCTTTATATGTTCCGGCTGGCTGGAGTGGACCATTCATTCAAGCGAAGGAATATGCAGAACAATACAATAATTTACCAGAACAACTAGAGGCGTTAGAAAACTGGAAAAAAGGGACAAATGAAAGAACGATGCCGATTGTCAGTCCAACACAAGAAGAAAGTTCAGAATATGCCTCGATTATGAATGACATTAATACGTATAAATCTGAAATGATCAATAAATTCATTATGGGTGAAGAATCACTTGATCAGTTCGATAAATTTGTTGAGACGATCCAATCGATGGGAATCGAGAGGGCGACTGAAATTCAGCAGGATGCACTGGAACGATATAATAAACGTTAATGATTGATGTAAGCGCTTTGGTCGCTTTGCCAAAGCGCTTATCATGATCCTGGTATATACATACAGTCGAAACGGAGGGATGACTACATGGAGACAGTCAGTCAGAATACAAAAATAAAAAAAGAGCCTGAGCTGATCTTTATAAAGGAAAGCTTTTGGCGTCGACTCGCAAAAGATTTAAAAAGAAATAAGTATATCTATATTATGGTTTTACCCGTAGTGATTTATTATCTTATTTTCCATTACGGTCCGATGTATGGAGTCCAAATTGCGTTTAAGGATTTTAGTTTGACAGAGGGAATCTGGGGAAGTGAATGGGTTGGTTTTAAACATTTTCTCGATTTTTTTAAGGGTTATTATTTTTGGAGGTTAATCCGGAATACTTTTCTTATTAATATTTATGAGTTATTACTGGCTTTTCCAGCTCCTATTTTACTCGCTTTGTTATTGAATGAATTAAGACGAATGTGGTTTAAAAGAGTTGTGCAAACAATCAGTTATTTACCACACTTTATTTCTGTTGTGGTGGTTGTTGGAATGTTAGTTGATTTCACCACACAAAATGGTTTAATCAATCAAGTACTCTCTATTTTTGGTATAGAGCCCATCTCGTTTTTACAAAAACCTGAATGGTTTCGGACTCTTTATATTGGCTCGGGTATTTGGCAGAGTATTGGTTGGGGCTCGATTATTTATTTAGCCGCGATGTCGAATATTAATTCTGAGCTCTATGAAGCGGCAAAAATTGATGGGGCCAATCGTTTTAAACAAGCCTTACATGTCACCATTCCAGGGATTGCACCTATTATTATCATCCTTCTTATTCTTCAAATCGGTTCCATGATGAGTGTCGGTTTTGAAAAAATTATTTTGATGTATAATCCCTTAACCTATGACACGGCAGATGTGATTTCAACCTATGTGTATCGTAAAGGTATTCTAGAGGCTAATTTTAGCTTTAGTGCGGCAGTGGGATTATTTAATGCGATTATCAATTTAACTTTATTAGTTTTGGCCAATCGTATTAGTGCAAAAGTCAGTGAGACAAGTCTTTGGTAAGGAGTTGATTGTATGAAAATAAAAGCGAGTTTGGGAGAGAGGATTTTTGATTTTCTAAATGTTTTGTTTATGCTTGTTCTTGTTTTCGCCACTCTCTATCCTTTTTTATATGTGTTATTTTCTTCATTAAGTGATCCAGGATTGTTGGCGAAAAATAGAGGGATATTGTATCTCCCGCTCGGCTTTACGGTTAAAGCCTATGAACTGGTTTTTCAAAATCCGATGATCATCGTTGGTTATTTAAATACCATTTTTTATGTGGTAGTGGGGACAACGATTAATATTCTACTAACAAGTATAGGGGCATATGCTTTATCAAGGAAAAATGCGATGTTAACCAAACCGATCATGATGTTTATCACGTTTACCATGTTTTTTAGTGGAGGATTGATCCCTACGTATCTATTAATTGGTCAACTGGGAATGATTGATACAAGATGGGCATTGATTATTCCGAATGCCATTAGTGTCTGGAACTTGATTATCATGAGAACGTCTTTTAAAGGAATACCAGATAGCCTGGAAGAATCCGCTCGGATTGATGGAGCGAATGATTGGACAATCTTGTTTAGAATTATTTTACCTCTGTCGCTTCCTGTTATTGCGGTTATGATCTTGTTTTATGGGGTTGGACATTGGAATGCTTATTTTGATGCGATGATTTATTTGCGTAATAATGATCTATGGCCGCTTCAATTAGTACTTCGTGAAATATTAATTGAAAATAGCACAGATAACTTTATTACAGGAGTCGGGGGAGGAGATCGTTATCCGATTGGAGAAACAGTTAAGTATGCTACGATTATAGTGGCGACATTACCTATTCTCTTCCTGTATCCATTTTTGCAAAAATATTTTGTTAAAGGTGTTATGATCGGCTCTATAAAAGAATAAAAGGAGGCAACCAATGAAACTCGCATTCACAACTCTCGGTTGTCCAGAATGGAATCTGGATACGATTATTTCAAAGGCAGTGGAATTTGACTATGATGGGGTGGATTTTCGTGGCTATTTAGGTGAAATGGAAATCTACAAACTACCTGAATTTTCCAGTGATATTGAAACAACGAAGAGAAAATTTAATGAAGCAGACCTTGAGATCCCGTGTTTTTCCAGTTCCATTCGCTTGTTTACAACTTCGGATAGCGAAGTGGAAAATTTCAAGGAAGAATTAAGACAGTACGGGCGCTTATGCCAAGAGTTTAACACCCCCTATATTCGTGTTTTTGGAGGAGGGATCGGGGATATTCCACGTCAAGAAGCTATCCAAATTGTCGAGAATAATTTGGCACAATTGCTTGCCATTGCTGAGCAATTTCAAGTGACTTTAATCTTAGAAACACATGATGACTGGACAAGATGTGAAAATGTGTTAGATGTATTGAATCTTACCCAATCTAAGTATTTACAAGTTTTATGGGATGTTCACCACCCATATCGAACAAAAGGTGAGGAGCCTGAAAAAACATGGGACAAACTTGGTGACAGGATCCAGTATACGCATTGGAAAGATTCCTATCCAAAAGAAGGAACTCCTCGGGGATACCAACTTTGTTTAATGGGAGATGGCGATATTCCTTTAAAGCGAATCTTTGATCTACTAGATGAAAAAGGGTATGAAGGTTACTACACCCTTGAATGGGAGAAAGTATGGTGTCCTGAGATTGAGGAGCCTGAAGTAGCGATTCCTCAATATGTGCAATATATGAAACAACTTGAAAGTGAGGGGGAATAGAAGAAAACTAGCAGAGCCATAGACTAGCTCTGCTTATTTTTTTGTCCCAGATCACGATATTGCTTTGGCGACATATTTGTTGCATTTTTAAACGCTCGATAAAAGGTTGACAATGTTTCATAGCCAACCTCAAAACAAATGGTAATGATTTCTTTGTCGGTTTCCCTTAATAATTTTTTTGCTCTTTCTACTCGTATTTCCATCAAATATTGTATCGGTGTTTTTTGATAGGTTTCTTTAAAAATTGTATTCACATAGCGGACAGAAATCCCTAATTTATCGGCGATATCATTAGCAGTAAGTGGTTCATAGTAATGGGTATCAATATAACTTTGGATTGTCTCTGTCCGTAAACTATTTTTATCTAAAATTCTCGTTCTTTCTACTAACCTCGTAAGAGTTAATAAGATATGTAATAAATGAATTTTCAACGCCCAGCCAGATAAAGGATCGTCGCTTGTTTGTTCATAAAGCATTTTCCTTAGTTGTTGCCTTAATTCACTGCTTGCGATCAGATCGGGAGTGAAAAATCTAGAAGTATGGAAGAAGCGATGATGAAGCTTATGCTCCCCAAAATGACCCAAAGACTCAATATCAAAAGCTAATACAAGTAAAGTTAAGCTTGTCTGTGAAAAAATAGAATGAGAAGTGAAAGGCGCTAGAAAGGTCCCTTGGTCTTTTTCTATTTTATGTTTTTGATCATTAATAAGGATCATTCCTTCTCCTTCAATGGCATATAGAATTTGATGAATATCATGATGATGGACGTTTATGACATCACCTGCTTTATGTCTACTTTCGTAAAGATAGGCACCCCATTGCGGTAGCTGAATTTTCCTCAAAGTCATTCTTTTCTCCCCTTGAACTAACATGAAAGTATATTTAAATTTTACCATATTTGTTAGGAAAACAGTTCCGAAATTAAGAATCCTTTTCCTATTTTCATAAGAAGTATGTATTAAAAACGGTTAAACTAAATGTAAATTGTGCTAAAGAAGGATGGGATAAATTTGAAGCATACTATTGGAATCATTATGAATGGAGTAACGGGAAGAATGGGGACGAATCAACATTTAATTCGTTCGATTGTCGCGATACGCGAGCAAGGTGGGGTTCAACTAGCGAATGGTGATGTGATTATGCCGGATCCGATTTTAGTTGGTCGAAACGAAGAAAAATTAAAAACCCTTGCAGATAAGTATAATATCGAGCGATGGAGCACAGATCTGGATGCCTGTCTTGCAAACCAAGAAGATCCAATTTATTTCGATGCTCAAACAACGGTCCGTCGGGCAGATAGTATCAAAAAAGCCATTGCAGCAGGAAAGCATATTTATTGTGAAAAACCGACTGCCTCAAACTTGGAAGAGTCTTTAGAATTGGCAAAACTTGCAAGAGAAGCTGGGGTTAAAAATGGCGTTGTTCAGGATAAATTGTTCTTACCTGGTTTGTTAAAATTAAAAAGATTAATAGATTCGGGGTTTTTTGGAGAAATATTGTCAGTAAGGATGGAATTTGGCTATTGGGTGTTTGAAGGAGACTGGCAAGAATGTCAACGTCCATCATGGAATTATCGCAAAGAAGATGGCGGTGGAATGGTTGTTGATATGTTCGCCCACTGGCGTTATGTTCTGGATAATTTATTTGGTAACGTCAAGGCTGTTTCCTGCTATGCGACGACTCATATTCCCAAAAGAGTGGATGAACAAGGGAATGAATATACTTGTACTGCTGATGACGCCGCCTACGGAACCTTTGAGCTTGAAGGGGGGATTATTGCACAGGTGAATTCTTCTTGGGCTGTTCGAGTAGATCGTGATGACTTGTTGACAATCCAAGTGGATGGAACTGAAGGAAGTGCAGTTGCTGGACTTAGAGATTGTAAGACACAGCATCGTGTCAATACACCAAAGGCTGTATGGAACCCTGATATTGAAAATCCACATGATTTTACAGCGCAATGGGAAAAGGTGCCAGCCAATCAAGAATTCGATAACGCCTTTAAAATTCAATGGGAGAAATTTTTAAAGCATGTTGTGGCAGATGAAGCATTCCCATGGGACTTATTAGAAGGTGCAAAGGGAACACAATTATCTGATCTTGGACTGAAATCTTCGAAAGAAAGATGCTGGATTGACGTGCCTGAACTTAAAATTTAAGGAGGGGAGAATAGATGGTTTCTATCCAATTACCAACGGCCGATGGGTCATTATACACGTATAAGCTAAATGAGGCATCATCTTTTGCTATTCCTGAAAAACCCTTTCAAAGTAGGGTAGCCTTTTCTGCAGCACATGTTGTTTGTGATCCACTTGCGAATACGGATCCATTAAACAACGCCCAAATCGATTGGGAGGGAACGCTTGCCTATCGCCATCACTTATGGTCCCTTGGATTAGGCGTTGCGGAGGCAATGGATACAGCCCAGAGAGGGATGGGACTAAACTGGGAAATGGCCAAGGAACTTATCTTAAGATCAGTGGCCGAAGCAAAATCAGTCAATGGAAGAATTGCTTGTGGCGCTGGTACTGATCATTTATTACCCGGGAAAGAAGTGACCGTTGAGGACTGTATCCAAGCCTATGAAGAACAGTGTGAGTTTGTCGAAGCTGCTGGTGGACAAATTATTTTAATGGCGAGTCGAGCTCTAGCCGCCTGTGCCAAAAGCCCGGAAGATTATGAAAGGGTATATAATCATATCTTACAGAAGGTTTCAAAGCCTGTTATATTGCACTGGCTCGGAGATATGTTTGACCCCGCTTTAACTGGATACTGGGGACATACGGATTTGGATCAGGCGATGGATGTAGTTTTAAGAATCATCCATGCAAATGCGGATAAAGTCGATGGAATTAAAATATCTTTATTAGATGAAGAGAAAGAAATTTCAATGAGACGTAAGCTTCCTGAAGGTGTAAAAATGTACACTGGGGACGACTTTAATTACGCGCGTCTTATTCAGGGCGACGAATTAGGTTACAGTCATGCTCTATTGGGTATTTTTGATGCGATTGCTCCTGCCGCAGCTGCTGCCTTACATGCATTAGACGAAGGAGATTTACGAACGTATCATCAACTTCTTGAAAAGACCGTGCCTTTATCAAGACATATTTTCCAAGCGCCGACGTATGCGTATAAAACGGGAATTGTTTTTATGGCCTATTTAAATGGTCATCAGTCCCATTTCCGAATGATTGGGGGAGCGGAAGGTTCTCGATCATTGCTCCATTTATCCGAATTATTTGTGTTAGCTGATCAAGCTGGTTTACTTACAAATCCAGATTTAGCTGTCAAAAGAATGAAGCTTGTCACGGAATTATCAGGGATCGTTTAGGAGGTAGAAGATGAGTTCTTTACAAAATATTGATCGATTAAGTTTAAATCAAATTACGACAGATCCTTGGAGCTTAAAAGAAGCCGTTGAAGGATGCGTTCGCGCTGAAGTGCCTTGGATTGCGATATGGCGGCACAAAATTGAAGAGATTGGTTTGAAAGAAAGTAAGAAAATCATCCAAGATGCGGGAATAAAAGTTTCTAGTATTTGCCGTGGCGGTATGTTTCCAGCAGCAACGAAGCTTGAGCGTCAACAAAGAATAGAGGATAATCGCAGAGCGATTGATGAAGCAGCTGAGTTAGGAGCGGAAACGCTTGTTTTAGTGTGTGGTCCCGCACCTGATAAAGATCTTGTCGCTGCACGTGAAATGGTTGCTGAGGGAATTGACCAAATTGTTCCTTATGCGAAAGAGCGAGGAGTCAAGCTTGGAATCGAGCCACTCCATCCTATGTATGCAGCCGAGAGATCTGTCATTGTTTCTTTGGCACATGCGAATGATTTAGCAGAAAAATATTCCCCAGATGAAGTAGGCGTGATTGTGGATGTTTTCCATGTGTGGTGGGATCCTGCCCTTTTTCAACAAATTTCGCGTGCGCAAGGGAGGATTTTAGGCTACCATGTTTCCGATTGGCTCGTTCCAACTCCTGATTTATTGATGGGAAGAGGCATGATGGGAGACGGTGTCATTGATCTTAAACCGATTCGATTGGCTGTAGAAGAAACGGGATACACAGGGCCAATTGAAGTGGAAATTTTCAATCAAAAAATTTGGGACCAACCAGGAGATGAGGTTTTAGCCTTAATGAAAGAGCGTTATTTGGAATATGTATAGATTATGGGAGTGAGGGGGAATCCTCTCTCCCTATTTCTCATTCTGAAGAAAGAAGGCGATAGAATGTTACAGGGATTATTCATTTTAGATGATGTCGATTTGATCTATGGTAGTACATATGAAGAAATTAGCCAATATGTTCACATCTATGCTCCACCCCAAACGAGGAAGATGATTTGCGAGAACCTTGCTCTATTGGAAAAAGCGGATGTTATTTTTTCGGGATGGGGTGGCCCACGTCTAGATAAGGAATTTTTAGAAGCTGCACCAAATCTAAAAGCTATTTTTTATGGAGCAGGATCCATTAAATATATGGTAACAGATGAATTTTGGAAACGAGATATTAAAATTACAAGTGCCTATGCAGCAAACGGTGTTCCTGTTGTCGAATATGCCCTATCTCAGATTTTATTTTCCTTGAAACGTGGCTGGCATTATGTCCTACAAATAAAAAAAGAGAAGAACTTTATTCCGAAGACAGATGTCCCAGGAGTTTACGGATCCACGGTTGGGATTGTGTCATTAGGGATGATTGGGAAAAATTTGTGTGAAAAACTGCAACCATTTGATGTGAAATTGATTGCTTATGACCCATATGTTTCGGAAGAGGAAGCGAGCAAGCTAAATGTTGAATTATGTAGCTTAGAGGAAGTTTTTGAGCGGTCTGATGTTGTATCCATGCATACCCCATGGTTGAAAGAAACGGAAGGCCTTGTTACTGGTAAACATTTCTCGTCAATGAAAGAAAATGCAACTTTTATCAATACTTCGCGTGGAGCGATTGTACGAGAAAATGAGATGATGGATGTATTGCAAAAGCGTCCTGATCTTTATGCGATATTAGATGTTACTTATCCAGAACCTCCTGTAGAAGGGTCTCCACTTTATGAGATGGAGAATGTGATTTTAACGCCTCATATTGGCGGCTCCATGGCGAATGAATGCCATCGAATGGGTGCTTATATGTTAGAGGAATTAAAACGATTTCTTGTTGGAAAAGAATTGAAATGGCAGGTCACCGAAGAAAGGTCTAAAATTATGGCGTAATATAAGGAGGGGAAGAAATAAATGAGTCAGACAATTTCAGATCGACATTATTGGCTAGATAAAATGCTTCAAATAGCTGAGCATGTCCTTCAAGCGCTAGCGAATCACCAATTAAAAGAAAAGATGCCCATTGAAGGGAAATTGTCCGATCGAGATCAATATACTTATCTAGAGGCATTTGCTAGATTGATATGTGGAATGGCTCCTTGGTTGGAAACTGGGCCTGAGACTGGAGAAGAAGGGAGGCTGAGGAGGCAATATATCGAGCTTGTTCAAAAGGGAATGGATGCCGCAACTGATCCCAATTCGCCAGATTATATGAATTTTTCAAAGGGACACCAACCAATTGTGGATACAGCGTTCCTTGCTCATGCCATATTGCGAGCGCCCCAACAATTATTTCATACGCTTCCGGAAAAGGTCCAGAAAAATATCATTACAGCGCTGAAACAAACTCGTTCCCGTAAACCATTTTTTAATAATTGGCTGTTATTTTCAGCCATGATAGAAGTGACGCTTTATAAACTTGGAGAAGAATGGGATCCCATGCGCATTGATTATGCATTGAAACAGCATGAACAATGGTATTTAGGAGATGGAATTTACGGAGATGGACCTGAATTTCACGCTGACTATTATAATAGTTATGTGATTCAACCCATGTTGGTTGACATTATTCATACGATTGGGGATCAAGCGCAAGATTGGCAACAAATGAAGGATAAAATCATGCGGCGAGCGGAAAGATTTGCCAGCATTCAAGAAAGGAGTATTTCTCCTGAAGGGACATTTCCGGTTATCGGAAGATCGATTGCCTATCGTTTTGGCGCCTTTCAACACTTAGCGCAGATGGCTTTGCAGCAAAGACTACCTAGCGATCTTCAACCTGCTCAAGTAAGATGCGCCCTAACGGCTGTTATCCGTAAGGTGATGGAAACAAGCGGTACATTTGATGACGAGGGATGGTTGCAGATCGGACTTTGTGGTCATCAGCCTGAATTGGGAGAAGCGTATATCTCTACAGGTAGTCTTTATTTGTGTTCCACTGTCTTCCTGCCACTTGGTTTACAAGAAACTGACCCATTTTGGATTGGACAAGCAGACTGGACAGCGAAAAAAGCATGGAGTGGACAAACCATCTCAATCGATCAAGCGCATTAAGTTAGACAATCATAAAGAAATCATGAATAAATAAAGAGGCTGGGACACAACTAAAATGCTAAACTTCAATGACGAACAATGTATTGCCTTAGCGGAGGAAATATGCGTAGACTCCTGCGGGAAGTAAGAGTTCGGCAAGACCCCGGAAGGCAAAGCCTGAGGAGGCTTGACACTCGCCCGCGGAAAGCGAAGTATATTTCCGGAGCGAGTTTTATACACGCTAGTAGTTCGTTTTTCTTTTGGTGAAAACACTTTTGTTCCAGCCTCTTTATGAAAGTAGTTTATCAAAATGAATTCTCTTATTCAGCGCTATTACAAGCGGCGCACCAATGCTCATCACAACAAATTCACCAATGGCCACTGTAACCCAAGTAAACCAAAATGGAAAACCAAGAGCTAAATTTAGTTCAATCGCAATGATAAACATTGTAAAGCTAAATATACATGTATTAAAAATCATTCGCTTCCAAATACTTTTTATAAATTTCCCTGAAAAGATTGTAATGGATAGAGCGATAATGGATTGGCCAACCCCGAAAATAAGATCATATAATCCCAGTTCCGAAAAAAATAAATTGGCTAGAAATACGCCGATAATGATGCCAAAAATGTATTTCTTATTAAATATCACGAGATGGTTAAACATTTCAGATAAACGAAACTGGATGTTTGTGAACCCAAATGGATGTATCAAAGCAGTCACCGCAATATAAAGTGCGCCCACAATACTGTTGATCACCAGTGTTTTAGTTTTCATATTCAATTCTCTCCTTAGTTTTTTATCGTGGGATGGTTGCGAACCACGTCCTCTTGAAGTTTTTTCTTGTCAAAACTATAATTTCCGCAAAACGTATTCTATCACATCCCATAAAAATTATCAGTCCCTTGATTAGTTGCACCCGATCATTTCGAATGGCATAGCTACCTTTAAAAAATATCTTGATATTTTTCGAAAAAAAAGAGACAATGCAATAGAGTAAGGTCTCTTTTTGAACAACCTCTTTTAATATTTAATGGCTAACTGCCTATGGTTCAGGATAAAAGGATGGAAGGAGTTGCTTACCTATTATGAGTAATAATGAACTCCTGCGGCGAGATGGAGAAATAATGGCAGAATTGGAGAAAGATCTTCGATATATTTCTGCCATTATAAAACAAAAAGGCCGTGTGATTTTGACCGATTATTCCATTACGCCACCTCAATTTGTTGCCTTACAATGGCTGGTGGAACAAGGAGATATGACGATTGGTGAGCTTTCAAATAAAATGTATTTGGCCTGTAGCACAACAACCGATTTAATTGATAGAATGGAAAAAAAAGAACTTGTCATGAGGGTTAGGGATCCTAAAGATCGACGAGTTGTAAGAATACATTTATTGGGAAAGGGAGAAAACATTATTGCAGAAGTGATCCGGAGAAGACAAAATTATCTGCAAGAAGTTTTAACTGACTTTTCAGATGAAGACGTTGTACAATTAAAGGGTTTTTTAGCTAGATTACATCAAGATATGAAGGAAAAATAGAAATGAATAGTTGCTTAATGATCAAGCAGTGGATTTCTCTAAGTGAGAAGGAGATGCATTTGAGTAACTAGATAGACAAGAGGCGGAAAAGTTGGAACATGCAATAGGTGTCATTGATTCAGGTGTTGGCGGTTTAACCGTCGCTAAGGAAATTATGCGGCAAATGCCGAATGAAGTTATTTATTATGTGGGGGATACAGCACGTTGTCCCTACGGCCCGCGACCAGAAGCGGAAGTAAGACGCTTTACTCTACAAATGGCTGGTTTTTTAGTTGAGCGGCATATTAAAATGCTTGTCATTGCTTGTAATACCGCCACAGCAGTTGTATTACAAGAATTACGCGAAACACTGGATATTCCAGTTGTAGGTGTGATTGCTCCTGGTGCTAGAGCCGCTTTGAAAGTAACAGAGAACGGTAGAGTCGGAATTTTAGGGACTGTTGGAACGATCAATAGTCAAGCATATGTTCATGAATTGAAGATGATTAATCAACAAATCCATGTTGAACAATTAGCTTGTCCTAAATTTGTCCCGATTGTAGAAAGTTTTGAATATCATAGTAATGTTGCAAAAAAGGTCGTTGCGGAGACGTTGATTTCAATAAAAGGAAAAGGTATTGACACAATTGTGCTTGGTTGTACTCATTACCCCTTACTTGGACCATTAATCCAAAAAGAAATGGGGCCTGACGTAAAAGTGATTAGCTCTGGTGAAGAAACCGCCCAAGAGGTAAGTACGATTCTGGATTTTAATGGTTGGCTAAATCCATCTTCGGCCTTACCAAAACATCGGTTTTTTACAACAGGTTCACGATCTATTTTTAAACAAATTGCTTCAGACTGGTTACAATCGGATGATTTACATATTGAATTTGTGAATCTTAGAAATCATGAATATCTAGTAAAAAAATAAATCAACAGCTCATTGTGGGCTGTTTTTTTGTGTAGCTTAGCCAGGAAATTATAAAATCCTAGCTTGTGGATAAGCTGCTTATGTCGCGGTTGACATCCAGCTCCAGCGCCTAGCGACTAGCAAATTTACGCCTTCCTCCTGCGATAAGTCAACATCAGCTCCTTCGTCGCCGTGTTTCCTTTATCTCAGGCCAACAGGACGTTGGTCACAAAGGCGTTGCGCCAGGACGGCGCGTATTTAGCCTTTGAACCTTATGCTCCAAATTTGTACGTCGCTGAACAGGCGCTTGCGCTTTTCTTATGTCTAGAAATTGAGAAACCATTCTTTCTAATAAAAAGTTTTGACAAGCCGGTCTATTCCTGAAGGATAGCTCGTATACATGAAGTACAAACTGTCTTAGGAGGGGTACGAAATGTCAAAAAAGGCAAAATTGGCCTTTACGTTGGCTGGTGTTTTAACAGCAAGTATGGTATTAACCGGTTGTGGTCTTTTCGGAAAAGATAAAGAAAGTGTGGATCCACCTGGGGAAGTGACCCATATGCAAGAAGGGGAAGATGCAGAAACGACATCTGAAACGGCAAAAGAAACGGCTGATATGGAAATGAGAGATCTTTACTTAGTGGATAAAAACGGTTATGTGGTTGCTCAATCAATTCCGCTCCCTAAAACGGAAAGTGTGGCTAAACAAGTTCTTTCTTATCTTGTTACAGACGGTCCAATTTCGGAGGTCATTCCCAATGGATTTAGAACAGTGATTCCGGCGGGAACAGAGGTGGATGTAGATATTAAAGATGGTGTTGCTGTTGTGGACTTTTCCGAAGAGTTTTCTGATTATGATGAGGCAGATGAACAGAATATCCTTCAATCCATTACGTGGACTTTAACTCAATTTGACAGCGTTGATTCCGTAGAATTAAAAGTAAATGGATACGCACTCAAAGAAATGCCAGTTGGGGGGACGCCAATTAGTGAAGAGGGACTTACAAGAGCCGATGGAATCAATACAGATGTTTCTAATGTTGCAGATATTACAAATACTCGACCTGTGACAGTGTATTATTTAGCACAAGCGGAGGATGCCCCCTATTATGTACCTGTTACGAAAAGAATTTCCAATACTGAAAAAGATGACGTAGCAGCCGTCATTAATCAATTAGTTGATGGACCAGGTCTTCAATCAGCATTATCTACAGCGTTATTCAATGGTGTAAAATTGCTAGAGGAACCTACAGTAGAAGATGGAAATGTTGTGCTTGATTTCAACGAATCCATTCTTGAAGATAGCGATAGTAACATAATTTCCGATGCGACCCTTAGCTCAATCGTCCTATCTTTAACTGAACAAGCAGATATTGAAAGTGTTTCTATTAAGGTAAATGGGAAGGATGAAATTGTGAATGAGGATGGAGAGGCATTAACTGCTCCAGTTAACCGTCCAGAAAAAGTGAACGTTGGTAGTTTTTAAAAAGGAAAATTTGATATACTATATAATAATCAAGGGGCTGATCTGATACAGCCTCTTGTATCATTTTAGCAGAAAATAGATGTAAGGAGGAATCATCTTTTGCGCTCTGAAGATAGAGGATCATTGGATTTACGGAATGTACATATTGAGAATCATTATTTAAAACATCCTGAAGGATCAGTATTAATAACAGTAGGTAATACAAAGGTCATTTGTGCCGCAAGCATAGAAGATCGAGTCCCTCCATTCCTTAGAGGAACAGGAAAAGGGTGGATTACAGCTGAATATGCGATGTTACCGCGTGCAACTGAAACTAGAAATATTCGTGAATCTTCTAAAGGGAAGGTATCTGGCAGAACAATGGAAATTCAACGTTTGATTGGTCGTTCTCTTCGCGCGGTGGTTGATTTAGAAGCCATTGGAGAAAGAACCATTTGGGTTGACTGTGATGTGATTCAGGCTGACGGTGGAACGAGAACGGCTTCCATTACAGGTGCGTTTGTGGCAGTGGCTATGGCCCTTCACAAAATATCTCTTGAAAAGAAATGGACAACATTCCCACTTCATAATTTTCTTGCTGCTACGAGTGTTGGAATAAGCCAGTCTGGCGAAGTCATTTTAGATTTAGACTATCAAGAGGATAGTCAAGCGCAAGTAGACATGAATGTTGTCATGATCGGAAATGGTGAGTTTGTTGAATTGCAAGGTACAGGCGAAGAAGCGACATTTTCCGCCACTCAGCTCCAAGAAATGTTGGATGCGGCAACACTAGGGATTAAGCAATTAATGGAATTACAGCGAACAGCCCTTGGTGAGGTGGCGACTTTAATCGATCAAGTGGTGAAAAAACAATCATGATGAAAAAAGTAATGATTGCAACTAAAAATAGAGGGAAAGCGGCTGAATTTGAAACACTCTTTTCCAAATATGGAATAAAAGTACATACATTATTGGATATAGAGGATCATCCAGATATTGAAGAGACGGGGAATACCTTTGAAGAAAATGCTAGGATTAAAGCTGAGACCCTGTCAAAGGAATTAAATGAAATGGTCTTAGCTGATGACTCAGGGTTGATTGTGGATGAATTAGATGGTGCACCAGGCATTTATTCGGCGAGGTATGCAGGAGAAGATAAAGATGATGAGGCCAATATTGATAAATTACTTCATGAAATGAAAGATGTGCCCGAAAATAAACGAACAGCACGTTTTTACTGTGCTCTTGCTTTAGCCATTCCAGGACAAGAAACGATACTTGTCTCGGGAAAATGTGAAGGGAAGATTTTAACCGAAAGGCATGGTTTAAATGGCTTTGGTTATGACCCGGTATTTTATGCGACAACAGCCGGAAAATCGATGGCTGAATTAACGAGTAAAGAAAAAAATCAAATCAGCCATCGATCCGAAGCTTTAAGAAATTTGGAACCAATTATGAAGAACCTTTTTAATAAAAAATAAGCTATTCCCTGAAAAGTACCTTATGAAGTAGACCGATAAAGCGTTCTGCTTCATGGGGTGCTTTTTGCGTAATGAGGTAAATGGCGTTGGTATGAGAGAGTGATGTCTGTTGAAAAAAATGGATCAAGGGAAGCTTGTTCCCCCACAAAAAAACATTGTTCGTTCCGATTTCTTTTCCCATAATTATTTGATAAAATAGATCCTATTGAAAACTTTTCTGAGAGGGGAATGTACAATGAAGTTACTTATCGTGAGTGATAGTCACGGAGATCGATCCATGATAAAAACATTGAAAAATAGATACGAGAATGATGTTGATGCATTAATACACTGTGGTGACTCTGAATTACGTGCAGTAGATCCAGTTCTTGAAGGATTTCATGTAGTGAGGGGAAACTGTGATCTTGATCAACGTTTTCCGGATGAATTGTTATTGGATGTTCAAGGATATAAAATCTTTACAACCCATGGGCACTTGTTTCAAATTAAATCTTCTCTACTCAATCTAGCTTACCGTGCAAAAGAACTTGAAGCCGATTTTGTCTTTTTTGGTCATTCCCATTTACTTGGAGTGGAAAAAATAGAGGAAATACTATTTTTGAATCCGGGAAGTATCCTTCTTCCAAGAGGAGGGAATGAACGAACTTATGCGATTCTCGAACAAGATGATACCTGTACAGTTCGTTTTTTTAATGATCAACACGAAGAATTGAAATCTCTTCGGAGGGAATTTTAGAGGATATTAAGGGGAAATGTTCCTCTGCAAAGTTTGAATAGATGTTGAGTGTATAACCGGTTTAGATACGCTTACCCCTTAATGAATAAAGAATAAAATATTTTAGAAAAACTATTGACTTTCCCTTTAATCGTCTATATAATAAAAAATGTCTTTTACAAAATGTCCCAGTAGCTCAGCTGGATAGAGCAACAGCCTTCTAAGCTGTGGGTCGGGGGTTCGAATCCCTCCTGGGACGTCATGATTGTTTAAATGAGCGCCAATCCTTTTGAGGGAATTGGTGCTTATTTTTTAGATTCAATCTATTTGTTTTCTTCAAACTGATTTGTTACACTATTTTTTAACCTAAATGATGGGCGGTTCTATCATGAAAAAAGATCAAAACAATCGTGATTCGGCAATCATTATCCCTTTTCCAGGACTGAAGGACCGTTATTATGAAAAAGGCTTATCTAGCTTGGAATCTCATCAATTTCAGGAGGCAGTTGATTTGCTAAAGCAGGCTTATCAAATGGACTCCACCGATCCGCAGATTTCAGCAGCCTACCTTGCAGCCCTGTATGAGAATGGAGATTATGAGGATTCTAAGCAGATGGCTGAGAAACTTTTGAAAAGTGGTGTTGGAAGTTTCTATGATGTTCTTGATATTTATTTAATGATTTTGATTCAATTAAACGATTATAAACAGGTCGTTTCGACTTTAAAACCGTTATTTGAAGAAAATGAAATTCCTCCTGAAAAGGCAGAACACTTTTTACAATTATTACAATTGAGTGAAAAAGCTGCCGCGAATCAGGTAATGGGAAATTCTCCAAATATGGTGGATGATATCCCCCTTATCCATCAAAAGCAAAGTACCCAAGATCAGTTAATCGGCCTAGGTATGCTCAAGGATAAAAATATTCATCCGTATTTGGATTCATTAATAGATATGCTCTCTGCTGAAAAAGTTCATCCGTTTATCAAAACGGCCATCCTTACACTTTTAAAGGAAAACAAAATTGATCAATCCATGTTAGTCGAAAAATTTGACAAAAAGGAAACGTTCAATCCGAAAGCCATTCCCTCCGTTGAGGAATTCACCTTTTTCCAATTGGTAAAAAACCAGATGGAAAGTCAATTAAGAGATCATAATCCTGTTTTATTAGAACAAATTCTTGATATGATAAAACGCCATTCCTATTGTCTTTATCCATTTGAATGGGAACCCAATAACCCATCTGTGTGGACAGTCGCCTACAGAGCGATGGGACATGAATTGTATGGGGAAAATTGGAATCCAAAAAAACTAGCGGAATTTTACGATGTGGAAGAGGAAGAGTTAAGGGCTACATTTGCTTTTATCGTCAAATTGGAGGAAATTTCTTCGACTATTGTATAAATCCATTATTTGAAACGTTGGTATCCTATGTTATAATGTAATGGTTATGCTGGATTGTGTATAATATAGCGGAACATACATAGTGAAGCGAGTAACCGCAAATAAGCAATAAGACAACTGAGTATATATTGTTGGAGGTATTAAAATGTCAGCAAAATGGGAAAAGCTTGAAGGTAATAAAGGTGTATTAACAGTTGAAGTAGATGCGAAAACTGTTAATGAAGGTTTGGACCAGGCTTTTAAAAAGGTGTCTAAGGATATTAATATACCTGGATTCCGTAAAGGAAAAGTTCCACGTCCATTATTTGAAAAACGTTTTGGGGTAGAAAGCTTATTCCAAGATGCACTTGATTTCATTCTTCCAGAGTCTTACGCTAATGCCGTAGAAGAAGCAGGAATTGAACCAGTAGATCGTCCTGAGATCGACATTGAACAAATGGAAAAAGGAAAAGAATTAATTTTCACTGCAAAAGTTACCGTAAAGCCAGAAGTAAAACTAGGCGAATACAAAGGTCTTGAAGTAGAAAAATTAGATGATTCCGTGTCAGATCAGGATGTGGAAGAAGAATTAAATACTCTTCAAGAACGTCAAGCCGAGCTTGTTGTGAAAGAAGATGGCGTTGTTGAAGATGGCGACACTGTTGTCATTGATTTCGAAGGGTTTGTGGATGGAGAAGCCTTTGAAGGTGGTCAATCCGACAACTATTCTCTAGAAATCGGTTCAGGATCTTTCATTCCTGGGTTTGAAGAACAGCTTATTGGGGTAAAATCAGGAGAAGAGAAAGATGTTAAAGTGACATTCCCTGAAGAATACCATGCAGCAGAATTAGCAGGCAAGGAAGCTACATTTAAGGTTAAGCTTCATGAAATTAAAGCAAAAGAACTTCCTGAGCTTGATGATGAGTTTGCAAAAGATGTTGATGAAGAAGCAGAAACATTGGAAGAACTTAAAGCAAATATCAAAAAGAGACTTACGGAAGAAAAGAAAAATGAAGCTGAACAAAAACTAAAAAATGACTTAGTAGAAAAAGCTACAGAGAATGCTGAAATTGATCTACCGGAAGTAATGGTAGAGAATGAAATGGATCAAATGATGCAAGAATTTGAACAACGCCTGCAAATGCAAGGTATGAATCTTGATCTTTATTTCCAATTCTCAGGCCAAAACGAAGAGGAACTTCGTAGCCAAATGAAGGAAGATGCTGAAAAGCGTGTTAAAACTTCCCTTACACTAGAAGCTATTGCCAAGGCTGAAAATCTTGAAGTGGATGACAAAGCTGTTGATGAAGAATTAAATAAAATGGCAGAAATGTACAAAATGGAAGTGGAAGAAGTTAAAAAGATTATGAGTGCTAATATGAATAGTCTGAAAGCAGACTTGAAATTGCAAAAAGCCATTGATGTTCTAGTTGAAAATAGCAAAACAAATGCATAAAAAACATAAACATACACATAAGATATAAGAATCGGCAAACAAGGCACAGGCAAGATCCGTGCCTTGTTTTGCCAAAAGAATACATATTGATCCATTACGGATCCAGCACGAGTTTGAATAATGGTTATTACTTCATAGAATGTGGTACAATGCAATACATAGCTATGGCTTGTAATTTTTTAAGGTTGTATGGAAAGGATATAGCTTATTATAGGGGTGAAATCATGTTTAAATTTAACGAAGAAAAAGGTCAGTTGAAATGTTCTTTTTGTGGTAAAACGCAAGAACAAGTTAGAAAATTAGTGGCTGGCCCTGGTGTATATATATGTGATGAATGTATTGAATTATGTACAGAAATTGTGGAGGAAGAACTAGGGACGGAAGAAGAAGTAGAATTTAAAGATATCCCGAAACCACGCGAAATTAGGGAAATTTTAGATGAATACGTGATTGGTCAAGAACAGGCGAAAAAGTCCTTAGCTGTTGCCGTTTATAATCACTACAAGCGTATTAATGCAAATAGCAAGATCGATGATGTAGAGCTTGCGAAAAGTAATATTTGTTTGATAGGTCCAACTGGAAGCGGTAAAACCTTACTTGCGCAAACATTGGCTCGAATTTTAAATGTACCATTTGCGATCGCAGATGCGACTTCATTAACGGAAGCGGGTTATGTTGGGGAAGATGTGGAAAATATCTTACTCAAATTAATTCAATCTGCTGACTATGATGTGGAAAAGGCAGAGCGTGGTATCATTTATATTGATGAGATCGATAAAGTAGCTAGAAAATCGGAAAATACTTCCATTACAAGAGATGTTTCAGGTGAAGGGGTACAGCAAGCTTTACTTAAAATATTAGAAGGTACTGTAGCAAGTGTGCCACCACAAGGAGGCAGAAAGCATCCGCACCAAGAGTTTATTCAAATCGATACAACCAATATCTTGTTTATTTGTGGTGGAGCTTTCGACGGTGTGGAACAAATCATTAAGCGTCGCCTTGGACAAAAAGTGATCGGGTTTGGCGCAGAGGTGAAAAGTCAAGAAGAAAACAAAGAAATTTTATCCGAAATTCTTCCAGAAGATTTACTTCGTTTTGGGTTAATTCCAGAATTTATCGGCCGCTTACCCGTCATTGCCAACTTAGAGCAGTTGGATGAAGAAGCGTTAATTGAAATTTTAACTAAACCGAAAAATGCGCTTGTCAAACAGTATAAAAAAATGCTGGATATGGATGAAGTCGACCTTGAATTTGAGGATGATGCTCTTCATGAAATCGCGAAAAAAGCGATTGAAAGAAAAACAGGAGCTCGTGGACTTAGATCCATCATTGAAATGCTTATGTTAGATGTAATGTTTGACTTGCCATCTCGTGATGATATTAAGAAATGTATTATTACGAAAGATTCCGTTCTGCATAATAAGCCACCTAAGCTTGTGCTTGAGGATGGAACAGTTATTAAGGGGCCTGAAAAAACCTCTGCTTAATATAAAAACCAGGGTTTTTAATAAAAAAATCCTGGTTTTTTTGCGGCTAAAAATTTATAATACGATGACGACAAAATGATGGTTTATTCCTTCTTTGAAGCGGAGATACTAATGGATAAAAGATAGACGTAAATTTGTATCTTCGGGAGGGTAATGTATGAATTGGACAGCGATCATTATGATGATTCAGCTTTTTTTCGGGATCATTATTGGGTTGTACTTTCTAAATTTATTGATGAACCAACGATCTCAAAAGGTTACCATTGATAAAGAATCAAAAAAGGAAATGGATCATCTTAGGAAAATGCGAGGGATAAAGTTAACAGAACCTTTAGCAGAAAGAGTAAGACCAGCGAATTTTTCGGATATTGTGGGGCAGGAAGATGGAATTAAAGCGTTAAAGGCGGCTCTATGTGGGCCCAATCCGCAACATGTTATTATTTATGGACCACCGGGTGTGGGGAAAACAGCCGCTGCAAGGCTTGTTTTAGAAGAAGCTAAGAAAAATCAACGCTCACCTTTTCAGATGGATTCAGTGTTTGTAGAACTAGATGCAACGACGGCTAGGTTTGATGAAAGAGGAATAGCAGATCCCTTAATCGGTTCTGTTCATGATCCTATTTATCAAGGAGCTGGTGCCATGGGGCAAGCTGGAATTCCACAACCAAAGCAAGGTGCTGTTTCCAATGCTCATGGCGGTGTTTTATTTATTGATGAAATCGGTGAGCTTCATCCGATTCAAATGAATAAACTATTAAAAGTATTAGAAGATCGAAAAGTTTATTTTGAAAGTGCCTATTATAGTTCAGAGAATAATCAAATCCCGACTCATATTCATGATATTTTTAAGCGTGGACTTCCTGCAGATTTTCGTTTAATTGGAGCCACAACACGAACCCCTAATGAAATTCCACCAGCTATTCGTTCGCGATGTATGGAAGTATTTTTTCATGAACTAGAAAAAGGTGAAATTGAAATTGTTGCAAACAAAGCGGTAGATAAAATCAACTTCGCGATTGATGAGAAAGGTCTAAAATTGTTATCCTCTTACGCTAGAAATGGACGGGAAGCAGTCAATATGATTCAAACCTCTGCTGGTTTAGCCATCATCGAGGACAGAGACTATATTCAAGATGTGGATATCGAGTGGGTAATTCGTTCGAGTCAGCTTGTCCCCCGTCATGAAAAATCAATACATTCGCAATCAAAAACAGGTGTGGTAAATGGTCTTGCGGTGACAGGACCCAATAGTGGAATGTTATTGGATATTGAAGTGACTGTGTTTCCAGTTGATAAAGGCTCGGTGCAAATTACAGGAATTATTGAAGAAGAGAATATTAATGGTCAAGGAAAAACCGTCAAAAGGAAAAGTATGGCAAAAGGCTCCATCGAAAATGTTTTAACTGTATTAAAAACAATGGGAGTTCCAGTTCAGCAGTATGATATTCATGTGAATTTTCCGGGAGGAATTCCCGCAGATGGTCCTTCTGCCGGTGTTGCGATGGCAGTAGGAATTTATTCGGCCATTTATAAAATACCGGTGGAACACACGGTGGCTATGACAGGAGAAATCGGGATTCATGGTGATATAAAGCCTGTTGGTGGCGTATACTCTAAAGTAAAAGCGGCAAAAATTGCTGGCGCTAAAACAGTCCTAATACCTGAAGAAAATATGCAATCCAATTTAAAAGAAATAGAAAAGGTCACAGTTATTCCCGTTAGCCGTCTAGAAGAAGCGTTGGAAGTTGCCTTAGTTAAAAAGGCAGGGCATGATCGAATCCTACCTGATTACTCAGCCCCTAATAAAAAAAGTGTGTAACTCATGATAATAAGAGCAGTTTCTCGACATCATATGGCCATTTAAGCTAAAATGGACACAGTATGAATAAGGGAAATGGAAAAAAGGAGGCGCCCTTAAAGGCGCTTTCTCTTTTCTTAGATTGAATAATTAGATGATGGGAATAAGTTAAATAGGGACGGTACTAGTTTCGCAGGTGATAAAGACCTACGCCTTTAGCTGTTCATCCTTTTGGCGTTTCCACATTTGTCTAAAATTAGCACGGAGGTAGTAAATATGACGAAAAAAATAGAGCCATTAGTGCCTCTATTGCCACTACGTGGGATGCTCGTTTTTC
Source organism: Bacillus subtilis (assembly GCF_008764245.1). Lineage (GTDB taxonomy): Bacteria > Bacillota > Bacilli > Bacillales > Bacillaceae_C > Lederbergia > Lederbergia ruris. The sequence continues at coordinate 41,267 of NZ_VTQV01000015.1, forward strand.
CAACAATGGTACTGCATCTTGATGTGGGGAGAGAACGCTCTGTTCAAGCTTTAGAACAGGCTATGCTAAATGATCATCTAATCTTTTTGACGACTCAAAAAGATATCGAGATTGAATCACCAGAGGATGAGGATTTATTCGAGATCGGCACATTGACAAAGGTTAAGCAGATGTTAAAGTTGCCTAACGGAACGATCCGTGTGCTTGTAGAGGGATTGAATCGTGCAAAGATAAAAAATATAAAGGACCAAGGTCTTTATTATGCTGTAGATCTTGAACGATATGATGAGGAAATCGATCAAGACTTTGAAATTCAAGCATTAAAGCGGACCATGTTAGAGTATTTCGAACAATATATTAAGCTTTCGAAAAAAGTTTCTTCAGAAACCTTTGCAACAGTAGCCGATATAGATGAGCCTGGTCGAATGGCTGATATTATTGCATCCCATTTACCTTTAAAAATTCAAGATAAACAAGAGATTTTGGAAATCATTAACGTAAAAGAAAGATTAACGAAAGTGATCAACATCATCCACAATGAAAGAGAAGTTTTAAATTTAGAAAAGAAAATTGGCCAAAGAGTTAAGCAATCGATTGATCGCACGCAAAAAGAATATTATTTACGTGAACAGATGAAGGCTATCCAAAAAGAATTAGGGGATAAAGAGGGGAAAACGGGCGAAGTAGCAGATTTGTCGGAAAAAATCCGCGAAGCAAAAATGCCAGAAAATGTCGAAAAGATTGCATTAAAAGAGTTAGATCGTTACGAAAAGATTCCTTCTTCCTCTGCTGAAAGTTCCGTTATTCGTACTTATATTGACTGGCTCATTTCATTGCCTTGGTCAAATGCCACAAAAGATGATTTAAACATTCACAAAGCCGAAAAAATACTAGAACGGGATCACTACGGACTAGAGAAGGTCAAAGAACGTGTGCTTGAATATCTTGCGGTGCAACAATTAACCAATTCATTAAGGAGTCCGATTTTATGTCTTGTCGGTCCACCCGGAGTAGGGAAAACAAGCTTAGCACGTTCGATTGCAGAATCAATGGGACGAAATTTCGTTCGTATCTCATTAGGTGGTGTACGCGATGAATCTGAAATTCGTGGACATCGGCGGACCTATGTGGGAGCTATGCCAGGGAGAATTATTCAAGGAATGAAAAAAGCGGGCGCAACTAACCCGGTATTTTTACTTGATGAAATAGATAAAATGTCCAATGACTTTCGGGGGGATCCTTCTTCAGCGATGTTAGAAGTATTGGACCCTGCCCAAAACGGTAGTTTTAGTGATCATTATATTGAAGAGCCATATGATCTATCAAAGGTAATGTTTTTGGCGACAGCTAATGATCTGGCTTCTATTCCAGGTCCACTTCGGGATCGAATGGAAATCATTTCGATTGCTGGTTATACAGAATTGGAAAAAATCCATATTGCGAAAGATCATCTGTTGCCTAGGCAGGTAAAAGATCATGGTCTTACAAAAGCTCAGCTCCAATTAAGAGATGATGCGATTAAAATTTTAGTTCGTTATTATACCCGAGAAGCTGGTGTTCGTGAATTGGACCGTCAGCTCGCCTCTATCTGTAGAAAAGCTGCCAAACTAATTGTTTCCGGTAAAAAGAAAAAGGTGGTTGTAACCGAGAAGTATTTGACAGAATTACTAGGAAAGAAAAAATATAGTTATGGACAAGCTGAACTTGAGGATCAAATCGGCGTAGCAACCGGACTGGCTTATACCTCAGTGGGGGGAGACACATTACAAATAGAAGTTTCTTTATCTCCTGGTAAAGGGAAGCTTATTTTGACTGGAAAATTGGGAGATGTAATGAAGGAATCGGCACAGGCAGCCTTTAGTTATGTTAGGTCAAAAGCAACTGAACTTAAACTTGATAAAGATTTTCATGAAACAACAGATATTCATATCCATGTTCCTGAAGGAGCCGTTCCAAAAGATGGGCCCTCGGCTGGAATTACTATTGCAACTGCCCTTATTTCGGCTTTAACACAAAATCCTGTTAAAAAAGAAATCGGGATGACTGGGGAGATTACACTACGGGGAAGAGTTTTACCAATTGGCGGATTAAAAGAAAAATCATTAGCAGCTCATAGAGCGGGGATTACCACAATTATAATGCCAAAGGAAAATGAAAAAGATATAGAAGATATTCCTGAGAGTGTTCAAAAGGATCTTACTTTTATTCCTGTGTCCCATGTAGATGAAGTTTTAAAAATCGCATTATCGGGGGCTAAAAAATGAAGGTAAATCATGCAGAGTTTATCATAAGCGCCGTTAAACCGGAGCAATACCCTGATGAAGGGTTACCTGAATTCGCACTAGCGGGAAGATCCAATGTAGGGAAATCGTCCTTTATCAATAAAATGATTAACCGAAAAAGTCTTGCCCGTACTTCCTCCAAACCAGGAAAAACACAAACCTTAAATTATTATAAAATTGAAGATGCCTTATATTTTGTGGATGTTCCCGGGTATGGATTTGCGAAAGTGTCAAAAAAGGAACGGGAAAAATGGGGAGAAATGATTGAGACTTATCTCACAACAAGAGAGGAATTATGTGCTGTTTTGTTGATTGTCGATTTAAGACATCCGCCTACAAACGATGATGTTTTAATGTATGATTTCCTAAAATACTATGACATTCCGTGTGCGATTATTGCTACAAAAGCGGATAAAATCCCTAAAGGAAAATGGGAAAAACATAAAAAAGTAGTGAAAGAAACCTTGAAACTGAAGCAAGATGATGAAATTGTCCTATTCTCAGCAGAAACAGGAATGGGTAAAGACAAAGCTTGGCGTATATTGGACAAATGGGCATAAAATGAAAGAAGGCTTCCATCTTAAACGGAAGCCTTCATCAAGTTGTTTTCTTATTTTCTTTTATGGAAAAATAAAAAATATAAACCAAAAACCATTAAAAGATAAGGCCATGCTTGATCCATCCAGGCAATACTGTGTCCATTATTTAACATCCATTCTTTTAACTTGTCAATAAACAATAAGAAAAGAGAAATGGCGAGAAACAGAATGCCTTGGAATAAACCATTGCCAGTTTTCACGTAGGTAAGCAATAATCCGATGGAAATGAGTAGTAAAAAGATGCCGGAAATATCGATTGTTGTGTCCAATTGCTGAGCAATATGAAAATGAATACCCATTCCGGTTAACAGGACTCCGGGAAATATGAATGGGTAATCTTTTCCAGCATAGCCATTTATAAGAAAGGCAATTCCGACAATCACGAATAGAGTAGGCCAAGAGTAAAAACCGTGAAATAGGGAAAAATGATAATACTGTAAAAGAAAATAAATACCAAATCCAAATAGGATCATTCCTGAAAGTAGATAAGGTGGCTTTTTCATAAAAAATCCTCAACTTCCTTAACGGGTGTTCAAAAAGCGATTTAGAACCCACATTAAAAATGATTACTCTAAATATAGCACATGTTTCAATATGTGTTCACATCTTTTTAGAATTCTTCTAATTAAGCATGTTATAATAAAGAGAACGATCTTTGATGGACTTAAACTGGAGGTGCCATTTAACAAATGCATATCATTGTTGTAGGCCTTAATCATAAAACAGCTCCAGTGGAAATAAGGGAACGTTTAGCGTTCTCCGAATCTGAGCTGCCTTTAGCGATGGCATCCTTAAAGCAACAAAAAAGTATTCTTGAGAATGTCATTGTTTCTACTTGTAATCGAACAGAAATCTATGCGGTTGTTGACCAGATCCATACAGGTCGATATTATATAAAATCCTTTTTAGCGAATTGGTTTCATATGGATCTCGATGTGTTTGGAGATTATTTATACATTCATGAAAAAGATTTGGCTGTGGAGCATCTATTCAAGGTAATCTGTGGTTTAAATTCCATGGTCATTGGTGAGACGCAAATATTAGGACAAATTCGTAATAGCTTTTTAAATGCTCAGGAAAATAAAACAACAGGGACTGTTTTCAATCATCTAATGAAACAGGCGATTGCCCTTGCGAAGAAAGCTCATTCAGAAACCGATATCGGAGCAAATGCTGTTTCTGTCAGTTACGCTGCAGTTGAATTAGCCAAGAAAATCTTTGGGGATTTACAAAATAAGCATGTCTTGGTCATTGGTGCAGGGAAAATGGGAGAGTTGGCCATTAAAAATCTTTATTCCAATGGTGCCAAGCAAGTGACGGTCATAAACCGTACTTTTGAAAAATCCCAGCAGCTTGCTCAAAAATTTGCTGGTCAAGCTAAGTCACTAAATGAATTACAATGTGCTGTAATGGAGGCGGACATTGTGATTAGTTCAACAGGTGCTAATGGCTATATCATCAAAAAAGACATGCTCGTAGAAATGGAAAAAATGAGAAAAGGCAGACCGCTATTCTTACTAGATATTGCGGTTCCGCGTGATTTAGATCCTGAGATTGCGGAACTCGAAAATGCGTTTTTATATGATATCGATGACCTAGAAGGAATTGTAGAAGCCAATCTAGAAGAACGTAGATTAGCAGCAGAAAAAATTTATATCATGATAAATGAAGAATTAAATGATTTTAATGTATGGCTTCATACTCTTGGAGTGGTACCCGTGATTACCTCATTAAGGGAAAAAGCCCTTGCGATCCAGGCGGAGACGATGAATAGCATTGAACGAAAAATGCCTAATTTATCTGAAAGAGAAAGAAAAGTGTTAAATAAACATACAAAAAGTATCATCAATCAGTTATTGAAAGATCCTATTTTGCAAATTAAAGAAATGGCTGGTGAGCCACAGGCAGCAGAGAAAATAGCCCTATTTCAGCAAATCTTTCAATTGGAAACAGCGGAAGATGAATATACAAAAGAAACAACGGTTAAACCATTAACAAAAGAAGCAGCTAATAAAAAAGCTCCCCTTTTTCAATCGTAAGAGGGAATGAAGATGATTTCACTTATGATGGTTAGGTTACCAGAGCTTATTATTGTCCTCTACGCTTTATCGATATTATTTTACTTTATTGATTTTATTGGACAAAATCGGAAGGCAAGCCAGCTTGCCTTCCGCCTGTTGTCAATTGTTTGGTTATTACAAACAATTTTTTTGTTTTTCTATATGTTCCATACAGGCAGGTTTCCGATTCTTACCCTTTTTGAGGGGCTTTATTTTTATTCATGGGTGTTAATTACTTTATCCTTAGCGATTCATAAAATTTCTAAAGTTGATTTCACTATTTTTTTTACAAATATTGTTGGCTTTACGATTATGACGATACATGCCTTTGCTCCTGGTCAAATGCCTTCAATGGCTGACCAACTGATCTCAGAGTTACTATTTATTCATGTGACAATGGCCATTTTTTCTTATGGGGCGTTTACATTATCCTTTGTGTTTTCGATTCTATATTTATTGCAATACAAACTATTAAAAGAGAAAAAATGGTTCAAAACACTCTGGCGTTTAGGAGATTTAAAGAAACTAGAACGCATGTCTTATGTTTTGAATGTCATTGCCGTGCCAATCCTACTATTAAGTCTGATCCTAGGTTTACAATGGGCATTAATAAAGCTTTCCGTGTTTCAATGGTATGATCCAAAGATTATCGGGTCCTTTTTATTGATCATAATCTATGGAATCTGGCTTTTTTTACGATTAAAAAGAGAATTCAATGGGAAACGTTTAGCCATCTGGAATTGTGCTGCCTTTTTAATTTTGTTAATTAATTTCTTTTTAGTTAGTCGTATATCTACTTTTCATATTTGGTATCATTAGGTAAGTTTAAGGAGGAAATACTGTTGAGAAAAATTGTCATTGGGTCGAGAAGAAGTAATCTAGCCCTTAAACAAACAAATTGGGTGCGAGAGCAATTAGAAAAGATAGGAGGCCCCTTTGAATTTGAAATTAAGGAAATAATGACAAAGGGAGATCGGATCTTAGATGTCACTCTTTCAAAAGTTGGTGGAAAAGGCTTGTTTGTGAAAGAAATAGAGCAGGCACTTCTGGATGGAGAAATTGATATGGCTGTGCATAGTATGAAGGATGTTCCAGCCGTCCTTCCAGGTGGATTGACGATCGGTAGTATTCCGGAACGAGAAGATTTTCGAGATGTCTTCATTTCCAATCAACATATTGGCTTAAAGGATTTGCCGTCTGGCGCTATCATTGGTACTAGTAGCCTGAGGAGAAGTGCACAAATTTTAGCGATTCGTCCTGATCTGGAAATTAAGTGGATAAGAGGGAATATTGAAACACGTTTATCAAAGTTAAAAACGGGTGATTATGATGCGATTATCCTAGCTGCAGCGGGATTAAAACGTATGGATTGGGATGAAGACCTTATTACAGAATATCTTGAACCCGAAACTTGTTTGCCTGCCATTGGACAGGGTGCATTAGGAATCGAGTGTCGAGAAAGTGACGTAGAATTGCTTGATCTTTTAAGTGAGCTGACATGTGAAACAACGGCACAAACCGTGGAAGCGGAGAGAGCTTTTCTTCATAAAATGGAGGGAAGTTGCCAAGTTCCCATTGCTGGTTTAGCAAAGTTATTGGATGAAAATCAAGTTCAATTAACGGCACTAGTGGCCTCGCCAGATGGGAAAAAGATTTATAAAGAAACCCTTAAAGGTAAGGAGCCAAAATTAGTTGGAGAACAAGCGGCTTCTCTTTTAAGTGAACAAGGGGCGAAAGAATTAATTGACCAAGTAAGGGAAGATTTGGCCAATGAATCTTAGGCAAAAGCCCTTAAAAGGACAACATGTTTTAATTACTAGGGGTGGAGAGCAAGGAGCAAAGTTTTGTATGGATGTGGCATCAGCTGGGGGAATTCCTCATATGATCCCTCTTATTGATTTTCGCAAGTTTACTGACCCTAATCAAACTTATTATCTTCACCATCTTAGCGAATATGACTGGATCATTTTTACAAGTAAAAATGGTGTGTATTATTTTTTTGAACAGGTGAAAAATCATTTGGATGACATTCGCATCCTAGGTCAATCCATTCAATTTGCTGTTGTTGGAGAAAAGACAAAAGAGGCTTTGGATCGCTATCATATCAATTCGTGTTTTATGCCACATATTTTTACAGCAGAGGATTTCGTTCAAGAGTTCTTTCAAACTGGTTATTCAGCAAAAAAAGTATTGATTCCCAAGGGGAATTTGGCAAAACAAACGATAGCGGAAGGATTTCGAAGTAGGGGGATTCCTGCGGATGAATGGATCATATATGAAACATTCTATCCTGCTGTACAGAGTGACCAATTACAGAAATTATTAAAAGAGGATATTTTGGATGTCGCTACTTTTACCAGTCCTTCTACTTTTAATCATTTTATGAAAATAGTGAAACCACCATTAACCCAGCACATACGCCGATTGACTTTCGCTGCCATTGGGACTGTGACAAAAAGAGTAATAGAAAATGAAGGGTATCACGTTCAGATTTGTCCGGAAAAATTTACAATGGATGATTTGTTTCAGGAAATATCCGATTATTATCAAGAAGGGGAGGAAAGGAAAGATGGACATGAACTTTGATCGTCATAGACGTTTGCGGAGTTCCGCAAATATGAGGGCGTTAGTTCGCGAAACTCATTTAAGAGCGGAGGATTTTATTTACCCTTTGTTTATTGTTGAAGGGAAACAGCAAAAACAGGAAATTTCCTCCATGCCCGGGATCTATCAAATCTCACTAGATTTAATGAAGCAGGAGCTTGATGAAATTGTCCAACTTGGTATTAAGGCTGTGATCTTGTTTGGGGTTCCAGAAGAAAAAGATGAATGTGGAACTGGGGCTTACCATGATCACGGAATTGTTCAAGAAGCAACTCGTGAAGTGAAGAAACATTATCCAGAACTACTCGTTGTCGCAGATACTTGTCTTTGTGAGTATACGGATCATGGTCATTGTGGGGTAGTGAAGGATGGGGAAGTCCTCAATGATGAAAGTTTGCAGCTTTTAGTCAAAACCTCCGTTAGCCAAGCACAAGCAGGAGCCGATATTATTGCTCCATCTAATATGATGGACGGCTTTGTGACCGCCATTCGCCGTGGCTTGGATGAGGCTGGCTTTAAAGAAATTCCGATTATGTCCTATGCAGTGAAATACTCTTCTGCTTTTTATGGACCATTCCGGGAAGCAGCCAATAGTGCGCCACAGTTTGGGGATCGAAAAACCTACCAAATGGATCCGGCTAACCGCTTGGAAGCATTAAGAGAAGCACATTCGGACATTGAAGAAGGAGCTGATTTCCTTATTATAAAACCAGCCCTTTCCTATATGGATATTATTCGCGATGTAAAAAATGAATGTCACTTACCAATCGTCGCTTACAATGTGAGTGGGGAGTATTCCATGGTAAAGGCTGCGGCTGCCAATGGCTGGATCGATGAAAAGGCAATCGTGCTAGAATCCTTAACAAGTATGAAAAGAGCAGGAGCCGATTTAATTATATCCTACTTTGCTAAAGACGTAGCGAAGTGGTTACAGGAAGGCTAACATCGAACAAAAATGGAAAATAGATCATAATGGAGGTATAAATGACATGCGTTCTTATGAAAATTCCCGGAAGGCTTATGAAAAAGCTGTACATTTAATGCCTGGTGGTGTCAATAGTCCGGTACGGGCATTTAAATCCGTTGATATGGATCCAATTTTTATGGAAAGAGGAAAAGGATCTCATATTTATGACATTGATGGCAATGAATATATTGATTATGTGCTCTCATGGGGACCACTCATCCTTGGACATACGAATGAGCAAGTTGTAGAAGCTTTGAAAAAAACAGCGGAAAATGGTACAAGCTTTGGTGCACCAACCATCATGGAAAATAAATTGGCAGAGCTAGTCATCGAAAGAGTCCCTTCCATTGAAATGATTCGAATGGTTTCCTCGGGTACAGAGGCGACGATGAGTGCCCTTCGAGTAGCACGGGGATATACAGGTCGTAATAAAATATTGAAGTTTGAAGGTTGTTATCATGGTCATGGTGATTCCCTGTTAATTAAAGCCGGATCAGGGGTAGCTACTCTTGGCTTGCCTGATAGTCCAGGTGTTCCTGAGGGAATCGCTAAAAATACGATTACGGTCGCTTATAATGATCTTGAAGGAGCTAAAGCAGCTTTTGAACAATTTGGAGAAGATATAGCAGGTGTCATTGTGGAACCTGTGGCTGGCAATATGGGCGTGGTCCCACCTAAACCAGGCTTTTTACAAGGGCTTCGCGAGTTGACAACAGAATATGGATCTCTCCTCATATTTGATGAAGTGATGACTGGGTTCCGAGTGGGCTATAACTGTGCCCAAGGGTACTTCGGTATTCTACCTGATTTAACTTGTTTAGGTAAGGTAATCGGCGGAGGGCTTCCTGTAGGAGCTTTTGGCGGGAAAGCGGAGATTATGGAAAAAGTCGCTCCGAGTGGTCCGATTTATCAAGCCGGAACTTTGTCTGGAAATCCGCTTGCCATGACTGCCGGGTATGAAACACTCATTCAATTAACACCTGATTCCTATAAGGAGTTTATCCGAAAAGGAGATCTTTTAGAAGAAGGATTAAAAGCAGCCGCAGAAAAACATCATATCCCTCATACGATTAATCGGGCTGGCTCGATGATTGGTCTCTTCTTTACGAATGAGGATGTATATAATTTTGAAAAAGCGAAAACGTCCGATCTGCAATTATTTGCGGCCTATTATAAAGAAATGGCGAATCAAGGTGTCTTTTTGCCACCATCTCAATTTGAAGGAATCTTTCTTTCTACAGCCCATACAGATGCGGATATTGAAAAAACAATACAAGCCGCTGAACGGGCATTTGCAAACTTAATAAGCTAAAGAAAAAGAATGGCATGATGCCATTCTTTTTCTTTTTTCATAAAAACCTGGGGAGGGTCATAGAGTATAGGGAGAAATATTTTTCATTGGAACGAAAGGAGGAATGAATTTGCCTGATCGCCAACAAACATCGCTTAAATTTCCACTGGAGGAAACAGTGTGGTTTGAAAAAGGACATGAAGTTGAGGATCTCTTATCCATTTCATTGGATCCTAATATTAACATAATGGATGAAGAGGAATTCGTCGTATTAAAAGGGACCCTTGAACTAAGTGGAGAGTATAATCATTCTCCTGGAAATGATACGGTGACGGAAGTTCCAGAGAGCAATAGGCATTATATACAGAATGTAGAAATCAGAAATGATAAAATTGGCGAATTTTCTCATCGCTTTCCTGTTGATATCACGATCCCCAAGAAAAGGATTGCCGATATCGGAGAGTTGGAAATTGAGATCTACTCATTCGATTATGCATTACCAGAAAATAATAGACTTCAAGTACTTGCAGATATTTATATTAACGGCATATATGAGGATAAAGAAGAAGTCATCCTAGATGGTGCTTCATTACAAGAAGCCAATGAATCAATTGAATCGTTATCGGGGGAACAAGACAGACAAGAGTTGAACCAGGTGGAACCGGACACAACTTTTGCAGAGGAAGAAAGTGATCAGAATGAAGAAAAGGAAGAAGTCGCGATTGAATTCTTCCAAGCACAAACAGATGCAGATCGTTTGAATTCTGCTTCAGAAAATGAAAAGGACTTGTATGAATCGTTTGAGGTAGAGGCAAGAATATTACCTGAACTCGAGGAAAAGAATGATGAGAAGGAGGAGGAGCTCTCACCATTCCAACATCATCTGCCAAATCTGATCGATAATAAAGAAGAAGCGACTGATCCAAAGCAAGTAATAGAAGTGAAAGCAGAGGGAGAGGACTTGGAAAGTTTGGAGCCAAGTGGCTTGACTGAAACAGATGCAAGAGCGGAACTGGAAACGACTGAAGATCAACAGGAAGAGCAAGAGGAAGAGCAGGGGAGGGAGGAGGAAAAGTCCCCTTCTACCTTGATTCAACAAGCACCAAAGCTAACACTGGATACGATTAAAGAGGAGAGTAGCGTGCGGGAGGAAGAATCGAGGGATCCAGAATCATCGTCTATTTATTTTCACGAGTCTTCATCCCATGAGGCCGAATCAAGTAGCCTGATAGAATCCAAGGAAGAAAAGAACGATAAGAAGAAAAAGAAAGATAAATACCAATCGATTTCATTTGCTGATTTTTTTGCTAGAAAAGAGGAAGAATCCGTTAGTAAAATGAGAGTTCGATTGGTACAGCAGGGTGATTCCATTGAAAACTTGGCAGACCGGTATAATGTCACTACACAACAATTATTGAGAGCCAATCAGTTAGGTGAAAGTGATGAAGTATATGAGGGGCAGGTATTGTATATTCCTACTAAAATTCATCCATTAAAAAGGAAGTAGGGGATGACATATGTCGTCCTCCCTTTTTCTTATAGAGGATGTTCAAAAAGTCCGGTAAAAATGACACTGCGAATTTCTTCGTTGGCTTGTTTCTGCGCTCCTTGGAAAAGAAAACCACTTTTCCGGCGTGCGATGCGGATTCGGGGAAGCTTTCCTTGTGCTCGAAACTGCGCCGCCTCGAACTTTCGACGCACAGGATGTGCTAGTGTCGGCGTTAGCGATTGACGTCAGCGTTTAGCCGACGGGTCCTTTTTATCCTCCTTTTTGAACATGGACCTATAATTTAAAATGGCAGAGTTTTACCTCAGTTTATGCAAGCTGAACGGGTGATGATATGGATAATAAATCTTCAAAGAAAATAAAAGACTTAGTAGAGTTGTATGGATTAAAATTAAGATTTGCGGAAAAGCAGGGAAAGGTTTTTAAAGTATATACAGATAAAGGAGAATTTGCTTTAAAACGAATGGTTGCCAAACAAGGCTTAGATTTCTTAAACTATATTCAACAATTATATCAACAAGGTTATAACCGGATTGTGCCCATTTATCCAACATTGGATGGCCGCTATGCTATTTTACAAGGAAATTCTCTTTATTACTTAATGCCCTGGTTAGACAATAAAGAAAGAGAAACACATGTGCAAAAGTATCTGGATCTCTTTCGTGAATTGGCACGCCTTCATACGGTAACCGTGCGTGAGGTCGCCGTTAGCACAGAAGAGCGAGAAGAGCATTTTGAACGAATGGCTACGCGGTGGGAAATAGAACAAGATGTATTAGAAAAATTCATCGAGCAAAGTGAAAGACAAACGTATATGTCGCCGTTTCAATTGTTATTCTGCACCATTTACAGTGAAATTTCGGGTGGGCAACGTTATGCCATTAATAAGCTAAAAGAGTGGCATGAGTCTACATCTGAGGAAACAAAAGCTAGAAGTGTCGTTATTCACGGGAAATTATCAAATGAACATTTTCTTTATGACCAAAATGGAATTGGTTATTTTACTAATTTTGAAAGAACGGGAATTGCTTCACCTATTCATGATTTACTGCCTTTCTTGGACCGTGCATTCCAAACACGACCTCAGGCATTCGACCATGGGATCGAGTGGTTAGATGCTTATTTCCGCTATTTTCCCTTTACTGATGATGAAATGCTATTATTTTTAAGTTATTTAGCTTATCCAAGCTCCATTTTTTCCATCATTGAACAGTACTTTGCAAGTGAAAAGGAAAACAATGAAATCAAGCTTGTTCAACAATTACAGAGACAGTATTGGCGAATGAAAAACACAGAGTATGTGGTTATGAAATTGGAAGAAAGAGAACAGCTTAAGAAAGACCAGGATACTCAAGCCCCTTCCGAGTAAATGAAGGAAGGGGATTTTAAATCCATTCAAAATGTAAGCTAAATGCTAATGCAATCAAGATAATGAATAGAAACACATCTAGAATGGTTGGGAAAATGAGCGTTCGAATGCCTTGAAAAATACAGATTGGTACAACGAGTTGCCGACATACCGCTTTAAAATTTCTCATTGAATTTTGAAAAGCATACGTATTAAATCTTCTTTTCATTTTTTCACCTTCTGTCGTACGTATTTATCCTAAATTATGTTAAGTTGTATTATTCCGTGCCTATATCCATCCCTACAAACGATCTTTCTCTCCATTTTAAATTTTTGTAATCCTCACAGTCCACATAGCATAAATTATTCCTAATTGATCAAGAAGGGGCGATGGTATGACGATTTCTGGAAAAGATTTTATCAACAGAATCGATCATTTAAAAAGTGAAATCTGGGTGGATGGCCAGAAAATGGTTGGAAAAGTTTCAGAGCACCCTGCCTTTCGAGGAGTCATGAGAAGTAAAGCCCAGTTATTTGATATGCAAAACGATCCTGCGTTAAGAGATGTCCTTACGTTCATTTCCCCTAAAACAGAAAAAAGGGTAAGTTTTTCTTATCATCAACCCAAAACGAAGGATGATTTACTATTTCGTAAAAAAGCAACAGAGTTATGGGCGCGTACAAATTTCGGATTATTAGGCCGATCTCCCGATTATCTAAATACAGGATTGATGATATTGGCAACTTCCCACAAGCTATTTGCTGCAAAGGACAAAAAATTTGGTGATCATATTCTCCAAAATTACGAATATGCGATGGAACATGATCTTACTTTTACACATACATTTATCAATCCTCAAGTGAACCGGTCGATTAGCTATTTAGAGGGATCAGAAGAAAATATTGCGGCAAAGGTAATTGGCGAGAACCGCGAAGGTATTATCATTCAGGGAGCTAGATTGTTGGCAACGCAAGGAGGGATAACGGATGAAATTTTGGTTTTACCAGCTGGGGGTAACTTCATTGAAGAAGCCTATATTTATGGGTTTACGGTCCCATCAAATGCAAAAGGTTTAAAGTTCATCTGCCGAGGATCATTTGTGAACGATGAAGACTCCTCTTTTAATTCTCCGCTTGGATCACGATTTGAAGAGATGGATTCGATTGTCGTGTTTGATCATGTTTTGGTTCCTTGGGAAAAAGTGTTTTTATATAAAGATTTAAATATTGTGCATCGATTTTATTCAGGGGTAAATTTTAATACAATGCTACTTTTCCAATCCGTTGTAAGAATGATTGTGAAAACAGAATTTATCTTAGGGCTTGCGGAATCGATCATTAAAGCGATTAATATAAGTGAATACCAACATATACAAGATAAAGCAAGTGAAATTATTGCAGCACTTGAAATTATGAAGGGACTTCATTTGTCCTCAAGAATGAATGCGGAACTGGATGAATGGGGGACGATGATTCCAGATGCAAAACCATTACATGCCGCTATTCATTATTACCCTAGAGTTTATCCCCGTTTGGTTGAAATCCTGCAATTATTAGGTGGAAGTGGTCTTATCTTACTCCCAACTGAAAAAAGCTTTGAGTCCCCTATTCGTAAGTATATTGATACTTATTTGCAAGGCTCCAATTCAGCTGCTGAGGATCGTGTCATGTTGTTTCGTCTAGTCTGGGATTTATGCATGAGTGCATTTGGAACAAGACAAACGCATTATGAACGATTCTTTTTTGGAGATCCTGTCCGATTGGCTATGGGCCTTTATAATGGGTATCCTAAAAAAGAATATACGAACAGAGTTGAAGAATTTCTTAAAGAGGATGTTAAAAAATTTTTTTGAGGGATAAATTTCTTAGAAATAGCCTAAAATGTGAAAGAATGTGAAAAATGATTGACATCATCCCCCTTTATTCGCTACTATAGAGTAAATTAAACTCAATACTCAATTAAATGCTTGGACAGGGAAGAGTATCTTGGATCGTTGCTTTCAGAGAGGAAAATCGATGGTGGGAGATTTTCTAAGTGACCCTAAGAGAAGTCACCCTTGAGCAGCTTTCATGAAAGGAAGAGTAGTGAAAGTCGACTATAGTCGTTATCTAGTTGAAGTGCCGATTCTCATATTCATATGGGGTCGTGTAAAAAGGTGGTACCGCGAGTTAGCTCCTTCGTCCTTTTGACGAAGGGGCTTTTTGTTTTTTTAAAAGGATAAGAAAGTCTAAATTTTGGATAATGTTAGGGCCAGCTTCAGCGCCCAGCGACTAGCAAACTTTCGGTGCCTGCTTGCGTAAGTCAACATCGATTCACCCTTTGGGTTCATCGTGTTTCCTTTATCTCAGGCCCCTAAAAAGTTTGTACGTCGCTAAACGGGCGCTTACGCTTTTCTTACAAGGAGGATTTTTATGGAGAATATCACAATGTCGACAAAATATGAGCCACAGAAAATTGAACAGGGGCGGTATGATTGGTGGTTAAAAGGGAAATTTTTTGAATCGCAAAATGATGAGAATAAAAAGCCATACACGATCGTCATTCCCCCTCCAAATGTTACGGGAAAACTCCATTTGGGGCATGCTTGGGATACAACTTTACAAGATATTTTAACACGAATGAAGAGAATGCAAGGATATGATGTTCTATGGTTACCTGGAATGGACCATGCTGGAATTGCGACACAAGCAAAAGTAGAGGAAAAGCTTCGTGAAGAAGGAAAGAGTCGCTATGATCTTGGCAGGGAGAAATTCTTAGAGGAAACATGGAAATGGAAAGAAGAATATGCCAACTTTATCCGTAAACAATGGGCCAAACTAGGACTTGGCCTCGATTATTCGAAAGAGCGATTCACATTAGATGAAGGGCTCTCTGAAGCGGTCCGCGAAGTCTTCGTCACGTTATATAAAGAAGGCCTGATCTATCGTGGGGAATACATTATCAATTGGGACCCGGCAACGAAAACAGCTTTATCTGATATTGAAGTCATTCATAAAGAGGTACAAGGGGCTTTTTACCATATGGACTACCCACTTGCGGATGGTTCAGGGTCTATTGAGATTGCCACAACGAGACCTGAAACAATGCTGGGAGATACAGCCGTTGCGGTTCATCCAAGTGATGAACGTTATCAACATTTAATAGGGAAGACCGTCAAGCTTCCGATTGTAGGGCGAGAAATCCCGATTGTAGCTGATCATTATGTAGATATGGAGTTTGGATCAGGGGCTGTCAAAATTACGCCGGCTCATGACCCGAATGACTTTGAAGTAGGAAATCGCCACAATTTAGAGCGCGTGCTTGTTATGAATGAAGATGGCACAATGAATGAGAATGCTGGCAAATATCAAGGCATGGATCGCTTTGAATGCCGTAAACAAATTGTAAAAGATTTACAAGAAGCTGGAGTCCTATTTGAGATTGAAGAGCACCTTCATTCTGTTGGTCATTCAGAACGTAGTGGCGCAGTTGTAGAACCATATTTATCCACCCAATGGTTCGTCAAAATGCGTCCACTTGCTGAAAAAGCAATCGAACTTCAACAAAGTGAAGAGAAAGTTCATTTTGTCCCTGAGCGTTTTGAAAAAACTTATATGCATTGGATGGAGAATATCCATGATTGGTGCATTTCTCGACAGTTATGGTGGGGACATAGAATACCTGCCTGGTATCATAAAGAAACAGGCGAAATTTATGTAGGTCATGAGGCACCAGCAGATGAAGAAAACTGGGAACAAGAACAAGATGTGTTGGATACTTGGTTTAGTTCTGCTCTCTGGCCTTTTTCCACAATGGGCTGGCCTGATACAGAAGCGGAAGACTTCAAACATTATTATCCTACTGATTGTTTAGTAACAGGGTACGATATTATTTCCTTCTGGGTGTCGCGCATGATTTTCCAAGCGAAGAAATTCACAGACCAAAGACCTTTTAAAGATGTTTTGATTCATGGATTAATTCGAGCTGAAGATGGCCGCAAAATGAGTAAATCACTTGGAAATGGGATCGATCCGATGGATGTCATTGACAAGTATGGTGCAGATACCCTCCGCTATTTCTTGGCAACAGGCAGCTCACCAGGTCAAGATTTACGTTTCAGTATGGAGAAAATTGAATCGATCTGGAATTTTGCCAATAAAATTTGGAATGCCTCCAGGTTCGCCTTGATGAATATGGATGGGATGACTTATGAAGAAATTGATCTAAGTGGCGAGCAGTCCGTAGCGGATAAATGGATCTTGACGCGGTTAAATGACACCATTGAAGCTGTCACGAAACTAGCTGAAAAGTATGAGTTTGGGGAAGTTGGCAGAGCCTTATACAACTTCATTTGGGATGATTTCTGTGACTGGTATATTGAGATGGCAAAACTACCTCTATATGGTGAAGATGAAGCAGCGAAAAGAATGACTCGCTCCGTTCTTGCCCATGTATTAGATCAGACGCTAAGACTTCTTCATCCAATTATGCCATTTATTACAGAGGAAATATGGCAACATCTCCCTCACAGTGGCAAGTCGATTACGATTAGTGAATGGCCTAAAGTCGATGAGCGTTATACGGATCAAGAAGCAGCAAGTGAAATGAAATTACTTATGGACATTATTCGGTCAGTACGTAATATTCGAGCGGAAGTAAACACACCCATGAGCAAACAAATCAAACTTCTGTTAAAAGCAAAAGACGAAAAAGTTCTAACAGCATTAGAAACAAATAAAAAGTACATTGAAAAGTTTTGTAATCCACAAAATCTAGAAATTGGCACAACTATAGAGATGCCGGAAAAAGCGATGTCTGCTGTAGTAACAGGAGTAGAGTTATTTTTACCGCTTGCGGATCTCATTAATATCGAAGAAGAACTTGCCCGTTTGCAAAAAGAATGGGAAAAATGGAATAAAGAGGTAGAAAGAGTCCAGAAAAAGCTGGCGAATGAAAGATTTGTAGCGAAAGCCCCAGAAGCGGTTGTCAACGAAGAAAGAGCAAAAGAAAAAGATTACCTAGAGAAAAAACAAACGGTAGAAAAAAGAATCGCTGAACTAAAAGCAATGTAAAAACAAAAGCGCAAGCGCCTGTTCAGCGACGTACAAATTTGGATCATAAGGTTCAAAGGCTAAATACGCGCCGTCCTGGCGGCAGACTCAATCGCGACGTCCTGTCGCTTCGTCTGCACTAGTACATCCTTGTACGTCGCAACGCCTTTGTGACCAACGTCCTGTTGGCCTGAGATAAAGGAAACACGGCGACGAAGGAGCCGATGTTGACTTATCGTAGGAAGAAGGCGTAAATTTGCTAGTCGCTGGAGCTGGATGATGAAACTCAAAATTAGGCTTTATCCATGGGTTAATATTTTATAAATTTTGGTAAGTAAATAAATAAGCGGGGTTGTTTCGACCATCGTAAGTAGAACAATCCCGCTTTATACAGAACAGAAGGTGTGAGGATGGTACATACATATAAAGAAGCGCTTAGTTGGATCCATTCCCGACTTCGCCTAGGAATTAAGCCAGGGCTGAAGCGAATGGAATGGATGCTAGCTCGTTTAGAAAACCCTGAGCGAAATCTTCGCGTCATTCACGTGGGTGGAACAAATGGAAAAGGCTCCACTGTGACCTATTTGCGTTCAATCCTAAATGAAGCAGGATTTCAGGTCGGTACTTTTACCTCACCATATATTGAACAATTTAATGAACGAATTAGTATCAATGGAAAACCTATCCATGATGAGGAAATTATTGCATTAGT
Organism: Bacillus subtilis; assembly: GCF_008764245.1. Lineage (GTDB taxonomy): Bacteria > Bacillota > Bacilli > Bacillales > Bacillaceae_C > Lederbergia > Lederbergia ruris. The sequence continues at coordinate 59,668 of NZ_VTQV01000015.1, forward strand.
TAATATTGTAAAGCCAATTGCGGAGGAATTAGAGCAAACTGAATTGGGGCCAGCGACAGAATTTGAGGTCATCACGACGATGGCATTTTATTATTTTAGTGAAATTCGGAATGTAGATTTTGCTTTATTTGAAGTGGGTTTGGGCGGGAGATATGATTCCACCAATGTCATTCGCCCGATTGCCTCCATCATTACAAATGTCGGCATGGACCATATGCAAATTTTGGGAAATACGATCGAAGAAATTGCTTACCAAAAGGCCGGTATTATAAAACAGGGCATTCCTATTTTTACAACGGCACAACATGAGGGTGCCTTATCCGTACTAAAAAAAGAAGCTATACAGCAAAAAGCGCCATTTTATCAATTGGGCAAGGAATTTCTTATAAAGGAATATCATCCTCTTGAAAATGGAGAACAATTTAGCTATCAATCGAAATGGGCTTCATACGATCACTTACATATCTCTTTATTAGGTCGTCACCAGACAGAAAATGCAGCAGCAGCTTTGGCTGTATTAACCTATCTACAATTCATAGGACATCTTGCTTTACAAGGAGAGGCAATCCGGAATGGGCTACTACAAGCCTTTTGGCCGGGAAGGCTAGAACGCTTAAATGATCGTCCGGTGATCTTTATTGATGGGGCTCATAATGTGCAAGGATTGCAAGCCTTCAAGTCAGCAGTCGAGACCCATTTTCCAAGAGAAAAAATAAAGATGGTTTTTACGGCTTTAATAGATAAAGACTTAACAGATATGTTTACGGTTATGAACTCGATGAATGTGGAACTTTATTTAACTGAGTTTGATTTTCCAAGAGCGGCACCTGTAGAGGAATTACAAGCGAAATCAGGTAATACAGATGCTTACTGTGATAAAGATTGGAAAAACATGATCCGAAAGCTTGTTTTATCGGCGAAGGAGACAGATATCTTGGCGATTACAGGATCCTTATATTTTATCTCAGAAATAAAACCCTTTTTGAAAGAGATGATTCAGTTAAGAAAGCAGACTGGTTCGTTCATCAATCTTCCAAAAGAGAAATAAAGGCGGGGAAAAATGAAAATCATTATTTTTGTTTATGCTCTTGTATTGGGATCATTTTTGAATGTTGTGGGATTAAGAGTTCCTGCCAAACAATCGCTCGTAAAGCCTCAATCTGCATGTCCTGGATGTGGAAAAACGCTAACGCTCTTAGAATTGATTCCTGTACTGTCTTTTGTGTTCCAAAGGGGGAAGTGCAAGCACTGTAAACAGCCGATTTCCCCCTTTTACCCCCTTATGGAATTAGCAACAGCTTTTTTATTTGTCTATGCTTTCTCAAGAATCGGATGGACATTCGAATTAGTGATTGCTTGGACCTTGATTACATTATTTGTCATTATTTTTATTACCGATATAAAATTCATGCTCATTCCCGATAAAATCCTCTTCTTTTTTGCCATTCTATTTATCGCAGAACGGCTGATTCAGCCCCTAAAGCCGTGGTGGGATTCGATACTTGGCGCGGCCGTTGCGCTTATTCTATTATTACTTATTGCGATTCTATCAAAAGGTGGGATGGGAGGAGGTGATATTAAGCTATTTACAGTGATAGGTTTTGCACTTGGAACAAAGCTCATGCTGATTTCCTTCTTTTTTGCTAATATTCTAGGCGCTATGATTGGAATAATTGGAATGGCATGCGGATTTTTTGAAAGGAAAAAGCCAATCCCATTTGGCCCGTTTATTGCGATCGGGACCCTTATTACTTATTTTTACCATCAGCCTATTTTAACCTGGTATCAATCTTTATTACATTAAGGCTATTCAATCAATCTATTAAAAAAATTGACGAAAACCTTTTTTCTCTAGACGACAAAAGTTTCGTCTTTTTTTTTTGCTTGTATGATAGCATGAGGGAAATAACTGGGCGGGAGGTAATGAGAGTGACAAAAAAAGAAAATAGCCAAAGATCAACAATTAAAATCAAATTAAATGGAAAAGAACGCCCTTTTGAGGAAAAAACGGTTGTTCATGATTGGCAAGCAGCGTCAGAGGAAACATCCGCAGCCTCATCAGAAGAAATGCTAGAAGAAGAAGAATTCGAATGGATTCTACCAGATGAAGAGGAAACAGAAATTCCTGAATTTAAAATTAATCATCATACCGAATCGAAAAAACGCCCATATTTTCATAGAGTCGGCAACGGTCCGTTTAAATGGGGAATTAAAAAATTAGTCGTATCTTTTGTACTAGCTATAACGGTAGGGTTATTGCTTGGGACTTTTGTCTTGGAGATTATGAAAAAGGAAGATATACAAGCCACCACAACAGCGCGGAATCCAGTTGCTGCAGCAGATAAGCCAGGAGAAGAAAAGGAAAAAGCTAATGCGAGCTATAAAGCAAAATTACCGGCAATGTCGGTACCCGTTTTACAGGCAGGTGTTTATTCTTCAAATGAAAACGCTGAATCTGCAGCGAAGGAATTGGCCAATCAAAACTATGCCACAACGATTTTAGAAATGGATGGGAAATATAGTTTATTTATAGGAGTGGCAGGAGATCTTCAAGAAGCGAAATCGTGGGAGAAAAATGTAAAAGAGAGCGGTTTAGCAGATGTTTGGGCGAAAGAATTGTCGATAGGGGAAGGATCGATCCAGCTAGCATCCAAAGAACAGGCTGAACAATTCTTAAAAGAAATAAATTACTATAACTCGATTGCTGCAGAGGCGGTGAAAGTAGAAATGGGAGGTAATGTAAATGAGAAAGTTTTACAAGCTGGTTTGCAACTAATAGACTCCCAAAAGGATGCAACTTACCAAAATAAGGAAGCGGTGAATTTGCACGAGAAATTGCAGACTGCTGTAGAAAGTCTCGAAAAATCTTCGGGAAATCAAGATGAAATTCTAAAGGTCCAACAAGCTTTACTAGATTATATGACGATATACTACCAACTAAGCAGCCAATCTTCATGAGTGGCTGCTTAATTGATCTCATCATAACAGTAAGCCTCCGCTGATTGAAGTTTTATTTTTATATCATTAGGTTTGTCTCCCCGCTTGTTTCTTTCCCAATTTATTGGTACGATAAAAGCATGTATCTCCCATTCTTGAGAAAGGTAGGACAACCACATGAAGAACCTCATCTTAGCTTCAACATCACCCCGCAGAAAAGAACTTCTTCAAAAACTAAACATTCCATTTACAACTTTTTCACCTAATGTCGATGAATCTGTTAATCAAAATTTACCACCTGAAGAGATTGTCATGCTGTTATCTTCCCGAAAAGCAAATGTAGCCGCTCAACAATTTCCTTCTTCTACGATTATTGCTGCAGATACGATTGTTGTTTCCAATGAGAAGATTCTTGGTAAACCAAATAGTCGAAAAGAAGCGAAACAAATGATATGCAGTCTTTCAGGGAAGAGGCACTTTGTTTATACAGGTGTTACGTTGATTAACAAACAACATGCAGAACGTTTTTATGAAAAAACAGCTGTTGATTTTTGGCCATTAACAGATCAAGAAATTGAAAAATATTTGGACAGTGGTGAACCCTTTGATAAGGCAGGAGCTTATGGCATTCAGGGGGTAGGTTCCTTATTCGTCAAATCTATTCATGGGGATTATTATTCCGTCGTGGGTCTACCGATCTCCCGATTATTTCGTCTTTTAATAGAAAAGAGACTTGTTCCTTATACAGAAACATCTATATAATAAGGAGGAGCATATTGGACACTAATAAGGCGTTAATGATTAAAGATTTTCCTGTCGATGACCGCCCACGTGAGCGTTTGATTAAAACAGGACCAGAAAGCTTATCCACTCAAGAAATAGTTGCCATTCTTTTAAGAACAGGTACAAAGTCGGAATCTGTTCTTCAATTGGCCAATCGTCTTTTAACGAAATTCGATGGACTTATGTGGTTAAAGGAGGCAGCTTTTGAAGAACTGACGAGTATCAAGGGGATTGGACAAGCCAAGGCCGTTCAACTAGTGGCTGCGATTGAACTAGGACGCAGAATTAGCAATTTAACTTATGATGATCGTTATGTAATCAGGAGTCCTGAGGATGGTGCTAATTATGTCATGAATGACATGCGTTTTCTTACTCAGGAACATTTCGTAGCATTATATTTGAATACGAAAAATCAAGTAATCCACCGGCAAACTATTTTTATTGGGAGTCTGAATGCGTCGATCGTACACCCTAGGGAGGTGTTTAAAGAAGCATTCAGACGAGCAGCAGCCTCGATCATTTGCCTCCATAATCATCCCTCAGGAGATCCATCACCCTCACGTGAAGACATTGAGGTAACCCGGCGTTTAGCGGAGTGTGGGAAAATGCTAGGGATTGAAATTTTAGATCATTTAATAATCGGAGATAAAAAATATGTCAGTATGAAAGAAAAAGGGTATATGTGAGACTGTTATTTTGAAAAAGGTTAAGATATAATAATACTGGCATTTTGAATAATCATGTAGTATTAAGGGGACCAAGTCTGTATAAAATACGAAAAATCGTGAATTTTGCCAAATGAATTGTACGAGACATATGGCATGAGAAAGGGAGATACATACAATGTTTGGATTAGGTACGAAAGATCTAGGGATTGATTTAGGAACAGCTAATACCCTAGTTTTTGCAAAAGGCAAGGGAATTGTATTACGAGAACCATCTGTTGTTGCATTACAAACAGATACGAAAAAGATTGTGGCAGTGGGAAATGATGCGCGAAATATGATTGGTCGAACACCTGGGAACATTATTGCTTTACGTCCAATGAAAGATGGTGTTATAGCCGATTATGAAACCACTGCATCGATGATGAAATATTATATTAAACAAGCAATTAAAGGTAAAGGAATGGGTGGAAAGCCGTATGTCATGGTGTGTGTGCCATCAGGTATTACGGCTGTAGAGCAAAGAGCAGTTCTTGATGCAACAAGAGAGGCTGGAGCACGTGATGCTTATCCAATCGAAGAACCTTTTGCAGCGGCAATCGGTGCCGATTTGCCAGTGTGGGAGCCTACAGGTAGTATGGTTGTAGATATAGGTGGTGGAACAACGGAAGTAGCTGTTATCTCCCTTGGTGGAATTGTTACAAGTATGTCGATCCGTACTGCCGGTGATAATTTCGATGAATCGATTATCGCCTACATTCGAAAGAAATATAATTTATTAATCGGTGATCGGACAGCAGAAGCGATCAAGGTAGAAATTGGCTCAGCAGGGGAAGTAGAAGGACTCGCACCAATGGAGATTCGAGGTCGTGATTTACTTACGGGTTTACCAAAGACAATCGAAATTTCAGCTGAAGAAATTTCTGGGGCACTTAGTGACACTGTGACAGCGATTGTGGATGCGGTGAAGAATACATTAGAAAAAACGCCGCCAGAATTAGCTGCAGATATTATGGATCGCGGAATTGTCTTAACAGGTGGGGGAGCTTTATTACATAACCTAGATAAGGTGATGAGTAAAGAAACGGAAATGCCTGTATTAATTGCTGATGAGCCACTTGATTGTGTCGCAATTGGAACAGGAAAAGCCTTAGACCACATCGACTTATTTAAGAATAAAGCTAAGGATTCTAGATAAGGAAAGATGCGCCGGTTCTTGCTACTGGCGCTTCTACTTTTAGGCCTAGAGGAAACGCGGGCTCAGAACGGCGTTAGCTTCATCCTTAACCACAACGGTGTCGTTCGATCAATATATTCACTGGAACGAAGTGTCTTATTATTGCTAAGTTATTTCCGCTTTGAAAGTTAGAGGTGTATGGAATGCCCCATTTTTTTCTAAATAAACGTCTAATCATATTATTAATTAGCCTCATTGTCTTAGTTTCACTTATTGGCTTTTCCCTAAGGGATAAGGATAATATTTCAAAACCTGAGCAATTTTTTAAAGATGTGGTCGGCTTTGGTCAATCAATCGTTTCTAGACCAGCTCACGGTATTGCTAATTTTTTTGAGAATGTAGAAGATTTAAAAAATACATATACCGAAAATAAAAAATTGAAGTCACGATTAGAAGGTTTGGCAAAGTTAGAGAAGGAAATTGCCGATTTGAAAAAAGACAATAAGGAATTAAGAAGTGTTCTTAAGAAAACAGAAGATCTGCGTGAATATGAAACCATTCAAGCAACAGTTATTAGTCGAAACCCCGAAAGATGGGACGAAAAATTTATCCTTAACAAGGGAAAAAATAGTGGTGTGGATACGGAGATGGCTGTGATCACTTCGAAAGGGTTAGTTGGAAAAGTCGTTAGTGTCTCACCAATGACAGCGACAGTTGAATTATTAACATCAGAAAACACCCAAAATAGAGTATCCGCGCAAATACAAGGAAAAGACGAGATCTACGGGTTAATCAATGGGTATGATGCCGACAAAAAGCTATTATTAATGAAGGATATCCCAGTTGATAAGAAAATAAAAGAAGGACAAAATGTGATTACCTCTGGGCTTGGTGGAGTTTTCCCGAAAACACTGGATATTGGAAAAGTAAAATCGGTAGAAATGGATCGTTTTGGGCTAACCCAAATTGCTTATATTGAACCATCCGCGCATTTTTATGATTTTGAACATGTCATGGTTGTTGCACGGACGATGGGGAAGCAAACCAATTTAGATAAGGGGGAAGAATGATGAAACGTGTAATTCTTCCTCTTCTTTTAACTTTATGTTTTTATTGTGAAAGTGTTTTTGTCGAGTTCACCCCTCCAGGAACATTTAAGATGGATATTCTTTTGGTTCCTCATTTTTTATTAGTCCTCTTGATTGTCATGGGGTTATTTTATCTACGAAATCGCACATTGATTTATGCGGCCATTTTCGGCCTATTATTTGATATTTATTATACGGAAATTATTGGAGTCTATCTATTTCTACTCCCAATCACTGTCTATTTGGCGTCTAAGATGGCTAGGGTTATTCAAGCCAATGTTTTTACTACCTTTTTTATTTCACTTTTATGTGTCGGAATGGTTGAATTTGTTGTGTATGGAATGAATGTATTCGTACTCCAACGTAGTATGGATATTCAAGAATTTCTAAACCGAAGATTATGGCCTACACTGATTGTAAATCAGATCTTTTTCTTGATTATTTATTTCCCATTCAAAAAAGTTTTGTCCCAACGAAAAAGGATTGAAATGCATGAATAAATTTCTTGGAGGACTTTTTCAAGATTTGTCGAATGAGCAAGAGATGACGATTTTGGTTCTTTGCGTTAAGATATAGTAAAACGAACCGATGGAGTTAGTTGTTGAAAGGAGATAATAGGGCACAGTCAACGATTGAACGTCTCCTTTGCCCGCCATATATGAAAAACAGACAAAATGTTATGATAAAAGGAACGAAAAACGGCCTTTCATTACAATTAAATGATACTTGTTCTTATGAATCATTATTGAGAGAGTTAGATGAGAAATTAGCGGATTTACAGGGGCGAGAGAATGATAGTCCCCTAATCTCTGTACGCATTCTTGCTGGTAATCGACTTCTAACAGAAGAGCAACGAGAGGAACTGAAAGAGAGAATACGCTATCAGAAAAACCTCGAAGTTGAAGAGATCGTGAGCAATGTTTTGACAAAGGAAGAATCACAGCGGATCATAGATGAACAACTTATCACTTCTGTTACCACGATTGTCAGATCAGGACAGGTATTGGAGGTACCAGGTGATTTATTACTTGTAGGAGATGTGAACCCTGGTGGAACCGTCCGAGCCGGTGGTAATATCTTTATCATGGGCGCTCTTAAAGGAATTGCCCATGCTGGTTTCGAAGGAAATAAGGAAGCCGTCATTGTCGCTTCTTTTATGACGCCATCGCAATTACGGATTTCTGATTGTATCACACGTCCCCCTGATGATCATGATCAGGATGGACACCACCAAATGGAATGTGCCTACATAGATGATTCACAACAAATTATGATTGATAGATTGCAAAATTTAAAACATATTAGACCGAATATTACAAGATTCAAAGGGGGACGTTAAAATGGGTGAGGCGATTGTGATTACATCAGGTAAAGGAGGGGTTGGGAAGACAACTACCTCCGCAAATCTTGGGACAGCCCTTGCCCTGCAGGGGAAAAAAGTTTGCTTGATTGATACGGATATAGGTTTAAGAAATCTTGATGTTGTATTAGGCCTAGAAAGTCGCATCATTTACGATCTTGTTGATGTGGTGGAAGAAAAATGTAAACCACATCAGGCGCTTGTAAAAGATAAAAGATTTGATGATCGCTTATTTCTATTACCCGCAGCTCAAACAAGCGATAAAACGGCTGTATCTCCTGAACAAATGAAACAGCTCATATCCAATTTGAAACAAGATTATGATTATATTTTAATTGATTGTCCAGCGGGAATTGAGCAAGGGTATAGAAATGCGGTTGCTGGCGCGGACCGCGCGATTGTTGTGACCACGCCAGAAATTTCGGCTGTACGCGATGCGGATCGAATTATTGGCCTTTTGGAAAAGGAAGAAACGTTAGAACCACCAAAATTAATTATTAATCGAATCCGTAGTCAAATGATGAAAGATGGAGATGTCTTGGATGTTGATGAGATTGCACAGCATTTATCGATTGATCTACTGGGGATCGTTCAAGATGATACAGAAGTAATTAAATCAGCGAATCAAGGAGAACCGATTGCGCTTAATCCTAATAGTAAGGCCTCCATTGCATATAGGAATATAGCAAGACGAATTTTAGGGGAATCTGTCCCATTACAATCTCTTGATGGTGAAAAATCAGGTTTCTTTGTGAAATTGAAGAAGTTATTTAGTAGTAGCTCATCCTAATACGATCAACGAGGCTTCACATCTTTTGGTGCGGAAGCCCATAGGATGTAAGGCAAAAAGGCGTGGCGATTTTCGTCACGCCTTTACCTGTTGATTCAGAAAACAATCACGTACTTTTGTATTCTGTACATCCCCATACTCTTCGCATATTTTTTCAGGACAAGTCATATGGTAGTAAAAATAGCTAAAGGGGATGGAGGAGAATGGATCGTCATAGAATTGAGCAGGTTCGCAGAGAACTAAATAAAAGAAGGAAGCAATATGGCATTACTCGTGACCGGAAATTAGAAGAGACATTTTTTCAACAAGATGGTGGAGAAAACTCAGTTTTTGAATCAGACCCTAACGAATCAGTGCATCCACTTTTTAAAAAGGAAGTCTTTTTTATGAAAATATTTATTTCAGCCATTCTCGTCCTTCTTCTTGCAATTATTTTTCAATCACCCTCGCCAAAGATGGAAGGGGCAAGGGCTGGGATAAAAAAAACATTTGAACGCGAATTTCAATTCGCGGTAGTGGCAGATTGGTATGAAGAAAAATTTGGGCAACCACTTGCTCTTTTTCCTGCGCAATCAGATTTCCAACGGGAGGATCCGAAGGAAAACTTTGCTATGCCTGTAACAGGGAAAATATTGGAGCCTTTTTCTGACGAGCACCAAGGGATTATTATGGAGACGGGAAGAGAAGCTAAAGTGGAGGCAATGTCATCAGGAACGGTCACGTTTGCTGGTAAGAAGGAGGGAACAGGCAATACCATTATCATTCAACATCCTGATTATTCAGAAACGTGGTATGGGAAATTGGATCATATCTCCGTCAAACCGCTAGAAAAAGTGAAGGCAGGGCAACTGATTGGCACTGTTTCTTCAGGTGAAGATGGAGAAACTGGTGAGTTTTATTTTGCCATTAAACAACATGATACTTTTATCGATCCCATTCAGGTGATGAAATTTGAATAAATACGGGCGCCTTTTTACAAAAATCAGAATCCATCCATTATTGTGGATTATATCTGGGCTAAGTGTAATCACAGGATACTTTTGGGAGTTACTCGCCCTTTTTTCGATCGTCTTTATTCATGAAATGGGTCATGCCTTAGTCGCCCAATTTTTTAATTGGAAAATAAAAAGAGTTATGCTCCTCCCTTTTGGGGGTTTTTGCGATGTAGATGAACATGGAAATCGAAGCATGTTAGAAGATTTTTGTGTGATTGTGGGAGGGCCCCTTCAACATTTATGGATAGCTGTGATCATTCCAGTTCTGCATATGGGCGGGCTGATATCAGCAGATTATGCTCAGCAAATCGCTCAATATAATTGGATGATTATGATTTTCAATCTTTTGCCAATTCGCCCACTGGATGGCGGGAAATTGGTGCATCTATATCTATCTACTTATAAATCTTATCTCGAATCCGTTCGTATGTCTGTTATCATTTCATTTGTTATTTTGCTGATTTTTCATGTACTTGTTCTTTTGATAGATCCCTTTAATATAAATATTTGGGCTATTTTAATTTATTTAGATGTTTGTTTGTGGACGGAATGGAAGCAGCAAAAATATATGTTAATGAGATTCCTGTTAGAACGCCATTTTGGAGAACAACAAAGCATTTTGCGATTACAAACGATACAGGCGGACAGCGAGGATTATGTTTTTGATATATTAAGTAAATTCAAACGTGGGTATAAACATTTAATTGATATTGATGGAAATACAGAGGGCGGCTTTCAATTGGATGAGAATGAGCTTCTTTATGCCTACTTTTCCGAGAAAAAGGTAAGAGCTCGTTTAATGGATCTCGTTTATGCAAGCTAAAGACTTTTCTTATCTGTAATCTCCAATGATCGAACACCTATTGACAGTAAACCGCGTATATGATAAAATTTTTTTGTTAGTTTGTAGCACCCGTGCTACAACCGCACATAACAGGTAAATGAAAGTTTCTATTTTTTTGAAAAGAAGTTGATAGAACACCTGCAAATGGCGAGTCTTAGTCTAATAAGGAGGTGCGATTTATGTACGCAATTATTGAAACTGGTGGAAAACAAGTAAAGGTAGAAGAAGGACAAGTTATCTACGTTGAAAAGGTAGATGCTACTGAAGGTGATTCCTTTACTTTTGACAAAGTTCTTTTTGTTGGTGGCGAAGATGTAAAGGTAGGAAGCCCATTTGTAGAGGGAGCTACGGTTACAGCTAAAGTTGAAAAACAAGGCCGTCAAAAGAAAATTGTGGTTTTCAAATATAAGCCAAAGAAAAATTATCATAAAAAACAAGGACATCGTCAGCCTTACACAAAACTTGTCATTGAAAAGATCAATGCATAAGTGATGATGATCCTATGATTCGTATTCAAGTTAGCCGTACAGTGAATGGCGACATTAGTGGATTTACAATGCAAGGGCACGCTCAATTCGCTGATAAAGGCGAAGATATTGTTTGTGCAGGAGTTTCAGCTGTCGCATTTGGCAGCTTAAATGCAGTCATAGCCCTGACTCCAATTGAACCAGATATCACGATGGAAGAAGACGGTTTTCTAGAGTGTCAACTTCCTTATCCTATGGAAGAGGAAGTGAAAAAGCAGGTTCAGTTATTATTAGAAGGAATGATTGTTTCCTTACAAACGATTGAAAGAGAATATCCTGAATTTGTAAAGATCAAATTTATTTAAAAGAACAGTTAAAAACTTGCGCTTTTCTAAAATGGAGGTGAATCAAATGCTAAGATTGGATCTTCAATTTTTCGCTTCGAAAAAAGGGGTAGGTTCTACTAAAAACGGTCGTGACTCAGAAGCAAAACGATTGGGTGCGAAACGAGCAGATGGTCAATTCGTAACAGGTGGATCGATTTTATACCGTCAACGTGGAACGAAAATTCATCCAGGGGAAAATGTTGGCCGTGGAAGTGACGATACATTATTTGCAAAAACAGATGGTGTGGTTCGCTTTGAACGTGTTGGTCGCAACAAGAAAAAAGTCAGCGTATACCCAGTAGCATAAGACAGAAAAAGCTCTAACCAAATATGGCTAGAGCTTTTTTTATTTCTAGAGGATGCCAAAAGGATAAACGGCAAAAGGCGCCATGTCAATCGCCACGCCTTTGCGACCTGCAACCTGCAGGCCTCGCTTCTTTTTGATATACTATAGAAACGATTGAAGAATGTTGGAAAGGATATAATGATGATTGATAAAGAAGAAACACTTACTTTATTGCAACACGTCCGCCATGATTGGCTGAATCGAATTCAATTAATTAAAGGCTATCTAGCTTTGGGGAAAGTGGATCAAGCCGAACGAGTAATCGAAGAAATCGTTCTCGAATCTCAACAGGAAACGAAATTGACGAAATTAGGTTTACCAGAATTTGCGACACTATTGCTACTCCATAATTGGGGCTGGGAAGGTCATACATTTCAAATAGAATATGAGTTCATCAATGATCTACCAGTCCATTCCATAAATGATTTAAAATTAACAAGTTGGGTGAAAAGCTTTTTTCAAGCTATTTCAGATGCTCTTCCCCCATTATATAGTAATCGATTATATGTTTCGATTGAACCTTTGGAAAAAAGTCTTTCCTTGCATTTTGATTTTGATGGAAAGCTAAAAGATTTGGATGGTTTCGAGCAATGGGTATTAAATCATGAAGATGAACAGATTCACATTAACCTTAAAGAAGTAAGTGAGACGAATTTTATTTGTGACGTTATTTTTGATGGAATGGAGTGATCATTGTGTTTGTTGATCAGGTAAAGGTATATGTGAAAGGTGGAGATGGCGGCAATGGAATGGTTGCCTTCCGCAGAGAAAAATACGTGGCGATGGGCGGGCCAGCTGGTGGAGATGGTGGAAAAGGCGCAGATGTTGTTTTTCAGGTAGATGAAGGATTACGTACGTTAATGGACTTCCGTTATCAACGACATTTCAAGGCGACTCGAGGCGAGCATGGGATGTCGAAAAGCAAACACGGCAAAGGTGCCGAAGATTTAGTTGTAAAAGTACCTCCTGGAACCGTTGTAAAGGATCTTGCAACAGAGGAAGTCATTGCAGATCTTGTAGAGCATGGACAAAAAGCGGTAGTGGCTAGAGGAGGCCGTGGGGGAAGAGGAAATATTCGCTTTGCTACACCTGCGAATCCAGCACCGGAAATGGCAGAAAATGGAGAGCCGGGGCAGGAAAGAGATGTTGTTCTAGAACTAAAAATCCTCGCTGACGTTGGTCTTGTTGGTTTTCCAAGTGTGGGGAAATCAACGTTACTCTCCGTCGTTTCGGCAGCCAAGCCTAAAATAGCGGAATATCATTTCACAACAATCGTTCCTAATCTAGGGGTCGTAGAGACAGAAGATGGTCGCAGTTTTGTTATGGCTGATTTGCCTGGCTTGATTGAAGGGGCACATGAAGGAGTAGGACTGGGTCACCAGTTCTTGCGACATATTGAGAGGACAAGAGTGATTGTCCATGTGATCGATATGTCTGGTATGGAGGGAAGAGATCCATTTGCAGATTTTCAGACGATCAATCAAGAGTTAGAAAAATACAATCTTCGCTTGCTTGAACGCCCACAAATCATTGTTGCCAATAAAATGGACATGCCGGAAGCAGAGGAGAATTTATCCGCATTTCGGACCAAACTTGAGGAAGAGTATCCAATCTATCCAATCTCAGCGCTTACGAGGCAAGGAGTCCGAGATTTATTATTTGAAATAGCGAATCAATTAGAAACAACTCCGGAATTCCCTCTTTATGATTCCGTAGAAGCAGATGCGGAAATTCATCGAGTTGTCTATCGCCATGAAAAAGATCCCGACCAATTTACGATTACAAGAGATCCAGACAGTGCGTTTGTTATTAAAGGAGATGTGATCGAGCGGCTATTTAAAATGACAGATTTCTCAAGAGATGAATCGGTTCGTCGATTTGCTAGGCAAATGAGAGGAATGGGTGTCGATGATGCGTTGCGAGAGCGTGGAGCGAAGGATGGAGACATTATTCGAATTCTCGAATTTGAATTTGAATTTGTTGAATAGGACCTGTGGTGAATGGGGGAGAGGATATTGGGAAAGAGAGAATATCAAAAAAAATTTTATTTAGTGCGTGAAGACGTTTTACCTGAAGCGATGAAAAAAACGTTAGAAGCGAAAGAATTAATTGAGCGGAAAAAATCTGTTTCCATTTGGGACGCTGTCCAACAAGTTGATTTAAGTCGAAGTGCATTTTATAAATATCGAGATACAGTTTTACCTTTTCACAGGGTCGTGAAAGAGAAGATTATTTCGTTATTCTTTTATCTTGAAGATCGGCCAGGTTCTCTTTCTACATTATTGGCGATTGTTGCCAAGTATGCCTGTAATGTGCTAACCATACACCAAACGATTCCTTTACAAGGACGAGCAAATGTTACCCTTTCGCTTGATATCGCGAGTATGAGTGTTGAAATTGATGATCTCTTGGCCGAATTAAACAGACTAGAATTCGTGGATAAAGTCGATGTATTGAGTTCGGGAGGTTAGACACATTTAGCTTCTTAGCGGAAAAAGTGGGGTTAGTTCGGTGCAAAAGAAACACCTTATCCAGAATAATAATCTGGATAAGGCTTTTAATTTTCATCGACTAATATCCCAGCGGCCTTTAGTTCTTTCTCCGCTTTTTCGATAGCCTCCTTGTTAGGTGCTGCTATCGTATGTAAATGAATACCTGATGTGAGATCAGCCAAAAGAGAGGAGTTTGTTAATTTTATTTTAGTAAGGAAATGTTCAACTTCTTTTCGGTTAGAAACCATCAAGGAGGCAGTAAGATCTCCATAAATGGGATGTTCGACAGCTACGTTCTTGACTGTAATCCCATGGTCGACCAAAATATTCAATTCCTCTTCTGTTTGGCTACGTGAGTGTAAGCAAACGATCGTTTTTTCAATAAGATGGTTTTCTTGAGGGGAGCGCATATACAAATAGCCTTGACTTGTAGCGATAATCGGGATATTCCGTGCTTTCAATAAATTTATATCTCCAACGATGACTTGTCGACTGACCCCTGTTTTTTCGGCTAATTCACTTCCAGTAATGGGAGAATTTTTTTCCTTTAATAAAGAAAGCAAAGTTTCTCTTCTTTCTTCGCCAAGCATTTTTTTACCTGTCTTCTTCATTCAACCCCTCCATTCTATATTCTAAGCTTATTTTATCATATTCATCGTTCCTTCTTCATTATTGAATAAGGACAAACTGGATTTGTCATAAATAAACGCCCAATCTCATAAGTTTTGATGAAGATTATTAGCATTTTGCCCAATCATTCATACACTATATAGACTGAGCTTGAGGAGGGAAAATTTGTGAAGATCCATATTGTACAAAAAGGAGAAACATTATGGAATATTGCCCAGAAGTATGGCGTAAATTTTGATGAACTAAAGAAGCTAAATGCGCAATTATCTAATCCGGAAATGATTATGCCGGGGATGAAAATCAAAGTACCTGGCCACTCAGGTGGAGGGGTGAAGGGAAAAACGGTTCATCATCATCCATCAGGAAAGAAAGAAATGCCAAAAGCAGAACATCCTTTTTTGCCTAAAAAAGAAGCACCTATGCCTGTTGCAAAGCCGCCAAAAGAAAAGCCGAAGAAAGAAAAACCACATCATATTTATCAACCTATAATGCCACAGCCACAGCCATTACCGGAAATTGACATAAACAATTATTATATGATGAATATGCAACAAATGCAGGCGCAACAGATGCAACAGCCAGCGCCACCAATGGAAAAACCTGTTCACCATCACAAGGAGGAGTCGTCTTACTCGCCGGAGATGCCCATTCAGCAGCCTATGTATGGATGTTATCCTATGCCGCAGCCATGCTTTGATCCTTGTTATCCATACCCACAAGTACAGCCTTATCAAGGGTATATGATGCCACAAGTGCATGGAGCGATGACGGGGGCCCCGATGATGCAATACCAACCAGCTAACGTTCCAATCTCTGGTTATGGCCCACAACCTTATTGGGGGTCAGACGAATCATCTGATGATATGCAACACCCCTATTATGGTGGGACACAACATCAAATGGAAAGCTCTTCGGATTACCAGCATACGGGAATGATGCCAAGTATGGCCCACCCTTATCCAGGTATGCCAATGCCCGGCTTCCAGCAACCAATGCCACCACAGGCTAATTATATGAATCCAGGAGGGGATTGTGGTTGTTCGCCTCACTACCATCCAAACCATTATGGCATGCAGGGGCATATGTATCGAGGATATCCACCTGTGGGAACAGCGATACCCCCCACTTATGCGATGCCTGTGCGTCATGATGATGGAGAAGGAAATGAATAAAGATTTTTTTGAAGAAAGAGACGGATTGAATCACCGTCTCCTTCTTTTATTAAAGGAGAATTTTGATCTTCCCTTTATCCGAATCAAGCCGATAAAAAAGATGGTATGGCTGGTTAGCACCAAACACCAACATTGGATTTTGAAAGAATTTTCTACATTAGCCAATTTTAAAAGGCAAGTATCTTTTACAGAAGAATTAAAGAAAAATGGCTTTATGAAAACTTATTCATTTCATCAGAAACCATTTATACTAGGCGATAGAATTTTTGGGCTCATTCAATATATCGAATCTCAACCAGGTGTTAGAGTCAATTATCAGCATAGATCTGAAATAAAAGATGTCTCCTTTTTATTGCAAAAATATCATCAGGCGACCGCCAATATATCAATAGCTGTAAAAGAGCAAATTCCTGTTTTTGAACAGTTGAATAAATGGAATAAACGATTAATGGAATTTCGGCATACATTACATTTACATACTCAGCACCCAGTACGTCCTCATTTAAGTTATTTTGCGGATCTTGGAGAATGGGCTCTAGAAAAAATGCAAAAACAAGCTGCCTTTTTCACGGAAGAGCCTCATTGTGTTATTCATGGGGATGTAGCAAGCCATAATTTTATTCGAGATAAAAAAAATCAATTATGGCTGATTGATTTTGATTTAATTGCAGTTGCGCCAGCCCATATAGATTATTTGCAGCTTTCTAATCGGATTTTACCTCATCTGAAATGGGAACTTGAACATTTATTTTCCTTTCAAGCTCTTCAGCCCTATAAAACAAGCGAAGCATTTGTAACGGCCCTTGTGTATCCAACTGATATTTTTAGGGAATGGTTACATTTTACAAGGAGTCCTTCTATTGAACAACAAAGAAGATGGCCAATGATGGAGGCTTTAATACTCAAGCAATTTAAACAAAGAATGAAATTTAGTAAGGAAATCATTAAAAAAGTTGATCCATACTAGGAAAAGGTGTGGAAAGATTGCTCGTAATTCCCAATTTCGTTATAGTTAAAGGGATGAAGTCAAGGGAAAGGGGTTATAAAATGGCAGGACATTCGAAATGGAAAAATATTCAAAACAGAAAAAATGCGCAAGATGCTAAACGGGGAAAAGTATTTCAAAAATTAGCCAAGGAAATCTATGTGGCCGCAAAAATGGGTGGTCCTGACCCAAGTACGAATCCTTCCTTGCGACTTGTGGTGGAGAAAGCAAAGGCAGAAAATATGCCCAACGATAATATCGGGCGGGCGATTGACAAGGCTACTGGAAATAAAGATACAGAACATTATGAAGAGATTGTGTATGAGGGATACGGTCCAAATGGCACAGCTGTGATGGTGATGTGCTTAACCGATAATAAAAATAGAACGGCAACAAATGTGAGAGTGGCATTTAATAAAAATGGTGGGAATCTTGGTGAAACAGGCTGTGTCGCTTATATGTTTGATCGCAAGGGATATTTAGCCATTGATCGTCAAGATGTAACCTTAGACGAAGATGATATGCTTTTATCCGTCATTGAAGCAGGTGGCGAGGAAATGGAAACGAGTGACGAAGCTTTTGAAATTTATACAGATCCTGAAAGTTTCATAGAGGTAAAAGAAAATCTAGAAAATCAAGGTTTCACATTTGCCACTGCCGAAATCACAATGGTGCCACAAACCTATACACATCTTGAGGGTGAACAGGCAGAGAAAATGCAAAAAATGTTAGAGATGCTTGAAGATGATGATGACGTGCAGGAAGTGTATCATAATTTTTCTGAATAAACATGACATAAGTCCATTTAATGCAGCGAAGAGTTGCATTAAATGGATTTTTGTATTTTAACGATTTCAAGAAAATTGGATATGGATGTTATTTTTGGGCAATATAGATTATAAGAATTAAATTTATAGGCAAAGAGGTGATCCGTATGAAATTTACGGGAAAATTGCTTATTTCATTTATGATCTTAATAGTAGTGAGTTTAGCGAATCAGCCAGCATTAGATATTCAAAAGACTCAAGCGCAATCAACAACGATAGAACAGGAGGGAGATTCGGTTTATATCCCTGACAGTCCTCTTGAGATTGAAGTTTTGCTGAAAAGAACATATTTAGATGGCGACATGAGTGAAGAATTGGTGACCGAAACCATATGGGCACTAGAAGATTTTTGGGCGAAATATGAAAACTGGCAGTTAGTTGATATAGATGAAAAACGGGTTGTTTTTGAAAAGAAGGTAAATGATATTTCTCCTTTATTAAAGGTTAACGGCTTTTTTGGTCTCCAAGAAGATGGTACATTATCAATCTTTAATGGAAGTCCTGAGCAAGCGGATATTATCCATTCCTTTTTTCAAATTGATATGAGGAAATTAGAGGGGAAGAAAAAGGAAGAGCTTAAAAAGGGGATTCCAATCCAAACAAAAGAGACCTTTAAAGAAGTGTTAGAAGTAATGAAGCAGTATTCTACTGAAAAAAATGCAGTTGAAAAGAAAAGCCTGACTTTTTGAGAGTCAGGCTTTAAGTTTGCGGTCATAAAGAAGGATTTGTGTTACAATAATGGTTAGCATGAAAGAGGAGAGAAGGTTGTGTACGAGTATATAAAAGGGAAGATCGAACAAATTGGACCTGAGTATATTGTCTTAGAGAATAATGGGATTGGGTATCAAATTTTGACCCCAAATCCATTTGTTTTTTCAAAGAATCAGGATGTTGAAACGGTTGTTTATACATATCAACATGTTCGCGAAGATCTTATTGCGTTATATGGATTTGCGACATTTGAAGAAAAGATTATGTTTAAGAAACTTTTGAATGTCTCCGGGATCGGCCCAAAAGGAGCGTTAGCCGTTTTGGCTTATGGAGAACCAGCTCAAGTAATTCGAGCCATTGAAAATGAGGATGAAAAGTTTCTTGTTAAATTTCCTGGTGTAGGAAAGAAAACAGCTAGGCAAATGATCCTTGATTTAAAAGGGAAATTAAATGATGTCGTGGCGTTGCCGGAAGTGGCTGCGACTGTTCAAAGAGAAGAGCTTATTTTGGATGAGCCAGAAGACGAGTTGAAAGAAGCGCTATTAGCATTGGCCTCACTTGGGTATTCAGAACGTGAATTAAAGAAAATAGAGCCGAAACTTCGAGATAAAAACTTAACAACAGACCAGTATATTAAACAGGCGTTACAATTATTAATGACTTGATAGAAAGGAAGAGGTAGGATGGAAGAACGAGTATTGTCTAGTGAAGCGATAGTAAATGATCTTTCTTTTGAACAAAGTCTCCGTCCGCAAACTTTATCCCAGTATATCGGACAAGATGAGGTAAAGAAAAATTTAGCTGTTTTTATTGAAGCGGCGAAATTGAGAAAAGAAACCTTGGATCATGTGCTGTTATATGGGCCACCAGGACTTGGGAAGACGACCCTAGCTGTTGTCATCGCTAATGAAATGGGAGTCAATGTGCGGACAACATCAGGTCCTGCGATTGAAAGACCGGGTGACTTAGCGGCTATCTTAACTTCTCTTGAACCAGGGGAAGTATTATTTATTGATGAAATTCATCGTTTACCTAGGGCAATTGAAGAAGTGTTATATCCCGCAATGGAAGACTATTGCTTGGATATTGTCATAGGGAAAGGCCCAGAATCTCGATCTGTTCGCCTCGATCTTCCACCTTTTACGCTTGTTGGCGCAACAACAAGGGCTGGTTCTGTCTCGGCGCCATTGCGTGATCGTTTCGGTGTATTAAGTCGTTTAGAATATTACACAGAAGATCAACTAACGAATATAATCCATCGTACGGCTGAGATATTGGAAACAGCGATTGAGGGACAGGGTGCAATTGAAATCGCCCGACGCTCACGTGGAACGCCCCGGATTGCGAATCGATTATTGAGAAGGGTACGTGATTTTGCTCAAGTAAGAGGGGATGGGGTTATCACCCGCCAACTTGCAGATCAAGCCTTGGAATTACTACAAGTTGATCGTTTAGGTCTTGATAATATTGATCACAAACTTTTAAAAGGGATGATTGAAAAGTTTCGGGGTGGACCAGTTGGGCTGAATACAATCGCTGCAAGCATCGGGGAAGAAGCGATGACCATAGAAGATGTCTATGAGCCTTATTTACTGCAAATCGGCTTTTTACAAAGAACACCAAGGGGAAGAATGGTGACAGAGCTTGTCTACGAACATTTTCATTTAGAGGTGCCGGAAAAGTGAATGGGACAGCAAAGGTACTTATGATCATAGGAGGAATTATTTTTGCGGTTGGTTTTCTTTCGCAATTTGTAAAAATAGGTAAACTACCTGGAGATATTATCATAAAGAAAGAAAATTTCACATTTTACTTCCCAGTTGTGACATCCATCCTTTTAAGTGTAATATTAACAGTGGTTCTCTATTTGATTGGGAGGTTTAAATAGTTGTGAAATTGGATCAGTTTGATTTTGAATTACCGGAAGAATTGATTGCACAAGTCCCTTTGGAAAATCGCGCAGCAAGCAGATTAATGGTTTTGGATAAGCAATCAGGTGATATAAAGCATGAGATTTTCAGCGATATTACAAAGTATTTACAAAAAGGAGATTGCCTGGTTTTAAATGATACAAAGGTGCTTCCAGCTAGGTTATTTGGTTTAAAAGTTGATACAGGTGCCAAAGTTGAAGTATTATTATTGAAACAATTAAATGGGGATCGGTGGGAAACGCTAGTAAAGCCTGCCAAAAGATTGAAAAGAGGTATGACGCTAACATTTGGTGACGGTCAGTTACAGGCTGTTTGCCTGGATGAATTAGAGCATGGTGGCCGTATTCTAGAATTCCAATATGATGGAATTTTTTACGAAGTGCTCGATCAGCTTGGTAAAATGCCCCTTCCCCCATACATCAAAACACAGCTTGAAGATCAAGACCGCTATCAAACTGTCTATGCGAAGGAACGAGGATCGGCAGCTGCTCCAACTGCTGGGTTGCATTTTACCGAAGAGCTCCTTGAGGAAATACGTGAAAAAGGGATACATATAGCTTATATTACCCTTCATGTTGGATTAGGGACATTTAGACCGGTCAATGTAGATGACATTGAGGAACATGATATGCATTCCGAGTTTTATCGAATGTCAAAAGAGACGGCTGCGTTGTTGAATCAGACAAGGAAACAAGGAGGAAGAATTATTTCGGTCGGCACAACTTCTACAAGAACCCTTGAAACAATTGCCTCCGCTCATAACGGTCATTTTATTGAGGGAAATGGGTGGACAGATATTTTCATTTATCCTGGTTATGAATTTAAGGCGATTGATGGAATGATCACGAATTTTCATTTGCCAAAGTCAACCCTCATTATGCTTGTGAGCGCTCTTGCTGGACGAGAGCCTGTCCTCCATGCGTACGAAGAAGCAGTAAAAGAGAAATATCGCTTTTTTAGCTTTGGGGATGCGATGTTATTGATTTAAGTTTTAGTGAGGGTTCAAAAAGGAGGATAAAAAGGACCAAGTCGGCTAAAGGCGCTGACGTCCTGTCAGCAACGCCGACACTAGTACGTCCTGTACGTCGAAAGTTCGAGGCGGCGCAGTTTCGAGCAGCGGACTTGTACAGGATGTACTGACTTCCGTGTTGCCCACAGGACGTGGGCGGTTTTAACGGAAGATCCTTATCACCTGATACATGAGCAGCGCAGAGACAAGCCAACGAAGAAATTCGCAGTGTCATTTTTACCGGACTTTTTGAACATCCTCTTTTAGAAAGGATTGGAAAGATTGAGCGCGATCACATATGAATTAATTAAAACCTGTAAGCAAACAGGAGCAAGGCTTGGGGTCCTACATACCCCGCACGGGTCCTATCCGACACCGATGTTTATGCCAGTAGGCACCCTTGCGACAGTTAAAACAATGTCACCCGAGGAATTGAAACAAATGGGGGCAGGTGTCATTTTAAGTAATACGTATCACCTCTGGCTTAGACCTGGTCATGAGATTGTGAAGGAAGCTGGTGGCCTGCATGCCTTCATGAATTGGGATCAAGCGATCTTAACAGACTCGGGAGGCTTTCAAGTTTTTTCTTTAAGTGAGTTTAGAAAGATTGAGGAAGAGGGCGTCCATTTCCGCAATCATTTAAATGGAGACAAGCTGTTTTTATCTCCGGAAAAATCGATGGAAATTCAAAACGCTCTTGGATCTGATATTATGATGGCATTTGACGAATGCCCACCATACCCTGCTACTCATGATTATATGAAAAAATCGGTTGAACGAACCTCTCGCTGGGCCGAGAGATGCCTAAACGCTCATAACCGAACGGAAGATCAAGGACTTTTTGGAATTGTCCAGGGTGGAGAATTTGAAGATCTGCGGAAACAGAGCGCTAGTGATCTTGTTTCACTCGATTTTCCTGGTTATGCCGTTGGCGGTTTATCAGTTGGTGAACCGAAGGATGTTATGAATCGAATGTTAGAGTTTACTACACCATTATTGCCTAGCAACAAACCACGTTATCTTATGGGAGTAGGTTCTCCGGATTCCTTAATTGATGGAAGTATTCGTGGAATTGATATGTTTGATTGTGTATTACCAACAAGAATTGCAAGAAATGGAACATTGATGACGTCTAATGGGAGATTAGTGGTTAAAAATGCAGCCTATGCCCGCGATTTCAATCCAATCGACGAAAACTGTGATTGTTATACGTGCAGAAATTATAGTAGGGCCTATATTCGCCATTTAATTAAATGTGACGAAACATTTGGAATAAGACTTACGACTTACCATAATTTGCATTTTCTGTTAAAATTGATGGAGCAAGTCCGACAAGCGATTAAAGAAGATCGCCTAGGTGACTTCAGAAAAGAATTTTTTGAGCGTTATGGGTTTAATTCTCCCGACGCGAAAAATTTCTAATAGTGTGTGTTCAAAAAGGAGGATAAAAAGGACCAAGAAGTTCGAGGCGGCGAAGTCTTCGAGCAGCGGAATGTATGCTTTTAAATACATGAGCAGCGGAGAAGCAAGCCAACGAAGAAATTCGCAGTGTCATTTTTACCGGACTTTTTGAACATCCTCTAATATAGATTTTATAAGAAAAGGAGGTTTTTTTAATGGAACAATTAATCGGTTTATCACCTTTTATTATTATGATCATCTTGTTTTACTTCTTATTGATTCGGCCAAACCAAAAGCGTCAAAAGGCCGTGAATGAAATGCAAAGCAATTTACAAAAAGGGGACAAAATTGTCACAATTGGCGGCTTACATGGTCGAATTGAAGCATTAGATGAAGGAACCATTGTGATTAAATGTGGCGATGGTAGCAAACTTACATACGATCGTAACGCGGTCCGTGAAGTACTGGAATCTAATAATAGTGTACAAGCATAAATCCTTATATAAAAAAGAAGCTGATTTCGATTGCACAGCTTCTTTTTGTTTTTTTATTTAAAATTCGAATTGGATAAAATATTCACCCCAAGAACGCCCCCCATTGTAGCTGTTAAAATATAGCAGATGTGATAGATGAATTGCTCTAATGAGAAGAAACTGCTATGCCCCAAAAATTGGTAAGATAAAAGAATGAGCGAATAAAATACCCCTGTGGCTCCTCCGATTAACCACCCTTTTTGTTTTCGTTTTCCCCCACTAATAAAACCACCGAAAAAAACAGCAAAAAATGAAATGATGGTAATTAAAAGGCTAATGGACTTTTCCTGTGTATCACTAAATTGCAAAACGAGTGAAAAAATAAGACTCGACAGTACCGCAAAAAGTAAGATTGTCATTAATCCATATACAATCGAAACTGCAAAGTTTTTAATTTCGATTACCACTCTCTCCCTTCTACAATCAACATATATCTATCTGTACAAGCTTATTCACGGAAAAAAATATTAGAAGTATTTGTCTTTCTTTTTCTCGGAAAAATCGCTTTTATTACTTGATATCCGGGACATACTAAAAAAGGCTATGAATAAGGGAGGATTATAAAATGGAAAAATTTTTAATTATTATTGCACGAACGGTCATTTTGTATATTCTTTTGCTTGTTATTTTTAGATTGATGGGCAAGCGGGAAATTGGTGAATTAAGTATTTTAGATCTTGTCGTATTCATAATGATGGGGGAAATGGCCGTGATTGCGATTGAGCAACATAAAGATCCCTTATCCCATACAATTATTCCTATGATCACACTTATGCTCATTCAATTAGGGTTAGCCTTAATTTCTTTAAAAAGTCGTAAATTTAGAAGGTTGATGGATGGAAAGCCGTCATTAATCATTAACAAAGGAAAAATTGATGAAAGAGAAATGAAAAAATTGCGCTATAATTTTGATGACCTGCTCACTCAGCTTCGGCAGAAGGATATCTCCAATATTTCAGATGTAGAGTTTGCTATTCTAGAGACCTCTGGGGAACTTTCTGTTATTAAGAAGGATAAGAAAACCAAGACAGCCTCTTATACCCTTCCACTTATCTTAAATGGCGAAATTCAACCAGAACATTTGGATGAGGTAAATAAGGACGAATCTTGGTTAAAAAAGGAACTAGAACAGCGTGGACATCATCATATTGAGCAAATTTCTTTTTGTAGTTATCAAGATGGAAAGTTTTTCGTTGATTATGATGATTCAAAGTAATCATCTTGCCGTTTGGGGCCAACTGGATGTTGGTCAAACGGCGTTGCCACACGACGTGGCGCATTTAGCCGTTGATCCCTTGTTCATCCTTTTGGCTGGCAATCGTCATCACATTTCTAGCCGTTCATCCCTAACAGGCGCTTGCACTTTTGTTATTATTTAAGAATCCGATTAAAGAATGGTAAGCGAATTAAATCACCTTTTGTTAATAATTTAAAAGCAAATATAAAAATAAGATAGATGCAGGAAACAAGTACAATCCCAATAGTCAGGAAAAGTAGGGTAGGGTAATAGTCAAACACATACCGAAGATAAAAGATTCCGGAAATCCCTGATAATAAGGTGACTAGAATAAATTTTGCATACATCCCTATATAGACAGTGAATTGTATTTTTTTAAGGACGGTTGCAAAATGCAAAAGTGTTACAAGCACTGTCCCTGCTGCCATACCAAGCGCAACCCCATTTATCCCAAATGCTGGTTGGGAAGCAAATACAAAGATCACGAGTATCTTTAGAACAGAACCGATCAGACTGTTAATCATCGCGGCGCCAGCTAAATTGAGCGCTTGTAAAATGGCGCTGAATGGCCCTTGGAAATAGGTGAATAAAAAGAATGGAGCAAGAAATTGAATGAATTCGTACCCATCGGATGTTCCGTAAAACCATTTCATCAAAGGTTCAGCAAACACATATAAAATCACCGTTGATAAACAGCCAGCCATTAAGACGAAACGTAAAGATTGCTGAAAGCGGTATTCTACCATCAATTGGTTTCTATTGGCATTGGCCTCACTAATTTCCGGGACAAGAGAGGTAGACAATGAATGTGTAAAAAAGGAAGGAAGGGACAACAAGGGTAAAGCATAACCAGTTAAAAGACCGTATTGTTTCGTCGCTACTCCAGCTGCAATGCCAGCTAAGAGCAAACTATGTGAGACAACAATCGGTTCTAGAAACCAGGTAACGGATCCAATTAACCTTCCACCGGTTGTGGGCAAAGCCACATTCATCAGTTCTCCCAATGTTTTTTTCCCATCCGTTATGGATTGAAAAAATCTTTTACGTACCCTAAACTTTTTCTTTGCTTTAAACATAAGGAATAAGTAAATGAATGAAGCTAGTTCTCCAATGACAGATGCGCCCATTGCTGCAGCGGCTGCATACTCAATTCCCATTGGCAGGAATTTTTTGGCGAGAAAAGCAATTAAAGCTATTCTCACAACTTGCTCAAGTACTTGAGCAATCGCTGCGGGCTTCATATTCTGTTTGCCTTGAAAATAGCCGCGGATGACCGATGAAACGGCGACAATCGGGACGATTGGAGTAATGGCCATTAATGGGTAAAGTGTTCTACGGTCAGTGAATAAGGTTTCGGATAAAAAAGGCGAAATGAGCATTAAAGTAGGTGTAAGAATGAGTGATAATATTCCTGTCACAGCTAGAGAAACGGCTAATATTTTTTTTGTTTTTTGCCTTTCTCCCCTTGCCTCTGCTTCCGCAACTGCTTTTGAAATGGCTACAGGGAGCCCTAATTGAGTAATCGTAATGACAAGGAAGAGGGTGGGAGATGACATCATAAACAATCCTACACCTTCTGCCCCTATCACACGTGCAATCACAATCCTATTAATAAAGCCAAGAAGTTTTGTGATAAGTCCTGCTGCCATTAAGATCATGGTTCCTTTTAAAAATTTATTCATTTCATTCCCTGCCTTCTCAAAACTGTTCCATTCGATTACAATGAAGTATATGCTAGTAGGTGGACAAAGCATGACAAGTTATCTGAGAACATTTTTTAAGAGGATGTTCAAAAAGCGAGGATCAAAGGCTAAATTCGCGACATCCTGTCGCAACGCCTTTGTGACCTGCGTCCTGCAGGC
>NZ_VTQV01000016.1 GCF_008764245.1 Bacillus subtilis
AAATTTTTTATTGCTTGAAACCTTTTTATTTACTATTTTTGGCTAGTTATGTCCCAGCCTCTTTCTCCAAAAATTCAAGTTCAAAAAGTTTACGATCAATAAATTTTAATCGCAAAGGGTCATCTGTTCTCTCTCTTTTCTTCCGCCAATATGCTTTTTGTTTTTCAGTATTAGAAGGAAAATTCATCGCAACTTCTTTTATAGACTCAAAATAACTTCTAAAAAAACGACTTCGTGCCATTAATAAAAACTTCAAATCCTCATCATTTCTCGAATAGAGGTCTTTAGATTCAATTTGAAATATATCCATGACTCCATCTTTTAAAAGAATATAATCGTCATGAATTTGAAGAAAAGGAAGAATTGAAGGCGTTTGGCGAAGCAACTTAGCCTTCTTACCTTTATCCTCTAACTCTTGCTTCTTCTTTTTTTCCTGTTTCTTTTGCTTTAACTTTTGAATAAAACCCCTTTTTTTAGTGTTACTATTCTCGTTATACTTTGGCACAATGATAGGCTTTATCGCTTCCTTTTTTTCCTCTTGATTAACCATGTCTAAACTTCCCCCTTCCTATTGTTCTCTCTATTTAACTGAATTAACTTTTCGTTATTTTTCCTGTCGTGATCTAAGGCATGATAAGTCTGCTTATCACGCTTAAAGAACAAAATAATTGACATATAATTTCTAAGGGTAGGATTATTACTTGAAGGCATCACCAACCATAGCAATAATCCTGTAGCAATCACCATAAATGGTATTGCAAGTACAGTATGAACCATGTCTTTTAAAAAAGTAAAAATAGAAAAGAAGCCAATCAATAAAATGACTAGCTCCTTCATTTCCAATCCCATCAATTTGGGCTTGGATTTTATTTCTTTTGGAATTTCATAATTTCCCAACTCTCACTCCCCCTATTATTATCCCCTTATATCATTATTGTTTCCTCTAATATTCGTACTGTTAATGGAGATAGGAGTATCAGAACCTAATGGCGTTCTAATTTCCCTCACAATATTTTTTGTACCACTGATAATTTTCTGTTTACCTAAACGCACCTTATTCGCTCCTTTTTGAGCGACATTTAATTGAGCCTGATGCAACTTAACCCCAGCTAAACGTACAGTGTGTCTAGGGTGTGCTACAGCCCGAACCGTGTTTACAGCCGACTTCCCAATCGCCCTAGTAGTAAAGCCTGTTGCTTTTCTAATCGTTTGACCAAACGCATATCCTGAATTACCTGCTCTTGTTACCTCATTACGCAAGCGTTGAAAGGACGGACTGCCCGTAACCCATCCACCTTGATTAGAACCACCCTGCAACATTCCTTGCATTTGTTGAATTTGTTGATTACTTGCTTGAACTTGGCTAGTAAGACCTTGAATTTGTTGTGAAATTACTTTCACTGGACTAGCAATAGGAGTATTGGCGGTTCCGCCACTACCTGTATCTATTTGTGAAGCAATTGGTGTTTGAATCCCACTTTGTCGAACAGGGCTTTGACCTGTATTTTGTTGCGATACGTGAGCAATTGCACCACTACCTGCATTTATTGGTGAAGCAATTGGTGTTTGAACCCCTTTGCCTTGAACTGATTTTGCAGGAACAATTAGACCTGATGATGTTTGTGTATAACCGGATGGGATGTCCATATTCCCTTGTCGAATCCGTTTTGCACCACTACCTGCATTTTGTGAAGCAATTGGCGTTTGAATTCCTTTACCTTGAACTGGTTTTGCAGGAACAATTAGACCTGATGGTGCTTGTGTATAACCGGATGGGATGTTCATATTCCCTTGTCGAATCCCTTGAATGCTTTTATTTGCACCACCACCACCAACTTGTCGAACAGGGCTTTGACCTGCTTTTTCTTGCGATACATGAGCAATTCCACCGCTACCTGCATTTATTGGTGAAGCAATTGGTGTTTGAACTCCTTTGCCTTGAACTGATTTTGCAGGAACAATCAGACCTGATGGTGCTTGTGTATAACCGGATGGGATGTTCATATCTCCGTGTCCGATCCGTTGGATATTTTTATCCAAACCACCACCAACTTGTCCAATAGGGCTTTGACCTGCTTTTTCTTGCGATACGTGAGCAACTCCACCACTACCTGCATTTATTGGTGAAGCAATTGGTGTTTGAACCCCTTTGCCTTGAACTGATTTTGCAGGAACAATCAGACCTGATGATGTTTGTGTATAACCGGATGGGATGTTCATATTCCCTTGTCGAATCCCTTGAATGCTTTTATTTGCACCACCACCAACTTGTCCAATAGGGCTTTGACCTGCTTTTTCTTGCGATACATGAGCAATATCACTCGGACTTAAACTTGGTATTGGTGCTTGTTCTTGAATAGCTCCACCACTACTTGCATTTATTTTAGATGGATCACCTAAGTTACCATCAGGAATTTTATCAAAGTTTTCCTTCATTATATTACCACTCGGGTCTGGATCACTAATTTGTTCATTTGCAATGTCACCCATAGACAACTGCGTTGTTTCATTATTACTTGGTATAGGTTGAGCATCAATATCTCTTGATTGCCCACCTTTCAATTGTTCTTTTGAAATTCCACTGTTATCCGAACCTAAACCACCTGAACCTTGGGATAAATTGTTTGAAGCACTCATTAATGGGTTACTTCCTCCCGAGCTTGGCACTTTAGGTACAGGTGTTTTAGAACGTTGGCGACCAGCAATACCTTTCATAGCACCAGCCCCAAAACTTGCCAAACCAGCCCCTTTTCTAGCCACACCTCCGATTAAATTCTTCGCACCTTTACCAAGTTTCCCTGCTAAACCTGCGGCGGCATACGCACCCATTAAAGCACCATAGCCTGAACGAAGCCCTGCGTCAATTCCCATTAAACGCTGAACAATATCAGGAGCATCAATAACAGCCCAAGCACCTGCAATTAACATAAGAACAACACCAATACCGCCTATAGCAGGTTTTAAACCGCTAACCCAATTAGCATAAAGCGTAAAGAGCTTTAAAATGAAAACCATAATAAAGATAACCCCAAATGTATTGGCTATTTCAGCAAGTATTTTTTTCGTACGTTGTCCTCCCGTTAGATCCGTTACAGCAACAAACATTCCAAAAATCTGATGAAACGCAAGATCAAAAATTGCTCTTCCTACTTTAATAACTGTAATAACCAAAGCAAAAGCAGTGATTAGTAAAGAAAATATCGTTGTACCCCAATTAACATGGTAACGATAATACGTTTCTTTCCCAAGTTCAGTGAACATTATTTGTGAATCTCCTAATTCCTGTACAACTTTTTTAGTACCATTTCCTGTAGGAACAGCCTTATTTTTCAATAATTCTTGGGATTTATCAGATAAGGACTTACCCCACTTTTTGAATCCACCTTTTTTCTCCGATAGGCTTAAATCTAACTTTTCATTAACACTAATATCAGTGATCTTTCCATTTAGCTTATTAGCATATTTATATTCTGTTGTACCAACCTTAACGTTATTCCTATTAATTGGTCTTGGTGGAGTAGAACTATTTCCAACATACTTAGTGCCTTTTCCTGCTGTCTTGAAATTCTTGTCAGCATAATATTTCAAATCGACAACATTACTTTTAATGACCCCTCCGGCCAATCCACCAGGATTATGTTTGTCCATATGATCCATTCCTACGTTTACTACCTTACCCAAAGAACTCATTAAAACCGGAATGATAACAACAACAGCAACCGCCATCAATATATTGAGGATTACTTCACCTCTTTTTTCAATCTTGTTCATCATAAATTGAAAACCTAATACAAAAACGGCAATTACAAATAAACCAAACACTAACGGTTTAACGACATTCATTAACCCTTCCATGTTAGGAGACGAATAAAAGTTATTCATAGTCACTACTTTTGTCACTATATCTTCAAAATAATTATTCAACCATGCTAAACCCTTAATTATCGCCCAGCCTACACTACGCAAAATATCATCATATAACCATCCACTACTTATATGCATAACGGAGTCCATTTTCTCATATTCATCCAACAACTCTTCATCCGTAACTGCAAATGCGTATTTTGTGACAAGCAAAGAAAAAATTGAAAGCAGGCTTGTTAATACGAATAAAATAGAAAACTTCTTCAATTTTCTTTTCATAAAGTTTATAAACCACCTTCCCATAAAAAAAAGAACCTACTCATTTGAGAGTAAGTTCTCCATATATTAATGACTTATTTAATTTCGATGTTATGAGCGCTTAGATATGCTAATATATCTTTAATTCCCGAATTGATATTATCCATTTCCTTCAAATAATCTTTGCCATCATTTAACCAATCTTTATTTTTATGATCATATCCGTTTTCCAATCCAGCCAAACCATCTACAACCAAAGTCAATTCGGCATATGAAGGACTCCAACCACCTCGCGAATCAGGATGCTCATATTTATTTTCTAACACCTCTAATTCATCCTCATCCATATCAATCATATTAATAAAATATGCTTTTAAATTATAATCTTTTAATGCTTGATCATATGCTTTTATAAAATTGGTACGATCAATATCATCTTGATTTTCAGCATATGCGAGCAACAAAAATGTTTCCTTGTTGTCAAACTTCTTTTCTAATTCTTTTAAACTAATTTCATTGATTCCCACCTTCGATGTACTACCACAAGCGCTTAAAATAAGAGTCAAAAGAAAAGTCATTCCTAAAGCAAAAGATTTAACTTTCAACTTTCACACCCCTATTGAAACATTTAATCTATTTAAATCTTTTATTGTATAACTTCATATATTTTTCCATATGACGAAGCATTTCGTTCATCCTACCAACTGCTTTCTCCTTTTTAGTTGAACCTGCACCTGTATATTTTTCATAATCAGTTTCAAGAAGTATTGAAGCATTTTCTTTTGAAGGTTTAAATGCTTCTTTAAATTCAAAAGCCCATTCATTAAACTCGTCACCCGATACACCCATTTCTTTTGCCTTTATGACTGTTATGAGTGTCATCGGGAAATGAACCTTTCGTAAGAGCAAAGTTTCCTTTCTGTCGAAAGCTTCTGCCAAGTAGTCCATTGCCTGTTGCACTTTTTCTAGCAATTCCCGTTTTCGTTCAGGATCATCCTTAAATGTGCTTGAATAATCCGATATGGTTCCTTGAGTAACATCCTTATACTCATACGAATCATCGAGCATCATCATCGTTTGAATGATCGCAGTTAGATGACTGTCAGCTTTCAATTGTGTCTTTGAAAAAGAACTATATTCTTGAATCAATTTGTGTTGTCCTAGTTCATTCAGTCGTTTCGCCCATTCAACACCCATTAGTGCCTTGGCTTTTTGTTGTGTTGTGAGTGCCAGACCATTGTTCATCCTAAAAAACAAATCTTCTATTTCTTCATCGGTAGCCGTTTCGCCATCTATTGTATAGGTAACAATTGTTCGAGATATAATCATATCCTGAACTTCTTCATCCAATTCTGAATAGAATTTCCCCGCTATTTCAAACTTTTCATCATCAATAGTTACTTCGGGAGTATCTTCATGAAGTCTGAAAAAGCCCTCTACAAAGTTTTTCATAGTCAAAATTCGCTGTTTTCCATCCAACACGTATCGAAGATCAACTATTTCACGTTTCACTTCACCTTTTTTCTCAACCATCACTTCTTCTTTTACGCCGAGAAAGTAAACTGGTGGAATAGGATAGTTTTGAGCAAGTGAATGGATCAAATACGACTGTTGTAGGTGCTTCCATTGACCACCTGAACGTTGTATGGGATAGTCAAATTTTATTTTACCCTTATCACTCATGGTTACAAGCTGTTTGACATTCCAACTTATATTTTTAATTTCCACCCCAATCCCCCTCTATCCATTTTTCCTTCTATTATATCGTAAAAAAGGAAAAATTTACGAAAGATTGTTAAATTCTTTGAGAGGTATTGGTCGGTAGAAATTGTTACTCTTTAATCTTAGGATTTACACTCTATCGTTTTTGTTGTTTATGGTTTTGTGATAGGCATAATAATATTCGCCATTTTGTTCACTTTGCTTTTTTGTATAGTAATGGACAAACTTATAATTATGGTCATTAGCTGTTTTATTTTTCGGTTGAAGTTTGTCAAAGTTAGGACTTTCCTTATCAATAATTAAACTTGGTTGTTCATCAGTAAGCAAAACAAAATATTTAGTTTTCTTTTTCATATAAACAACAATCCCGATCACAGGGAATAATAGTAAGATCCAATAAGGGAATCCTCCCTTTTCAATCGGTGCTTTTAAAACTTTCGTTATTTTGTTGTCGTTCTTATCCTTCTTAACGGTATATTCAAATTGAGATTTAAAGTCCATAGTCTGTTCAACCCCATCCTTATCTTTGTATGTTAATGTTCCCTTTAAAATATAGGGTTTGTTTTGTTCAATTTCCTCATAATCAAAAGGAATACTAAAGTTTGTTTTAGTCATTGGTGCAAAATCAATTTTCTCTTTGGAAAAGAACAGTTTTTCTCCTTTAAATTCTACCTCATAATCAATTTGAACATCCTTTAACAATAAAGGACTGTCCATTGTTATAGGCAATCTAACGGCATAATAGCTTGGCATTGGTTCAAGAAACGGCTTCCCGATTTTAAAAGAATAATTTTTTGTTGTTGGGAAATTAACCGCAATCCCATAAACTGTATTGATTTCATTTTTAATTTCAAACGAAACACCCTTATTATTTGATTCTTCGACCTCCCCTTCACCTTGGAAAGCCACTGCTCCCAAAATAGTGCCTTCCATTTTAGGCATATTAACTTTTAATCGAACAATCTTACTCTCTCCACCATCTAATTCAATTTTTTTTGGTACTTGAACATAATTTCGCATTTCATATTTTTCATCAATTATTACATTGTGTTCAGTTTCTTCTGCTGTATACTGGATACCTCCATTAGTTGATGTATAGGCATTTAACATTTTCGCATTTATGGTTTGTTTTTTATTTGTTTTATTTGTAACTAGAAATTCAAATTCTTGTTTTAATGAATTGTCTTTTGGTGATACAGAGATGTAATGTTCAATACCTTTATCTTGGTTTGCTGGCAAAATAGGTTCTACAAGATATGGTAACCCACCTTCACTTGCACTTACATTTTTAGAAGTAAAAAAGCCCCCCATCATTAATAGAAAGAGGACACTCAAACTTAATATTTTTTTCATGTTTTTTCTCCTTCACTCACATGAATAAATTACGGTGCTGATATTAAATCCCATGTTAATGTAGATTCATATTTTCCTTTTTTGGCTGTTGTTGGATCAATCAATAGTTCGAGTGCTTCTTTCGGAAAGACAACACTGAATTCCCCTCTTGATTGATTACTTCGTAAAACCGTAATTTTTCCGTTATCAATGTGTTGTGTTTCTTCAAATCCTTTCTTTGGCAATGAACCATTACCATCTAACCGATTGATGGAAGCTACTGGCTTTAATTTCATAGAACCCTTTGGTAAGGTGAATGATTCCCCGACTAATTTCATAGGAGTAGCTGTTACATCTAACTTCCATTGATTCGTTCCATCACGCCAATCTTTGATTAAAATTGGTGTAACATCCGTTGATATGGTTTCAGGCTTATCTTTCAAAATAATACTTCCAAAACTGGAAACGGCGGGTTTTTCAAATGATATTGTTTTATCAATGTTGGTCACTGTATATGATTTACTTGATTGGTTTCCTGCATGATCTTCAACAACAAATGTGTATGACCCATTTTCTTTAACTGTATAACTTGCTTTATTATTATTTACCCATTGTCCATTAGGACTTTTGATTCTCTTCACACCACTGCCACCTTCGTCAGTTGCGGTAACATTTAAGACCACATCATCATGCGTAATTTTGGTTGTACTTGGCTGGATAGATAGGTTAGGTTTTACCTTGTCGATTTTTACTTCGATACTTTTACTAGTTATTTTCCCTCTGTTATCTAAAACATCAAATTTATACGTACCTGTTTTTGTTGCTGTATAAGTGTATCTTCTATCAAAAATCTCTTCCCCTGATGGCAGTGTTATTTTTTTGATTTCAAAATCCTCTACATCAAGTAATTCATATTTTAAATTTCTGAACTCGACCGTATATGGATGAACACTCCATACTTGGGGATAATCGTATCTGACTCCTACTTGAAGATTGTTATAATAATCATTTCCCACTGTCATAATTACATCAAATTTTTTAGGCTTATTTTTTATTTCGGATAACTTGGCTACATACTGTATTGGATAAGTAGTTCCGATTATATAGCCATCTACCAATGGTGTCCTTTGTGTATATGTTACAGAGACACCAATCCGGTAATCGTCAACGGGTCGATCAGCTTTTATTAATTCAACTTCACCGGAAATTCTAATTCTTTTGTGTGCATACGAAATTTTATTTGGGTAAGTATGAAAATTTTGTGAGAATCTACTCAATTGAACTTTATTAGTTTGATAATCCTCAAAATCATTGGATGCTTCTATATTTATTTTTACATCTTGATTTGTCCAACCTTGGTGGGAAGGGATTATATCAACAGTAGCAGGAGGATTAAGATTATTTATTGGAATCATAATTCCTGTATAGTTTCCTGCTTTGTCAACAGCCTGAAAATAATAATTTTTATTTTGTTCTATTAACACACTAGCATGATCGCTTTTAATTTCCGTTCCATCATCCAAAATAATCTTTTCTATTCCGCTTTCATCTTCTGCCTTTAGATACAACATAAAGTTAGCATTTTTTCGTTCATCTAATTCCTGCCTATTTGTCACATATAATTTAGGGGGGTTCGTATCCCCGTACTTATTGTAAACTTTCAAATCATCAGAGATGCTTATATCCTCTTTTGCAAAGTATATACTTTCAGAATATCGGTAAACCTTATCCCCTTGTTTTTGGTACTGTTTTTGAGTTAATATCCTTTCTGACCACAATAAAGGGTATCCTTCTGGCGTTTTGTTAATAACAATCCACTGTATAGCCTGATTATTATATTTTCCAAAAGTAACTTTTTCTCCTATAGTTAATTCATGTGCCTTTTTGCCATTTAAAATAGTTGTTGGTTTTAAATGAATCGCAGGCACTATTCCTTGTTCAGTACTCGTTCTTACTCGCCCTATAAACCCATTTGAGTCAATAAAGAGTGGTTGCTCATGATTTCCATTCCACAAATTAGCTGTTGACCACCAATTTCTGTATATTCCATTTGTATCTTGTTTCCTTAAACTAATGCCCTTTTGCTGGATATAAAAATGTATTTCATGAGGACTTAACAAAAATACTTTGTCGTTGACATTATGATAGTAATAATCCTTCCAATTGACGTTGAAATCACGTATCGCATGGTTCATGTATTTAAATGTATTGGCTCCACCATCAGGAAAAATTGCTAATGCTTTTATTCCACCATCACGAACTCTATTGTCCTTTCCAACTAAGATTGAACGTCTTTTAGTTACAGCTATTGCATTTCTTTCCGATTCAGTAAATTCATATAAAAAACCTGATTCATTTTTGTAATCAGGGGGTATATTAGTATATTTCACATTTTTTTGATCACTGTTTAACCACTCTCTAATGTTAGAAGTTGCCCAATAACTTGCCCCATCTCTAATTCTATCATCACCTAAAGGCATTTCTTCTTGATTGGGAATACTAAATGAAGAAATATTACTTTTGGCTGTTTTTTCGTTTTTCACTATCTGTTCTTGGATGGAGTTTTCATCTTGTAATACTTCCTCTTTTTGAAATTCTTTACTTTCTTCACTTGCATCCCCTACATTTTCTATTTTCCTATCTTTTATAGTCGAACCTTCCATAATCGGCGTTGAAACCTCTTTATTATTTTCTTCTATATTGGATTCTACTTCTTCTATATCAGCTTCCACCACCTCTACCTCTTTTATGTTTTCGCTATGTCCTTGGGTATTAACAGGTAGTGGAAGTGCTAATAAAAAAGCCATTATGCTAATGGTAATATTTTTCATTTTAACCACAACCTTTCTTTTTTTTATTACACTTTCTATAATCAAAATGTTTTTCTACATTTCTAACCATAGAAAGAGCAATAATGAACGTGTAGTAAGAATAAAAGAGGACAGATTAAATCCATCCTCTTTTCTAATGTTATGGTGCTTGTACTAAATCCCATTTCAAAGTGGATTGATATGTCGCTTTGCTTCCGTTTAAAACTTTTGCGGTAGTTGGATCAACTACTATGGAAAGTGCATTTTTTGGAAATTCAAAATCAAACACTCCCATTCCACCGCCCGTATCGGCTTTAACAACAGCGACCGTTCCATCATCAATCACCTTGTTTGAATCCATGGTCTTTACAGGCAAAGCACCCTGACCTGTACCAACACGTTTAATGCTAGATACAGGTTCTAAACTTAACGTTCCTTTAGGCAGTGTATTTGTACCATCAGTAAATTGGCTAGCTGAAACATCTACCCTCCAACCTGCTTGTGTTCCACGCAAGTCTTTCACAGTAAATTTGTCGTTAAAAGATGTTTTATAGGTTTGTGGAGTGGATTTTAACTCAATTTCTCCAAATGATTCAATATCTGATGTAGCTAAAGAAAACTCACCACTTTTGATTGTTACATCAACCTCATTTGATTTTGTATCAGCAAATGCTCCTGTCGCAAAAGATAAACTCATAACTGATACTAAACCTACCCCAAATAATTTCTTTGAAAATTTCTTCAACATCAATTGACCTCCATTATTAAATGTCTATAGGTTTGTTCAACCATAAGAGAATTGTAGATTTGTTACTTAGCACCTCCCCAATTCATACCTGAACCACTAAAGACACTATCTACCATGTTGTTAAAACCATTGCTAATCTTTGTCATGATAGGATCGAACACACCTGTTGCAAATGAAACAAATATTCCAAAGATGATTAAGACAACAAGTATCAATGTGATTGCTCCTTTATGGCTATCCAATGTCTTTCACCCCCTTCTAAAGAAAAACTTCTAAAAGCCAGCTTTTAGAAGTTTTTCAAAATCAATTATGAACTTCTTGGGAACAACAGGAGTCGAACCTGCCTTAAAAACCTCAATTCCCATATAAAAAAGCCACACAACGTATGTTATGTAGCTTTACTTCCCAATCATATAATTCATCTTTCCATAATTTGCTCCCTGTTCTTCCTTGTTGCTCTTTGTTCTTTACCTATCCTTTCATCCCTAATATATTCTTCTAAATCAATGTTTAAATCTTTTTCAGGATCTAAAAAAATAACTGAATCCTTCTCTCCTAGTCTGTCATAAAAACATTCTTGTAACCTTCTATACTTATCAACGGATAAAACATCATACATGTAAACTACGGTTAAATTTTCATCTAAATCGGATAAATCGACACCCATATTTATATCTTGAGGACAGATATATAAATCATCCCTATCTTCATAATCACCATTTAAAATACCCAAACGATATTCCTCTTGGTTTTGTTTATCTACCATAACGAAGTCTGCAATAAATTCAGGTACTTCCTTATAAATAGTAGGTTCAATTCTAGCTGAATATCTATTTAGCATATTTTATCTTCCCTTCTTAGTTATAATCTTACTGATATATCTAAGTTTTTCTTTTGTAACAAATATAAATTTATCAAGATTAACAAATACGTAATAGCAATCACAGTAAAACTAATTGCACGCATTTCTAAAAATATATCCCATAAAAAAGGAGCGTTGATACGCAAAATAACCATCATACCCCCAACCATCCCAAGGACAGTATATACGTGAGTTGCCCAGCTTTTACGTTTCTTATGCAACTCATCACGCTTTTTTAATTCAAAAATAATATTCTTTTGAATATGACTAAACAATTCGGTACTGTCTCCACCACGTTCGTATTTAATCATCAAATTTTGGTGAAATTGGTCAAGAGAACTAAAATTGTATTTTCTGAAATGTTCTGTTTCCAATCTTGCTTCTTTACTTTCTAAAATTTCGATTGTTTTTTGTATATCTTTTTGGATATGCTTATCAACTGTGTTTTTTGTTGCCTTTAAAGCATGAAGTACGTTACTTCCTGTTCGTAAATAGAAAATCATATTTGTCACATATTTTAATAACTCACTCAAGTGGTATTCGTGCGTTTTTAATTTACGGTTGGGATATACGAATACAAAGAAAAAGTATGCTGTTCCGACTAATCCAGTGATAATCGAAAACAACATACTTTTAGTTAGGAAGTAAAACAATCCTAAATGACCTGCAAATAATAACACAGTATATAATAGGATTTCCCATCCCAAAAAAAGAACCTTCAACTCTTTAAACAGTTCTTTCTTTGTCATTTTTTTATTATTCATCCGTGAACCTTACCTCCACTTTCGATTGTTACCCCATTCCAAACTTTTTTGTAATCCGATTTAATAAATTCATCGGGCAATAAATGGAATAATTTTTTATCTTCTAACATGGTTAGCGTTTCATTCGACAATGGATTTATTGTTTCTTTGGGCACATATAGTTTACTCTTCGGATCAAAAACTTCTTGGTATTTGTATAAGTGCCTTCCGACAACACCTGATGGTGTATAATCGGTATATTCCACAATTTCTTTGATTCTCCTGATCGCTTTATTGTTAACGAATTCCAACTGCAAATGCATACCAAATCGAAACAATTCTGTGATCTCTTTGCCAATAATCTGCTCATCTATCGTTTGGTATGCAGGTGACTGTTTAATCATTGGTATAAAGCGAGAAGGTATTCGCATAGCATTTTTCGCATGTACTGTTGTGACAATCGAATGACCCGTTTTGGCACCATCTAACATATCAGACGACTCTGCCCCACGAGTTTCCGCAACAATAATCCAGTCAGGATTGTTCCTCAAACTCGCTTTAACTAAATCCTGCATCGTGACTTTCTTTTCTCTATCTTCTGATGTTAATGTTTGCCAACTCATAATATCTTTATCAGGGTATAGTGCTTTGATATGGCTATCCCGAGTATCTTCTAGTAAATTAATTTTTTGGTTGTTAGGAATAAGACCGACTAAGAGTTTTTGTAATTCCGTCTTACCCGTTCCTGTAATCCCGGAAATCATAATATTGCTTCCTGCTAAAACCAGCACTTTTAACAAAGATGCAACTGGATTTTTATTGATTTCCGTTTTATCAACCACAATTGGAGTGGATTTTTCGTAAGAAATTTTCGGTAGCATTTCTTGTATGTTTCTTACGGCAAGTCGTGGTCTTGATACACGAACAGCAAGAGTAGTCCCGTCAGGGCTGACCGATTCGTGTACTGCATTTATCCGCAAATATTCAAAATCTGTATCAAGGATCGGTTCACTATCCGTAATGTCTTTTTTTTGCTCCATTGCCATTGACTTTACTAAACGTCTAACTTCTTCTTCTTTTGGCTGAATTGATGCCATTTGATATGGTTTATCATTGTATTGAACCCATAAATGTGTACCATTAAAACGTATATCGGTAATCGCATCATCTTGAAGCATAACCTTTAAAAACGAATGATCGATTATTTCTTGTATCCGTTTATTATTCATCTTTTCTCATCCCTTTCTTTTTAAGCCATTGTTTGAAAGTGTTCAGGCAAATCAATAATCGCATTTTTTAAAACTAACATTTCATCATGTCGAAGCGTTATACCCTTACCACTATCCAATTTATCTTTTGACCACCAACGAATATCATATTTCGCTTCCTTTCCATACCAACTAACAATATTTAATTCTTGAGTCCATCCATTTTTCCCCTCTCTTAACACCGCAATATGTTTAATTATTGTCACGGCATCATTTTTATTTTCACTCAAGAATGTACCCCCCTCTCTTCTTAAACTTCTACATAACTACTTTTAATGCATCCATTATATCTCCTAAGTAATAGAACAAGATTGCACCTGCATATCCCAAGAGCAAAAACAGAGAAATAAAAATAGACATATATCCATACTTTTCTCCCGACATCATCTTTCGTTCAATTAGTTCATTGACCTTGTTTTCATCCAGCCCTTGAATATAATCTCGTAAGTCATGTAAGGTATCTTTTTTGACTCCATATTCACTGAATTGATAAATCATATCCATGATGGTGTAAGCTTCATTTGTACCGACAAATTCGGCAAAGGCAATGTAATAATCTCGGTGATTGTCCTTTTCAATATTTTTTACTAACTTTTCCAGTTCACGTTTTAAAGGCTCTCCTGTATACGGAATTGTTGCCTTTAATGTTTGATAGATGTTACCTGATGAAGAGAGCAACCCCATGAAGCTTTGGAGAAATTGCGGGAATAAAAAAGAAGTCCGCAACTCTTCATTTTTTTTCAAACTAATTAAACTAAAATAAGGCAACTTATATCCCACATAAAAAGCAAGTGGAGTGAGAAGAAGCCATAAAGGTTTTTGCATGATTAAAAAGCCGACAGCAAAAATAAAAAATAACACGAATCCGTAAATTAATCGTGTTATCCTAAAACTTTTTTTATCTTTTTTAAAATAATCCAAATAGGCATCTATATAGCTTTCCTTAATTATTTCGGTAAACATGTATTATCCAATCCCTCCCATTTATCAGTTACCCTCTTCTTCTTTTAGTTTTTCCAATTCTTCACGAACCGAATTTGGACTCTTTCTCCGCACTCTTGAAGTAGGAACAGGAGCAACCTTACGCAATTCTTCTCTCCACGAATTAATCAGGCGATCAGGAACATATTTATTCGCAATGGTTAAAAACCTTTCTGCAATATTCATGGGCAAACGCAATTCGTATACCATATAACTCATCAAGTGTAAGAAAGTCCAATCGTCAAATTCCTCTACGTAAGGAAACTTTCTACTTGATTGAGACACA
Organism: Bacillus subtilis; assembly: GCF_008764245.1. GTDB lineage: Bacteria > Bacillota > Bacilli > Bacillales > Bacillaceae_C > Lederbergia > Lederbergia ruris. The sequence goes on from NZ_VTQV01000016.1 coordinate 14,875, forward strand.
AATGTAAGGAACATACGCTTCATATTTTGATATTCTTCACTTGGCATAATATCGATCATCGGAACATACATATCACCTTCACCTTTAGCCGTAAATACAATTCGAGATAAATCTAAATCATGGTAGGTAGTTGACATTAAAGGCAGATCTAATATTGATTTACTATTATCAAAATCATCCGCCAAATACTCCCATCGGAATTTATGCGCTGTCACACCTGTGTTAAATATAGGTTTTGGAACAATTTTTCTTCTTTTATTATCCTGCCTTTTGTTCGCTCGAACGACCACTGACTCACCCTCTTTTAATTGCATGAGTTCATCAGGCATCATAAGGGGTCTTTCCTTAACTGCTTCACTATGCGACTTATCCATTGATAGCAGTTTTCCACTTCGGCTAATATCTGTTATGGTTTTCGTTCCGATTAATGCGCTATACTGTTCGGCTGTTTGTTTATCTTTCGTTAGGATATAAATTTGATTGGAACAGTTTCCGATAATCGTATCTGCCTCATCCCCATATTGGGATTTTATTTGAGAATACGCTTGAACGACTAGGTGAAAACGAAACCCTCTACCTGCTCCTACCGTAACCATTCCAGCCATACCTTCAATAGTAGGCATGTTTCCAAACTCATCAAGCAAGAAATGAACATGTCTTTTCATTTTTCCCGATGGACTCATTGTTGCTTTTTCAGCATTCACTCGGTATAACTGACTCACGAAAATACTAGCTAAAACATGGTTTGACTGGTCATAATCAGGAGTAACCATGAATATAGCAACAGGTTTATCACCAAAACCAACATCCGTTAAATCCAAACTGTTATAACTCGTCAATTTTGCATTAGGCTCTAACGTAAAAATTTGCAATTTAGACATAGCAGTTGTAAAGATACTTCCCCGTGTATTTCCACCTGCAAAGTTACTTGTCGCATACATATTTTTAGCAGGTGTATTATCTTCTCTTGCTTGGAAAAATTCATCTAATGCATTTGTTCCACTTTCTTCATCGTTATCACTACCTTTGCTGGCCAGGAAGTTGGCAACAGAATACATATTAACTTTTTCTTCCTTGCCCGTTTTAACAGCATCTTCCGTAATCGCTAATATGATTGCTGTCACTAAAGAGATTGCACAGTCATTCCAAAACGGATCTTTTGCATTGGGATCGTGATATAAACTAAAAGCAATACTATTGGCATATTGTTGTGCTAAGCTCGGATTACCTTTCTTCCAAGCATCTACAACTAATTGTAACGGATTAAATCCCATACCCATGTGTTGTTGGATTAAATTAAAAACATGTACATCATACCCACGATTCTTTAATGTTTCATAAGAAGCCCCCGCAAGCTCCCCCTTTGGGTCATTTACTACCAAGGATGGTTTATCTTTCGCCCGACTCAAAACGTCTATCATAGGGAAAACAAAAGTTTCACCTTTTCCGGATCGGGTAATTCCAATAACCATAGTATGAATTGGACCTTCGTCAATCAACAATCTATATGGTCTGTACTTCTCTTGCAGTCCTGAAATGATTACTCCACCACTACCGTCATACTCTTCTTTCTTAGCAGGTATAATTTTATATTGCTTTTTTAGTTCTTTTACCTTCTCAAATTCACTAGTACCATGTTGTCCTTTATTTAGGCTGTCATAGTTCATTTTGATGTTATAGATAAACTTGATTAACCCGATTCCAAGAACAAAATAAAATGCAATATAAAATTCTATTATTTTAGGTTGAAAAACAAACACGCTTTGCCAATTTAATGAAAATGAAATATTTTCATCGGGATTATCCATCATTGTTACAAGGACTTTGCCTACTTCTTGCAAAAAAGCCAGCAAAAAATTTGCAACAAAAAACGAAAGAAATAATATCACAAGAATAATTACCGCAATGGTTTTTTTGCTCGTATACTTTTCAAAGAATTCACTTTCCCTCATTCATCCACCCTCTCTTTCCGAGACAAAAAAATCACCCTGTGTTTTTTCACAGCGTGATTTACCTACGATATTTTCCTTTTCTCTACTGTTCATTAAAGAATGTTTAAATTCAGGAAACGTTTTATATTTATCTATTTTAGGCACTGGATCAGGTATGATTCGAGCATTAACATGCTTCATAAGGATGTGAAATTTTTCATCTTCACGCAACCATTCACTTACCTTTTTATTTCCACTCCAATCATGCACTATTTTTTGCAACGGTTTTTTTGTTGCTATATTGTAATCATATATTTTTCCTTTTTTATTAAATAAGACACCAAAAATAGACGTTCTTCCCTTTTTTTCGAGTAATTGGATTTTATGAATCCTCAAAGGGGTATCCTGAATGAATTCATATATATTTTCATTACTTCCGTGACAATAAAAAAATCCTAGTTTTTCGGCAACTAGGTTTTCTTTATAACGTTCTATTATATGTTTATAATCTAAATTGGAAGCTTCCAAAAATTCTTTGTACCAATCTTCATTCTTGAACTTTTCATACACTTGTAAAACTTCCAATTTTGTCTGATAAGGAAAAACATCAAGTGTAGAAGTGATCCTGTCTCTTTTTATTTCAATTATATTGTTTGTTTTTATGACCCCATATAACGGTTTATCGTTATAAACAATCCCTTTTGGAACTCGAACTTCATCACCCAACTCTTTATAATCAGGCTTTTCTGTCCTCCCCCCCTTGGATGTTATTCTCACTGCAAAAACACTATTGTTTTTCTTGTTATATCCTAATACCATTGCAGGTCTTGGTTTGTGATGATCTTTATTCTTTGAAAAAAAGTCATAATACCTAATTAAATCTCCCGACTTATAGTAATGTCTAAAACTCATAGTCCACCTTCTTTACTGATGTTCCATCGAGTTTAACCAATCTTCATAATCTTCATCTTCAATAACATACTGATCAACTAGGTAAATCATATCAATGCCACGCATTTTATTTTTTTCTTTGAGAACCTCTAATGCTTTTTCAACATAGTGCAACAAATCTTCGTCTATAAGCATTTCTTCTTGTATTTGTTTTGCTGTTTTTCCTTCTATCGAATAATTTTTCAAGAAATCTAAAGAACGAGTGTACTCTAAATATGCATCTTTGCTTGAAAAATCATTTCTTGTTTTCAACACATAAATCCCCCTTTTAAAAAAAGAGTATATCACTTTATTTTAGCAACCTTCCTATAATTCAGCAATTCATCTTCTTGCTACAGACACAACATTATTCGTACTTAAATTCTCTTCGCCACGAACATTTTTGTATTTATAATCAAAATCAATGATGATTGTTTCTCCGAATGGTCGCTTACCATGAACCGGCACTCCTGAATCGTTTTTAAACGTTATAGTATATCCTTTGTCATTCAAGTTTCGCACTATATTGTTCACCTTATCGGTCACTCCGCCTTCTTCCTTTACTATGGAAGTAACCTCTGTAGTAATTTTCATAAAAGCGTGTTGATGCACGCTTCCTATACCTACTTGTAAAAATATAGGTACAATAAATGCGATAAAAATCGCCATTGAAAAGATAGCCCCTTTTATCTCACTCAATGATTTTTACCCCCCTTTACAAATGTTGGTTAACAAAACTCTCAATAAATTCATTCATATTTCTAAAGAAACTTTCTTCATCTTCTACATGTACTTCATAAGAGAACACCTTATTTTTTCCAACATTTTGTGTAACTACTGATGCACCACAAAAAACAAATACTGGAACAACTTTTGCTACGAAGAACGCCCTTTTAAGTTTATTTACATCAACGTCTAATTTATTTTCTAACAACTCTACTAATGAACCATTGTAAAAGTTGACAGTAGATTTTCCATCTTCTAAGAAATAAAAGTTTGCTATCGTTTTCATTTTAAAATCCCCCATTTACTCTCCTAATTGATTTATAGCTAAATGCCTTTCAGAAGTGGCTTTTACTTCTCCTTTTTCATTAACATATTGAATCCGAAATTGAACACTTCTAATTTCCTTATCAACGTTAGTTACTTGTCCATTTTTATCAAAGAAAACATAGTCAAAATGAATATCATAAGGATGATTTTTTTGTACAGAAACTATTTTCGCTGTCAAATTCGCTATCAATTCATCTTTATCAAAAAACTGCTCATTGACTTTTCCATTTTCATTCATTTCACTTCTTATTGTTCCAGCACTTATCGTATCTGCTAACACTTCAATATCTGTTACAGTGTTTGTATTTATGTTTTGTATTGATGAAGCATAGGCAATCCCTAAAACAAGTGCTATTACTAAAATGGATGCAAATATCCATTTTAACGGTGACATCATACTCGTACCACCCCTTTTTCACGCCGAACTAATGCACATAAAAAAGGCTATCCATTCAATAACCTTTAATAAATGTGATTAATTCAAATTTTAATAACTAAACTATCGAAAAAATTCTTTCCCCCGTGCCATTTTCTTATCTCGCTTTTCAAAAGCTGAAAGTGTTTCAAGAAACTTTCTTTTAAATTCTCTATCATTTCTCCTTAAAAAGTCGTATAGATTTTTCACATAAGGGGGTTCCGCTTGATTAGGGTAATCAAATTGACGATACTCTAAATCTAATGCCTTTATCACATTTGTTACATTTTTAAATTCTCTGTCGAGATTATCAGGAAAAGCTCCGACTATCTGTTTTCCTCTCAACAATTGCTCATTTTCCAGAATAAACTCTGTAATTTCAGCACAACGATTTCCTCTATTGTTTTCTAATGCAACAACTCCTACATTTGAATCAATCGCCTTAAAAGATACTGCATCCAATCGTGAATTGCAGATTACAACTGTTTCTGCATCATGTTCTACATCTATTAGATCACGGCTGTTTTGGTTAAAAGATTGTTTTACTTGGTGAAATTTTTCCTTGAAGCCAACTCTATTCTCGTTTAATAATTCGTTGGAATCGGTTATCCCATTGGGATATAAGAATATCTGATAATGGAAAATATCATTTTCTTCTAACGCTGTCATTATTTCAGCATTTGCCCTCCAACCAGCAACATCATCATCCATTGCCAAAACAATGTCCTTGTCTTGAAATAATCGTTTCTTTCGACTAATAAAATCTTTAATATTTCTCGTTTTAGCACTACCTGTCAATGCGATAAACCCCACACTAGGATCAATTTCTCTAAAACTTAATCCATCCAATACTGCTTCTGTTATAACGAGTGTTTTAGATTGGTTAGGTAGAGAAATAAAAAAATCCCTCGTTTCTTTTGAAGGATTTACAATTAATTGTATTTCTTTAGGTTCAATATTCGGTTCAATGCTGGAACGCAATAATATTCGATCAACATTATTGTCTTGCCCATATACTGGAAACACTAAATTCCGTTTACACATCCATTCATTTTTTGAATAATCTTTACCAAGTAAAGGCTCCATCTTACTAAACAAAAAAGCCACAAATTTTTCATTTTTAAAATCGACAATAAACTCTTTGGCAATATCTTTTGATATGCCACGATAACCATTATCGAGTGCTTCGCTCTCGAAATATTTTTGAACATGCTTAAATACTTTATTTGTCCAATTTAATGCTTCAACTTGTTTTTCCGTTAATTCAGGATATTCTTCATGTATTTTCTGTTTTTTATATGAAGCTTCGCTTACTTTTTCCTTGAATTGCAATATCATCCTTTCACCACAGAAGTTTTCACGGTTGCATTGAATAAAATTTAGATTGTTTTTATAAATAAAAGCTTCATTTCTTTGACATTCAGGACATGTACATAAAAAATAACGCCCTTTATCTTGAGCGTTAAGTTCATTGAGTGCATCCTCTATCGTTTTAAACGTTAATTTCTTCTGCGCTTTCCAACTCTTCCTCATCATCAACCATTCCCTTATCAATGTTCGAGTCTTTCGGAAGTGTTTCTTCTTTTCTCTTCTCAATTACTTCAAAGAAATTCTTAACAACAGGGCTAAAAATTAATGATTTTACCATGTCATCATTTTTAATCGCAAAACCACCAAAAAGTATATCATCGTATTTTTCATAAAATGACTGGATTAACTCATTGCTCAATCGGTAAGCTTCATCGAAACTTTGCGTTTTTGCAAAAGTAGAAAATAAATAGTCCTGCATTTCTTGAAAAGGTTCATACCTTGGATAAATAGCCCGAATCCTAGATTTTGGAACAGATTCATAATGCGCTATCAGATAGTTTTTAAATCTATTAAAGTTCTCATCGTTCCCTAACCAAGTAATGACTCTTACCCTTAAAAAGTCAGACCAACTACCTTCATATTCTTCATGATCCTGCTCTGATAATTCGTCATATGTTTGTTTAACTATGATTTGAAAGGACTCTTTTATAGAACCCATAATCACCTCTAATTCTGAATAAAATCCAGAAGATATATTTACGAAAATCCCATCAAACAAATCTTTTAGTCTCTCAAGCCTTAACAACAAAGGAAAGGGATCATTTTTGGGATTCCCCATATATTGGTCAAACCGGATAACAAAGGCTTTAAATTCCCTGTGTACCATTAACTCTCGTTCTTTAGAAGCATATTCGTTAATCTTATTGATATATTTATTTTTAAGATCTTCTTCCCACTCTTTATGCTCCAATATCGTTTGTTTTAACTGTTCTTCCAAGGATTGGCCGTTTTCAAATCGAACGGATGAGATAATCAACTGTTTCCCATCGACCCAACACTCAAACCCCTTTGGACTGGACACCCTCTTTTCATTTGTTAATCGAACCTTTATTTTTTCAACAATGGATTCAGCTTCACTCAAATAATAGTTTCTAGTTTCGTCTATTTCATTAAACACTTCACCATCATCAATAAAACGGATCATTAACTCTCTCACAGACACACCCCCTTTAAATTAAAAAGCCAAACTTTCAGCCTTGATGACTTATACCCTCTTTAACTGATTTTCTTTTTAACCTAAAATATCTCTTACGCCCCTCCACTTTCGTTTCACACCAATCTTTATTCCAGTGTGCTTGTAGGGTAGCCATAACTGATGGTTTTGGATTAGAGTAGTGAGTTTGAACCTGTTCTAAGATTTCATCTACTGTCATCCAACCTTCATTACTACGACGGAACCTTAAACAATCTTTTATGTTGTCAATCGTAATCGAGTATTCAGTAACACCCTCGCCACTTTTTACTCCACCAGTCGTAAGACGATGATGAGGTAAAACATAATCTCTTAATGACCTGCTGGGTTTATGCCTTTTTCCCCAGGAATGTACATATGCACAATTTTCATCAATATAAATGACCCCTATACCGTCTTGTTTTAGGTATCTAGTTGCCACTCTATTTCCATTTGTTTTGGGCTTTGGGATAGCAATAAACACATAGTCGGCTAATCCTATTGCGTTCTGGGCTTGTTCAATCAGCTTCCAAGTAAGTTTTCTTTTCATCTCAACAACAATGCCATATGAGTTGCCAAGACCAACTACATCGAAGTTTGCTACTTCAGCATAGACTTTACAGTACATTTTTTCTTCCAGTAGCTTTTTAACAGGCTCAAACAAATCTCTTTCTTTCATCGAACCACCCCTCTACAACACCCCTGTTCAATATCGTTTTAGAATAGCTATCATTTCATCGGATTAATTTAAATCTCTTTAAAATCCATTTTTTTCGCTAACCACTCCAACTTTATTTTAAGAAGGAAATTAGATAAATGAGTAGTTTTTTTTCCATGCAAAAGATTAAATAAATCGAATCCTCCAACTAATACAATGATTAATGACAAAAGAGCAATTCCTATAGAAATCAAATAAGCTATAAAATAACCAGCTAAATTTAAATATTCCATTAATACACCTCTCCCTATCTTTCACCCTAATCTCGGTTCTCTGCCGTTTCTTCTAACCGCAGTGGAAAAAAATTAATAATTGTTACATTATTCACCTTATATTCCTCTTCTATTAGTTTTTGTAAACTCCCCACTTGATTAACATTAATAATATAATCGCTCATGATTACTTCCGCATTACCCATACCTCTTGAATGGTAATAAGATACAAAATATACTATGTCATTTCCCTGCATATCTTCTTGAATTATATCTTCTTGAATTGTTTTATCAATGCTATTTGTTTGATTACTCATCAAAATCCACCTCATTAAATTAATAATTATAATTAAAAAGAGAGTGATATAAAGTGGAACCCACTTCATATCACCCTCACCAATCTTAGAAACCTACTACTCTACCGCCCAACCATGATACGAGATATGTTGCTAAATAAACAATTCCAAATCCAATAGCAACGTTAATCATCCACCCCGTATACATTTCCTTTTTTTGTGGGTCTTTTGCAAAAGTCCACAATAATCCAATAACAACAAGAATTAAGCCTGCCAAAACAGGTGCGACAGGCTTAATTCCGTTCGTGATATTTGTAATTGTCCTGATGACCTCATTCATCCATTAATCACCCCTCTCTTGCTAATTCACTAATTTTTTTCATATTTTCAACATTAAAATCATTTATAAGTTCCTGATGTTTCTCGTGTAGCCATTCAAAGTAGGAAATTCCCTTACCTTCCAAAATGCTCTTCGCCAACTTTTCAAATTCACGGAATTGCGAAGGTTTACTATTAGTAACCTTTCGTTTTTTCACTTGAACTTGTTCCGAATTCAACCATTTTCACCCCTTTAATAAAAAAAGGTGCTAATTTGTTACTTAGCACCTCCCCAATTCATACCTGAACCACTAAAGACACTATCCACCATGTTGCTAAAACCATTGCTAATCTTCGTCATAATTGGATCGAATACACCTGTTGCAAATGCAACAAATATCCCAAAGATGATTAAGACAACAAGTATCAATGTGATTGCTCCTTTATGGCTATCCAATGTCTTTCACCCCCTTTTAAAGAAAATCCCCTTTCTAAAAGTTCACTTTTAGAAAGGGTTTTTCAAAAACAAAATGACTTCTCGGGAACGACAGGAGTTGAACCTGCCTTAAATCCACAATTCCCATAAAAAAAGAGCCTAACTATTTTAGTTAGACTCAAAACGATTACTTGATAACGTCATAAATATTTTCTTGTCATAAAAAGCAAATGGCTATCTATCAATCAGAACCCTTCAATAGCTTCCCTAATCTTATTAAAAAAGTCTAAATCAGCAACTCGAAATTGATGCAACTTTTGTTTGGGTCTTTCCTTAATTGAATTTACGATGCCCTCTTTTTCCGTGTGCTTAATTACAATAGAATGAACATCACGTTCTGAAAAATCACTTATTTTTGATTCTGATTGTTCAATTAACCAAGCGTCATCGTGACCTGAACCAAATAAATAATGTTCAAACGAAAATTTCTGACCATATTCCCAATTAACATCATTTAAGCCAATGTTTTTCAAGAATATATGGTTTGTGTAAACCTCATTCGGCTTTAGTTCTGATGCTGGATCGATAGGAACATAATATCTTTGTAATTTTTCTATATTATCTAACCCTTCCCCGTTGATCCCGATGATTTCATCCTTAAAATCATAACTTGTATGTTTGAAATAATCCCTAGCCATTTTATCTTTGGTTAATTGTACAGCAAGTTTTTCTGTAGGTTTTGTATCGTTATGCACAAAGTGTCTGTTAAGCTGGTATGCGTAAGGGAACACGGTAACAAAACCTGTTCTTTTCGCCACAAAGAAATAATCGCTGACAAAATCCATATCATAAACACGATCGCCCCCCTGAATACCTCTATCTCGCATTTCACTTTGTTGCAAGAAGAACGCATATTTTCCCAAATCACTTCGTTCCGTACTATTTTTCAAATCCTCTTTCAAACTTTCATCGACATCCACAGGATAATAATGCCCATGAATGTTTCCCTTTTGTAGCACGGTAAAACCATTTTTCTTATGATTGCCTGATGGCACATGTACAAAATACCTCAAGGAATCAGGCTTAACATTTAAAGCAGATTGTGTTTTCAACTCATATGTGGGCTTCATGAGATTATCTAATTTTTCAAAACGCTCATAATAGTTCTCTTTCTCCCTTGTAGCTTCAGTAAATGAATCACTACGCCCCACTAAGAGTCTTTCGTTTAATATTTGAACAATATTTTCTTTTTTAATTGTCTCACCATGCCGGTGATCCATTTTTAATTGTAAAATGTTAGCTTGATTACCTCGCTTTATTAAATTTTCGCTAGTCGGCTTAACATTAATTACTTCAATGGAATTCGTATGATTTTGATGAACCCAAATGTCACTTCCTGTTCCATTAATTTTTCCTCTATACCATATGTTGTCTCCTACTGTTTCGGTTAAATTAACATGGAACTCTTCTCCCTTATACCTTGAAAGATCATGCACTTGTTGCTTTGTCCACCCCCACGCTCTAGTATAAGAGTTTCCATTACCGTTGAGGGTAATAACCTTTTTTAGTCTATCCATGCCGAAATGAGTATACGTCATTAAATCATTTTCTTTAACCCATCCAATTGCTTTTTCTGGGAACATTTCAGCACTTGCACCATTCGACAGGCGGTAATACACATCATTACCTCTTACAGCTTTTTCTTTAATAAAATACGTATATCCATAGCTGTCTCCTGCCTTAACTCCTGTTTTATCTGTAGGTTCATTATAAATAATCACATTCTCATTAACTATCCTACCTAAACGACTGGTTGTATAATATGAGAAGCCACCTTCGCTTTCAGATAGTTTGAATTTTTTTCCATATGGAGCTTGCCATGCCGGAACAATTTTGTCTCGTTTCCACTCCACACAATCATTTCCGATTTTTTCAGAACAGAAATAACTTACATCAAAATGATTGGTATACTCATACTCAAAATCATATTCCATATTTTTATTTTTAAAATCGGAAGCCTTAGCAATTAGAGCGATTGGGTCAGTTGACGATTCTTTACGTGTATCCAAATTTAATGTGTGTTTTTCATTTCTTGTAGCATAATGAGTGCCCGTTATCGTATAGTTACTTTCGGCATATAACTTACTTTTTTCATTCACATTCTCCTTACGCAATTCCCAAAACGATTGACCTTCTGCATGTCCATGAGTATTTCTTCCACCACCCACTTCAACCACACGTGAAGGGTCAGGTAGGACAGGTTTATAATAGATATTGATTGTTTGTTTTCTCAATTTTCTGCCATCAGACAATACTTCTTCTGTTCCTCTTAAATTATTGAATTTTACAGAATCAGTAACAGCAACATAAGGATAACCAAAAGTATTTTTGAAATGCCCACGTGGTTTAGGGTTAACCGTATAAGGATCATTGTATTGCGCTATTGATTGTTCAGTAGCAAGCACTTCACCAGTACCTTTATCAATATGATTTATAACTACATCTACATATGCCTGATAAGTAAATGTAACTGTAAAATTGCCCGTTATTCTATTTCTTGTAATTGTTTGACTAGTTCTCGAAGGATCAGCAACATAACTAAAATTCCTGCTTTTTATTTCCTTGCCATTTTGATCAATTAAATTACCTTTTGTTTTTGGTCTTAAAGTATAATTATTAGCACTATTATAAGGAGCTTTTAGTCTCTCTGTACGCACTATCGTAGCAGTCCTTGAATCTTTATGATGCACAGTAACGTCTACCTGTGTTTTTTTCCATGACAGTGTAGCAATATTTCCTCCAAATTGAAGATATGCTGAACTAGCATATCTAGTAGATGGATTCTCATTAGGAACTTTCAAACCATGCCAAACTGTTGTACCAGCACTTTCACTTTGATGAATCCACTGATAAGTTTCCCCTTCATCAAAATACCCTACCCCGCCAATACCTGTTTCGGCACTTCTAGGTTTAGTTCTTTTGATGACCTTTGGGTTTGTCATTGTCATCCATCTTAAATCACTACCACTTGTTAATGTTAGTTGACCATCATTCCAATCCACTCCTCCTTTTTCAAAAGGTAAAATTAGTTCATCATAAACTAATCTAGTACCTCCTTCCATACCCTTAACCGCTTTGATGATATAAAATTCCCAAACTTCATTACCTTGTTTAAACAATTCTGCTAATGGAATATATGCACGAAATCCAACCCACTTATATTCCATATTACACTCTTCACGATTCCTTTTAAGAGAATCTTGCCCAGTGTTTGGACACTTATTTCTAATTGATCCAGTATTAGACTGTTTATTCCACTCTAAATCCTTGCCAGCATTTAAATTAGTAAGGCGAGTTTTAAAAACCCTCCTATCACTCCTGTCTGTTTTATTTATCACACCAATATAGGTAGCGGTGTTATGCACATCATGGTGGTAATAACCATCAATCGCCGCCCATCCATCAAAGGTGAAAAAATCCTCTCCACCTGACTTAGTTATTTGCCAACCTTGCTTAAAGTCATGATCTGTACTTCCCTCATAAACGTCATAAAAGAAACGGTTTCCTTTATCAACACTATACAGTCTCTTAGGGAATTTACCTCCCCTATCAATATCGCCTTTCTCCCAAGCCGTTTTAACAGATGGACTCACATCGGTCGCCCATGTTTTTGCACCACCCGCATTTTTACTTGGTCTATAACCGCCATCTGCCCATGTAGCGTTACCATCACGCAATTGAATGGAAGGATGTGCATTTGCACTGACTTTCGATTCTCCAAAAAAGAAACTAACTCCCATGGCAAAAATGACGAAACTATATAATATCATTCTCACTTTCACAGTCTCCAATCACACTTCTCCTTTCCTTATGTAATAAAAAGAAAAACTCCCTAACCGTGTAGGAAGTTTTAGCATTTTTTGACCAAGTAAATTTAAAGTTATCCAATTTAAGATTTTTTCACATTACCAATATAACATGTTTTTTTAGCAAAAAAGTCTCTATAGTGTATCTAAATAGTATCCTAACAGTATCACGAAAGTATCATAAAAGTATCATTCCGACCAAGCAAAAAGACTAACCCCTAAAGGTTAGCCCTAATATTGTCACTAAATTACTTCTTCTTTTTATAGTAAAGAAATATTCCACCACCTACAATTAGCAAACCAAGACCGATCGCAAGGATAATAAAAGGACTGGTTGCTTTGTTGGAAATATTTTTTTCTATATTATCATCATTAGAAGAAACACTAGCAGGTGCATCTTTATCATCCTTTTTTAAAGATTCGTCATGTAACTTTTCAGCTTCTAACTTAGATATTTCTTGCTTAACTTCTTTTCCATCCTCATCTTCAAAGATTGCAAAATGTTTGTTTCCCTCTTTACTAATTACTGCATTTTTATCTTTTAATTCCGCTACAGAAAGATTTTTTGAACTTTGTTTATCATCTTTATGTGAATCTTTTACTTTTTTATCTGTACTATTTGTACTATTATTTGTTTTTTGAGCAGATATTGAATTTGTTGAATTTTTATTTGGGCTAGCCGGACTGCCATTACTTCCTCTACTATCGTTGTCATTACTTTTCTTCTGGTTAGTATTAGTAGACTTTTCAACCCCTTGCTTGTGTTGTTGGGCAGGTTGAGTCGGCTTTGATTGTTGCGGTTTTGGTTGTGTCGGTTTTGCTTCTACAGGTTTCGGTTGCGACTTTGGTTGTGTCGGTTTTGGCTTTGACTCCACTGGTTTTGATTCCACCGGCTTCGGTGCTGGGGTCGGCTTTGGTGCTGGTTTTGGTTGCGGTGTAGGTTTTGGTTCTGCCGGCTTTGGTGTAGGTTGCGGTTTTGGTTGTGCCGGCTTTGGTTGCGGCGCAGGCGCAGGTTCAGATTTTTTAGGGATAACTGTAACACTTAAATCAAATTCACCATTAACGGAAGAGTATCTTACGACTTCTCCATTACTTACTGGCTTAGAGACAGCACCTACTACCATAGCCTTCCCACTAGGGGTTACATATCCGACGACATACCCTTTACAAGCACCTGTGGCATCTGCTTCATTACCTACGACATGTCTATTAGCATCAATTGTTATTGAACAATTACCTACACCATTTGCTTTAACATCATTATGTGGCAATATCAAGCCCAACGATATTGCTATTACAGCTATACTCCCTAACACCTTTTTAAACATGATTAATCCTCCCCTTTTTAATCATCGTTTTTAGTGTCTATTATCCTTGTATCGAAAGACTATAAATAGTTTCATAGTTATAGTTAAACCTTATGTATGTGCTTTATGAATAAGGGAGAGAGCTAGTTATACTAGCTCTGTTTTCTTCGGTATAAGAAGAATCCCCCTCCTGTCAACACTAGCACTGCTCCTATTAGCATCATGTTATAGAAGTTTGTAGCCGTATTTGGCAAAGGTTTACCCTCTTTTTCATCATATTGGGACTTTACATTTGTCTGTTCAGACGCTTCATTTTCAACGCTATTTGTTGTTTTTGGCAAAGTTTCTGTTTTGAACTTTGACGCAGGTTGTTCGCTTACTTTAGTTCCCAGTTCTTCTACTGGTTTAACAACAAATTGGCGTTCAGTAGGATTTTCGGGTTTTAGCATCATGTTATAGATGCTTGTACCAACATTTGGCAAAGGTTTACCCTCTTTTCTATCATCTTTGACATTTGCCTGTTCAGATACTTTACTTGTTAGCAAAGTCTCCCCTTTGAACTTAGACCCAGGTTTTCCGCTTACTTTAGCTCCTTGTTCTTGTTCAGGCTTTTTCATTGGTTTTTCAGCTTTAGAAGGTTGTTTAGGATTTTCCACTGGTTTTTCCGGTTCAGCAGGTTGTTCAGGTTTCTCTACTGGTTTTTCAGGTTTAGCAGGTTGTTCAGGTTTCTCTACCGGCTTTTCCGGTTCAGCAGGTTGTTCAGGTTTCTCTACTGGTTTTTCCGGTTCAGCAGGTTGTTCAGGTTTCTCTACCGGCTTTTCCGGTTCAGCAGGTTGTTCAGGTTTCTCTACTGGTTTTTCCGGTTCAGCAGGTTGTTCAGGTTTCTCTACTGGTTTTTCAGGTTCAGCAGGTTGTTCAGGCTTCTCTACTGGTTTTTCCGGTTCAGCAGGTTGTTCAGGTTTCTCTACTGGTTTTTCCGGTTCAGCAGGTTGTTCAGGTTTCTCTACCGGCTTTTCCGGTTCAGCAGGTTGTTCAGGTTTCTCTACTGGCTTTTCAGGTTCAGCAGGTTGTTCAGGCTTCTCTACTGGTTTTTCCGGTTCAGCAGGTTGTTCAGGCTTCTCTACTGGCTTTTCAGGTTCAGCAGGTTGTTCAGGCTTCTCTACTGGTTTTTCCGGTTCAGCAGGTTGTTCAGGCTTCTCTACTGGTTTTTCAGGTTCAGCAGGATCAGGATTAGGTTCAGACTTTATAGGAATAACTGTAACAAATAAATCAAACTCACCATTAATGGTAGAGTATCTTACGACCTCTCCATTACTTACAGGCTTTGAAACAGCACCTATTACCATAGCCTTCCCACTAGGGGTTACATATCCGACAACATACCCTTTACAAGCACCTGTGGCATCTGCTTCATTGCCTACGACATGTTTATTGGCATCAATAGTAATCGAACACTTCCCTACGCTTTCAGCATTCACAGAGTTAATTGGTAAAAGGATATTCCCCATTAATCCCAACGATAATGCACTTGCCATTAATTTTTTAAACATTTTATATTCCCCCTTAATAAAAGCATGTAGAAAACATAGCTTCTTTAATCTCCGAAAATAGTAGAAAATAACATCAGACCACCAACAAAAACAATACCAACCACAAATAAACTAACAACATGATCTTTCTCTTTAACAAAATGCGCGATTTTATCAAGACTAAATAACCAAACCCCAAGATGATAAATAATAAAGATGGATATACAACCAATAACAACAACAAGGACTAAACCAAGAACCATATAGAATAAGCTAGCGAAAAAGTTAAAAATAGCATTCATTTGATTCCCCCTTAATTGAAGTGATTATCTTTTGGCTTTGATTACATTATATCATACTGTAGTATGACATACAAGTCATACTACAATTGTTTTTTACTAATTCTTCATCTTCACTAATTAAAGTTAAAAACTATACTTTAGAACTCGCTCCTACACTCATTATCAAAGTATAGAAGGGGACTTAAAGGATCAAGACAACGATCATAGACACAAAAATCATTATTTCTAAACGAGGAAACTTATCATTGATTGTCTCCATTTTATAATCAATGGATGACCCTCTTCGTACCCCTTTTGAATATGGTTTCGGTTTTTGTTGTTGTAACATATCAACTCTTGAAATGATACTCACGATGGATAAAGCAGTCTGCCCAATTCTTCCAAAGCCTCCTTTTTCATGCGATAATACTTTGCCCTTGATACGTTCAGTTGAGTGTATACAAAATAATCCCCGTGATATTTTCCGTCCTCCCGTCTGTTCAAATATTTCAATTCTATCAACTTTTTGAACTCTTCCGGTAACAAGTCGAGCTTTTCATGAAAAAGGTTAATCCACTCATTTGCGATAATGGATTTTAGTGCATACGATTCCGTTTTACTACTAAATTGATTGTTACGATTGGGTGTATCAGATATTGTTGAAGTAATGGATGGTATAGCAGTTTCATTCGCCATAGCTTTCATTTTAAAATACCTATGTAACCATTTCGTTTCAACATACTCGATAAAGAATGACGAATCTTCTTGTAAAACCTGCTCAAGTTCATCTTTACTAAACAATTTTTCTGAATTTGTAAAGAAGCCAACACCTAATCGCATAGCCATTAAACTCCCCTCCAATTATTGATAATTTTTATTCGTTTGAATTGACCTTCCTTTCACCTTTCAGATAACTTTTAATATAGTTTATCCGTCCTAATAAATACCTTTGTTCTTCGATGGGGATTTTTTCCAAGAATTCAACATCATGTTCTAAACCTAACAACAGGCAATAAACTTCACTATTCTTTCTTTCATTTTTCGATAGTATAGACTCCTTTTTCTTTACTAGAGGAAACGGCATTAAAAGTCACCTCTTTGTTAATTCTAATATTAATAACAACGACTCCATATTCTGTCCTGTTTTATCACAAAATAAACCTAAAAATACTTTAAGTTTTTAATTCGTTTCCTCTTCATATAGAACTTTTATATTTCTAATCCCACCAAAAACACCTTTCTCGTACTCTATATGATCGTCTTTTTCTACAGAAAGCCAGACTTTTTCTGATACTTCATAATCCTTGCCATCAACAAAAATAATATATTTGTCACTTGAAACGACTGGTGTAACAGCTATACTTCCATTTGATCCAACACCTACTCCGACATTTACATCTCCTTTTTGGAAATGTTTCTCTTGAACAATCCCTTCGTAAATAATTGGTTCCCCTGATGTTTCATCAGTATCACAAGCAACTAAACTTATTAAGAAAAAGGGGATAACGTATTGTAAAATATTAAACCTTTTCACCTTTTTCATTTTCCCACTCCTTAACTGTTTCCAAGTTCCCTTCCTCCAACCTTAAATTGTTACTAAGTTTTGCAATCACCATTTTTTAAACATATCATCAAATTGTTTTTCCCAATAAGGACTCATGTTTACTCTTAGAGTTTCCTTTCCATTTGAAGATTTTCTGTATGGACTAACCTTAAATAAAATCTGAACGTTTTCAATCATACTTCTTTCTCTTTTGATTCTTGCATTTCCACCATGTTTTTTTGATGCTTGCAAAGAAATGAACTCATCCAAAGTTTTCCTCCCCCTCACCTTCTATCCAATCAAAAAACAGTCCTTTCTTTTGATATTTTCTATTCCTATCAGCGATTTCAGTGGAAATTAACTCATAAATACTTTTGTAGACATACCCCTGTGGGTTATTAATATTCCTTTCTCTTTCAATCTTACGAATTGCACGACTAAAGCAATTAACTATCTTTTGTTCAAGTTCAGGCTCATGTTCCAGCCATATCACACAATCATATTCTCTTTCAACGTTGTTCTTCGCTAAAATAATTGTTCGATAATACTTTTCAGCTTGTTCAGGAGTATCAGTAAACACTTGCAACACCAAAGCTAACTTTCTAGGAACTTTTTCTTCATTTTCAAAAAATGCTTGTTTCATGTATTCATTTTTCAACCTTTCTTTTTCCTCTGTAGTTAAAGAATGAATGAAAGGATTCTCTTTGTTGATAGCACTTTTAGTATCTTTGGTATCTATAGTATCTTTGTGTTTATTAAAACTGTTACTTTTTAAACTATTCTTTATAGTACCCGTGTTTTTCGTACTCGATTTTCCCGTACTCGAATAATTGGGGTATGGATTATCCGTACCCGAACTATTTGGGTATGGCATATCCGATCCCGTTTTTTTAGGGTATGGATCTTTTTTACTTCCGTCCTCTCCTATTTCCTCATCCACCACTGGAACAGGTATTGGCTCGATTGAATATATGTTTCTATCAAATTGACCCTTACTATCTTCTTCATTACTTCTTGTTTTGGTAATGGTTATCAAACCTTTTTCAATTAAAGGCTTCCTCCATTTGTAGTAAGTATCTTCACTCATACCTAACTCTGCACACTGCAAAGCTACACTTGGGAAAGCTGTACGTTCCCCATTACTGGAAATACTTGCAAATGAACACATATATGCATAAATGAGCTTTGACTGTTTTGGTAATGACTTATCTCGCATCACTTGTTTAGCAATCAATCCATATCCACCTTCGTAGATCGTTCCTTTGAATTGAATTACTGCATCCCCCAATGGTACACCCCCTCGTTCAAAAACCAATATATCATACTGTAGTATGACATACAAGTAATACTAATCCTCGGTATGACTTCAATTAGTTTTATTAATCCGATTAAGCTGTGACTCATTGATTTTTTTGTTCAAAAAACGATAACATTCATCCCTAGAGGAAAATGCAATATGTGATTCATGACAAGTGACTTCATATAGCCCAAACAAGTTTAATGATATTTTATAAATATCAACGTAAAAATCCTCTCCTTTTTTTAAGAGTAAAATTTTTCTATATAATGGATCGTCTTGCTTGTCTAAATAGTCGTATAAGCATGTTTGCTCCATATCAATTCCCCCTATTAATTTAGTGTTACTAAACACTATTTAATATTCCGAATCGTCTCCAATTGTTCTGAAACAGAACAATCTTCATTAAAAAAAAGCACCCAGCTAACCCCAAATAATTGCGCAATCCGTTTGGCAGTATCGACACTTACCGCATAACCCAACTCAGCTTTTGCATAAGTGGAACGCCCTATTTCTAAATCTTTAGCGACCTGCCATTGCGTCAAGCCTGAATTTTTTCGCATTTTACACAACCAAAGTCTTTTGACTGGCTTCAACAAAACATCATCCTTTTTGACCATATTTGTTATTATTTATCACAATTATATTGTGATGTTTCATAACTGTCAAGCGAAACATCCATTTATTTCTAGGTTTCAGTATCATACACTTCTATGCAAACACTGATATAATGTGATATAATATCACATAAAATAGGTATTTACTCTAAATATTAATACCAATTATGAGTAGGTGGTAGGGTTTGAGTTTTAATGTTCGTTTAAGGGAATACCGCAAAAGAGCAAAGTTGACGCAAGAGGAAATAGCAAAAAAATTAGGTATCAAGAGATCGACTTATGCTAAATACGAGACAGGTGAAAACCAACCTGATTATAAAATGCTAGAGAAGCTGGCAGATTTTTTTGAAGTTACAACTGACGATTTATTAGGTAGAGATAACAAAAAACATGACAAAGAGCCATATAATTCGTTAAAAGAAATAAATGATTTCGTTCGTGAATTAGGCATCGACAGCGTAGGCTTTTTTAACATAGACGATTGGAAGAATTTAGATAAAGAAGATGTAGAAGAGATTAAAAAGCATTTTGAGTGGGTTGCACATAAAGCTAAAACCAGGAAAAAGTAGTAAAGTCCTACAAAAAAAGGAAAAAAGCTAAACATTTGTCAATTTATTGGGTCTATCGTATCATGACTAATGTGAGTACTATAGTAGTGTTTTAAAAAATGTTACATCAGGAGTGATACGATGTTTTTTTATTGTCCTACACATTTGGAAGAATGGATTTCTAAATGGTACATCAATGAAGGAATTATACATCCAAGTGACATTGACATTGAAGCTATATGCCAAACCAAAGACATACTCTATGTTGAAAAACCCATTTTTTCACACTACGTCATTGCTGAAGATATAAAAATGATTGTAGTAGACGAAAGAATTGAGGAGGTTAGAAAAAAAGAACATTTTTTTCATGAACTTTTCCATGTTGAATTACATTCGGGAATCCAAACATCTTTGCCAAATCAGTATAGATGCTTACAAGAAGCACAGGCTTCCAACTGTTCCCGATATGCATTAATTCCCTATCATATGTTGAAATTTATTGACTTTAATTCCCATAATGTTATCGAGGATATGCAAAATAAATTTAAAGCGAGCGCCAAGATCTGTATTGAAAGACTTGCTGAAATACACAGAAGAATCACCAGCAATAACAGTGATATACATAATCCCCAAAGAAAAGCAAACTAATAGATTTATCTTAGGTTTAAAATCTTTTGCAAACGAATTCAAAGAGTAGCGACATGCTACTCTTTTTTTGTTCTACATACTTTAAAAAAGTAATTATTAATTAGATTATTATTGAATTATGCCATACAGTATGATATATTGGACATAAAATAGGTTATAAACGATTAATAGGAGTGATTTTCTATGTTAGCATTTGCATTTGATGTAGGGAATGGCTTTGTTAAGGCTAAAAATGGAAAGAGGACAATTATTGCGCCTAGCACGATTGCAAAGAGAGATAGTATCGGTACATCAAGCATTATCAATATGGCAACAGAATTTGACACAAATTCAGGTTATAACGAATTTGAATCAAATTTAGATGACGGAGAAGTGTATATTTGGGGAGATGGAATCAAAAACGCAGTTGATCCCGATTCTTTAATTCCTACATATACCCATCATAATCGCTACATGCAAAAAAGGTTTAAGTTACTTTGTTCATTTATTTTAGCCGAACTAGCAAGTGATTATGAAGAATATGAGCTTGATGAAGTAACAATAGTGACTGGTGTACCTTCTCAAGAGGTAGGAACAAAGGAATCAGAAGAATTTAAACGCTTTTTACAACAAAAGCATGTTGTAACCCGTAATGGAGTGCAACGCATGATAAACGTTGTGGATGTAAGAATCATCGAACAACCTTTGGGAACATTACTAAACGAATACATGAATGATTCGGGACAAATTCATAAAACTCTAATGACAAGTACTATTACCGTTATTGACTTCGGAGCAGGAACAACAATTATGGATACATTTAAGAATTTAAAACGCCTAGATGACAAATCTGAAACGTTTTACGAAGGAATGAATGATGTTCATAAACGAATAGCGAAACGTATTGAAAGAGAAAATGGAGTAAAAGGTTTAGACTCTTCATTTGTCGAAGAAGGATTTAAAAACGGAACAATGATCGCTGAAATATCTGAAAGAAAAAAGTATCCATTTGAAGATATTGCAAAGGAAATTATAATTGATTTTGTGGAAAAGCGTATTTCTGATATAGACAGCACCTTAACCAATCGAAACAGCATAGACAATTTTATTCTCACTGGTGGTGGAGTTAATATCGTTGGAGAACATTTCAAAAAGGCTTTTAATGAAGAAGCTTTAAAAGTTGTTGTCGATTCTCAAGAATCGAACTTGAACGGGTTTTACAAACTATCAAGCACTATTTCCGCAAATAATAAACCAAATAATAAACAGAAGTTGGCGTAACAGGAAAAATTAATGGAGTGTCTTGTCTTATTGAATGGATAAGACACTCTAAAAAAGTTAAAGTTAGGAGTTTTTATCATGGCACTAGTTAGACGAATTTTTTCATATGATGACATAGAGGACAAGGTAATTCATGATTTTTTAGAAAGTATACCTGAAAGACAACGTTCCAGGCACATACGAATGGCAATACGTTTATATATAAATGAAACAAGAGGATCAGGAAATATCCCAACAAGTTCCAATCAAAATATCTCAAGTAATACGAAAAAAGACCACGAAACGAAACCTAAAACAGTAGAACAGAAAGAGAAAACAAGTGATGAATTTATTGACCTAGACCAAGATTTTCTTGATGATCTAGGGAAATAATTTGCGGATGAAATTTAGAGAAATAAAAAAGAAACTGAATTTTATACCATTAATGAACATAAATTAAATTATGATACCCACTCCACAAAACTCGGAATTCTAAGTAATCCCTTACTAGTATAATTTCGAAATTTAACTTTAGCCTTGATTTTTGTGTCAAGATAGATAAATTTATCATTCTCGCTCGAAATATAATCTTGGTAAACGGAGTAAAATTCTTTTCTATTTGAAGTTGGCATAAACTCCATTAACCCTGCATAATTGCCATTTTCGTAGCTCAATAGCATCCCGAATTTATCTTTACACAGACCAGTGATGTATACATTCTCATACTTATAGTTAATCACTTTTAACCAGTTATTAGAGCGCTTATTGATTTGATATTTAGAGCTAGTATTTTTAAGGACTACCCCTTCTAAATCATGACTCTTAATCTGGTCAAAATAGGCAATTCCATTTCCAAGTAGCCATTTAACTTTTGTAATTAGTCCATCATCAGGAATGATTTTTTCAAGAATCTCTTTTCGTTCCAGTAGCGTACAATTTAGCTTCTTATTTGAAGAGTAAACAATATCGAACACGCAAAATGTTATCTTGTGAAGAGATTTCTTGGATTTAAAACGTTCCATGACATATTCAAAGTTTGGTTTGCCATGAGAGTCCGTAACTACTATTTCACCATCTAAGACAGTACCATCGGGTACCGGTAAATCTATTAATTCAGGAAACAATGATGTGATCTCATTGTTATGTCGAGTATAAATTTTGACTTTGCTATTGAACTTAGTCCAAATACATCTAAATCCATCAAGCTTTAATTCTGTTATCCAATTTTCGTCATCAAAAGGCTGATCTATGCTATGCAGCAACATTGGGGATATAAACATATAAACACCTCTAGGTAATTTTAACATGAAGAAATTAGATGCTATACAGTTTTACCTTTGGTAAGTTATTGAAAAAGATATAGGAGATGTTAGTAGATAAAAGGGCAAGTTGATACAAACAAAGCGACAGAAAGGAAAGGTAAAAATGTATGAAGAGGTTTCTGTCTTGAAAGGGAAAACACTGACAAAAATTGAAACCGATTATGAAGACGAATTAATTTTTTATACTTCTGACGGGGAGATTTACAAAATGTATCATGAACAGCATTCTTATGAATCTGTGTCTATCGAGGACATAAATGGCGATTTGAAAGACTTGATTGGTAATCCTATAACAATGGCAGAAGAAGTTACTCAAGATGACCTTAACGCTCCCGAAAGTGGGACATGGACATTTTATAAATTTGCTACAATTAAAGGATTTGTAACTATTCGTTGGTATGGAGAATCTAACGGTTATTACTCAGAATCAGTAGATTTTATAAGGATTCACTGATGCACATTTCGATTTAAATATACACTAGACAAAAACTGCGAGGAAAGGAAATTACTAAATGAATTATAAAGTAATCAATAAATTAGTGAGGTATGACGGAAAGATATGGATGATTGACGCAATATCGGACAAAGGAATGGCTACTATCTTTAGTAATGGGCAGGTGGCCATAGCACCTGAAAAAGAACTTGAATACTTAAAAGAAATTGATGCATAGGTCAGAGTAATAGCACATAATCAATATACAAACACTATGATTAGGAGGATTTATATGAAGTTACCTAAACATGTCAAAGAAGCATTAGCGAAGTCTGCCGATAATTACCAAGTCGCTAGGAAACAGCAACTAATATTTCAAGAATGGGTAGAAAAGAACTTTGGAGAAGAAGCAATAAATCATGATAATGTAAGAGATGCTATAGTTAATTGGGTAGAGCAGACCAATAATCCTCATATAGCTATTAAGCAGTTGGAGAGTGAACTGGACGATTTTATGAAATAAGATAACTAATAAATTAATGTCGCATTAAAATAAGCCCTTCTTGAATTCAGAGGGGCTGTTTTTATTAATGACTGTTTCACCTTGGTTTTGATCTCATAAAACTTACGTTCCTAAAATTATTTCATTTGGTTAACAAAATTCAAGTGATCTATTCCCCTGTCCTTTAGCACTCTTTTTGAATATAAAGGAGAATATCCGTATTGCCTATAAATTTCATTTAGACTAAGCCTTTTGTTGATATGCAAATGATATATTTTTTCAAAATCTTTACTTCTCTTATTAAATGCAATATCAGGTAGTTTTAAAAGTTTGATATTGTTTTCGTTAAATAAAAGTTCTAAATCTTTTGTAGAAATCCCAATTTCTTTTTGGATTTCAAAAGGCGTTTTTAACATTTGGTGATTCAAATATACTAACTTGTCCAATAAATGTTGATACTTTTTCCATTGATAATCACTATACTCCCGCTTGGGAATATTAACTTTATCATTGGCATAAAAAATGAAACTTTGTTCTTCACTAATGTATCTATGGCCTCTTTCCCAAAATCTTTTTCTCCTCCACGTCCTAATGAGTAAGCTTCATCAATAAATAAAACTCCTCCTGTTGCTTTCTTGATTAAGTCACGTGTTTTTTGAGCTGTATGACCAATATATTCTCCCACTAGATCTGCTCTTTCCGCTTCAATCAGATGGCCCTTCGGTAAAATATCCATTTTTTGAAATAACTTTCCTATTAAACGAGCAACAGTCGTTTTCCCTGTACCCGGATTTCCCTTAAACATCATGTGCAAAACTTGTTGCCCTGATTTTAACCCTGCTTCTTCCCGTCTTTTATTTATATAAATCCAGGCATATACTTCTTTCATCATTTTTTTTATTTGTGTCATTCCAACAAGAGTATTCATTTCTCTTTCAATTTCTTTCAAGATTGCGTGCTCTTGTGATAAAGACTTTGGTGAAATACTTTTTTGCAAATCAGGTATCTTTTCTCTTTTATTCACATTTAGCATAATACTGATCTGTCCATTATTTTTCATTCTAATCGGTTCACTCATCCTCATCACCTCACATTAAAAACAGTATACGCCCAAGGTTTAAAATTGTGCCCAGATCTTTAAAGAATGATATTAATTCAGTATATTCATGAGTAAGTCCTGCAATTACAAGGGAAAAATTATAAAAAGAAAGCCATCCACAACAGGTTCCTAATTGCAGGACTCCTGTTTATGACGGCTTTCTTTTAAGGCTTTTTTATTCTTCGATATTATTTTGAACATTTCGTTGCGGAGAAAATGTTGAGATAGCATGTTTAAATACCAATTGTTGCTTTCCTTCTGATTCAAAAAGAACTGTAAAATTATCAAATCCCTTTACATTTCCACGAAGTTGAAACCCATTCAGTAGAAATAAAGTAACGGGGATTGCTTCCTTTCGAAGTTGATTCAAAAATTGGTCTTGAATATTGACTGATGATTTCATAAAATGGCCTCCTATTTTATCTCTATACTTAATTATTCGATTTTAATTCAAGCTTTCCTGCAATAAAATCGAGAATTTCGGCTATTTTTTTCCAGTGTTCCCTTTCATCGGTTAAATCAAACCATTCAGCATCCATTTTATTTCTAAACCATGTTAATTGGCGCTTGGCGTAATGACGAGAATTCTTTTTAAGTAAAATAAGAGCCTCTTCATAAGGAATTCTTTTTTCAAGATAATCAGCTATTTCTTTATAACCAATTGCCTTCATCGATTGGTGTTCACGGCTAAGTCCCTTTTTCATAAGATCCCTAACTTCTTGAACTAATCCCTCCTCAATCATAAGATCAACCCTATGATCAATTCGTTGATATAATGTTTCTCGATCCATTGTTAATCCAATTAATATATCTTGATATAGGGGAATATTTTGTTGCTTTTTTTGAAATTCTGTCATTGTTTTTCCTGTACAATGAAAGATTTCTAGCGCTCTTATCACTCTACGATGATTATTTGGATGGATTTTGTTTGCGGCATCAGGGTCAATGGTTTTTAACTGATTATATAAATTCATTGCTCCCCCTGACCGAACTTTTTCTTCCATTCTTTCTCTAAAAGAAAAATCAGCAGGTGCATCAGAAAATTGATAATCATATAAAACAGATTGAATATATAGCCCTGTTCCACCAACGAGAATGGGTAGATGACCACGACTATGTACCTCTTTGATTTTTTCTCTGACAATTTTTTGGTACTCTGCCGCTGAAAATGATTCCCATGGATCTTTCAAGTTTAAAAGATGATGAGGCACCCCTTGCATCTCACTCGGTTTAATTTTGGCTGTCCCAATATCCATCCCTTTATAAACTTGCATCGAATCCCCACTAATAATTTCACCGTTAAATCTTTTAGCAATTTGTAGACTCAATTCGGTTTTCCCTACAGCGGTTGGACCAATGACTGAAACAACCTTTTCCTTTTGACTGTTCGGCAATTTGCTTCACTGCTTTCTTAAAACATCTCATCTTTTTAATAATAGTACCATATCTCTTCTATTTGGCCATAATATTAGGGCATTATGTTTATTAGTTTACATAATAAGGTTACTTTCAACTAACAATTAAACCATCTGGAACACATTTCCAGATGGTTTAATTTAAAAGAATATCATAATACCAATCGAAGTTGCTACTACAAGTACTGTTAAGCCAATATAAATCCACGTTAATGACTTTACATTGGTTTTTAAGGATTTCGTTTCATATTCATGAGATCTAGCAATCTCATCTTTTAGTGAATCGCCCTCTACTTCATATTGTTTCTGTTTTGTGCTTACTTCTTTGCCGACCAATAAAGTACCAATTAGGGCAACGACACAAACAAGAATAACAGCAATAATCATGAATACATACACGTTTATCATAACTCCTATCCGTTAGACTGAGCACTGTTTCTATTTTAACTTATTCTATCCCATCATTGAGAGTGATATATGACAATTATTTTACATAATTCTTTTAAACATTTTTTCTATTTCATAAGTTGAAAAGTGAACAATAATCGGTCTCCCATGTGGGCATGTAAACGGATCTTCGGTTTGACGTAATTCTTGAAGCAGAGCTTCAATCTCATCTTGCCTTAAATAACGATTCGCTTTTATGGATCCTTTGCAACTCATCATAATCGCTGCTTCTTCTAAAAGGATTTTGATATTCATTTTTTTCATGGCGAGGAGCTGCTCAATTAAATCTTCAATCGTTTCTTTCTCATAGCCCTTCGGAAACCAGTTTGGGTGCGAGCGAACAATAAAACTATTCGTCCCAAAATCTTCTAAAAAAATACCTACTTTTTCTAATTCATTCTTATGTTCTTCGATTTTAATATATTCATCTGTTGAAAATTCCAATGTTAGTGGAACGAGCATTTCTTGAAGTTCATTGGCAACCTCTCCCACTTTTTCGCGGAAATACTCATACTTAATACGTTCTTGGGCTGCGTGTTGATCAATCATATAAAAACCACGATCATTTTGCGCTAAAATATAGGTGCCATGCAATTGTCCAATTGGGTATAAGGGTGGGATTCGATCAGGCTCTCTCTCTCTCTTTTCCTCTATGACCGGATCCATTGTTGCAACAGATTCATTGGCAACAAAACCTGTTGTTGGCTCTTTTTCTTCTGGCATATACACTTCTTTTGTTTCATCTGGCACTAATATATGCTTATTTTGGCCCTGCCAATCGTTTGTTGGCTCTTCCTCCCTTCTTGAAATGAAAGGTTTGGATGGTTTACTTTCTTCAAGCTGTAGAGAGGTTTGCTCAGATTTCTGCTCACTTCTTCTCGTTACTACATTTCCCTCCGGAATTAATTCTTGTTGTTGAAATGCTTTCTTGATGGTGGTTGAAATTAGCTGTTCAAGCTCCGCTTCTTTGCTAAGGCGAACGGTCATTTTAGCCGGATGAACATTCACATCTACCAATAAAGGATCCATCTTTATAGACAATAAAACAATCGGATGACGATTGATTGGTAATAAAGTATGATATCCATCCATAATCGCATTCACCAACGAGTAATTCTTAATAAAACGACCATTCACCATCGTTGATATATAATTTCGGGAAGCCCGTGTTATTTCAGGTAGTGATATCCATCCGCTCAACGTAAAATCAAGCGATTGTGCTTCAATCGGAATCATTTTCCTAGCGATATTCATTCCATATATAGCGGCTAATACTTGTCTGATGTCGCCATTTCCATTCGTTCTTAATAACTCTCTCTCATTATGGCGAAGACGAAACGAAATGTTCGGATGTGCCAGCGCTAATCGATTGACAATATCGGAAATATGGCCAATTTCAGTATGGATGGTTTTCATATACTTTAATCGCGCAGGAGTATTAAAAAACAAATTAGAAACGGTAAGGTCTGTTCCGGCCCGGGCGGATGATTTTTCTTGTTGAAGTAATTTGCCTGCCTCTAAACACACCTTTGTCCCAGGCTTTCCCGCTTTTGCCGATATTAGTTCAATCATTGAAACCGAAGCGATACTAGGAAGAGCCTCGCCCCTAAACCCTAACGTGCGAATACGAAAAAGATCTTTCTCATCTTTAATCTTACTTGTGGCATGTCGCTTAAATGCTCTTTGAATATCTTCCTCATCAATCCCGTCCCCGTTATCTAAAACCCGAATTTTACCTAGACCCGCTTCTTCTACATCAATTTCAATAATCGTGCTATGCGCATCAATGGCATTCTCTACTAATTCCTTTACAACGGAGGCCGGACGTTCTACTACCTCACCAGCAGCAATTTTATTAGAAAGGAAATCATCTAATTCAATGATCTCGGGCATTGCGAATCCCACCCTTCATTTTTGCTATTTAAGTTGCTTCTTTATCTCATAGAGTAAATTCATCGCTTGCATCGGGTTTACTTCTAAAATATCAATACCCCGAATTTTCTCTAAGACTTTCTGATCAGATTTCCGAATATTATTCTTTTCAGGATTGTCAAAAAGGGTAAGCTGCTCTTGAACTTTATCATTTTCTTCATCGATTGTCACGGCTGTTTCAAGTCGCGTATCCCGAGCTGATTTTTCCAATTCAGCTAATACTTCATTCGCTCTTTTAATAAGGCTTGCCGGGAGTTCCGCTAATTCTGCAACATGGATACCATAACTTTTATCCGCTGCCCCTTTCTTCACTTTATGAAGAAAAACAAGCTTTCCTTGTTGCTCGATCGCACTAACATGCACATTGCTTAACTTGGCCAACTTTTCTTCCAAGACCGTTAATTCATGATAATGAGTTGAAAAAAGCGTTTTGGCCCCGATATTCTCATGTATATATTCAATAATAGCCTGAGCTAAAGCCATCCCATCATAGGTAGACGTTCCGCGCCCAATTTCATCGAATAATATTAAACTATCATTTGTTGCATTCATGAGCGCATTTTTTGCTTCAAGCATTTCAACCATAAAGGTACTTTGTCCAGAAATTAAATCATCAGCTGCGCCAATCCGAGTGAATATTTGATCAAAGATTGGTAACTCAACGGATTTGGCAGGAACAAAACAACCCATTTGCGCCATTAGAGCAATCAAGGCAATTTGTCGCATATATGTACTCTTACCTGACATATTCGGACCTGTAATTAAAAGTATCTCATTTTGATCATTCATGTAACAGTCATTTGGTACATAGCTATTAGAATCCATCACTTTCTCAACTACTGGATGCCGTCCCTCTTCTAAAGCAATTCTTCGATTTGTATTGAAAGTAGGGCGTGTATAATGGCGCTTTTCACTAATCGTAGCGAAACATTGAAATACATCTAACATACTAATAATTTTCGCTGTTTGTTGAATTCTTTTTATATAGGATTGCACCGTTTCTCTTATTTTCAGGAATAATTCGTATTCTAGGTCGACACTTTTTTCTTCTGCTTGGAGAATAAGTGCTTCTTTTTCTTTTAATTCAGGCGTAATATATCTTTCTGAATTGGCTAATGTTTGTTTACGTTCATAGCGAGAATCTTGGAGAAGATGAATGTTCGCCCGCGTCACTTCAATATAATAACCGAATACTCGATTAAACCCTACTTTTAATGATTTAATTCCCGTTTTTTCTCTTTCTTCTTTTTCTAACTGGGCAATCCATTGTTTTCCATTTCGACTAGCATCTCGATACTGGTCCAATTCTTGATGAAACCCATCTTTAATCAGCCCCCCCTCTTTAATTGAAAGTGGCGGTTGATCGACAATCGCGTTCTCTAAAAGAGTGACTAGCTCCTCACATGAGTCTAATTGGTTCGCCAATTCGTTGGCCCAATGGTGATTTAATTGTTCCGTTAATTGTTTGATGGCCGGAATTTGTATTAAGGATTTTTTCAACTGGATAAAATCCCGTGCATTTGCATTTCCAAATGCTACCCGACCAGAAAGACGTTCCAAATCATAAACGCCTGTTAATTTATCTCGCAGATCTTCCCTTTCAAAATAATGATCTAGCAGTGTTTCAACCATATCGAGCCGTTGTATAATTTTATTTTCGTTAATGAGTGGTCGATCAATCCATTGGCGTAGTAGACGACCACCCATTGCTGTGACCGTTTCATCTAATAGCCATAATAATGTGCCTTTATTATTTTTTCCTCGGATCGACTCTGAAATCTCGAGATTACGTTTTGAGAAGTAATCAATTTTCATATATTGATTTAATTCAAATTCAGTAAATGGTTGTAAATGATGGAGACTTCTTTTTTGTGATCTTTTTAAATAATGTAATAGTCTGTACGCAACCGTTTTTAATGGCTGATGATGAAGTTGCTTCACTAATTCATAAAAGTCTTCAATCTCTGCTACCTGATCCTCAAAAGAAATCACCACATGACAGCGTGTCTGTATGAAGGTAATCTCATCTTGATCAAAATTCGGATCGACGACGATTTCTTTCGCCCCAATAGAAGCTATTTCATTCGATAATCTTTCCAAGGAATTTTCTAACAATAAAGCTTTGCCCTCTCCCGTTGACAAATCCGTATAGGCAATCGCATATTTTCCAGTCTGATCACGGTGAATCGACGCAATATAGTTATTTTCTTTATCATTTAATCCTTTCTCATCCATAACAGTACCGGGGGTAATTAATTGAATGACTTCACGTCGTACTACCCCTTTAGCCTGTTTGGGATCCTCTGTTTGCTCGCAAATGGCTACCTTATATCCTTTATCAATTAATTGCTCGATATAACCTGTAGCTGCATGATAAGGAACACCACACATTGGGATTTTGTCCTGAGCGCCGCCATCCCTGCTTGTTAATGTTATTTCTAAAACCTGTGATGCCTTTAATGCATCTTCAAAAAACATTTCATAAAAATCCCCTAAACGAAAAAACAAAAAGGCATCCTGGTATTCTGCCTTTATTTTTAAATATTGTTGTATCATCGGAGTATATTGAGCCATATGTACCGATTTCCTTTCTTCTCAAAACTAAGTCCAATCTAGTATAACATATCAAGGATTATTCCATCACACGTAAAAAATGCGTAGAAAAAACCGGGAAATTTTTCCCGGTTTACTCACTTCCTTCATCAGCTGTTAGAAAATCAGGATTGATGTCTTCTAGTTCACTATCTGATAATTCTTCTTCGAAATCGTAATCATCATCATCTGCTTGTTTCTCATGAACCTCTACCCAAATTTTTGTTTCACCAATGACATCAACTTGAAATTCTCTTTCGGTTGTCACGAGAATTTTATTCCCTTTTTTAGAAATAACCGCTTCGACGCAATTAGGCTGTTGTAACACATTTGCTATAACTTGTCGGTCATCCATGCAATCGGGATCTCTGTAATGAAGCTTGAGCGTATCTCTGTAATCTACCCTTTCGGTTGCAACAGATGTTTTCGTGTTATCATGATGGGAATACCAAACATTCATATCAAAAGACCCGCTTACTTCGACTTCTTTTTTGCCGACCTTCCGCGCTTCATATTTATGATTGATAATCCAACAGCCTAAAATGCTCGAAGGATGATGCGGCGGGCTAATCGTATAATTGGCTTTCGTAAATTTACGCCCTTTCGCAACGACTGCTTTTGTTATAATTTCTCTGTAATCTGCCATTCGAGCGAACCTCCTCATTCATTTTCCCTTCATCCTATGCATTTACCTAGATGATTGTGCTCATTTCCCAAAACCACAACTTTTTTAAGCCTGTGATATTGTATGTTGTGAAAGAAGAATGTTGAGGAAAACGCGGAGAAATCTCCAACATAAAAGTCATTACCTTTTTTTGGTAATGACTTTTACGGATTAACAGCTTGATGGGCTATTTTTGATTTTCGATCCTGTTTCCCCTGTTAGTAAATCGCCACCAGTGGAAAGTAAGATTTCATCTGTTACTTTATTCGATATCGCAGATGATACCATCTGCAATAAATCATTTACATCTACCTGTGATTGCTTAAATTCTTGAACAATTGGAATTTCATCTAATTCCGCTTCTAATTTCTCCAGTTTTTCTTCTACTAACTTGAGAGCTTTTTCTTTTCCGTAATGTTGGAAATTAACCGCTTGTTTTTGTAGACTCTTAATACTGGCAATCATCTCGCGAACTTTTTGGTTTTCATTTATTTGTGCTTCGGCTCGCTTAAAGAAATCAACCTCTTCTGTATTGGCAATCATTGTTGCCAGTTCATGAGCCCGAACTAATATATCGTCTTTCGTGTATTTTTCCATATTACATCACCTCAACTGATTCCTTTGCCTCAATCATCTCACCATTTAATGTCCATGTCTTAGCATCCGTAATTTTAACTTGAACAAGACTTCCAATGGCCGATTTTGGACCTTTAAAATTCACCAGCTTATTTTTCCTTGTATAACCAGAAAGGATCTCTGGGTTATTTTTACTTTCCCCTTCAACTAACACTTCAACAATTTGTCCTTTATGAGCTTCCATTGCTTTTCTTGAAAAGTCATTCACTAAAGCATTTAAGCGCTGGAGTCGCTCTTTCTTCACTTCCATGGAAACATTGTCTTTCATTTTCGCTGCAGGTGTACCTTCTCTTGCTGAATAAATAAACGTATAGGCCGTTTCAAAGCCAACTTCACGATACAGCGACAATGTTTCTTCAAATTGCTCATCTGTTTCGTTTGGAAATCCAACAATAATATCGGTTGAAAGTGAAACATCAGGTATAGCTTGTTTGATCTTTCTAACAAGTTCTAAAAATTGCTCTCTTGTGTATTTACGTCCCATAATTTTTAGCATTGCACTAGATCCTGATTGTACAGGCAGATGAATATGTTCAACAAGATTCCCCTTATTGGCTAATACTTCAATTAAATGATCATCAAAATCACGAGGATGACTTGTCGTAAAACGAACACGTGGGATATCTACTTTTCTCAGATCATCCATTAAATCACCAAAACGATAATCGATATCTTCAAAATCCTTCCCATAGGCATTTACGTTCTGACCAAGTAAAGTAATTTCCTTATAACCATGAGCGGCAAGTTGACGTACTTCTTGGATAATATCTTCTGGTCTTCTACTTCTTTCTTTTCCTCTTGTATAAGGAACAATACAGTAGGTACAGAATTTATCACAGCCATACATAATATTGACCCATGCTTTTATTTTACCTGCCCTTACTTTAGGGAGATTTTCAATGACATCTCCTTCTTTAGACCAAACCTCAACGACCATTTCTTTCGACATATACGCTTCATTTAAAATCTCAGGCAGACGGTGGATGTTATGGGTCCCAAAAATCATATCCACGAAGGGGTGCTTTTCTAATATTCGATTGACGACAGACTCCTGTTGCGCCATACAACCACATACACCCAATAGAAGATCGGGCTTTTCCATTTTTAAATGTTTTAAATGGCCTAATTCACCAAATACTTTATTTTCAGCATTTTCCCTGATTGCACAAGTATTCATTAGAATAACGTCAGCATCTTCTACTGTTTCAGTAGCTTGATACCCAAGATTCATAAAGATTCCTGCCATAACCTCTGTATCATGCTCATTCATTTGACAACCGTAAGTTCGGATATAGAATTTACGACCATTTCCCATTCCTTTAAAGCGTTCGTCTATGTCAAAATCATCATGATATTTAATTTCTTCTTTTCCTCTTCTCCGAGCATCCTTTAAAGAGGGTGGCCTATAGACCGTTTGAAAATACTTGCTATAATCTTTTTCTTCACTATCTTTTGGACTCTGAACTTGTTGACTTTCTAAACGTTGTTTCTCGTTCATGAAAATCCCCTTCCTAACTTTATGTAAAAAATACTCATAAAACTTTACATTCATTCTACTAGTATATAGTCTTTTATTTTCGAATACAACATTAGCCTATTTCAAATGAAAATGAAAATAAAAAAGATCCGTAGGCTAGATCGCAAACGAATCTTTTTATCTGTAAAAATGAATGTTGGATTATCTCGGTTCTACTATTAACTTAATGGCCGTTCTTTCTTCTCCATCAATCAGTATATCCGTAAACGCAGGGATACAAATTAAATCGACACCTCCCGGGGCGACAAAACCTCTTGCAATTGCAACTGCCTTCACTGCCTGATTTAGTGCCCCGGCTCCAATCGCTTGGATTTCCGCGCCTCCTCTTTCCCTAAGAACGCCAGCTAGCGCACCCGCTACGGAATTAGGATTGGATTTAGCTGAAACTTTTAATATTTCCATTTCTTGTTCCTCCTTGTCATTTCCCCATACAATTGTACAAAACCTAAGGTCGCAGTAACCCTTTCCACTGTTACTATATTCAGGAAATTTATGAACTATTCCAGATTGTCCAAAAGAGAGAAGAAGAGAATTTTGAAATGGGCAAGTGTCCATTAAACTACGTATGACTTTTTTTAATCATTTAAAAATGGATGATCATCATTAATAAGAATAGGGCGTATGTTTAATGCTTTTCCAGTTTCATGATCTACACTGATCAAGCAAGCACTTAGTTGAGTTCGTCCATTCTTAGGCACTTCAAATCTTACTGGTAAAGCCGTACGAAATTTTTGTAAAACTGCCTCTTTTTCCATGCCAAGAATAGCATCGTAAGGCCCTGTCATGCCTACATCTGTTAAATAAGCTGTCCCATTAGGTAAAATACGATGATCAGCGGTTTGCACATGGGTGTGTGTTCCGACGACAGCCGTAACCTTTCCATCGAGAAACCAGCCCATTGCTTGTTTCTCGCTAGTTGTTTCGGCATGAAAATCAATAAAGATAATATTTGTGCGTTTTTTAGCCAATTCAATTAATTCTTCGGCCTTGTTAAATGGGCAATCGAGCGGTGACATAAACGTTCTTCCCTGAAGATTGATGATGGCTACTTCAATTGAATTAATTTTAACAAACACCAGGCCTTTTCCAGGTGTCTTTTCCGGGAAATTTGCTGGTCTTACTAAATATTTCGCTTCGTCGATAAACTCAAATATATTCTTATTATCCCATGCATGGTTTCCTAGAGTAACAGCATTCGCTCCCGCTTCAAGAAACTGTTTATATATTTGTTCTGTAATGCCTCGTCCTCCTGCAGCATTTTCGCCATTAATAATGGTAAGATGAGGACGGTATTTTCTTTTTAACTTTGATAAATATTCTTGAATCATTGTTCTTCCGGGTGAGCCAACTACATCACCGATAAATAAAATTTCCATAAAAATCCCTTTCTTTTTAAAACGCATAATATGTTACAGAGTATTACATTATAAA
Source organism: Bacillus subtilis (assembly GCF_008764245.1). Classification (GTDB taxonomy): domain Bacteria; phylum Bacillota; class Bacilli; order Bacillales; family Bacillaceae_C; genus Lederbergia; species Lederbergia ruris. The sequence goes on from NZ_VTQV01000016.1 coordinate 50,611, forward strand.
TCATACACACAAAAAAGCGGAGTGATCACACCCCGCTTCGTTTTACTTCGCATACTCGACCGCTCTTGTTTCTCGAATAACAGTTACTTTAATATGCCCCGGATAGTCGAGATCATGTTCAATTTTCTTCCGGATATCACGTGCTAGTTTATGCGCCTCTAGGTCATTGATTTGTTCGGGTTTTACAATGATCCGAACTTCTCTTCCCGCTTGTATGGCATATGACTTTTCAACACCGTCATAAGACTCGGAAATTTCTTCTAGTTTCTCCAAACGGCGAATATAATTTTCAAGTGTCTCACTTCTAGCACCAGGCCTTGCTGCTGACAGAGCATCTGCTGCTGCGACTAATACTGAAATCGTTGAAGTAGGTTCTGTATCCCCGTGATGGGATGCGATACTATTGATCACAACTGGGTGTTCTTTATACTTTGTAGCCAATTCAATCCCAATTTCTACATGGCTACCCTCTACCTCGTGATCAATTGCTTTTCCAATGTCATGCAGTAAACCTGCACGACGAGCAAGTGTTACGTCCTCTCCTAATTCCGCCGCAAGCAGTCCTGATAGAAAAGCAACTTCTATTGAATGCTTAAGAACATTTTGCCCATAGCTTGTTCGATATTTCAATCGTCCCAGTATTTTAATTAGATCAGGATGCAATCCATGGACACTGACCTCAAATGTCGTCTGTTCACCAATTTCACGAATATGCTCGTCTACTTCACGTCTAGCCTTATCCACCATTTCTTCAATTCGTGCGGGATGGATTCGCCCATCCTGAACAAGTTTTTCAAGCGCTATTCGTGCAATCTCACGCCTTATCGGGTCAAATCCTGATAAAATTACGGCTTCAGGTGTATCATCGATAATTAAATCAATACCGGTCAATGTTTCAAGAGTCCTGATATTTCGGCCTTCTCTACCAATGATTCGACCTTTCATTTCGTCATTTGGTAGATTGACAACGGAAACGGTTGTTTCAGCCACATGCTCAGCTGAACAACGTTGAATGGCAAGAGAAAGAATATTTTTAGCTTTTTTATCAGCTTCTTCTTTTGCTTGCATTTCGCTTTCCTTAATCATAACAGCCGTCTCATGAGCCAATTCTTTTTCTACATCTGACAGAATAATGGTTTTGGCTTCCTCACGAGTCAGGCCTGAAATCCGTTCTATCTCAGCCTCTTGTTTATGGACCAACTCATCCACTTTGCTTTCCATCTCTTCAATATGTTGTTGTCTTTCATTAAGAGATTCCTCTTTCCTTTCAAGCGTGTTTTCTCGCTTATCAAGAGTTTCGTCTTTTCGGTCGAGGTTCTCCTCCTTTTGCAATAATCGCTTTTCTTGTTTTTGCAATTCGGTCCTTCTATCTCGAAGTTCAAGTTCCGTCTCGGTACGGAGACGGTGATTTTCATCTTTCGCTTCTAACAAGGCTTCCTTCTTTAATGCTTCCGCATCTCGCTTAGCATCCACTAAAATCTGCTCAGCAGAACTTTTAGCACCTGTTATTTTAGCCTCTGTAATCAATTTAAAAATGAAATAGCCAACAACTAAACCGACGATAAGGGCAAGCAAAATGGAGATGATGATAATGGGTGTTTCCATACTTTCACCTCCCCTTGCTATGAAATTAGAATAATTTTTTTCAATGTCGGCTGGTACATTGCTACATAGGTTTCAATATACTGAGCCAAGCTCAAATTCATGCATGCGAAAAAAATGTAAAATATACATATTAATTTTATAGTTGTGACGTTTTAATGTCAAGTGATGTTCGATTCTATATAGAATAAAAAAACAAAGTCACTAATAAGTGTAGACTTTGTTTTTTCAATTTAAACCTTATTCATCTAATAAACTGAACTCATTTTGTTCCTCTTCTTCCGCTTCTGGTGGAATCGTCTTTTCCTCATCCAACTGATAGTGATCACGAATTTTATGCATGATTTCACTTCTAAGTTCCGGATTTTCTTTTAAGAATTGTTTTGCATTCTCCCGGCCTTGTCCAAGACGTTCCTCATTATAAGAATACCAAGAGCCACTTTTTTGCACGATATCCAGTTCCGACCCCATGTCAATAATTTCACCTTCACGGGAGATCCCTTCACCATACATGATATCCACTTCAGCAGTTCGGAATGGAGGAGCGACTTTATTTTTGACGACTTTTACTTTTGTTCTATTTCCGACAATATCTTGTCCTTGCTTAAGTTGCTCTGCACGTCGAACTTCAAGACGAACAGATGAGTAAAATTTAAGTGCTCTACCCCCTGGAGTTGTTTCAGGATTTCCGAACATAACTCCTACTTTTTCACGGATTTGGTTAATAAAAATCGCAATGGTATTTGACTTATTAATTGCACCTGATAGTTTCCTAAGTGCTTGTGACATCAAGCGAGCTTGAAGACCTACGTGAGCATCTCCCATTTCACCTTCAATCTCGGCCTTTGGAACTAATGCAGCTACTGAGTCAATGACAATGATTTCAATGGCTCCACTTCTTACAAGAGCTTCCGCAATTTCTAAACCTTGCTCACCAGTATCAGGCTGTGAAAGAAGTAATTCATCAATATTCACACCCAATTTTTCGGCATAAACCGGGTCAAGAGCATGTTCAGCATCAATAAAGGCCGCTTGACCACCGTTTGCTTGCACTTCAGCAATCGCATGAAGAGCAACGGTCGTTTTACCGGAACTTTCTGGGCCATAAATTTCTATTACTCGTCCTCGCGGATAGCCCCCAACTCCTAGTGCAATATCAAGAGCAAGAGAGCCACTTGATACAGTAGAAATTTTTCGGTTTGTTTGTTCTCCTAGTTTCATAACCGAACCTTTTCCAAATTGTTTCTCGATCTGCTTTAATGCCAAGTCTAATGCTTTTTGGCGATCACTCATGAAATATCCTCCCTATGTGTATATTCTATTAAATTCATTTACTATATCACTTCAAGCTAATTCTAGTATAAAGCTTTTCATCTTATTTGCCAAGTAAAAATCGAACATTTATTCGTCGGCTTTTGTCAATAAAATGGCTGCAAATTAGCTTTTTGATTTAGAGAAAAACCTTTTTTTCCAGATTTTTTAATCCGAAAACGCCATTTTAATAAATTTCAGAAGCAAGCCAACAGGAAAATGGCAATCAAGCAGAGAGAATTTGCTAGTCGTTGAGTGAAAATAGCGAATTTTATAGTTTACTAAGCAACAAAAAAGCGCCATTATGCGCTTTTTGTTTTTATGAAATCATGACTGTAAGGTAAATGAATATGTATGCAATTTTCTTCCAAGACCTATATATGTCAATAGATTAAGTTGGACTATTTTCCAATTCTTTTAACAAATAATAACAGCCATACTTTACTGTCCTTTTTTGGTTTCCAATTCTCGAACCAGAAAGATTCAATTGATAGGTTTTCGTGGGACGATCATCAAAAGAAATACCAATCCATACCGTTCCCGCTGGATGTCCTTCTAGGGAATCTGGTCCAGCTACTCCCGTAAAACTTATTCCAATATTTGTACCTAAAATGGTACGAATATTTTCTGCTAATTCAATCGCACATTGTTCACTTACGACGCCATACTTATCAATCGTTTCGGCTTTTACCTGACATAGTTTTATTTTTGACTGATTAGAATAACAAACAATTCCTCCGATCAACATCGTGCTTACACCCATTATACCTGTCATTTCAGATTGAAACATGCCACCTGTTAAGCTTTCCGCTGCTGCAATCGTTAATTCATTTTTATCCAGAACGGTCAGTAATTCCTTCATAATCGTGGTCTGGTCATACCCGTAAAAGAATTCTCCCACCCGCGCATTAATTTGCTTTTCCATTTTCTCAATCATTTGAATCGCTTTTTCCTCAGACTGATCACGGGCGGTGATACGGATTGTGACTTCATTATCGCCTGCAAGCGGAGCAATGGTTGGATTTGTCTGTGCATCGATAAGATCTTCAATTTCCGTCTCTAATTGTGATTCGCCAATTCCAAAGTACCGCAACACTCTTGATTCAATTCTTTCCCGTGATTCTAATTGATCTAAAATAGCGGGTGCACCATATTTTCGTAACATTGGTTGCATTTCATGTGGCGGTCCAGGTAACAACATATAAAAATGCTGCGCTTTTTTTACAAACATTCCTGGAGCCATTCCATGTTCGTTAGGCAGTACAGCAGCTCCCTCTAGGACAAGTGCTTGCTTTTTATTATTCTCAGACATTTTTCTACCTGTTCTTTTAAAATAAGAGACGATATTTTCCATCGCCATGGGATCAGCTACAAGTTGCTTTCCAGTATGGTTGGCAATTACTTCTTTCGTTAAATCGTCTTTCGTTGGTCCTAATCCACCTGTAAAGATAATAAGATTTGCCCTTTCTTCAGCAATCGAAATCGCTTTTTCTAATCTTTTCGGATTATCGCCAACAACCGTATGATAATAAACATGAACTCCTAATTCTGCTAGCTCACGTGATATAAACTGTGCATTCGAATTGACAATTTGCCCCAATAACAGTTCTGTTCCTACTGCAATAATTTCAGCATTCATTCCAGCAATTCCTTCCCTATATTATAATCATTATTTTGAATTTAATAGAGCTTTTCTATTTTTGTAAAAGTATTCATATCCAGACCAGATTGTAAAAATCATCGCCACCCATAAAGCGATTAAAGCAAAAGGGAACCCGATTGCTTCAAAAAAGATATTATTAAGAAGCAAGGCCGAAATAGCAATAATTTGCGTCCATGTTTTTATTTTTCCCAACATATTCGCTGCAACTACCTCACCTGAGCCAGCCAATACAAGGCGTAGTCCTGTAACGGCGAATTCCCGACTAATGATAATGATGACGATCCATGAAGGGGCGAGTTGCATTTCAACCAAAACAATAAGGGCCGCAGAAACAAGTAGTTTATCGGCAAGCGGATCCAAAAACTTACCTAAAGTTGTCACCAATTCGTATTTTCGCGCAAAATAACCATCTACCCAATCTGTCACTGCTGCAATAATAAAAATCAAGGCACCGATCAGATGGGCCAGTTTAATTTCTGTTCCGGGAAGATGTACAATGCCCCAACGAAAGGGGACAAGCATAAATATTAAAAAAATCGGAATTAGTAAGATTCTAGATACAGTAATTTTATTCGGCAAATTCATGAACACAGTTCCTCCCAATCAAATGCTTAAAACTCTCTCAATTTAAACTTAGTAAAAATAACCGCCGGCAAGCGGCGGGAAAATTATTGTTGTTGCTTATTAAACTTTATAATAATATTTTGTACGGTCGCATCGCTTTCCAATTCTAGTTTCTCGTCATTTACATAGATTTCCGTATCCATTGCTCTCCCCGTCCGAATGTACGCTTCTGAGTCTTCGGAGAAATCATACGTTTCACTTTCCCCGTTAGCTATTTTCTTAGACGCGTATTGTTTATCGCTATTATTGGTCACTTGAATCCATGCTTCTCCAGAATCCGTCGCTTTTACCGTCACTTCATACTTATCGGCAGCATTGGTAACCTCATAAGTTGTTGTATTTCCTGAAACTCCTTCCATCGTGATTTTCTGCTCTTCCTCTTCTTCACTTTCTTCTGATTGATCATTCGTATTCTCTGATTCATCTTGCTCGGTTGAATCCGTCTGATCCTCCTCATCACCTTCACTGGTATCAGGCGGAGATACATCATTTGATTCGGTAATATTAATCCCTTCATTTTGCTTATCTACTGGATTTTTATCATTTGAAGTTAGAAAATTGGTTACTAAATACCATATCAAAACCACAATCGCTATAAAGAAAATAGCCATTAAAATTTTAGGAAAAAACTCGATAATTTTCGACGTTTTACGTGACACTGAATTTCGCGATTGTACACGTGTTAATTTCTCAGGCAAATCATCTTCATAAGCTACAGGGATCTCATTTTTATATTCCTCAAACAGAACTTCAGGCTCAAGATCAACAGCCTCAGCGTATTGCTTAATAAATGCCCGGGTATAAAACTTCCCTGGCATCACTTCAAAATTTCCTTCTTCAATCGCAGACAGATACCGTTTCTGTATTCTTGTAATAGCTTGAAGTTCGTCCAATGTAAGACTTTTTTCCTCTCGCGCCATCCGCAGTCTGCTACCTAAATCTGACAATGCCAACACCTGCCTATCCTAAAAATCAAACCCAAAATTAGGTTCACTAAAAAGGTTGTTTTGCGAAACCGCTTCGTATGTAATTTTTTCCTCATGTGTATTTCTTAGTTCGATAATATAATCGAAATCTTCAATCGAATACTCAGAATGCTGAACAAAAATATCGGGATGTTCGATTACTTTCACAGCGGGGAGCCGCATAATTTCTCGGACAAGCTGCAAATGCCTTTCATCTGCACGCTTTCTAGATACAATCCCATCAATAATAAAGATATTGTCGGCATCGTATTCATCCTTAATTAATTCCTTACGTATCGTTTGTTTTAATAAAGTGGAAGAAACAAACAGCCATTTTTTATTTGCACAAACACTCGAGGCCACCACTGATTCAGTTTTCCCCACTCGTGGCATTCCCCTAATCCCAATTAGTTTATGCCCTTCTTGTTTAAATAATTCAGCCATAAAGTCTACAAGAAGTCCTAGTTCGTCCCGAACAAATCGAAATGTCTTTTTGTCATCCATATCCCGTTGAATATAGCGACCATGTCTAACTGCTAAACGATCACGAAGCTTTGGTTCCCTCATCTTTGTCACTTTAATTGTATCAACTGTATCTAAAATCGATTCTAATCGTTTTATTTGCATTTCATTACTAGCACGTATCAAAAGACCACGTCTTCCACTATCTACCCCATTAATGCTAACGATATTAATCGATAGCATCCCTAATAACGAAGAGATATCTCCTAAAAGACCGGGTCGATCAATTGTAATCTCATATTCAAAATACCATTCTTTCCGATCCACTGCGACCCACTCCTCGGTCAAACTAAAGTTTACGTAAAGATGTCTAGTATATATAATAACGGATAATCATTTAATTTGAAAGAAAAACATATTGTGAATGAGACGAAAAAAAGACTGGTTCTAGAGCGTTTTCTTTTCGAAAAAGGGAAAAGAAATTACTTTAGAACCAGTCAATTTGTCCTTCGATATTATTTAGTACTGTTATTTTCTACAAGCTTTACCATCACACTAGCAATGGCTTCTTGTTCTTCCTCCGAAGCAACAGACCAAAGGTCAGATAAAACTCTTTGTTGCTCATTTTTCGGGTCTACATGATTGGCTAAATAATCGCCTACATGATGGGCCATTTTATTAATAACTTTTCCGGACATTCCTTGATCCTGTGCATCATCAAGTTGGTCACCTAAAAAGTTTTTCCATTGATCCCAATTATTAAGAATTGACATGTCATATCCTCCTTTAATTGAACAACTTCACAGTTATTATGTACAAGTCAAAATTACATTATTCTTTGGAAATCATGTATACCAGCCACCATTTACTGCTAAAACTTGTCCAGTTATATAGGAAGACTTTTCAGATAATAAGAAAGAAACAGCGCCAGAAATATCTTGTGGTTCAGCTATGTATCCGAGGGGAATAGCGGATTCAAGATCTTGTAATTCTTGTGAATTAAACTGGGCTAACATATTCGTTTTGACTGCCCCAGGAGCAACACAATTAATTCGTAGGCTTGAACTCGCTGTTTCTTTACTTAATGATTTAACGAACGCTATTTGCGCCCCCTTAACGGTCGAGTATATCACTTCACAAGCCGCTCCTGTTTGTCCCCATATTGAGCTAATAAGCACAATACGAGAAGATGGACGTTGCATTAAACGGGGTAATAATGCTTGGACCAATACCATCGGACTTTTTATATGAAGTTGCCACATTTTGTCCATTTCCATTTCATCCAAGTCAGAAAAAAGACCATATGGTGCCGAACCAGAACAATAAACAATTGCATCAATTTGGAAGATGTTCTCAAGAAGCTGGTTAGTCCCCTCTCTCGTTGATAAATCGGTACAAATTGGAATACATTCTATATTATATTGGTTTAATTGATTCATTAAATGAAATACATTTTGCTTATTTTTATGATAATGTAAATAGAGATTCCATCCTTGACTAGCTAGTTCTTCAGCTATCGCTGAACCAATCCCTCCGCTAGCCCCAGTGATTAAAGCAAATTTCCGCATCTTATTCCCCTCGCTCCTTCAATTAAAAATGCCCGGCACGCACAATTCGGGACCGGGCAAAACACTTTTAGAAATCCGTTGCCAATTTACTGTTTTGGAACAACTTGACAAACCGTCATCCGGCTTTCTTCAATCAAATCATTAGCCGCTGATAAAACATCTTGAATGGTCAATTTCTCTAATACGGGAACAACATCGAATAAATTCATTTCATTAAAAATAAATCTTGTGAATTGATTCGCAATGTACTCCTGGGAATTTAGTGAGCGTAGAAATCGACCAATTCGTTTTTTCTTAGCTCTTTCTAGTGTTTCTTCTGTAATATATTTCCCAGTCTTTGCCTCTAACAAAATGCTATTCACCTTATTCGCAAGCTCTTCAGGTTTTTTCGTGTTTCCGCCAATAATGGCAAAACCATAGCTTTGTTCTTGTGAATATTCATATTGAAAGGTATCATCAATTAATTCACTTGTATATAACTCTTCATACAAATCAGAGCTTTTGCCAAACAATATGTCCATAAAAAGAGATGTAGATAATTCATTTTTTAACATTTCTTTACCTGTTTGGTCAATCTTTGTAGATTTCACTCCTACAAAACATTTAGGTGTCTGTACATTCATTTCTAGCACCTGCATTTTTTGAGCGACTGTTTCTGGCTCGTTCTCAAACATGCGCTCAATTTCTGGTGCTGCTTGATACTGCTTTGCCGCCTGATCATCCCGAATGAACGTCATGATTTCCGTAGGATCGAGTGGTCCTGTGACGAATAACATCATATTACTCGGGTGGTAAAAGGTCTCATAACATTCATAGAGCAATTCAGCCGTAATATGTGATATGGATTCTACCGTACCAGCAATATCTATTTTCACTGGATGATGATGATACATATTTTCGATTGTCCCGAAATAAGCCCTCCAATCAGGGTTATCGTCATACATCATAATTTCCTGGCCAATGATCCCTTTTTCCTTTTCTACCGTCTTTTCAGTAAAATAAGGTTTTTGAACCATATCCAACAAAGTTTTTAAATTAAGTTTTACATGATCTGTACTGGAAAATAAATAAGCGGTCCGATCAAAAGATGTAAAGGCATTGGCCGATGCCCCTTGTTTACTAAATGTTTGAAAAGTATCCCCATCCTCTTTTTCAAACATCTTATGTTCTAGAAAATGGGCGATGCCATCAGGGACACGTTTAAATTCAGCTTGATTAAGTGGTTTGAAATGATGATCAATGGAACCATATTTTGTTGTAAACGTCACATAGGTTTTATTAAATCCAGGTTTAGGTAAAATATAAACATCTAAGCCATTATCCAATTTTTCATGATACAATGTTTCGTTTATTTGAGTAAATTCTACTTTATTCATTTTTTACTCACCTTCCGTTCCAGCCAAAAAGTAAATCGTATCCATTTCGATCTTCTTGGCTACTTCAATAATTTCTTCTTTTGAAACTGCTTGAATCCGTTCAAGCCAATTCGCTAACGTGATATTTTTATCTCCTATATAATTATTATAGAGAACCTCTATAAAACCTTTAGGAGAATCAAGAGTTTCCAAAAGCTCATTTTTAATGACTGCCTTTGTTTGCTCGATTTCTTTATCCGTAAATTCGCCTAACCTCATCATTTCCAATTGTTCCTTAATGATGGAAACGGCTTTATCATAATTTTGATTTTCGATCCCTGACATGATCATCAGTAAACCTTTATGACTTTCAATTCGACTTGCAGCGTAATAAGCTAGACTTTCTTTTTCCCGTACATTAATAAACAGTTTTGAGTGAGCAAATCCACCAAAAATACCATTAAACATCTGTAAAGCGTAGTATTCTTGATCTCCAAGAAGAATATTTGTGCGGCAGCCAATATTTAATTTACCTTGATTTAAGTCCTGATGTTCTTTTACTACATTAATTTCCTCAATATCCTTTTTTGCTGGTCTATTTTTTTGCTTCATGACCCGATCGGAAAGAGACAAAACTGAAAATAAATTTTGGACTTCCGATAACTGAATGTCTCCGATGATATACAAATCAATTTGATCCTCGTTAAGAGCTTGTTGGTAATATTCGTAAAGCTGTTCACCTGTAATCCCATCAATTTCATTGAGTTCTCCAGTTGGCTGAATCGAATAGGGCTCATTTTTACACATTTCCTCTACCAAGCGGACGGTCGCATAGCGCATTTTATCATCATAAAGAGAATGAATTCTTTCTTTTAATCCTCTTTTTTCCTTTTTCATTGTTTTATCATCGAATTGGTCATTCGTGACATTGGGATGAAGTAACACTTCAGTTAAAAATTCAACCCCCTTATGTAAAAGAGGAGTTTTGTCTTGCAAATATTTCTCATTTGCTATTTCTAATGTAAAACTAATGATGTTTTCTTCTCCCTTTTTACTCGTATCCGCGTAAAAAGATGCACCATAAAATTCATCCAAATAGGATCGTAACGCACCAGTAGTAGAATATTTCTTTGTGCTACTTTGCATAACTAATGGCAATAACGCTCTTAATGTAGCCGTTTCTTTTTGCAGGGGAGCTTTCATTTTCCAGACAATCGTATTGGTTTTATATTTCTCAGTCTGCAGCATATGTAGAGTAAAACCGTTCATTTTTACAATATGTTCTTTTTCAAATTCCATTGGTTAAACCTCCATTAATGATAGTTAAAAGGGATGCGCGCGTTACTTTACATAATATTTTTATAATAAAGTGCATCAAAGAAATATAAGTGATGCACTTTATTTTATGTTATTAAATATGAAATATGCGAACAGGTAGCTAATCGATCAGACAATCTTTTTGTCTAGCTCAGGCGGTAGGGGATTGAGGTCAAATAACCGCCTTCCGCTTTTCTAGGAGCTATGCTCTTCTATACTACTTTTAGGGATTAATACAGTCCTTGGTTTACTTCCTTCGTATGGTCCGACAATTCCGCGCATTTCCATTTCGTCTATTAATCTTGCCGCCCTCGTATAACCAATTCTAAATCGTCGTTGAAGCATGGAGACCGAGGCGGTTTGCATTTCGGCTATTAATTGTACAGCTTCCTCATAGAGCTCATCCGTTACTTCTTCTACGACCTCTGGGACATCATCCGGGATCATTTCTTCTTGATACTGAGCTTTTTGTTGACCGATCACATATTCAACTACTTCCTCTACTTCTTGATCTGATAGAAAGGCTCCTTGAATTCTAATGGGTTTTGAAGCTCCTACCGGTAAGAACAGCATATCCCCTCGTCCTAACAATTTTTCTGCTCCTCCTGAATCTAAAATCGTACGCGAGTCTGTTGCCGATGATACAGCAAACGCAATTCTAGAAGGAATATTAGCTTTTATAACACCTGTAATCACATCGACTGATGGCCTTTGAGTAGCAATGATGAGATGGATTCCAGCGGCCCGAGCCATTTGTGCCAGCCTAGTGATGGCATCTTCCACATCATTTGATGCCACCATCATTAAATCTGCTAATTCATCGACAATGACAACAATGTATGGTAACAGCGGTTGCTTTTCATCGTTTTCCGCATTCATTCTTACTATAAATTCATTATAGCCACTAATATTTCTCGTACCTGTGTGTGAAAATAACTCATACCGTCTTTCCATCTCATTCACTACTTTCATAAGAGCTTGAGATGCCTTTTTAGGGTCTGTCACAACAGGGGCGAGTAAATGGGGGACACCATTATAAACATTTAACTCCACCATTTTCGGATCAATCATCATCATTTTCACTTCATGAGGTTTCGCCCTCATTAAAATACTTGTAATAATTCCATTAATACAAACACTCTTCCCGCTTCCAGTAGCACCGGCAACAAGCATGTGAGGCATTTTATTTAATTCCGCTACTACTGCTTGCCCGGTAATATCTCGTCCCAAACCAATTTGCAGTTTCGCTTCCGGCTTATCATTTTCTTTCGATTCCAATACTTCACGCAGTGATACCATCGCAACCTCCGAGTTAGGGACTTCAATTCCAATAGCTGATTTTCCAGGGATAGGGGCCTCCATACGAATATCCTTAGCGGCTAGGGCAAGAGCAATATCGTCACTAAGACTCACAATTCGGCTCACTTTCACACCGGCTTCAGGATGAACTTCATATTTCGTTACAGCTGGACCAAGATGAACCTGTGTTACTTTTGCCTTTACCCCGAAACTTTGAAACGTTTTTTCAAGCTTTGATGCATTTGCCTGGATTAATTGATATTCATTGGTTTGATCAGTCGCTTTTGGTCTTTTTAAAAGTTGTATAGAAGGAAGTTGATAATCTACATTTTCATGCTCAGTAAAAGCCATTGGCGGTACTGATTCATCTATTGTCTTTTCTATTTCTTCTTTATTCTGCTCCTCCTCTAACTCGTCCATTTCTTGGTATGCCCGTTCCGTAAAACTTGAGATAATGGGTTCAGGGATACTGTCAAATTCATCCTCTGCAGCATCCATTTCTTTTTGGTGTGCATCTGTCACATTTTCTTTGTTCCCATCCTGATGTTCCTTTTGTTTTTGTTCTTCTTTCTTCTTTTTTTGATCTTCACGCCATTCTTTTACATCTAATTTTAATTGTTCCCACTGCTTTTTTATAAAAACAGCTAACGAATTCCCAATCTTTGCAAACAGTTCTCCGATTGATTTTCCTGTAATCAACATAAGACCAATAATCATAAGAAAGAAGCTTAAAATTTTTGTTCCTAAAGATCCAAAAATAAAGTAGGTAACAGAAGTTAAAATAGCTCCAACCATTCCACCGCCAAATTCCTTAGTCGAGGTATTTCCCTTTACAATCTGAAAAAAATCATGAAAGGTATTGGCAATAATACTGACACCCTGAATTTTTCCGCTCTCAATTTTCAAATCGAAGAATTTAATATGCGATAAAAGTAACAAGCAGGCAATGATAATATAAATTCCAAAAAGCCGATAACTAATAAAGGTAGGTCTTTCCCTCTTAATGATCATATATCCCGCAATTCCAATAAGTCCTAATGGACCAACAATATGCCATTCACCAAATAGAAAATAAAAAGGATAATTCATCGGAAAAAGCTTGTCACCCGTTACAATAATAATCAAACATAATGCGAGTAATATAATCCCTGTTATTTCAAACTTTAAAATTTCTTGCATCTTTTTTTTCGAGCGTTTTCGGCTTTTACGTTTATTTTTTGCCATACTATCACCTTGCCCAATTCATAATATTACACGAAGGATAAAAAAGCAGTCCGTTCACCATTTAGGATTCCCTATTTTTTAATGTGTATATTATACCATATTTGGATAATCTCCCCTATTTTTAAAAGGCTTTTAAAAATAGGAGCTGTCCAGAAAGTCAATGAACGGACTTTTTGGACAGCTCCTAGTGACGATGATCAGTTGTCATACAGAGAAATGAGGGCGCCAGGGTACAAATCATTTCTCAAATAATCATCGGGATTACTACTCATTATTCGCACGACTTTATACATATTGTCATCTTGTTCCACTATTAACGGAATGCCATTTCTTGTAATCATTTGTTGACTCGCGAACTCTTGCTCTAATCCTTGAAAAATAAGTTCTGGTGGGACAATCGTATGGATAATCATTGGATCAAATCTCCACCTGGTGAGTTATTTTGTTTAGCTGTAATTAGCTCTCGAAGCTTTTGGATAGCATTCCCTATACCTCCAACCTCATCAATTAAACCTATTTTCGCAGCGTCTTCCCCTACTACATTCGTTCCAATATCTCTTGTAAGATTCCCTTTGGCAAACATTAAATCCTTGAACACTTCTTCTGAAATATTGGAATGCTTTGTGACGAATTTTACAACGCGTTCTTGCATTTTATCCATATATTCAAATGATTGGGGAACACCGATAACAAGTCCGGTTAACCGTATTGGGTGAATCGTCATCGTGGCGCTTTCTGCAATATATGAGTAATCGCACGATACAGCAATTGGAACTCCAATCGAATGACCTCCACCTAATACAATGGAGACAGTCGGTTTCGAGATCGTCGCTATCATTTCTGAGATGGCAAGTCCAGCCTCTACATCCCCACCTACTGTATTTAAAACGACTAGTAACCCTTCTATTTTAGGATTCTGTTCAATTGCGACTAATTGAGGAATGATGTGTTCATATTTTGTCGTTTTGTTTTGGGGTGGCAATTGCATATGCCCTTCGATTTGGCCAATGATCGTTAAACAGTGAATATTGCTGTCTTGTGATAGTTCAGGAACTTTCGTTTGGCCGAGTTGCTGAATTTTTTCAACAACCTCTTCTCCCTTTTCCTCATTTTGACGATTTGGTTCTTGTTCAGATTCTGCATTAGCTCTATAGGACTGGCTCATAATATCCTCCCTTGCTTGAACAAATAATATCTATAGTATGAACGGAGGAGATTTTTTCATGCAGATAGAAAAGAAAAATGAAAGCCATTAAAAAAGCCACCCCCATTTTTAGTTTTAGGGAGCAGCTTTTATATTATACCTCCATAATAATCGGAAGGATCATTGGTCTGCGTTTCGTTTGCTCATAGAGAAAATGGTTTAGGCGGTCTCTAATATCTTGCTTGAAACTTGCCCAGTCGAACGTATTTTCTGCAATGGCTTCTTCCGCAATTCCCCGGACGATTTCGGAAGCTTCATCAAGCAATTTTTCAGATTCGCGTACATATACGAAGCCTCTTGAAATAATTTCAGGACCTGAAGCAATTCTTTTATTTTTCTTATTAATCGTGACAACGACGATAAAAATGCCGTCCTGGGATAATAGTTTTCGATCTCGTAAAACGATATTCCCGACGTCACCAACACCACTTCCATCAATTAAAACATTTCCGGATTGAACTCGTTTTCCAGCGGACATTTTCCCGTTTTTATATTCGATCACATCCCCTTTTCCCGGGATGAAAATGTGATCTTTCGGTACACCGACTTCTTCGGCCAATTTAGCATGGGAGTATAGCATTCGATATTCTCCCTGAATCGGGATAAAATATTTTGGTTTCATTAGATTTAACATCAACTTTAAGTCTTCTTGACTTCCATGCCCAGAAACATAACCCTTCCGATTGGATGATCCTACTGTTGCTCCTGCTCGACTTAGCATATCAATTGTTTTAAACAAGCTAGTCTCAAGCGCCGGAGACGGGGTAGCTGTAATAAGTACGGTATCGCCCTTTTTTACATTAATTTTCTTATGATTTTGTCGCGCCATTTTTTGCAGGGCTTCAATAGGTTCCCCCATGACACCAGTAAAAATAATCGCCACTTCATGATCTTTAAATTTCTCAATGTCATGAATAGGGATAATATTCTCAGGATTTTTTACCGTAATATAACCTAATTTTAATGCGATTTCAAAGCTTTTTTCAATACTTTTACCAACCACCGCTACTTTACGATTGTTTTCAAATGCTGCGTCAAGGGCTTGTTGAATTCTAATAAAATTGGAAGCAAAACAAGCTACAATGATTCTTCCTTTGGCAGCATGGAATGCATCAGAAATTTCTCTTCCTGTAACAGATTCCGAAATCGCAAAACCTGGTCGCTCCGCTTCTGTACTGTCCGATAATAGACATAAGACTCCTGACTCTCCAATATTTGCCATTTTTCCCATTTCCGAACGATATAATTCAGTGGCAGCTTGGTCAAATTTAAAATCTCCTGTATGGACGATTTTCCCTTCAGAGGTATGGATGCAAACTCCAAGGGAATCGGGGATACTGTGGGTTGTGTGAAAGAAAGTAACGTTCACACCATCAAATCTTAAGCGAGAACTCGATTTGATCGTATGAAAATAACCTTCTGTTTTCACATTTTGCTCTTTCATTTTTTCTTTAGCTAATGCAATCGTTAATTTCGATCCGTAAACAGGTACTTTTAATTTTCGAAAAATATATGGCAATGCCCCAATCGCATCTTCATGTCCATGTGTTAGGAATATCGCTTTAATTCGATCTTTCTGTTCAACAAGCCATGTAATATCAGGTATGACAATATCGATACCTAACATTTCATTTTCAGGGAACATAAGACCGGCATCGATAATAAAGATTTCCGAATCGATTTCGATGACATACATATTTTTGCCGATCTCTCCTACTCCCCCCAATGGTATGACTTTGATGACTTCGTTTTTTGTTTTTGCCAAAATCTTTTCCTCCTACCAAATATTTCCGATCTTCATCAGTAGTTTCATTATACTTGAATGTACATAACCTGTACAAGCTTATTTACTTCACAATAAGAATACCGCAAACATTTGGGTATCTATCTGAAGACTCCTTGCACCATAGAAAAAGAACTGTCCCGGAGAGTTTAGCCCTTAAACGCATTTCTCTATCCTATATAGAGGAAAGGCTAAATCCCATTATTGAGACAGTTCCTTAGGTTTACTTTCAAAAAGTCCGGGTTTTGAACACGCACTTTAATTATCTAATTGTTGATAACAAATCATTTAATTTAACACGCTCATCACTTGTTAAGGGAACGAGTGGGAGGCGAACCGAACCTACATCAAATCCAAGTAATTGTAATGCGGTTTTAACCGGAACAGGGCTTGGAGCTGCAAACAATCCCCGCATGATCGGTAAAAGGTCTCTATGGAGTTGACCTGCCTGGGCAGTTTCTCCTCGTTCATACAATTGAATCATCTGTTGCATTTCTGGACCAATTACATGACTAGCAACCGAGACAACGCCACAACCTCCAATAGACATGACTGGTAAAGTTAAACCATCATCCCCACTATATAAAAGAAAATCTTCTTTAGTTTCGGCGATAATCTGAGCCATCGCATCAAGATTACCACTCGCTTCTTTGGCTGCAATAATATTATCCATTTTGGCTAATTCAATGATCGTTTCAGGCTCAATATTAATAACAGATCTTCCTGGAATATTATAAATCATAACAGGTAGATTGGTTGACCGGGCAATTGTTGAAAAATGCTCATATAGTCCCTTTTGATTGGTCTTATTATAATAAGGAGCGACTAGCATAATAGCATCAACGCCAATTTCCTCGGCTTTCTTTGTTAACTCTACAGAAGCATACGTATTATTACTGCCTGTTCCAGCAATAACAGGGACTCTCCCACCCACTGTTTTTACTACATGTTCGAATAAGGCTAACTTTTCCTCAGTCGTTAATGTTGGCGACTCGCCTGTTGTGCCAGCAACTAAAAGAGAATCACTACCTTGGTTAATCAAATGGTCAATTAACATTGTGGTTTTTGAGAAATCGATGTTCCCTTTGCGATCAAAGGGAGTGACCATCGCTGTTGACACTCGGCCGAAATGAACCATAAAAACACCTCCATCCTTATCGTTCGTACTGAACTTCTTCATTTTGTAGTTCAAATACATCGTGCAAAGCATTCACTGCATTGACTAAATCATCCCCATTTACGAGCACCCAAATTGTGGTATGACTATCAGCTGATTGAAGTATCCTAATTTCCTTATCAGATAAGGCTGCGACGATCTTAGCTGTTACTCCAGGAACACCTGTAATCCCTGCCCCAACAACAGAGACCTTTGCACAATTACTTTCCACACTAGGGGTATATCCGATTTTCTCTAAAGCAGATACAGCTTTTCCCAATACAGTAGAAGGAACAGTATAGATCACATTATTAGGAGAAATATTAATAAAGTCGATACTAATGCCTTCATTTGCCATTGCTTTAAACACATCAGCTTGAAGATTATATTCCCCTTTATTCGCATTCACCTTTATCTGAGAAACATTGGGAACATAAGCAATTCCGGTTACAAGTCGCTCTTTTACAGCAAATTTTTCGGTTTGAGCATCTAAGGAAGTTACGAGCGTTCCTGGAGAATCAGTGTAAGTTGATTTGATTCTAATCGGTATTTTAGCATGCATCGCAATTTCTACAGCCCTTGGGTGGATCACTTTTGCCCCCTCATAGGCCATATTCGATACTTCATTATAAGTCACAGATGAAAGGGAACGTGCTTTTTTAACTAATCTTGGGTCAGCTGTCATCATGCCGTCGACATCGGTATAAATGTCAATCCATTCGGCGTTTAAGGCTGCACCTAAAGCTGCAGCAGAAGTATCACTGCCTCCCCTTCCAATCGTGGTCACGTCTCCTTCTTTTGTTGCTCCTTGAAAACCGGCAACAACCACTACATCCATTGACTCTAATTGCTTTAAAAGCCTTTTACAATTCATTTCATTAATTTTTGCGTTCGTATGATCATTTGTTGTGATGAAGCCTGCTTGAGCCCCAGTTAAAGCTGTAGCTTTCAATCCCTTTTCTAATAATTCATTCGTAAAAACAACACTTGAGATCGTTTCACCACATGAAAGCAATAGATCTTGTTCCCTTTTATTCAAAAAGGTGTTAGAGCCGCCTACAAGTGATAATAATGTATCGGTCGCATATGGAGCTCCGCTTCTTCCCATGGCGGAAACCACTACGACCACCTTATACCCTTGTTTAATGGCATTCTGAATGTGCTTATGAGCATATTGTCTCGTTTCCTGATTTTGAACCGATGTTCCGCCAAATTTTTGGATGATTATTTTCATGATGACACCCCTATAATGAACAATTCCTACTTCGTTACTAACCCTAACTTAATTAGACTTTCTGCAATTTGTATTGTATTCAATGCTGCACCCTTTAACAAGTTATCTGCAACGATCCACATGTGGAAACCGGACTTTTCGTCAAGGTCTTGTCTGATTCTTCCCACAAAGACATCATCTTTCCCAACAGCTGTTGCAGGCATTGGGTAAATTTGCTCTTCAGGTTGGTCTTTAAGTGTAATACCAGGTGCTTCTGAAAGAACATCCCATAAATCTTGCACCTTAAGATCTTCTCTATCTAATTCAACATAGACAGATTCAGAGTGACCTGTTTCAACTGGTAGACGTACACAAGTTGCGGCTACTTTAAGTTCTGGCATTTCCATAATTTTCTTTGTTTCATTGATCATTTTCATTTCTTCAAATGTGAATCCATTATCTGTAAATACATCGATTTGCGGAATGGCATTAAAAGCGATTTGGTAATGCTTATCTCCACTTGCAACAGGCAAAACGGAAGGCTTATATTCTTGATTATTTAGAATCGCATTCGTTTCGTCATTTAACTCTTGAATAGCTTCGGCTCCTGCACCTGAAACAGCTTGATAAGTAGAAACAATCACTTTTTTAAGTCCAAAAGCTTTGTGAATGGGTTCTAACGCTGCAACCATCTGAATCGTAGAACAATTGGGGTTAGCAATAATTCCCTTATGATCTCGAAGTTTATGTGCATTCACCTCTGGAACCACAAGCGGAACTTCAGGATCCATACGAAAAGCGCTCGTATTATCCACTACAATTGCACCACGTTGGACAGCCTCTGAAGCAAATTTTTGCGATATACTCCCACCCGCACTAAATAAAGCAATATCAACATCTTCAAAAGACTCTGGAACGGCCTCTTGAACAGTAATCGTTTCTTCTTTAAATTTCAGTTTTGTACCAGCTGAACGAGCTGAAGACAGCAAAGTTAATTGAGATATAGGAAAATTTCTCTTTTCTAATGTTTGAATGATCTGCCTGCCTACCGCCCCGGTTGCCCCCATTACAGCAACATGAAAGCCTTGTTTCTTTAACATCTGAATTCCCCTTCCACTCCAACAAACTATAATTATCGTTGTTTTTATTCATTAATATTAATATATTATCATATTTAAAGCAGCTAACGATAATTTTTTGATAAAAAGCTGTCGAATACAGTGTTAACCCCCAATCAATGGGGGTTGCATTGAATTCTATTTTTGTTACCGATACTCTTGAACTACTGGTTGTAGTTGTTCCCCTTCAAGTGCAGCCATAACAGTCTCAGGAAGCAACTCCATTTTTGAAACCATGGAAGTCGGTTTATTGATGGGGTCATCTTGACCGAAAGGGATAAAATAGATATTTTTGGCTGATATTAAGCGCATTAAGTTGACACCGTTTAGTCCTAAAGCATCATTGGTCGATATCCCTAATACAACAGGACGGCGATTTCTTAATGTTGCTTTTGCTGCCATTAAAACGGGAGAATCGGTCAAGGCGTTCGCAAATTTACTCATTGAATTTCCTGTCAATGGGGAAATAACCATGCAATCCAACGGTTCTTTTGGCCCTAAAGGTTCTGCTGCAACCATCGAATCAATGACTTTCCTTCCTGTAATTTCTTCTACCTTTTCTACCCAATCGGCTCCATTCCCGAATTTTGTATTTGTGTTCTGAACGGTAAAGGTGACAACTGGAACAACTTCAGCACCCAAACCCACCAATTTGTCTATCTGTGGAACAACTTGATCATAAGTACAATGAGATCCTGTGATCCCGAACCCAATTCGTTTATTTTGCAAATTCATTATACATTCTCCTCTCTAATCTCAAGATCCTCTAATAGTAGTTGTGAAAGGATATTGGCTAAAATTTGCCCCGCTGTTTTAGGGGCGACGATCCCAGGCAAACTTGGAGCAAGTAGAGCCTTCACTCCACGTTTCTCTGCATAACGAAAATCCGTTCCACCAGGTTTAGAAGCTAAATCAATAATTAATGTGTTTGTCGGCATTCCCGCAATGATCCCAGCTGTTAGAACTGGATGGGGAATGGTATTAATGCAAATATCTAAATCCTTTACCTCATCTTTCAATGCATCTAAATGAAAGGGTTCTAGCCCCATTTCTGTAATCCTCGCTAGATGAGCAAGATCTCTTGCCCCAACTTTTACTTTTGCTCCCAGTAAAGAAAACGTTCTAGCTACACTCATTCCAACCCTTCCAAATCCTAAAACGGCAACAGAAGATTGATGTATTGTTATATCAGTATTTTGAATCGCCATCATAATGGTTCCTTCGACCGTCGGAATCGAATTATAAATGGCAACATCATCGCGTTTGAATAATTGAACAAGTTCTCGATTCGCTTTTTTAGATATTTTATCGAGATAGGCATTGCTAATACCGGAATAAATTTTACAATGGGATGGCGTTTCACGAAGTGTTTTTTCTGTTAAAATGATTTTTTCATTGGAGAATATTGTATCTACTTCACCTGCTAAGTTGGTACCTGGCACTGGCAGAATCAGGGCGTCTATTTTTGAAAAATCAACATCATTGATTTTTTCTTTAACGGCTCCAGAAAAAGTCTGCGCTAATTGTTCAAATCCGATTAAATATAATTTAGCATCTAGTTCTGTTAATTTTTTAACAATTTCTAGCTGCCTAGCATCACCACCCAATACAGCGATTTGCATTTCTGTCAACATCAATGGTGTTCACCTTCTTTACGATAAATATCACTGGAAGTTCGTGTTCAAAAAGGAGGATAAACATCCTCTGCAAGATTATTGTATGTATGCGCCCTTTTGCTGTGCTTAATTATCAACAAATAAAAAAAGAAGAGGAGGATCCCCTTCTTCAGATAATGTATGCCATTTTCCATCATAGCTCTAATCATAGATTATTTATTTTCTGGCACTTCCAAAATGACCATGTCTGTACCGATTGTTCGAATATAATGCCAAGGCACTTTTATTTCATTTCCCGTTTTTTTTCCTATCCATTTGCCTGTCGGAATGATTAAACAATTAATTTCTCCTGTCTTTGCATTAATTTCTAGGTCTGTTTGTCCGAGAACTCCTAATCTTTTCGCTTTCCGATAATCAACAATTTCTTTCCCGCCAAGTTCACTAAGTCGCATCCTCTTCTCCCCTTTTATACATTCCTACTATCATATATAGTGGGCATGCATTCATTTTAGAAGCAAAATTCCCTTATCAAGTGATAAGGGGATTAAGGATCAAAGGCTAAGATCGCAACATCCTGTTGGAAGGCTTAGGCTACGACGTCCTGTCGTTTCGCCTGCACTAAAACGTCCTGTTTGTCGCAACGCCTTTGTGACCTACTTCCTGTAGGCCTAAATAACTTTTGAACTTGGCTGTGAATGAGGACTGATTAGAGCGGAGGTGAATTGAGTCGTAAAGATTTCACTTGTTAACTGGTAAACAGAATCTACTGTCACACGATCTATATCACTGATAATATCATCCAGCGAACGATGTTTCTTTAATAACAACTCATTTTTACCAATTCTGCCCATTCGACTATTTGTGCTCTCTAAACTAAGCATTAAGTTTCCTTTCAACTGTTCTTTACTATTTTGTAATTCTTTTTGTGAAATGCCATCATTTTTAAACTGGGCTAAAGTAGAAAATATTGTATCTTGGAGTTCATCTAGCTGGTTAGCAGCTGTTCCCCCATATATGACCAATGTCCCTGTATCTTTATAAGAAGAGTGATAGGAGAAGACTGAATAGGCTAATCCTCTTTCTTCTCGAACTTCTTGAAACAGACGTGAGGACATTCCACCACCAAAAATAATGTTCATCACAATCAGATCATAAATTTTCTCTGAACCAATCGGTAATCCTTCAAAACCTAGGCAAAGGTGGGCTTGTTCAGTCTTTTTCTGTTTCGCCACCTGTTCTGAATAAAACATTGGTTTTTCATTCGAAAATTTATTTTTCCCTCTTTCAAACGAGCCGAACAGTTTATCAATCTGAACAATAAAATTCTCATCAATATTACCTGCGACCGAAATAACAATGTTGTCCGGTGTATACATATCATAGATATATTGATGTAACATATCACTTGTAAATGTATTTAATGTTTCCTCCGTTCCCAAAATCGGAAATCCTAGTGGATGGTTATGATAAGCAGCTTTACTCAACATATCATGGACGATATCATCCGGAGTATCTTCATACATTTTAATCTCTTCTAAAACAACATTCTTTTCTTTTTTTAATTCCCGTTCATCAAAGGTAGATTGAAAAAACATATCTGCTAATACATCCAACGCGTATGTTGCGTGGTTGTCTAATACCTTTGCGTAAATACAAGTATATTCTTTTGAAGTAAAGGCATTTACCTGACCTCCAATTGAGTCAAAGGCCTCCGCAATTTCTTTGGCGGTTCTAGTTTTTGTCCCTTTAAAAAACATATGTTCTAAAAAGTGCGAGATCCCATTGTTTTTTTCATTTTCATCCCGGGACCCTACACCAATCCAAATACCAATTGTGACAGATCGCACTGTAGGAATTGATTCAAGTACAACTCTTACTCCATTTTGGCATGTATGTTTTTTCATCATTTACAATTCCTCCTATTCTAGGTGCAAAAAACGTGGCAAGTTAAATAGAATGACTGGACCCTAAGTTTCTTCCTATTTTAAATCTTGCTTTCCATCCAGTCTAATGATTCTTTCTTCATCCATCAGTTTCGTTACGGTGCCAATTTTTAAATTCTGAGCATGTATTTCTGTAATTAATGTGTCCAATGATTTGGCAGTAGGTTCTGTTGGATGCATAAGAATCATGGCACCAGGATGAACGTTTGACATTACTCTTTGAATTAAGGCTTGAGGTGAAGGTTTTCTCCAATCGATCGTGTCTACAGTCCACATAACTGTTTTTAATCCTTGTCGATGCGCAATTTCCACCGTTTCATCCCGGTAGGCTCCACTTGGTGGTCCAAACCATGTTGGGGTAATATTAGTCGTTGCTTCGATAATATCATTTGTCTTTGATAGTTCTTCTTTCATTTGTTCCGTACTAATATTCGCCATGTTGGGATGGCTATAAGAATGATTCCCTATTTCATGACCACTGTCAACAATCATTTTCGCTAATTCGGGATTTTCTTTTACCCAGCGCCCCTCTAAAAAAAATGTAGCATTGATTTTATGCTCTTTTAAGGTTGCAAGCATGGGAGGAATATATTCATTTCCCCAGGCAACATTGATCAGAAAACTAACCATGGGTTTATCAGGGTGGCCGCGATAAATTGGCGCAGGCGGTAAATCTGTTAAATGAACTTTTGGTTTAACCTGAGTAAAGACTAACTTCCGCTCATCAAATACTTTTTTCTTTTTCATTTTTTGATAAGAAGCCTTTTCGTCGACACGAATGCCATTATATCCAGGCATAGCTTTCCATACTCGGTCGATTTTCGCATCTTGGGAATCCACCCGGTAATATTCCGCTGCTTCTATAATTTGGTTATATAAATCATCTTGCCCTTTGCTTGTAGGTACATACCCATTTTTCAATTGTCCTAAATACTGATTTGTATATGGATTAAAAATGGCAGATATTGATAGAATAGCAATCAGTGTAAAGGCTATCAAGTTTTTTGCACTCAATCAGCTCTACCTCCTTCATCATAAAATATGAAAAAGGCGGACAGGTTAGAACTAAATAAGAAAAGCGGAAGGCGTTTGCCCAGAGGCGACATAAGATAATACAATCACTGTTGCAAAAACATGAGAAAAAACGGGGAATCTCCCCGTTTTTTATTCATCCGTTTTCTGATTTTCTTTTTGGTCTTTTAAAACCACTTTTCTAGATGCATTTACACGTCCATGGTTATCAATTTCAATTACTTTTACAAGGATTTCATCTCCAAGAGAAACAACATCTTCCACTTTATTAACTCTTTGCTCATCCAATTGGGAAATATGAATAAGTGCATCTTTCCCAGGGAACAGTTCAACAAACGCACCAAATTTTTCAATTCGCTTTATTTTTCCTAAATACATTTGTCCTACTTCTACTTCTCGGACTAGGTCCTCGATGATTTTCTTTGCTTTTGCATTCATTGCTTGATCAGCAGAAGAGATAAACACTTTACCATCTTGCTCGATGTCGATTTTTACACCAGTTTCTTCAATAATCTTATTAATTTGTTTACCGCTTGGCCCAATGACATCTCTAATTTTGTCAGGATTAATATGCATCGTTAAAATTTTAGGCGCATATTTTGATAATTGTTCTTTTGGTGTTGAAATGGTAGATAACATTGAATTAAGAATATGCATACGGCCTTCTTTTGCCTGTTGTAACGCTTCTTCAAGGATTTCACGAGAAAGTCCCGCTATTTTTATATCCATTTGGAGAGCTGTAACACCCTTCTCTGTCCCAGCTACTTTAAAATCCATATCTCCAAGATGGTCTTCCATTCCCTGAATATCTGTTAAGATCGTGTAATGCTCCCCAGACTTCACAAGTCCCATAGCAATACCCGCAACCGGCGCTTTAATTGGAACACCAGCATCCATCATCGCTAATGTGCTTGCACAAATACTAGCCTGCGAAGTGGAACCATTTGATTCGAGCACTTCTGAAACAAGTCGAATGGTGTATGGAAAATCTGCTTCATTTGGAATAACAGGTTCTAAAGCTCGTTCACCTAATGCACCATGACCAATTTCTCGTCGGCCAGGACCACGGACAGGACCTGTTTCCCCTACACTGAAATGCGGGAAATTATAATGGTGCATGAAGCGTTTCGATTCTTCGATACCTAATCCATCTAAAATTTGCACATCACCTAAAGCTCCTAGTGTACATATGCTCAAAGCTTGAGTTTGTCCACGAGTGAATAGGCCTGAACCATGTGTTCTAGGTAACAGATTGACCTCTGAGGATAACGGGCGGATTTCATGAGGTTTTCTACCATCCGGGCGAATTTTCTCCACTGTAATCAATCTGCGAACTTCTTCTTTCACAAGGTCATCTAAAACTCGCTTCACCTGTTTAATGGTCTCTTCTTCTATGTCCTCTTTTGCTTCATACATAGAAATAACATGATCTTTCACGTTTTGAATCGCTTCTTCACGTGCATGTTTTTCTTCCACTTGAATCGCTTCGACAAGAGCTTGTTCACACATTTCACGAACTTCTGCATCCAAGTCAGAATTTACCTCATATAATGAAACTTCTCTTTTGGCTTTTCCTACTTTGCTCACAATTTCTTCTTGAAATTGAATTAATTTCTTAATTTCTTCATGGCCAAACATAATCGCCTCAAGCATTGTTTCTTCAGGTACTTCTAGGGCCCCTGCTTCCACCATGTTTATGGCATCCTTCGTACCAGCTACACTTAAATTGATATCACTTTTTTCCATTTGTTCCACGGTTGGGTTCACAATAAACTGACCATCAATTCTGCCAACTACTACACCAGCTATCGGCCCTTCGAATGGAACATCGGAAATACAAAGTGCAAGAGATGATCCGAACATAGCGGCCATTTCTGAAGAACAGTCTTGATCCACACTCATCACAATATTCACTATTTGCACTTCATTACGGAATCCATCTGCAAACAGAGGACGAATCGGTCGATCGATCAGTCTACTTGCAAGGATTGCTTTTTCACTTGGTCTTCCTTCTCGCTTTATAAATCCTCCGGGAATTTTCCCTACTGCATATAATCTTTCTTCATAATTAACCGTTAACGGAAAGAAATCAACTGCTTTTGCTTCCTTTGAAGCAGTTGCAGTACTTAAAACAGCTGTATCACCGTAACGAATTAAAGCGGCACCACTAGCCTGCTTAGCTAATTGCCCGATTTCGACAGTCAAAGTTCGGCCTGCCCAGTCCATACTAAAAACTTCTTTCTTCTGTTCCATGCAATAATTTCCTCTCTTTCAAATTGCGATTAAGTCGCTTGTTATTATTTTGAACAACTATAGAAAATAAGTGAATGTAATTTGTTGGAACCTGGACCGCTAGCTGAACCACTGAACATTAGACATAAATATGAAAAATTAAGAACCATCATTGATCTAGACTTTATGAACATCCTTTTTATGTATAAATGTCTACCAAGCCAGCACTCATGGACCTTAGCTTCATATTCATGTCCAATGTTCAGTTCTGCCATGCTCTGCATGACAGTCCTTCTGTAATTGCCCCAGTCAGCGTATCACAGGATTCCCGATAAACTACCTAACAAAAAAGCGGGAAATCTCCCGCTTTTGTCTCTTTATTATCTACGCAATCCAAGTCTGTTAATTAGTTCACGATAGCGCTGCACATCTTTATTACGAAGATAAGTTAAAAGATTGCGGCGTCGGCCTACCATTTTCATCAATCCGCGTCTTGAATGATGATCCTTCTTATGCACGCGAAGATGATCGTTCAATCTGTTAATTTCATCTGTCAAAACAGCAATTTGAACTTCTGGAGAACCAGTATCAGTATCATGAATTTTAAATTCATTAATGATTTCGTTTTTACGTTCTTGAGAAATCGCCATCGTTTTCACCTCCTAATTTTTGCAAATCGCCTATTACCGAGCAATCGTTGGTGAGTCGAATTGCCAAGCAAAGGTTCTTGATACTGTACTAGAATACAACTTTATAGTCAAAAAATCAAGTTTCTTCGTTTAAAGAAGAAAAATATTCTTTTGTTTTTTCAACATCATTTTGAATTTCTGCTTTTAGCTGCTCAATCCCATTGAATTTTTTTTCATCTCTAATTCTCTTATGCCATTCTATTGTGACAAGCTCACCATAAATTTCCTGCTCGAAATCGAGCAAATAAACTTCTAGTGATAATTGTTTTCCTTCTGGATTATGAAATGTAGGATTATATCCTACACTACACACTCCCTGCTTCCAGATGTTATTCACGAATACTTTTACAATATATATGCCTATTTGAGGTAGAAAGTAGTCGCGATCAGTACTTATATTTGCAGTCGGATAGCCAATTGTCCTCCCTCGTTTTTTCCCATGAATAACAGTACCTTTTGTCGTAAAATAACGGCCAAGTAATTGGTTAGCTTTGACTATTTCTCCAGTTTGGATCGATTGGCGAATAGAGGTAGAACTAATTTTTTGATTATTTTTTTCTAATTTAGGGACAACGGTGACATCAAAAAAGCCTTCTGAGTGAATAGGTAATGTTGTCATATTCCCTTTTCCAAATTTTCCATATGTAAAATCAAAACCAGCAACAGCATGTTTTACATGTAAATGGACCAAATAATTTTTAACAAATTCCTCGGGTAATAATTGAGAAAATTCTTTTGTAAAATGGACGATAAATAAATAGTCCACATTTAAATCTTCCATTAATTTAATCTTATCTTCCACTGGTGTGATATATTGGACCCCTTCTTGGCCTTTTCCAAGCACAACAGATGGGTGCGGATCAAATGTCATGACTGCTGATTTTTGATTATGAAGTGAAGCCATCTCTTTTGCTTGGTTGATTACTTTTTGATGGCCTAAATGGACACCATCAAAAAAACCTAAGGCCATAACCAATGGTGGAAAGTCGCTACTAGTATAAGAATGTGGATAATCAAGTCGTATTACCTTCAAGATTTTTCCTTCTTTCTGTTTTCAAAGTTTTACATTACGAATGACTTTAACAGGTTTAATAAGATCAGGTTTATTAGAATGTATATCATAAATAGCATAAGCCATATTGTGATAGCTCATTACTACTGGACCTTGAGACCAATTTTCTGGAATAGGAAGCACAGCACCATTCATCACTCGCTCCAACAATAATTCATCCATCTCAAACATCGGTAAATGAAATAAGCCTTTTTCTAAAGGAAATAGAAAATCAGCAATAGAACGATTCTCCTTGACTGATTGTTCAAGTTCTTCTAGGGTCACACATTCATTACGTGTAAAAGATCCTGAAGCAATTCTTGTTAAAGAAGACATATATGAAGGATATCCTAACTTCTCCCCTATCATCACCGCAAGCGTGCGAATATACGTCCCTTTACTACAGTGAACTCGAAAAGAAAAACGTGCTTCACCCTCTTTCCATTCTATTTCATCATCCAACAAACATAAATCGTATATATGTACCTTCCTTTTTGGCCTTTCAACGGGAATACCAGCCCTAGCATATTCATATAATTTTTTACCATTTACTTTAACTGCAGAATACATCGGGGGCGTTTGTTCGATCACACCTGTCAAATCCTGCATGACATGTTTTATTTGCGCAATTGAAATAGGGATTTCTACCTTTTTCACCGCTACCGTTTCTCCCTCAGCGTCTTCCGTTGTGGTAGACCTTCCAATCGTGACTTGCCCTTCATACACTTTACCAGCATTTGTTATGTATTCAGCAATTTTAGTTCCTTTCCCCAAACAAATAGGGAGAACACCATCTACTTCAGGGTCTAATGTTCCTGTGTGACCAACTTTCTTCATTTTTAATAATTTCCTTATTTTAAAAACACAATCATGAGATGTCAACCCTTTTGGCTTCCATAACGGGAGAATTCCATCCAATTTATTCACTTCCCTCTTCCACACAAAAAATAGACTGCCTCAAGAATGAATTTAGACTGTTCTATTGCCATTCGCAATTTCTAGAAGAGCCCTACATTTCGTGAGACAGCCATTAGCAAAAAGCTGCTATTCATCTTTCAATTCTTTCAGAATAGATTCAATTTTGTTTCCATAGCTAATAGATTCATCAAATTCAAATGTGATTTCTGGTGTTTTACGCAAGCGGATTCTCTTTCCGATTTCCGATCTTATAAAACCTTTTGCTTTTGAGAGGCCTTTAAGAGTATCTTCCATCTGGTCTTCATTTCCTAAAACGGAGATAAAAATTGTCGCTTGTTGTAAATCACCTGTTACTTGTACATCTGTAACAGTAACAAATCCCACTCGAGGGTCTTTAAGTTTTCTACCAATGATATCGCCGAGTTCTTTTTTCATTTGTTCCCCAACTCGATTGGCACGAACATTCATTTTTAACACCTCGCCTTTTCACTAGCATGTTCAAAGAAGATAAAAACAACCATATCGGCTGCCTTTTTCTACGAAGGGGAAAGCGAGCCATTCGTTGTTTGTTCACTTTTACTGGATTTTTAGCCAGTTAGAACCACTCATATTTTGTATCAATTCTTTCCCACTCGGGAAAAGAGTCTAGAAATTTTATTGCACGTTCCAACTCACGTTCAGCAACTTGGCGTGATGAAGAGACAGTAACTAGGGAGATGCCTGACAACTGCCAAACATCTTGTTGCCCCGTTTCTGCTACAGATATATTGAATTTTTGCCGTAACCTCGTTAAAATTCGTTGCAAAACAGCTCTCTTTTCTTTTAGGGAGTGTGCATCATAAATTCTAAATTCCAGTTCGACAAAACCAATCAAGCTCGTTCGATTTCCTTCATGACAAATGCCTCAATGACATCCTCTTCTTTAAGATCGTTGAAATTTTTAATAGTAATTCCACATTCATAACCTTGGCTAACTTCCTTCACATCGTCCTTGAAGCGTTTCAAATCATCGATTTCTCCTTCATAGATGACGATGCCGTTTCTTATGATGCGTACACCACTATCACGCGTAATTTTTCCATCTGTCACATATGAACCAGCAATTGTACCAATTTTTGATACTTTGAAAGTTTGTCGAACTTCTGCTTGACCGATGACTTTTTCTTCAAATTCTGGGTCCAACATTCCTTTCATCGCTGCTTCAATTTCTTCAATTGCTTTATAAATCACTCTATGCAAACGTACATCTACTTTCTCAGAATCTGCAGCACGCTTAGCATTCACATCAGGTCGTACATTAAAGCCTATTACTATGGCATTAGAGGCCGCAGCCAAGGTAATGTCTGACTCGTTAATCGCACCAACTGCCGTATGAATAATTTTAACATTAACGCCTTCCACATCTATTTGTCTAAGGGCAGCAGCAAGAGCTTCAGCAGAACCTTGAACATCAGCTTTCACAATGACATTCAAATCCTTCATTTCTCCTTGCTTCATTTGATCAAATAATGTATCGAGGCTTACCCGCGAACTTTCACCCCTAGAAGCCAGTAGAGCTTGCTGAGCCCGAGTTTCTCCAATTTGGCGCGCAGTCTTTTCATCTCCAAATACAACAAAGCGGTCGCCGGCTTGTGGAACATCGTTTAAGCCTGTGATTTCAACTGGTGTTGAAGGAGAAGCTTTTTTCACTCTTCTTCCTATGTCGTTCACCATAGCACGAACACGGCCAAATGTATTCCCCGCCACAATAGGGTCCCCAACATTTAATGTTCCATTCTGTACTAGAAGTGTCGCCACAGACCCTCTACCTTTATCAAGTTGAGCTTCAATCACCGTACCGATTGCTTTACGGTTTGGGTTAGCTTTTAATTCCTCTACTTCACTAACTAACAGAATCATTTCTAGTAGATTGTCTATTCCTTCTCCCTTTAAAGCAGAAATGGGGACAAAAATTGTATCTCCACCCCAGTCTTCTGGAATAAGGCCATGTTCTGTTAATTCTTGCATAACCCGATCTGGATTTGCTGTTGGCTTATCCATTTTGTTCACTGCAACAATGATTGGCACTTCCGCAGCCTTTGCATGGTTAATCGCTTCGATTGTTTGTGGCATAACTCCATCATCTGCTGCAACAACAAGAATTGTAATATCGGTAATCTTGGCTCCTCTTGCTCTCATTGTCGTGAAAGCAGCATGCCCAGGTGTATCAAGGAATGTAATCTTTTTGCCATTTTCCTCAATTTGATAGGCACCAATATGCTGAGTAATTCCCCCAGCTTCCCCTGCCGTAACCTTCGTATGACGTAAAGAGTCTAAAAGAGTTGTTTTCCCGTGGTCAACATGTCCCATGATGGTGACAACAGCAGGACGTTCCTGTAACTCAGCATCTTCGTCTTCTGTAAAATAAACTTCAAGGTCTGTTGTATCTACAAGGATTTCCTCTTCCACTTCTACCCCATATTCACTACAAATTAATTCAATCGCATCCCGATCTAATTCTTGATTAATCGTAGCCATAACACCGAGTAAGAAAAGTTTCTTGATAATTTCGGATGGCTCTCTATGCAACTTTTTCGCCAATTCCCCAACAGATAAAGACTCCGTAAAAACAATTTTCTCAGGTAACTCTTTTTGTTTCTTTGGGGCTGGTTGTGTTTGTGGTGTATTAGCTTTATTTCTGTGGTTATTTCTATTTTGATTACCTTTTCTATTCTTGTTAAATGGTTTATTTCCACTTTTTGAAGCTGTTTGGGTTCCTTTATTATTCATATGTTGTTTATTTTGCTCCGTCTTTTGTTTTTTATCTGTCTGTTGTTGACCAGGCGACTGCTTAACAGATTGCTTAGATTTATTTTGTTGGTCATTTCCTTTTGCTTGTGGTTTTTTCCCCTCGCCCTTTTGTGGTGGCTTTTGTTGACCATGATGGCGACTTCTCTGATTCGATTGTGGCGACCTGTTTTGCTCATTCTTTTTTGGAAAGTTCTTTTTTGCATTCGTTTTGTTTGACGTATTTCCATTTTTTTGATAAGCAGCATCGAGTCGAGTGACTGTTTCTGCATCAATCATCGACATATGATTTCCTACATCAATATTCATTTCTTTCAATTTATTAATAATTTCTTTACTTGTCTTGTTTTGCTTTTTTGCATATTCATAAACTCGTACTTTACTCATCGGTTCACCCCCGTTTTATTCATCGAGCATTGAAATAAGTTTCTTTGCGAAACCTTCTTCCAGGACAGCCACAACCACTCTTTCATCCTTTCCTATAGAGCGGCCGAGTTTTTCTCTGGATTCTACAAAGCGGAAAGGAACATGGTAAAAAGTACATTTATCCTGTATTTTTTTAGAAGTATTCATGGAAGCATCTTTCGAAATTAAAATTAATTTTGCCTTTTGTAATTTAATTTCCTTTAATACCAATTCTTCCCCTGAAATTATTTTTCTAGCTCGATTTGCCAAACCAAGCAGGTTCATCCAAGGGTCCTGCTTTCTCATTTTGACTCATCTTTCTGGACTAAAGTGAGTAATTCATCATAAATTGAATCCTCCACTTCAGCATTCAATTGTTTCGCAAACACATTATTCTTTTTCGCGCTTAATATCGCTTCTTGGCTTAAAGAAACATAAGCTCCCCTTCCAGGTTTTTTACCCGTAGGGTCGATCGAAACTTCCCCTTCCTTGGAACGAACGATTCGGATCATTTCTTTCTTAGGCTTCATTTCACCAGTAGCTAGACATTTTCTCAATGGCACTTTTTTCCGAGCCATTTTTTCTCCCCCCTATTCGATTTCATCCTCGGTTAAATCGAATGTTATATCTGAGGTATCCTCTTCTTCAAAAAACAGATCATCATTAAGAGGATATATCCCGGCTTCACGGGCATCTGTTTCACTTTTAATGTCAATTTTCCATCCTGTAAGCTTAGCCGCAAGTCTTGCATTCTGCCCTCTTTTTCCAATCGCAAGAGAAAGTTGATAGTCCGGTACAATCACCGTTGTCGCCTTATCCTCTTCATCTATGATCACTTCTAAAACTTTAGATGGACTTAAGGCATTAGCCACGAAAACTTTTGGATCAGTCGACCATTCTACGATATCTATTTTCTCGCCTTTTAGTTCATCGACAATGGCCTGGACTCTCGTTCCCTTGGGGCCAACACATGAGCCTACAGGGTCTACATCAGGATATTCAGTGCTAACCGAAATTTTCGAGCGGTCACCAGCTTCACGAGCAACAGACCGTAACTCTACCGTTCCATCATAGATTTCCGGAACCTCGATCTCAAAAAGTCTTTTCAAAAGACCAGGATGAGTTCGGGAGACGTAGATTTGTGGACCTTTTGTCGTTTTTTCTACTTTCGTGATATAAACTTTAATTCGATCATGCGGTTTATACACTTCATTCGGCATTTGCTCACTTTGCGGTAAAATCGCCTCTATTTTCCCAAGACTAACATAGATAAATTTGGAATCATAACGTTGAACAATCCCTGTCATAATATCATCTTCACGGTCAATAAATTCAGAATAAATAATACCCCGTTCCGCTTCACGAACCCGTTGAGTGACAACCTGCTTAGCTGTTTGAGCAGCGATGCGTCCAAAATCTTTCGGTGTTACTTCCAACTCAACAACATCTTCAATTTCATAGGCGGGATTTATTTTCTTTGCTTCATCGAGGGAGATTTCCAGCCTTGAATCAAAGACCTCTTCCACTACATCTTTTCTAGCGAAAACCCGCATGGTTCCTGTTTCTAAATTAAGATCAACACGAACATTTTGCGCTTGATTGAAGTTTCTCTTATATGCTGACACGAGTGCAGCTTCAATTGCTTCGATCAAGACTTCTCTGCTGATCCCCTTTTCCTTTTCTAAAATAATGAGAGCATCCAATAATTCCGAACTCATTAAATGTCATCCCCTTTAAAATTCTACAGCTAATCTGGCTTTTGATACTTTATTTAATGGCAGTTCAATTTTTTTGATTCGTGTTTTTTCTTTCATTTCAATTGTAAGGATCTCATTGTCAAGGGCAATTAGACGACCTTCAATGGATTTATTTCCGTCAATCGGTTCATACGTATTGATGTGTATCATTTTACCGATCGCCTTCACAAAATCTTTCTCTTTTTTCAACGGGCGTTCTGCTCCGGGTGAAGATACTTCTAAAAAATAATTATGAGGAATTGGATCCATCTCATCTAGTTGTGCGCTTAATCGCTCACTAACAAGACCGCATTCTTCGATATCAACGCCAGTTTCTTTATCAATAAATAGGCGTAAAAACCAGTTTTTTCCCTCTTTTACATATTCAACATCAACTAATTCTAGTCCCATATCATCAAGAATTGGCTCTGCGAGCTTTTCAACGAGGTCTGTAACTTTGCTCATAATTACCTCCAGAATTTCAAAGTTATAAGTGGATGTTCAAAAAGTCCGGTAAAAATGACACTGCGAATTTCTTCGTTGGCTTGTTTCTGTGCT
>NZ_VTQV01000017.1 GCF_008764245.1 Bacillus subtilis
TCCGTTAAACAGATCGAAATGGCGCGTTCCTATTTTGTTCGCCCACAAACATTTTACTCATACTCGTTTTCCAATCAAGAAATGGGCCCAATAGTTTTTAAAACTTTGAATGCACGAACTTGCGGAACCTGGGAACCTTCAACAAAGATACGTTATAATAACTTTATGGATGAAAGAGTGTAAAGGAGTTCGTTCGGAATGATTTATGCAATTATTTTGTTTGTACTTGCAGGTTTAGCTGAAATAGGTGGCGGTTATCTAATTTGGGTATGGTTAAGGGAAGGAAAACCGTTTTATTGGGGCATCTTTGGAGGCATAGCTTTGGCTTTATATGGTGTTATTGCTACATTTCAATCATTTCCATCGTTCGGTAGAGTCTACGCAGCCTATGGGGGAGTATTTATTATTCTCTCTGTATTGTGGGGATGGGGCATTGATAAAAAAACACCTGATTTCTATGATTGGGTAGGTGCAGGAATATGTTTAGTTGGTGTTTCGGTTATTTTGTTGGCACCGCGCCAGTAAGGAAAGAGTAGATAACTGGGCAAATTATCCATTCAGAAGGTAGATTTATCTGAGGGTAGGGAATATATTATGGTACAACAAGAATGGAGTTCACTCGAGGTGAATAGGTTTTTCATCCAGAGAATGGGCTCCTAATGAGTAAATGGGGTTCCTGGCCCGGAAATGGGCTTCTCATGAGGTGAATGGGTTTCATATCCGAGGATTGGGTTTCTCATGGGATAAATGGGTTTTTCGCCCCGAGAATGGGCCCCACCATGAAGAAATGGGGTTCCTGGCCAAGTGAATGGTTTTAAAAAATAGCTACCTAATATGGAAAGGTAGCCAGGCATTTAACTCAAAATTAAAAAGGTTTTACCTTATCTTTATGTAATTACAGCCTATTATTAAACCAGAAGATTACCAACGTCCTCCATCTTAAAGTATTACATCCTTTTCCCTATCATGATTAAAATATCAATTCTTAACTGATAAGCGTTCTTATAATAATAACTTTCAATAATTATCAAACTATCTTTACGGAATAATTCACAATTCCAATTTATTATACGCAATCATTCTTGATAACTATTCATGATTTCAAAATGGTCGACAAGGAAGGTCATGATCCAAAAATGCAATATTCTTATGTGTGATTTTAAACAATCATTAGCCATTAAGTGTTTTTGCTTGTTTTGGTAAGACCTTGCTTGTATTACTTTGCAATTTTAAGAACAGATAAATCCCGACAATGATTAAAGAGCCACCAATTACCTCTACCAATGTTAGCATTTCGTTTAAGAATACAATAGCTAATAATGAAGCCCCGACAGGTTCCCCTAAAGTACTCATAGATACAGTAGTTGTATTTACATAATTCAACAACAAGTTATAGATGATATGCGCCCCAGTTGGAAAAATCGCAAGTAAAATAAATACCATCCAATCATTAGCTGAATAACCGGTAAGAGGAATTTCACCCATAACATTAAAAATAATCATGGTTGTACCTGCAAAAAAGAAAACTAGAAAGCTGTAAACCCAATGATTAATTGATTTCACGTTTCTTTGGCCAATTAATAAATAAATTACGACTGAA
Organism: Bacillus subtilis; assembly: GCF_008764245.1. Taxonomy (GTDB): domain Bacteria; phylum Bacillota; class Bacilli; order Bacillales; family Bacillaceae_C; genus Lederbergia; species Lederbergia ruris. The sequence goes on from NZ_VTQV01000017.1 coordinate 1,601, forward strand.
AGAACGGAAAGTAATGATAATACATTTCCAAATAATGCATCTCTGCTTAATCCAAGATTACCTCCTCCAACAATGGCAACACCAATAAAAGCTATACTTAATGTTAAAAGAGTACGTAGTTCTATTTTTTCTTTAAAGAAAATAAGCCCACCAATTAATGCTATCGCTGGCTGCAAAGCTAAAATTAAAGTAGAGCTTGCCACGGACGTATGATTAAGTGATTCAAACCACAATCCAAAATGGCCCGCTAAAAACATGCCCGCGAAGATAATAGCCAGCCATTCTTTTCTTCTTATCTGTTTTAGTGTTTTTCTATACTTTAGAAGAAAGGGCAATAATAACAAACACGCTAAAAACATTCGATACATAACCATGATCGTCGAAGGTGCATTAGATAACTTAACAAAAATGGCTGATAAAGAGATACAAACTATTGTAATCACAAGTAAACTATTTATGGTTTTTGGCTTCATTTAAGTCCCCCCCTGACTTGAATATTTCCCGCGTAATTGATATATTACATATCACATATAAGAAAGTAAATACTTTTTTTACAGGTGATCAAATGAATCTAAAAGGGAATAAAATTAACCGTGTATCCATGCGTAATAATGCTTATGAAATCATTAAAAATGCCATTATATCTGGTGATTTAAAACCTGGGATGAAGATTAAGGATAAGGAATTATCAGAACAGTTAGGGATAAGCCGAACGCCAATAAGAGAGGCTATGTTAAGGTTAGAGGATGAAGAATTAATTATTAGTAAACCTAACAGTTTCACCATGGTTGCACCTATAAACATCACGGAAGTTAAGGAAATTTACAGCATAGTTATCGCCTTAGAATCACTTGCAATACAAGAAGCACTCATTCATTCCAACCACTCACAACTGAAGCAGCTTGAAGACATAAACAATCTTTATAAGAAGGCAGTTGAAGAAAGCAACGCAAAAAAATGTCTCACCTATGATATTGAGTTTCATGCACATATTGTGAAAATGTCCAAGAATAAAGAGCTTGAAAAGCTGTTAATTAAATTAAAAGATAAAATAATAAGAGTAGAATCTTTCTACTTTCATAAAGCTATCCCAAAACAAAAATCTATTCATGAACATGACATGATTATTAATGGGTTAAGAAATAAGAAGTATAAAGAAGCGGTGGACATGCTTAGAAATAATTGGATGAATAGCCTTAATAATATATTATCAAAAGATCAATAGTTTAAGAGTAAAACAACTATGCATAACTCGGACTACACCTCCCTTTAAAAAAAGTATTGAGAAAATCGAACGTTTTTTCTAAGAGGTAAGGAAGAATAAAATATATACCTAGTTTTAGTGTTTAACTCCAGCTCCTAGCCACTCGAGGTACGAGGGACTTATTGCCCGAGGTTAAGCAGACGCTTGCGCTTTTCTAATAAGCATATATTTTGCCATTTTATTGGGTAGTTAATTATAGTAATCTTGTAAAATTTTTAACGGAGGTTTTTAATTTGGCAAAGGTAGCATTTCTTTTAGCAGACGGATTTGAAGATTCTGAAATGAAAAATCCATATGACGCGGTAAAGGAAGCCGGACATGAGGCAATAATAGTCGGCTTGGAAAAAGGTGCACAATGCGATGGGAAAAAGGGAACAGTCTCCTACACGGCTGATCTCGGGGCATCTGAAGCAAAGTCAGAAGAATTTGATGCCGTCATCATACCTGGCGGAGGAGCTCCAGAAGCATTACGTGTGAATGAAGAAGTTGTTCGTTTTGTGAAGGAAATAAATGCGCAAGGCAAGTTAATTGCTGGCATTTGTCACGGACCACAAGTCATGATTAGTGCCGATGTATTAAAAGGAAAGGTTGCAACCAGCTACATTGGAATTCGAGATGATGTAAAGCTAGCAGGTGCAGATTACCGTGATGAAGAGGTCGTTGTTAGTGAAAATCTGATCACATCACGTACTCCGGTAGATGAACCTGCGTTTATCCGTGAAATCTTAGCGAAATTAACTTAATTTATCCAAAGGAGGATGGAGTTTCCAAAGAGGGAATTCCTTTCCTCCATATATTATTTATAGCCAAAAAATGTGCACGTTTTTTAGATCGTCCATTTAAAAAGCATCAGAAGCAATTCAAAGAGACTAATTACTCCCAGATATTTTCTTACTTAAGGGCAATTTAGTGTTTCCATTTAAGCACCTTCATTCCTAAAATACAGACTGTTAATCTGTAATTAAATCCTACGTTTACTGACTCCGTTGAAACACCAACTAGCGGCAAAAAGATGAGATAGCGGAACCATAAGCAATCCATAAGCCGCAATCAGAAGGACAATTCCTAGCACATTAGGTCTTTGTAACATTACAATGATGCTCACGAGAATCCCTCCCACAAACAATTCCTTGCCCACACGGCTTTGAAGGATTCGCATCCAAGACCGACCTGCCACCCTTAGTGGGAAGTCACGTTTCGCCTGTAATGTTGCGGTGATCAAGGCACTGATGGCAGTAGCAACACTAAAAGCAATCACCTGTGCAATCAGCGAAAGATTCTGCAACCACGCAAGGTATGCTGCGAACTGAGCTTGTAGTATCCCCTCTTCGGCAATGTAAATAACTTTCAGTTCACCGTTGATCCCACGATCACGTAGCGCCCGAACATCCAGGCTATGTCGTTCCAATAATTGCTGTGTAGCTGTTACACCAGTGAACACTACATTGCTACTCGAAATCATCGAGGTCAAAGTAGAATCATTAAAGGTATCGGACAGTGAGGGAACGACAGCGAGCAAGATATCATCTCCAAAGTGAAGACTCTCGCCCCCTCCCCCTTGAGCCACTGGAAATCGGAATCCCTCAACTGGGTGAAAAAATTGTATGGATTCGAATCTATTCTTGGAATGCTCTTTGTTTGACAATACCTCAATTTCTTCCTGGATTCCGTGAATAAGTTCTTCTGAAAGTTTGTGGTACGAAACAGGTGCGATCGCTCGTTGTTTCGCACCCTTAGTGACTAAGTCCAGCCAACCTTGGTTTACGAAGGAGACGGCGGAATATTTGCCAAAATCAATCGAAGGCCACATTTCCTGGGTGTAAGTATAGGAAAGTGCTACTGCTTCAGCCGATTCTGCATCCTTTACCATCTCGCCAATTTTGGGCTCCATATCAGCCATTTCATCAGTGTCTGTTGCAAATACAATTGATACTTGGTTTGAAAGTTTCTTCCACTGCGCCATTTCAACTGCCTTAGCAGACGAGTGTTTATATGCAGACCAAGCAGGTGCCGCCGTAGCCACCACTAAAATAAATGTTAACGCCTGGATTACAATTGACACTGCCCGAAGGCTTTTTACAGCTGGTTGTCTAGTGGCAAGCATGGTAGCACTCGGCCACGCAGAGGCTGACATAATAAGCGCAGCAAGCATGGATATGGCCATTACAACGACTTGGAGACTTATTAACACTTTGATAAAGGTACTGACGTACATCCAGCCATGAAAAACACCTACATAGCTTGTTGCAACGATTGCTACAATTCCCGCAGAAATGAGTAGTGCTCCACCAAATTCTGTAAGGTCTTGCATTTGAATACGGACAATCGGAGAACCGCCCAGAATCCGGAGGGCGCGTCCTCGCGCCTTCACTGACAACCAGAACAGCGCAAGCGAGGCAGTCAGTGCTAACGATGCCAGAACTACGGTTGTAAATCCCCTTTCCATTACCACGAATACAAGACTATCCAAGATTGAGGCATCCCAACGAGTCATCTTCACCCCCGCATCTTTCAAAGTGTCTTCAAACTCACTCAAACGAGCAGTATTGCCAGTCACAAGGTATACTCCATCCGGATAGGAAAAGTCAAGTCGATCTTTACCAACAATCTTCCCGGTCTCGTCGCCATTGAACCAAGTAAACTCGTCAGGCGGACCTTCTCCGTTAAGCGTAACAAAAATCTTGTCATCTTTATCGCTAGCAAGATCCGGCGCAATCTTGATCAATCCAAGACCCAAGCGCGCATCAAGTTCTTTCAACTTCGAAAAGGCTTCATTGATAGAGAACTCCGATTCGTTGAAGCTGATATCAAGCCTGCTCTTGCTCCCAATAGCCTGTGGAAAATCACGATCATTCAGGTCGGTAATGATTGCAGCTAACAAGGCAAGTAAAGTAAACAATACGCCCGAAACAATCACTATCATACGCTTGTACATACTCATCTCTCTTTCACCCCCTCTTTCTTTTTAAACCTTTCTTTGGTACTGCCTTCCTTTACGACGATATCAGCATGCAAGTTGGTACAGATGATTGCATCATATCTGCTATGTTTTTAAGATAACAGACATGCAACAACGCGAAGGACGACACGTAAGACGAACTGGTTAAAAGATTGTGTTAACGCCTCACCAAATGTACAGGTACTTCAAATCCCTCGCTACGAGTAAGAAAGTGACGGATGGCCTCACGTTCAGCTTTCGAATCATAGGTCACCAAAATAAGCCCTCGATCTAAGTCATCAGGACACGGTCTATCTACTTCCACCTTAATCCCTTCTCCTAGCCTCTCTATTTCCTTGGCGAGTTTTCCATGATCATTCAAAGCATCAGTAGCCTCTGTGACGGTTGGTAGTTGATCGCACGGCGGGTGTGTGTCTTTCGGCGCTGTCGTGATCCAACCGTTTATAAACGCAAACGTTCCTCCTAGCAATAGCAAACCAACAATGACGCTAATAATCATTTTAGAAGTTAATTTCACAAGCATCCCCCTCGTTACATGTTCCGCAATTTTTGTGGCGAGTTGTTGGACCCGACCTGATGCAAGGCATCGCACGCCTCCATCATCTCGGAATCATGCGTAGACACAATAACCGTCCGACCACGCACAGCAAAGTCCGCAAGCAGTTCGATGACCATACGCCTGTTCGCTGCATCGAGTGAAGCAGTTGGCTCATCAACAAACAAGATATCAGCATCCTTGTAAATAGCACGAGACAAGGCAAGCCGCTGTTTCTCTCCTCCACTCAGATGTCCAGCCAACTCATTTTCTCTACCTGTAAGGCCAGTCTGTTCGAGTGAATGCATTAACTTTTCTTTGTTTCCCGAGACACGTCCACCAATAATATTCGTCTTCATAGTGACATTGAAGGCAACGGATTCCTCGTCCATAATCCCATAATCCTGAAGTACAAATGCCGCGTGATTTCGCCAAAATTGCCGTCGTGCCGCAGTCCCGTACTCTGTAACATTGTTCCCGTCAATCAGGATGTTGCCCTTATCTACCGGGAGCAATAATCCAAGGCAGTGAAGGAGTGTCGTCTTTCCCGATCCACTCGCACCAACGAGGGCTGTTATGGTACCTGGCTTGCAACGGACAGACTCCCCGTTCAGTACAAGACGCCCACCAATTGCCACCGAAATGTCCCGGGCTTCCATTAACATTTGCACCACCCACCTACTTCGACGAATGTTGAGTCCATCGCCACTATAGTCATCAACATCCATTTGAACGTTTGATATAATCCTTTTCTTTTCCGTCTATACAACGTTTTTTTCATTTATTTCATTCCTCCCAATTCAGTCCCATTCGTTTCTATACTCAGTAGTATAGGGCAAAAAAATAAACACCATTGAAATGGTGTCTTAACAGAATCTTAATTTTAGCAAGGAAATAAAATTTTGATCTTCGTCCCTTTATTTGGCTCACTTTCGATTTTAATCTGACCTCCTTGTTTTTCAATAAACTGCTTGGCAATAGACATTCCCAACCCTGATCCAAGATGGGATTTGTCCGTGGTTGTCCCTCGGTAATATTGATTAAATAATTGCTTAATGGTTTGTTCATCCATTCCAATTCCATTATCTTTAATTTCTAATAAGGTTAAATCTTCTGCTGTTTCTATGGAAACATCAATGGTTGTTTCAGGGGGATTATGATAGATAGCATTCATAATGAAATTTTCTAATGCTCTTTTTAATAATGTCTGATCAAAAGATAATAAAATATCGCCTTCGTTCTTGACGTTTAAATGGATGGGGTAATCATTGGCCATTGGATATTGACGAAGATCTTTCAACACATTTCTTACAAAAGCGACCAAATCCGTTGTACGGACATTCAAAGGAATTTGCATTTTATCAAACTCATAAACAACACTTAAATCATCAATTAATTGCTCCATATATAAAGATTTTTCTTCAATAATTTTAGCAAATTCCTTAATTTCTTCCTCATCCCATTTATGTTCGGAACGAAGCATGGCAGCATAACCTTTGATGTAGGATAAGGGCGTTTTTAGATCATGTGTCACTCCAGAAGTCCAATTTCCCCTTGTTTCCTCAAGTTCTTTTCGTTCCTTCTCTGCCGCATTCAGTTGATATGTTAAACCATCGAGCTTGGTTTTAAGTTCCAAAAACGGACGAAACCTCATCTTATTTAAAGAGAAATTCTTTATTGGATCGGGCATTTTAAAGACCCCTAGGGATAATTGATCAATCCAGCGTATAAAGAAGAGAAGGGGCTTCCTGATTTGGCGGTCGATAACAAGACCAATCAGAATAAGCATCCCAAGGAATAGTAGCGGAAATAAAACATATGTCGCGAATCCATTAATTTCTAAGGGAATGCTCAAAAAGTTGAGTACTGAAAAACCAGTTATAAAAAAAACAGCGCCTAAGGTTAGAAGAAGCATTATGAATATTAATGAAATTTTTGTTTCTAATTTCATTGGGTACTCCCTTGGCTTTCGGTATTTAGCATATAACCTAACCCTCTGACATTTTTTAGATACATCGGATGTTTAGGGTCTGTTTCGATTTTTTGACGCAGGCGACTAATATGGACCATAACCGTATTTTCTTTCCCCACAACACTATAATCTCCCCAAACTCTTTCATATAGATAGTCTACGCTAAAAACCTGATTGGGATGCTGGCACATGAATTTAAGTAGTTGAAACTCCTTAGCTGGGCAATTGACTTCGTTTCCTTCCACGATTAACTTTGCTTGGTCATAATACAGGACAAAGCGGTCTGTTCGAAACACCTGTGACGTTTCTGATATTTTTCTCCTTTGACGGTATAAGATGGCCTTGATTCGGGCAGCGACTTCAAGGGGATTAAAAGGCTTCGTTATATAATCATCGCCGCCTATAGAAAAGCCGGTTAATTTGTCAATATCAGTAGTGCGTGCTGTCAAAAAGATAATGGGAACATCTGATATATCTCTAATTTGTTGGCACAAATCGAAACCGTTTGTATCAGGTAGCATAACATCAAGCAATATGAGATCAATCTCGTGCTCCTTAACCTTTTTCATTGCTTCAGCACCCGACTCAGCTTGATATATCTCTTGAAATCCTTCCTTATTTAGTAAACGTTTTAGCATTTTAATTAATCCTACTTCATCTTCTATAATAAGTATACTTTCTTTCACATCTACCCCTCCTCGTCTACCAGTAATATATTTTTTACATTTGTTTCTGTCAACTTATAAAAAAAGACCATCAAATTGATGATCTGAACCTGCTATATCATGATTGACATTTTTTAGGACTTTACTTCATTAACTGTCCCGTTGAACCCAAACCTTTTTTTGGATTAACACTTCTATGGTTATTTTCAATTTCTTTAGTTATGGATGATTTCTATCCAGTCACCCATCTTTCAATTTGAACACCAACAAACTTTCGAATTGCTTTGGTCAAAACTAAATTTTGAAGCTATACGTCAGGAATTTCCTTGAAAAAAGGCAATTAAAATTATCGTTTGACAATAATTCATTATTGTTTTAAAATAATCCGTATTATAAGGGGGCGATATCTAATGAATCTCTTTACCAAGACCGTTTTAAAATCTTTGTCAATTGTGTCGCTAATTGCTCAAGTTTTATGTGCGTTTGCTGGATTAGTACTATTATTTGCGTCTGGAGCTTTATTGTTAGTATCAAAAGGAGTCAAAGAGCAATTGCTACAGTACACAGATTTAACCTCAAACACAAACCTATCAGTATGGGGTTTAATACTTTCTTGCTTAGTCGCGCTGGCAATCATTGCTTGTTTGTTTATCATTATGTATGCTCTGCATAAAATGATTGGTAATATTTACGAACAACACTACTTTGTTTCTCAAAATCTCAAGTATCTCAAACTAATTTTAATCTCGTTCACAAGCTTTACCATTTTACAGTTCATTAGTCAGTTGTTCTTTGCACAAGCACATGCGTACAATGTCAGTGATATTTTTTCAGAATCCTGGCCAAGTTTAATGGGAAATATTCTTCTGTTAGCCATCGTTTACACAATTTATGTGGTTTTTAAATACGGCATATATTTGCAAGAGGATTCTAACAACGTGATTTAGGTGGGAGCTCCTAATGATAAAAGTTAATCTAGATCGAGTAATGCTAGAAAGAAAAATTTCTTCAAAAGAGTTAGCAGAGAAAATTGATATCACTCCAGCTAATTTATCAATACTAAAAACAGGTAAAGCGCGTGGTATTCGCTTTGCCACACTAGAAAAAATCTGTCAGACCTTAAATTGTCAACCTGGCGATATACTCGAATACGAAGAAAAAGCCGACATATAGCAAAACATTTGTTATATGTCAGTTTTCAACTATTCCGCTGGTGCACTCATCTCATTCAGTGAAAAATACCGAAGATGATTAAAAAACTCAAAATAGAACTCGTTCAACGTAAACATACGCTAACTAATCGCCCGATTTATTTTATTACTTTGGCGGACGAAACCCCGCTTCCACTGCTTCTTCCTCCGTACAAAACTTCACTTCTACTTTTATAACCCCGATGGCTACAATTTACAGTTATCAAACCATTCGGGTGCTTTATTATTGATAAAATTGTGGGTTTCAATCATATATCGAGTTCTTTCTTGTACATACTTTAAATTCCCCATTGTATAACCACCAATTTGACTCGCATGCAAATTTAATGCAACAAACAAGTTATACTTTCTCCAGAATAGGTCAGGTATTTTGTTATCAAAATATCCCATTACCTGGCCTTTAGCAAAATAAGCGCTTACTTGTATAGTATATTTAGGTAATTTAAAAAAGTCTTCTAATGGATCTCCCCAATCAAATGAATCAAAATCAATAATACCATTTAATTTCTTGTCTTTTATAATTAAATTTTGGGGATGAAAATCGTCATGTTGAAAACATACAGGATTATTTTTTATGATAGATATGTTCTTATCGATATAACTTTCTATAAATCTCTGTTTATAGAAAGTCAGTCCTAACTTTTTGCATGTTTCTATTTTATTTCGATATTTTTCTAACCGTTTTTTATACCTATTAGAGGAATTATCTTGAGTTATTAAATGAATCTTTCTTAATTCTTTTCCGGCTTGTACCCCAATCTTATATTGTAGATCCGTTCCTAATGTTAGCAAGGCAGTATCTCCACTCATCCCATCTACGTATGATAGTACTAAATAGCACACTTGCTCCTCTTCGTTTGATCCAAATATAATTGGTTGGTGGCACAACACGTTATTTTCATAATGCTTCTTTAATAAATCAAACTGCAACTTAATTCTATCCCTTTTCTCAATGTTGTAGATCTTCAGTAAATATAAGGGTTTGTTTTCCGAATAAAGCTTAAATTTTTTTGCGCTTGAATACCCAGATTCTAATTCTTTATATGTGTCTACTGGTAAGGCGTGGTAAGAAATAATGTCTTTTATATTAATCATTAATCCTCCTATTTTATTCTAAATGAAAATGTTAAATCATTCTTCACCGATTTTTCCTGATAGATGAAGAATGATCTTATTGAAAACCAATCACAATTTTATAACAACTATAACATTTCCATTCTCAAATTCTCGACTGTTATACTTTTTACCGCCAGAAGGTTTGAATGGTAAACATTCTGTCACCATTAATACACTTTAGCAAGAACTATGACAAAAGTGGTTAATCAGCAAATATAAAAACTTATTTTCATTACTTTGGTGGACGAAACCCCGCCTCCACTGCCTCCTCCTCCGTACAAAACATTACTTCCGCCTTTGTCTGTTCATACCAAGGGGAATCGGTGGTATGATAAATTTTCCCGGAAGAACCAATATTGCCTTTGATTTGGCAGTCTTCGTTCAGACTGGTTTCCTCTTCAGCTTCTGTAGATTCCGCATGAAAGCCGTCGTCTCTCGCATAATTTTCCAGTGACCAGATGCCAGCCTCTTTCTTCTTGGCTTTTTTCTGGGCTTTTTCAAATGGATCTAAATATCTTGTATTCGGCGGATAGACATAGGCCACTCGCGCAAGTCCTTCTTCCAAAAGTTTCTCTTGGACACTTTCTCCATCGATATAGATATAAGCAAGAAGTCGACCATATTTATCAAATCTTTCCCCGACATCAAATTCAATCGTTAATTTCCCACTCTCAATCAGCTCAGTATTTCTTTTCTTTGCCTCTTCGCCAAATGGTTGTTTTCCAAGTCGTGGGTGATTGGTTTCTGGCGTATCAATCAACAAATAACGAACATTTTTCTCTTGTCCTTGATAAATAATTTTAATTGTATCGCCATCTTATCGCTATAAAACATAGTGTACATAAATGAATTTCACATCATAACGCTTGGTATTACTGTGTAAAATAAAAAAATTCCCTTGTACACATTTATATTTACGTACATATTATGTTTATCTTACTTCTCCGGCTGTACATAATTATTGCATAAAGACAATACAAATATTTGATTTTAAAACCGAAAAAAGCACTACACCATCCACAGATATGGATGGTGTAAAAATAAGTGTTTAAAAATCTGAGCTTTATTCCATAATTGCGCCCTATAACTGAATAATCCTTCTTACATTTTTCCTTTTTTAATCCAATACCTGATACGGATGCTTCCTAATACTTAACCCACGAAAAGTACCAATAAAGTGAATATCCAAACTATAGAACAGGGCTTATTAACTTTGACATATAATATTCATCAACAAATTCATCATTGATGAACAGAGAATTTCTTTTTGTTCCCTCGATTTCGAATCCCATTTTTTTATATAATGACAGACCTGCTTGGTTCCGAGTAACGACTGTTAATTCTAAACGATAGATACCGTGTTGAGTAGCCCATTGTTCCAACTCTTTAAACAGTTTTGTCCCTACACCTTGTCCTCGATAATTTTCGGATATACCGATAACAATATAAGCCGAGTGCTTGTTTCTTTTCGCATTGCCACCGATGGCAAATAAGTATCCCACTAACTCATTATTTTTGTTTTCAGCTACAAAAATTGTGGAATTATTATTAGCCATCATATTCTCGATTATCTTTTTTTGTCGTTCGTTTTCGACTTTCCTTTCCCCAGCTTCCCAAAGCATATATTCAGAACTTGCTTCTACTTGCTGAATTAGGTGGGTAAGTTTTTCAGCATCTGAAATTTTTATTTCTCTTGCTATCAAATTATTTTCTCTCCCATCATAAATTATCCAACAGTCTGGCCCTATTGTGATATTGGCGCATTCCTTCTCACAGAAACGCGCCCGTTAACGGAAGAACTGGTTGGATAGTTATTAAGTTAAACTTAATTCATAATGATAAAATTGTGTATCTCGTACATATCCGTTTTTTTCATATAATTTTTGAGCAGCATAGTTATCTGGTGCTGTTTCCAAAACAACACTCTTTGCACCAGTTTTAAGAGCATAATCTTTCGCCTGATGTAAAAGCATTTGTCCTACCCCTAGTTTTCGAGCTTCTGGATCAACAAACATATCATTCAATATCCATGCTTTTTTCATCGAGATTGATGAAAAAATTGGATAAAGTTGTGTAAATCCTACATACTTTTGATTGTTTTTAACAACAAATATTACGGAGTCTTCGTTTTCGAAACGTTCTTTTATGTAATCCTTTGCACCCTCTAAGTCTGATGTTTGGTCATAAAACATGCGATATAAATTAAATAATTTTGATACTCCGTCTAAGTCTTCATGAGTAGCTTGATATATTTCCATTTGAAATCCCTCCCTGTTAGATTTTAATAATCCATCCTGTAACTACTGTTCTATAATTCTTCTTTGTTCAATGGCCGATTGTTAGAAGGAAACATATTTTATGCTACAATCGCTCCCTTTACCAGAATAAACAAAGTTAGGTTTTTAATACTTACCGAAAGCATAAGTTTCTTATTATTAGGCTTCCAGTTTGGTTATTAGATTTGTATTTCCAAACTCACTAAGCCTTTGAACGATACGGTTTTCTATATCCTCACTCAATAACAATTTCTCAGAAGAAAATGGTGATAATTGTAAACTTTCACCAATCATGACTGAATACAATGCATGTTGAAACATTGCAATATCATTTGCATCATTACCGAACGCTATATATTCCCCTTCTTTTACATCCAGTTGTTGCAATCCACTCCATTTATCAATTCCTTTAGGACTGATATCTAAAACTCCCTCACTACCATGAGAGTGAACAACAACATCCATTTTCCTAAGCTGCTCTTCGACTTCTCCCATGTTATTTGAAGTTAACATTAAAATTTTTACGATTGACTGTAGTTTATCCAACTTAACGTTTTTAGCAAGTCTTTGTGGATCAAGGTTATTTAATATGGGGTGTGTAACTGGTCCTGTATAGGCATAATCCCAATCACTATCTATCAAATAAGAAACATCATAAGTTCGTAGTAATTGAAAAATATTTTTGAGCGTTTCTTCATCAAAGCTGACCGTTGATATAATTTCCCCGTTTATTGCAACCATTGAACCATTGCCACCAATCATTGGATATTCATGAAAACGCTCATGTAAGACGGGGAGTAAATCACGTACTGGTCTAGCTGATGCAAAGATGACTTCATGTCCTTGCTTTACTAATTTTTCAAATGCTATTAATAATTTTTCAGAAACAGGCTGACCTTTAAAGCAAATTGTTCCGTCTAAATCAAATACGAATTTCATTCCATGCCACTCCTACGTTTTTTATTGTTCTTATCATATCAGGTTATAGTATAATGAAAAGGACATATGTCCTAAAAGGAGTTTTGTATGAAATATATCCAAGATCTGAAACTACTTGAAGCAAAATTGCGGGAATTTCATTTTGAGAAAATCTTTGACCAAGCAAAGCAACTCCCATTTTCGTTACAGCAGTATGAACCGAATGAAATTATCCTACTTGAAGGAATTAAACTGGAATCACTGTTGTTTTTAGTAGAAGGAAAAGTGAAAATTACATCAAGTGTCGAAACCGGAAAATCACTTTTACTACGTTTTGTTCAGCCCTTCTCCATTATTGGTGATATTGAATTGATTCGTGATGTTCCCATTCAATCACAAGTTGAAGCAGTAAATCATTGCTTATTGATTGGTCTACAATTTGATTATATAAAACAAAATGAAATGGATAATCCAAAGTTTTTACATACACTTTTACAGCATGTCAGCTATAAGCTTCAAACTTGCACAGCAGCTTCCCGTGTAAATTTATTAGCATCCGTGGAAAATAAATTTGCCAGTTATCTTATGTCTACGTTATCACCTGAACCTGATAATAATTTTGGATTAGAGTTAAAAACTTCCAATATTAAAGAAATTGCGGATTTACTAGGAACAACTTATCGCCATCTAAATCGAGTTATTCTTTCTTTAACTCAAAGGAACATAATTGAAAGAAATAAAAATTCTATTCGCATATTAAATTGGTGTGATTTGGAAAGGTTATCCAATGGAATACGATATAAGTAAAGATGGATAACACTGTTTCTTCATGGGTTATCCATCTTTGTTTAAAGGTCTTATTCCACAATATGGTATATTGCTGAAAGTAGATCTTATGATAATTAATAAATTCATATTCTAATTGATACATTTTTATTATTCAGTGGTAAAAAGTATCAAAAGGTGTTAAATAGCAAAACTAGAACTCATTCTTATTGTTTCGGAGGACGAAATCCAGCTTTTACTGCTTCCTCTTCAGTACAAAACATTACTTCCGGTTTGGTCTGTTCATACCAACGGGAGGCTGGTGTATGATAAATTTTTCCCGAAGAACCAATATTGCCTTTGATTCGGCAATCATCGGGATTCCCTTCTTTAGCGTCTTTTTCATCCAACAATTCAGGGTGAAAACCATCTTCTTGTGCATAATTTTCAATTTCCCAAATCCCAAGTCCTTTTCGTTGTGCTTCTTTCTGAATAGCATTAAATTGATCCACATAGCGAGTATTGGGTGGGTAAACATATGCTACTCTAGCTAGGCCTTCCTTCAATAGCTCTTCTTGAATCATTTTTCCGTCAACATAAACATACGCCAATAGCCGGTCATATTTGTCTTTTTGAGGTCCGATATCAAATTCTAATTCAATCTTATGTGCATTTTCTACTAAACTTCTCGTAAATTCTTTGGCTTCCTTACCATAGGGTTGTTCACCAAGACGTGGATGGGAGGTCTCAGGACTATCTACCAGTAAAAATCTTACACTTTCACGGCTGCCATTATAAATTACAGCAATCGTATCGCCGTCATATGACTGCGATAATTCAACTTCAATTCTTTTGTATTCTGTATCGTTTTCTTGACCAATATTGGAGCATCCGACAATATTTAAGACGAAAGCGCAAATACTTATTAAGTACAATAATCTTTTCAAAATACTCAATTCCTCTTACTTTCAAAATAAGTTTTTAAACTGATCTTTTAATGCTTCCATATTTTTATTTCTAATAGTTTCATCGTTATCTTCATCATAAACCTGAACTTCCGGGAAATGTTGTTGAAAATTATTGAGGGAAGCATTTTTTTCTATATGGGTATTAAAATCTAGTAAATTATCTTTTAACCCCAATTCATCCCTAAGATGCGGCTCTACACTAGATACCATTATTTGCTCGTATAGAGCTTTATAGTGCTTAACCTCTTGCTGCAAATCGACAATAGACTTTGTATATTCTTCCATCTTGTCTTTAAAACTTTCCAATTTACTCAACTTTTCCTTTAGGGCATTTCTTTCTTCATACAACTCCTGAAATAGTAATTCAAAATGATGCAATTCGTTTATAATTCGCTGTTGATTATTTCCGTACGCTTCAAAGATACTTTCAATGTTAGGGAAATAAATTTCATCACTATCGGTATAACCAAAGTCTCTTAATATCGGTTGATTTAATTCTTGGATAAAGTCTTCCAATCTTCTTTTCCAAGTATTTCGGCCAATTCCAGTTTCCTTTTCGAGCATTGAATATGTTAATTGCTGTTGTTTAGATTTTTTCTTAATTTGCAAAGCAAGTTCTTTCATCTGTTCATCGCTAACTTTTACTTTTGGACCACGTTTCTTACCTTTTTGTATCTTAGTAGCTTTATCACTCATGCAGATGATCCTCCAATAATTTATATTCCACTAGAGCCTTATGATCCATTAGTTGTTGTAATTGACGGGATTTCGACTTCAAAGATTCATCTAGATCAGGACGATAGGAACCTGACAAGGCTTGACTCGTTGAAATCATCGTTTGTACTACATCTTTTATTTCTGTGCCAATATCTTTCGAATATCCTTCAAGCCACTTAATTGCCTTATCATAATCATTAATACTCGGTTTAAAAATATAGAAGTAACAAGGGCGACAATCTTCACCACAATTATTCGGAAAGTCATCTTTATCCTTACAGAAGCCGTAATCAACTTTACGGAATAATTCCTCAGCCTCCGCATATGAATATCTTTTACCTCTGTCAATGGCTTCACGCCTCCAACCAATAAAACCATCGCCCATTTTACTCCCGATTCTATCAGTGAGTCCAGATTTTACGAGATTATAGACATACGATTCTACAAAGTTTTCCGCATGACTATAATAATTACTTTGCGTATTAAGTTCGTCATGTCCTGCCATTTTTGCAATTGAGAGCATATTGAACCCTTGTAAAAATAAATTTATTATGGCCAAGTGTCTGGTATGTGACGGCAAGATCTCCATTGTATAATCTTCTTGATATAATCCTTGAACTATTTTAGTGTGAAAGTGTTTTAAAATGAAACCAAACTGATCACGAACCCAACGATCTTCAACGACATTTCTCATCCTATCAGTTTTGTTAAATCTAACTATATTGTAAAAAGATTGAGGCAAAAGATACTCCGATTCTATACCAATCCGAAATAAGTCCAATTTAAAATTACTGACCAAATCAAAAATCTCTTTATTAATTTGAATCGTCTGAAGGGGAGGGGTATCCCTGACAGATTGTTTTACTTTTTTAGAACGAGAAAGGGTGATCCAATAGCGCCCGTTATCCATTCTAACGCAATCGCTTTTTAATTTTAAAAAATCACTTGGACGCATGGGAATGATGTTTGTTATGGCCCACCATAATTGAATCGGCTTGTATCGTAACTGATCCTCCTCACTTGTTTTTCTGAAATAGTCATTTACAATTTCATCAAAAATGAAAATATCCAAAAAAGGGGGAAGTTCTCTATTTCTACGTTCTTCGGACTGTACACCTTCACAGATTGACCTAACTTCTCTTATATTGGGAATTGTATAGAAGTCAGTAAAACTTAGTAGAGTTCTTGCAGCAAAATACGATCTGTCCTCGCTGTAGAGAAATTTTTCTAATTGTAAAGTTTGTTTAAAACCATTTGTTTTTAAAACAGCTTTCTTTAGTATATCGACGACATTTCGTACCCAACTAGAAGATTTTCCTTTCGCTATTAAGATTACAGAATAAATTTTAAGAGCCTGTTTTATTTCCTTAAACATATCAATATCGAATGTTAGTGGAATGTATTCGTTTGTCGCTTTGCAAGGGAGCCTCCATCTTACAGCCTCATATGAAGATGCGATAATGAATCCATCATTTTTTAATTCATCGAAAATATCAATATATCTTTTTATATCATCTTCATTAAAGAACACTTTTTCCTTCACATATACCTTACTAATGCCTCGTCTATCTATATCCCTAATTAATTCCAAGTCACTCACCTCTACACTTTAAGTGTTAACTGCTGGTAATTTCAATTTGTCAGCAATACTGTATACCGCATTTTTTCTCTCTTCGGACGGGAGAAACCCGTTAACAGTCTCGTCTCCAAATGTCTCTGCGGCTTCGTTAAATAAAAGCAATACATTAAATAGAAAACCTGTATCACGTTCGAGAATTGCCTCCGTATAACTATTTTTCATTGAATTTACTAGTCTATAAAACTCTTGCTTAGCTTCAATTAGTACTTGCTGAAGTTGTGGGATGAAATTAATGCAGCCAATGCAGGTTTTTCTGTTGGCAAAGTGACAATCAGGGAAGCTCAAGCATTGACCACAGCCATCACGGGAAGGCATTTGTCCTTTGTACATTTTTATAACAATTTCTTTTAAATGTTCAGTATTCATTTTGTATAGCTGTCTAACAACAGACTCTTTTCTATTCTTATAATCCAATAAGGTTTTAGCCCACGCTTCAAGTTGAATGGGGGTGTACTCCTTTTTTAATTCTTCAATCGTTTTTGTTCTTTCTTCAAGGGATTGGCTGATTCCTGTATTTGAAAAGGCAAGTTGCACCATATAGTTATATAGCCAACCAAAATGTCCTCTTTTGAATAGGTTTATTGACACACGATCAAGAGAACCATCTTTATTTGTAAGCTTTATATAACCCGCTGTAACATTTATATCTTCATGGGACCTTGCCCATTTTATAACTTCAAGGGCTAGTTCAGATTCCTCTTCATCCTCTGAAATATCAAGAAATAAATAAGTCATAGTACTATTATGAAGCTTTTTACTACTAAAAGGTGTTAACTTAGGTTCATCTTTAAAAAACCTTTTGTGAGAAGTTGTACCCGAAGTTGCTGGATTTTCTGTTATGCCCGAAACAAACGTACCTAATAATAAATGCTCCTTTTCAAAAACGCTATCATTTTCCCGTAATTTTCGACAATGTAACTCCGAAATGACACAGGCATAGGCTAAACAAGTAACCATATCCGGGGCAACCAGGAAATGGAGATCAGCGTTCGTTTTGCTTACTTGGGCATTATTGAGTTTTAGATATAACTGATTTACAATCAATTGACATTGTTCTGAAGACAATCGATTCTTTTTGAACCACTCAAATTCAATTACATTTATTATTTCAATATCAATTTGGGGCATTTCGAATATTATGTCACTAGGTCTCCAAGCATTAGTTAGTAGCATAGTTGTCAAAACCCACATATTTGCATATTGTCTATTTTCAATTGCGAATGGTAAGTGTTTTTCTATATCCTTTACATGCTGCTCAAACAAATAATAAATTTCAGGTGAATATCTCTCTGAATCTATATCGGCATCTGATATTTTCCCTTTCCTTGACAGAACATACTCTTTTTCTAACTTTTTCCCTTTATTTAAAAACGCCTCTTTTAAAAACTTTAAGAAAAGCTCTCTAATCGGATTGGAGTAGGAGCTATTTTTCATTACTGCTTCAATGTGCTGATCTTGTAACTCATAAATTTCAAATTCTAGATTGATTATAATATCGGAAAAGAGCTTATTAAGATGGTTAAAAACCCTTCGGACATTATTGATTCTGCCATTAGTTGCATTTAATCTTGTTGTTGCAAAGTCAGCGTACATCCTTAGTGTTTCTCTAATGTGCATTTTCCCTTGAACGCTATTAATAATTTGAGTCAGGTCCTTAATCATATCGGGTTTTGTTATACTGATTCGCTTGTTTTCTATTTGTTTTTTTCTCTCGATTAAACTTGATTCTGGAATCATCCATATTTTCCCGACCTTTATAGCATCTCTTAATTTCTCACTTCTTACTAGTGCCATTACACCACCAATAGAAATATTTAGTTCCTTTGCAACTTCATTTATGCTTAAATAACCTTTTAGTAATTGGCCATCAGGTTGCTTGTTTTCGACCGAAGGTGAATTATTTCTATGCTTGCTATAGAGTTCAAGATCCTCTTCGGGAATACACCACTTCCCATTGAATTTTATAGCATTCGGGAATATGCCAGCGTTTATAAGTGCCAAAACTCTTGATTGACTCAGATGAATACGCTCTGAAACTTCCTTTGTTGTTAAATGTCTTTGTAAGGGAAGATTCTCTTTAATAGGTGGGGTTGGAATCTTATTTTCCTTCTTTTTCTTTTCAAGATACAACAAAAAATCTTCTTCAGGAATAAACCACTTGTTATCGACTTTTACCGCATTCGGAAATTCCCCTATATATAAAAGTGCTGAGGTTCTGGATTTACTTAAACTTATTCGCTCTGAAACTTCGATTATCGTTAAATAGCCTTCCAAAGAAGGTATTCCCTTGACTACTCTTGACCCATTTTCATACCCAGTCTTTATTTTTTCTTGATAAGATTCAATTTCTTCTTTCGGAATATACCATTTATTTTTCTTTTTAACAGCTGAAGGAAATTTCCCGTTTCTTAAAAACGTGTATAGTGAATTCTTTTTAATTCCCAAAAGATCCGCTGCATCTTTAACTTCAATGCAATCTTCTACAGAGAAGGCATCTAGATTATCTACGTTATTCTTTTTGGTGTTGCTAGCTTTTTCAATTTTTTTGGGTATTTTATTTATATCAACATGGGTAAAATTTTTCAGCATATTTATACGCTTTTTCCTTTTTACTACTTGCAATGAATCTTCTTTAACAAGTGTTTGCCAGTAATCGTTTACAATAACTCGCATTGATTCAATATCTCTATTTGAAGCCCAGTCTCTGATTGTTTGAGGGTGCATTCCCAAAATATGTGCAGCGTCCTCTAAAGTACAAAATCCTTCTGGAATAGATCGCTCATTAATAATACTTTCTATAAATGGATCTAATTCATTTTCATGAATATATCGGTAGCCCATATGCATTATAGCCGTTACCTTGCCTTTTTTAATCCAATTACTGACATCGGTTCTTTTTACTTTAAGACCCTTTTCAGTAAATTTACGAGCTACCTCAGCAGTAGAAAAATATGTCCCTTTATCAAATTCATCATTATAATTAAGCGCTTTTTTTAGTTCTGGTATTGAAGATAAAGGAATCCAAACCCTTTTATTTTCTTTCACAATTCCTTTTACAGAGAACAGATGTAGTTTTTTAGATAAGGTACTTACTCCCATTCCTAATATTTTAGCGGCTTCTTTAATTGATAACATTTGATCTTGATCCTTGGACAATAGGTTCACCTACTATTCAATTTCATTTTGCCGATTAATAAGACGAGGGATATAATCCGTGTGCATATGATTCATTCTTTCTTCAACCTTTTTTCTAACACGCTCTGTTTTTGCTAAGTAGGGGAGACTAGACAACAAATCAGTATCACCGCGAAGAAACATCAGCTCAGCAGGATTTTCAATTTCCTCTGCTATTAAATTTGTAAACGTTCCTCGACCAATATGTGTTCCCCAATTTGCAAGACGTAGATCTGTAGCTACTACCTTATCTTCTATGCTTCCGTATTCCATTAGAAATTTGATAAATTTGTCTTTAACTTTATAGAAATACTGACTATAACTTTTGCCTGACATAGGCTTCCCATCTCTATTGATAAATAATGCTCCTGTACCATCTAAATCCTTGTCTTGATAAAATTCAACATGATCTTTGAATAGAATATTTCCCCAGTCTTTAATTTGGAATATTTGTTGCTTTCTACTTCTTTTAACGTAATTAGCACCAGAACTATCTTGTATGTCTGTTCTGAATTGCTGCTCTTTGATGTTGAGTAAAAAGTCAGCACTATTTACCCTTTTTCTAAACTGGGTTCTTTTTAAATTAACTACTTCACCAGCTCGTAACCCACCAAAAATCTGTAGATAAATTCCAAGGGCAATAGGGTGAGCAAATAAGATGCTAATTTCTAATAATAATGGAATATATTTAACCGGCAACAAATGCTTGCGATTGGACCTTGTACGTTGGGGTAAAATCGGATTAAAAAGCGATTCATAATAAGTAAGGCCATTATAGGGATTCTCTTGCTTTTTACCTTCAATAAAATTATCTCCAACATTAGGCAAACAATAATTTTGATTTAACCAAACATAAAATGAAGTTAATGTTCTTGCGGCATCTGTAATTGTTTCCCTCTTCCTATGATCATTAGTTAAACTGTTGAGATATGCATTGCCAGTTGCTATGTCAAGATCGGCAAGACTTTTTATTTTGTTCTTATTATCTTGCAACAAATAGTTTAGAAATTTAACGATGTTGGTGGCATGTTTCCGTTTCGTATTAAATTCCCTTGTTCTCCATCGCCAACTTAAAATAAAGCTACTGACTGGATGGATAATATGCACCTCTGTATTCTTATCCCGAAGCCCAATAGCCATCGTTTGCTTTTTCATTATTTGATTGTCCTTTGTTTTACCCCAGTCAATCCAAATGGGAACAGTGATGAACTCATAATTATTTTTCACATTGAGATTTACAACCTTATTATTGTTGTTGGAAGCATTAATCGTTTTCTCCCCCTTTAACCAATAAATATGTACAAAGTAAAGTCCTGTTAGAATATTCAGATACACCTTGATTCTATACTACCAATGTGAATAATTATGTACAAGCTATTTCATATAAAAAAAGAGCCTAATGGCTCTAAGTCAACAATCATGATATTTAAATATGTGCAATATTAACTTGTGCGTATTTATAGTGATAAGCCATCAATCACTTTCACTAATTCAACTGGGATTTGTTCGGTTGTTCCAGAGGTTCCGATCCCAGAGAGAAGCTCGCTCCTATCCACGAGAAAAAAACCACTTCCGATCAGCAGGAAAAAGGACAGGAACAAGGAGCCACCCCGTTTCCAGGTGAATCCTTTTTTCCTAACCCCTCGCGCTAAACTCCATAAAATCAATCCACATATGACAAACATTAAAGCCAATACAACATCCATATTTATTCTCCTGATTTAGTTAATCTACGGTGACAGATAATTCCTTTACGAGTAGAGATGGGGCGCCTGTGCCTCCTGGACTTATATACAGGTCTGACCCCACTTCTTCAATCTTTTTCAATAATTCAAAGAAGTTTCCGGCGATCGTCATTTGTTTCACTGGTGCCACGATTTTGCCGTCTTTCACATAAAATCCATTGGCCGCAACCGAAAAATCCCCAGAAATGGCATTCGCGCCAGAATGCAAACCGGATAATTTCGTAATCATTACAGCTTCCTGTTGCTCGGCTACAAGTTCATCCTGTGTTCTTTCTCCCGGAACAACAATGAAGTTAGATGGGGCAATCACAACTGTCCCTTTATAGGAAGGCTTGTAAGCATGACCAGTCGTTTCCACGCCTGCCTTTTTCGCGGTCTTGCGATTATGCAATAAGGTCTTCAGAGTCCCCTTTTCAATCACCGTACATTTCTTTGAGGCGACGCCTTCCCCGTCAAAGTTTCGATTCGCAGGACCCCCTTCATAGAAGGGATCATCGATGATCGTGAGTTGTTTAGACGCGATTGCTTCTCCTACCTGATCTTTTAGGCGAGATTGACCTTTCTGTGCCACTTCTGCTGAAAAAGAAGAAAGAAACGTGCCAAGTAATTGAACAGCGGCATCTTTTCTAAAAATAATCGGGTATTTTTTATTTGCAATCGCTTGTTCACCCAGATAGGAAAGAGCCTCTTCTGCTGCTTCTCTCGCAATTTCATCTGCATCTAAAGTATCGAAATCCTTCGTCATTTTCACGGTAAAGCCACTTTTCGTTTCTTCCCCAGCTTTGACAACTACAGAGACCATAATCGCAAAGAAATTCTTGCGATCATGTAAAACGAGGCCTTTACTATTGGCAAGTAGACGCTCATTCGATTGTTCGATCATCCGGCATGTATTTAACGAGTGTATTTTGCTGTTGTAACCAAGGACTTTTTCTTCAACCGCTTTTAAAAAGGCGATTTTATCCGCTGTCGAAATGGTATCCAAGTCATCCGAATAATGATCGATTTCCTTATATTCATCACTACCAGCAAAGATTTCTTCAGGTCCTTCTTCTTCGGCTAACTCTGCATTGGCTTTTGCCTTCTCCAGCAAATAATCAATCGAATCTTCTTCGATTTTTTCTGTAAAGGCATAGCCCGTTTTTCCTTTGTAGATCCCCCGAAAAGAAAGACCTCCCGTTGCAGATGTTTCGTAGCGGTCGATTTCCCCTTGGTAGACATCACAGGAAAGTCCCTCGGAACGTTCATAATAAATTTCCATGTCTTCGAAACCGGCCATCAAGCCACTCACCATTACTTTTTCCTGGAATTTTTCAATTTTCATCGACTTTACTCCCCCTTCGTCCCGCCAACCGTAATTTCACTGACACGAATCATTGGTTGACCTACATTCACTGGCAGACTGCCGCTGAGAGAACCGCACATTCCCGCCCCATGAGCAAGATTATTACCAACCATATCGACACGTTGCAACGTTTTCGGGCCATTTCCAATCAGTGTCGCGCCTTTTACAGGCTGAGCAATCTTCCCATTCTTCACGATATACGCTTCATGAGTGGCAAAATTATAATCCCCTGTTGCCGGGTTCACTTGACCGCCACCCATATATTTCGCATAAATGCCAAACTCAGTATTGGCAATAATTTCTTCAGGTGTCGAGTTTCCTGGGGCAATATACGTATTCGTCATTCTGGAAGTCGGACTGAAACGATAGGATTCTCTCCGACTAGAGCCTGTGAGGCTCATTCCCATGCGACGCCCATTTAATTTATCAATCAAATATCCTTTTAAAATACCATTTTCAATTAAAACATTTTTTCTTGTTTTCTCGCCTTCATCATCGATATTCAGCGAGCCCCATTCATTCGCAAGTGTACCATCATCAATATAAGTGACGATTTCTGGGGCGACTTGTTCCCCAATTCGATTGGCAAAAACAGAATTATTTTTCGCGACAGCCGTTGCTTCTAATCCATGTCCACAAGCCTCATGAAAAATAACGCCCCCGAATTCATTATCAATAATAACAGGGAATTTTCCACTCGGGCATTCCTCTGCTTTCAGCATCGTCACAGCGATTCTTGCTGCTTCACTTGCATAATGCTCCAGATCTAGGTTTTCGAAAAACTCAAATCCTTGATGAGCACCAGGTCCATAAAATCCCGGTTCCATTTGCGTTCCATCTGAAGCGATCGCTTGAATCGCTAAACGCCCTCTCACCCGTTTATCTTCCACAAACTTTCCTTCTGAATTGGCAATAAGCACATTTTGTTCATGATCTATGTATTGAATCGTCGCTTGTGCTATACTAGCATGATAGTTTTTCGCCAAGTCATACGCTTGTTTCATAACTTGTACTTTACGCTTCCCATCCACCCCATCAGGCATCTGCTCAATTTTATGAAGAGGGGGATGTATTTGCCTATGAAGAATGGGGGCTTGCTGATAGAAATCACCCTGTAAAGCCTGTGTGGCCTCTTTCGCTGTCTTCAATAAACCTGCTTGGGAAAAATCAGTTGTATATGCATACGTGCTTTTTAACCCGTGAAACACTCTAATCCCCACACCAGCTTCTCTTCCCGACAAACTGCGATCAATCTTTCCATCATGAAGCCTTAAGTTGTTGGAATACTTATCCTCCGCAAACACCTCTGCAAAATCGCCACCTGTTGATAAAGCAGCGGCTAAAACCTCTTCCATTAACGATTGTTGGATCATAATCTATTTTCCCTCCTCCTAAAAACTCCGAAACTTTTCCTATATAGCTAGTGTACTATCAATTTTTGCTTTGTACTACTATACAAATAAATAAAACAAAATACCATGCACCCAAACAACACATGATTGCCTAGGTGCCTGGTACTTTTATTAAGGTTAAAAGGTTAAGTTCGCGCTTGTCTCTCGCAGCGCCTTTATAACCAACTTCGTGTTGGCCTAATGATTTAGTTTTCTATGTGGCGTTGGATTTCCACGACTATATCCTTAGGTAAGCCAGTGGACTCAACAACAAATTGTATATCCAATCCTTTCTTTAATAGTTGCGTGGCTGTATGTTTCATCCTTTGCTCTAATTCTCGCTTTTCGGTTTCCACCTTTTGTTCTCTCTTTTCTACTCCTTGTTCCCTTTTTTCTAGCTCTCGTTCTCCTTCTTCTAGCTTTTGTTTCCCTTTTTCTACCTCCTGTTTCCCTTTTTCTAAATCCTGTTTCCCTTTTTCTAAATCCTGCTCCCCTTTTTCAATCTTCTTCTGCTTCTGTTCAAGCTGTCGTTGCAATGATTCCATACTACTTTTGAAGGCTTCTTCATCCATGACCCGCTTTAACCGTGATTCATAGGCTTGCCTTTGTTTTTGGTCGAGGCTTAGTGCTGTCCAGTTTTCGAAAGCGGAGTACAGAAGTTTATCCTTCATGGCGATCTCCTCCAATTCTTTGTAGATTTCATCGTAAACTTTTTTATTTCTATGATCCACCATACCAAGCAGAAGCAACCACCTATCTAGAACATCATTCCAAGGGTCGAGCTTTTCATTTTGCCAATCTTTTATAAGCTTGGTCATTTCAATATAGTGGAATTCCATTATATTCGTTAACTTGAATCGTTCCTCATCCTCATACAGGTGAAATGAGGTATGGAAGCGATTTGTTTGATCAAATAAGTCAAATTAAGGATATTGATCGTGATCACAGACTGTAAAGTATTATATTTCATTCCTTTTTCAAGAGGATTTCGATACACACCAGCCCAATAATAAATAGAACGTTTAATCATATCATATTTATTTGTAAATTGGATTTCAACATTTATCTGTTCATCTGTATCTGTTACAACCAATAAATCTAATCTGGACTGCTTATCATCGACATATTCACCACCTGATTCCGTATTGGTAAATAGAATGTCTTTGATTATGCCCCTACCTGTTTTTTGCAGGATGGAATTCAGAAAGACGACCGTAATTTCCTTATTTTTTTCATTACCAAAAAGTTGCTTGAAGGCAAAATCGATTTTTAAGTCCATTAGTTTATCGAGTGGTATTTTTTTAAGAAATCTTGTTCGTGCATTTTCTTTTGTGTAATCATTGGGCTTTTCTTTAACTTGAATAAATGTTGGAGGATAAGTCGTTTTTTCGTAGTTTAATTCAGTTATTGTCATAAAAACACTTCCTTTGTGTTTTATGAGGACTGATGAGGTGTATGTCTAATCAAAGTATAGCAAATTTCCAGTCTACAAACAAGGGTTCCCTTTTGATATGACTCATCCATGTAACCTCCCATTCATCTCCCGTTCATAAACGAACCTTATGCTTAAGGTAAGGAGGAGATAGAGTGTTTAAATTTTGGTTATTTTTACATTTTACAGGTCTTTCCATTTGGCTAGGATCTTTGCTTACGATTACCTTCATTTTAGTGATGATGAAAAAACATCTAGGGTCGAAGGAACTTTCCACAATTGTAAAAAAGATAACAAGGATTGGCAATATACTTGTTCATCCAAGTGCTTTTTTTGTATTGTTGAGCGGCGTTTTTATGATCATCTCCATGAATCTTGGTTCTAAGCCATTTTACCTTGCCTTTATGGAACGCGTTGGCGGAGTTACTGTTTTATTCACTATTATTGGGGTTAGCCTGTTCGGACGTCAACTTGTCAAAAAATTAACCCAGCTTGAAGAGGATGGGGGAGTGTTGAAACATACGCGAAGTATTAATAGCTATATCATGATGATGCTCTTGTCTATTTTACTTGTTTTGGCTGTGATTTTTGTTGTTAGCTTTCGTTTTTAGTTTATAAGCAGGTGGGAAACGTGTTCCTCACCTGCTTTTCTATTTTTTCAAAGTATAAGCGGTCTGAGGATATCTCATTCATAGAGATTAAAGGGGTTCTATTTTAAAATCATTTATCCACAGACTTATACACATAATTAACACAATTATAAAGGGGGATATTTAACTTTTACACATTATCCACAAACAACAGTACACTTATCCACAACACCTGCATATGTCATGATATTAATGGGACGTTTTAATTTTTTGTAAGAACTATTCATAAACTTATCCACAATACGATCACTAATGGAATATCTTTGCCATAGAAGGAAGTCCCTGCTTTTCCTATTCCCATGGCAATCGGATCATAAACTCCGTTCCTTCCCCAAGCTTACTTGTCACTTTTATCTCCCCTTCATGAAGATCGATGACTTTTTTCACAACAGATAGTCCTAATCCACTGCCAGATTGGGTTCGATTTCGCGATTTGTCCGCCATGTAAAAACGGTCGAATATATACGGGAGTTCTTCTTCCGGTATCCCTGTTCCCGTATCTCGAAGCGTAACAACAATTTGTTCATCAATGGTGGCAGAGATGGAAATCGTCCCAGCTTCCTCTGTGAATTTAATGCTGTTGGTAAGAAGATTGGTCCAAACCTGTTGGAATAACTGTCGGTCTGCTTTTACAACAATCTCCGGAAGATCCAAATCCATTTTAAGTTTGTTCTTACTCCATTCCCATTCTGTCAATAATACGACCTCGCGAATTTGTTCGTCCAATCGGAACAGCTCTTTATCGACTGCTTTCGCTTCCTTATCAAGGGAAGATAGCATCAAAAGTTGCTTGCTCAATGAAGACAGTCGCCCACTTTCCTTTTCAATAATTTCTAGATACTGATCTGCCTGTTCTGCGGGAACTGATTTCGTGCGGATTGCCTTTGTAAAGCCACGAATCGACGTTAAAGGAGATTGAATTTCATGAGAAACATTGGAAACAAATTCTTGACGCATATCGTCTAATTTTTTCAAGGACACGGCCATTCGTTGAAAATCGCGCGCAAGATCACCAATTTCATCTTTCCGATTGTGATCAAGTTGAATATCATAATGTCCACCCGCAATTCTTCTCGTTGCCTTCGTTAATTTTTTTATGGGCCGGACGAGGAAACCCGCAAAAATGGCAATCAATGCTAAACTAATCAAAAAGGTAAGGCCTAAAAGGATACTAAAGACAATTCGCATTTCCCCAAATTGCTTTTCCACATTGGGGCGCACGAACAAAGCCTGATTTTGCCCCTCAACCACAATCGGAACCCCGATACTATTTTTTATATCATCTTTAAAAAATCCAGTCACAAATAGACTGCTTTGGAATTCAGAAATTCCATGATAGATCTCACCATTTAAAACAGATTGAATCACTTTTGCATCCAATTCATAACTACGGAATTCATCTCCAAATCGGAATCCTTCCATCTCTTGATTCACTAAATACAATTGGAAGTTCATATTGGCGATTCTATTTAAATAGTTATCCACAGGCATAGCTCCGTTTGAATGCTCATATAAAAAACTAATTTCCTGTGCAACTTCTAAGATCTTTTCTTCGTTATAATCTTTTAACTTGATTTGATAGTAGAGATTTGAAAATAAAAAGGCAATCACACCACTGATTAAGGCAATAAGAGCAAAAGTAAGAACGATCCGAACGTATAAAGTTCTCATTTGTCCTTCGCCTCTAACTTATACCCGAGTCCACGAATGGTGACGATTTTAAAATCATCTGTAAGATCGCGAAACCGTTCTCGCAGACGCTTAATATGGACATCGATTGTCCGATTATCCCCTTCAAAGTCCTGCCCCCAGATCAAGTCTAATAATTGATCACGCGTATACGTACGATCAGGTTGACTCGCAAGCTGGGCCAAAAGCTGAAATTCTTTTAAGGGCAATTCCATTCGTTTTTCTCCGACCTTGACTTCGTAATTATTTCGGTCAATCACTGTCTTGTTTAAAGTAATGATATTATCTGAAACCATTTGGTAGCGCCTGAGCAGGGCACGGATCCGGAATAATAATTCTTCTGGTTCAAAGGGCTTCACGACATAATCATCTGTACCTGATAAAAATCCTTTTGCTTTATCCTCCATTTCCCCTCTAGCCGTTAATAAAATAACGGGGATATCGTAAAATTGGCGAATTTCCTCACATAATTCCCAACCATTTTTTCCTGGCATCATCACATCCACAACTGCCAAATAAACTTGCTCCTGTTCAAGCATTTGAGAAGCGTCCTCTCCGTCTGCGGCTGCCAATACGTCAAAACGTTCCCTCTGCAAATAAAAGCGCAATAATTCACGAATATGAGGATCATCATCCACCACTAAAATCCGAGTTTGCATCGTTCCACCTCTTTTTTATTTAACTGTACCGTAATTTCTCTATGAAACAAAACGATTGCCGTTTTTCAGAATAGACTAAGCGAAAATGAATATTTGGCCAGATAGAAATAGACAGAGTGCTCAAACAACACTCTGCCTGCTCCCATGTTCAGTTGCTAGACATATTTTTATCTTTGCCGTGGGTTAAAATCAAAATGGACGGTAAGAAAATGCCTCTTATTAAAAAAGTATCCAATAGAATTCCTAATGCCATTGTAAATCCGAATAAAAATAGTTCCTGTAAAGGCTGGGTCATGAGGACGGCGAAAGTAGCGGCTAGAATCAGACCGGCGGAAGAGATAACGCCTCCTGTTACAGACACACCTCTTGCCACCGCGTCTTTCCAAGGCAGTTTTAATGCCTCTTCGCGTATCCGAGAAACGAGCATAATATTATAATCAATCCCAAGAGCGACCATAAAGACAAAGGTATACACCGGCAATCGATAGCTAATCGCTTCATACCCCAACCCATGTTTGAAAATCCACCAACTAAAGCCAAGGGAAGAAAAGTACGATAATAGGATCGTGCCCATCATTAAGATTGGCATTAAGACAGAGTGCGTTTGGAAACCGAGAATGACGGTCAATAAAATGGTGACTAGTGAAAATAATACGATCATATCCCGTTGATTCATCGCGCATACATCTAATTGCTGTGCTGTCTGTCCTGCATAATGAAGCTCCACATCGGCTGGAAAGCCACTCTCTTTTAACATCTCTTTACTTGAATCGCGCAAATCTTGAATCGTATCCAACGCCTCGACACTATATGGATTTTCCGCTAAAACGAGTTGGAGTTTCATGGATTGCTGCGATTCCGACATAAAGTTCCGTGGTAAACGTTCAGGATCTCCCGCCATTTCCATCGATAGACTTGGAGAAACAGAGTCAACACCTTCATGTTCCTTCAGTTGATCCTCTAACTGATTCACTTGCTCGACTAACTCTTCATTTACTTTGATTTCTTCTGAAGATTTTAAAATAATGGTAACTGGTGCTAGTTGCCCCGCTGGATAATGATCCTCCAATAATTCGAAGCCTTGTCTTGATGGCATGTCTTCTGGAAAGGATTTTAATAAGTTAAAAGAGAACTTCATCGAGGTCACATTGAAGACACCTACTAGCAAAATAATAAGCAGTAAGCCTCCCGTAATAGCTGGATGCCTTTTGACTAGCTGACTTATTTTGTGCCATATGCCTTTCTTTTTGTTCTCTTTCTTCTCTACTTTTGGCACAAATGGCCAGAAAGCTTTCCGTCCCATTAAAGCAAATATACTTGGGATTAAAGTCAAGCCTGCGATTAAAATCACGACCACGGCAACTGAGAAAACCGGGGCAAAATGATTATAAGGTTGGAAGATTGTCGTAAACAGGGTAAGCATCGCTAAAAATACTGTGCCACCGCTAAATACAATCGGTTCTGATACATGGTGAATCGCTTCACCCATCGCGCCATACTTTGATTCTTGCTTTCTCAATTCCTCACGATATCTTGAAAATACGAACAAACTATAGTCAGTGAGAACGGCAAATAACAAGACAAGCATAATCGATATGGCTGAACTATCGACTGTAAACCAACCATTTTTTCCAGCAAGACCAAGGATTCGATCAACCACACCATAGACAATGCCTGCGATCACTAATGGTGTTAACGCCAACAGTGGGGAACGGTAAATAACGATTAAAAGAAGAAAAATCAACACAACCGTCGCCAACATTAAAACAAAGTCAGCATTTCTAAATAAAGAAATTGTATCTGCGGAAATCCCTGCTGGTCCTGTAATCTCAAATTGCAGCTCATCTAGACCGATTTCTTTGACCTTGTCACGAATGTCATCCAGTGACGCTAACATTTGGTCAGAATCCAAGTCAGGCTTCATAGAAAGATTAAATAAAAGTGTTGATCCATCTTTAGAAAACATTTGATCTTGAATCTCTCTCGGGAATTGATGGTACGGTAACGCATTTGACACATCCTGAGGTCGTTCATCAGATGCTAACCATTCACTTAATTCTGTCAGCTTTTCTCGATCTCGATCTGTGATTTTGCCATCGCGATGGAACACAAGTAAAGCTGGCAACCCATCATCTGAAGGAAATTGTTTCTCCATAATTTTCTCGGCAATCTCCGAAGGCTGGTTCTCCTTCACACTCATTTCCTTACTACTACCAGCATACTCCTTGGCTCCTGGTGCGATAACACTCAAGATGGCAACCACAACGAGCCAAGCAATCAAGGTCATTTTGGCTCCTTTCGAGCTGCTTGTAAATTCGACAATCTTGCGAAACGGACGAAGCATTTCAACTCATCTCCTACTTTTTCTTACTAGCTTCATTGTAAAAATCCAATATGAACGGAGTGTGAATGGCAGATTACGAGTGGCAACCACCTCCATTTTCAGCCTTACGCTGTTCTATTAGCCATTGCAATCAGTCTATTAGCCATTGGGATGTTCCTATTAGCCGTTAAGGCTTTCTATTAGCCATCGCGACAAGCCTATTAGCCGTTGTCCCCCTTTTATTAGCCGTTGCATATTATCCGGCTGGAATGCATTGCCTATTTTCTAAAAATTCCTTGACAGGATGTTTTTATTGTTATATGGTTAATTACATAAGTAACTAACCAACATGGTGGTGAAGTTGTGACACATTTAATAGACGATGGACGGCCGATTTTCCAGCAAATCGCTGAACGAATCGAGGATGACATAATAGAAGGTTCCCTTTTGGAGGAGCAACAAGTTCCTTCCACGAACCAATTTGCCGCATTTTACAAAATCAATCCAGCTACGGCCGCTAAAGGTGTGAATTTGTTAGTAGACGAAGGGATTTTATATAAAAAGCGAGGGATTGGCATGTTTGTAGCAGAGGGAGCACGCGCAAAAGTGTTAGAAAAGCGAAAAGAACAATTTTACGAACAATATGTCGTAACGATGATTCAGGAAGCTAAGAAGTTAGGAATGACGATTGAACAGATAACTGAAATGGTACAAAGAGGGGGGAGAAAGCATGACTAAAATTATTGATATCCAACAGCTTTCAATGAAATATGATGCTAGCAAGGTCATCGATGATATCAATCTTTCTATCAAAGAGGATAAAATATATGGACTACTAGGAAGAAATGGAGCTGGGAAAACAACATTAATGAAGTTGATTACGGCTCAGATCTTTTCAACGAATGGTGAGCTGAAAGTGTTTGGCCAACATCCTTATGAAAATCAGCAAGTTTTGGAAAAAATTTGCTTTATTAAAGAAAGTCAAAAGTATCCGGATAATTATCGGGTCCGCGATGTAATAGAAGTTTCTGCCTCTCTGTTTGAAAATTGGGATCAAGACTATGCGGTGAGTCTCGTAAAAGAATTTGATCTACCTCTCAAGAAAAGAATGAAGAAATTATCACGCGGTATGCATTCAGCAGTTGGAATTATTATTGGTCTGGCAAGCCGAGCACCGCTCACAATTTTTGATGAGCCTTATCTTGGTCTAGATGCCGTTGCACGAAAAATATTCTATGATCAATTAATTGAGGATTTTGGAAATCATCCGCGGACGATTATTTTGTCTACCCATTTAATTGATGAGGTCAGTAACTTACTTGAGCACGTGATTGTCATTGATCGGGGGAAGATTATTATTGACCAAGATTCTGAGGAGTTACGTGGCCTTGCTTACACGGTGACGGGTTTGGCCGCTCAAGTTAAGTCATTTGTAAAAGGAAAAGAAGTCATCCAGGAGGAAAGAATGGGCGGTACGATGACAGCGACATTAATTGGCGATGAAAAATCCAAGGGGCAATCTACTGCTAAACAGTGTGGACTTGAGGTCTCACCTGTCTCTTTGCAACAGCTTATTGTTTATTTAACAAAATCGGGAACTAAAGGGGTGATGTCTTCATGAGTATTCAACGAGCCTTGAAAATACACAATCAGGACAAATGGACGTGGCTCTATATTGCTTTCATCATTTTGTTTGTCAGCTTTCTATTCGCTTTGACAATCGGGGCCTTGATTCCAGGTGATGAAAAAGCACTAGTCACAGGCTTTAGCTATATTTTCGTCTATATGTTTGTGATGGGAGTGGTTGGATTTAATCAAACCTTTGCCTACGCGATGGGGATGTCGGTGCGAAGAACGGATTATTGGATGAGTATCACCATAATGGGACTTCGCTCTTGCTTGCTCTTCACCATCCTTTTCATTTTGCTTGCATGGGTAGAGGAATGGACACATGGGTGGGGAAATCAGCTCATCTTTTTCAACTTCCCTTATCTGAATGATGGGAATATTTTCGAACAATTTGCCGTCTACTTTATTGCCTTTGTTAATTTCTTTTTCCTAGGCCTTTTCATTTCAATTTTCACAAAACGATACGGTCTTAGAGGATTGTTAATCCTTGGTCTTACCGTCCTGTTTTCTATCACTCTAGCTGTTCTATTAGCCACTTATTTTGAAGTATGGGCAGATTTATTTCAATGGTTCACGCAACATACCGCTTTTCAATTAAGCATCTGGTTGATTCCGCTTGCGCTTTTATACATGATCGTTTCCTTTCTGATCATTCGAAGAACAGCTGTTTAGACCTATAGAGCGCGCCCAACAAATAGGGAACGCTCTCCTTATTTTTAACGTAGAGTCTATCAATATAGTAATGTTCATTTTTTAAGAAATTATTGCTCACCCTCTACTATGATGTACAAAAAACGACCTACAAGAAGTAAGTCGTTTTTAATCAATAGGCTTCCTTTATCTAACGATCATCCACGTGAGTCAGTAGCAAAGTCGTTCTGAAAGTCTTTATTCACTTTCCCTTTTTTATTTTTTGGTTTCCACAGTTCCGCAATCTCTTCAAGTGATTTGTTTTTCGTTTCTGGCACGATGGTCATGACGAATATAAAGCAAATAACGTTAATGACTGCGAACATCCAGAATGTAAAAGCACCGCCCATGCTATTAATCAACATTGGAGTGAATTGACCAATGGCCCAGTTTGCTCCCCAAAGGAACATCGTCGCGATCCCAACCGCTTTTCCACGGATATGATTTGGGAAAATTTCCGGGATCATAATCCAAGGAATCGGTCCCATTGAGATACAGAATGAAGCGGTAAATCCAGCAATAAAGATGACTAGTAAGGGACCACTGTTCGCAGGTTCAAAAAAGAACACACTTCCGATCAATACCATGAAGATCGCCATTAAACTCGAACCAATTGCCATTAGTTTCTTTCTTCCCAGTCGATCAATTAATAGAATTGCTACGATCGTAAAGACTACTTGTACACTTCCGATAATACTTGTTGCTAGGAATTCCGTATTATTTTCAAATCCTACTCTACGGAAAATATCAGGTCCATAGTAGGTAACAGCATTCATCCCAATAACCTGATTGAATAAGGCAAGGAAAATCCCAACTCCCATTGCCATGCGTAGTCCTGGCTTCAATAATTGTTTAACTGATGAGTTTTTTTCTGTTTCAATCGAAACTTTAATTTCTTGGGTTTCTTTTTTGGCTATTTCTTCTCCATTAATGCGACTAAGTGTTTTAAACGCTTCTGCATCTCTACCTTTTTGAATTAAGTAACGAGGACTTTCCGGAACAAACATTAACAGAATTAAAAAGACAATACCCGGGATTACACCGTAACCCAGCATCCAGCGCCAACCTATTTCTAGTCCCCATTCGTAAGTACCGCTATTGGCAACGCCGTAGTTAATGTAGAAAGTCATACAAATACCGAAGATGGTAAACAATTGATAGAGTGAGCCAAGTCTTCCTCTAATTGCTGGTGGTGCACATTCACTAATATACGTAACCGATAAAGCGGATGCAAAACCGATGCCAAATCCACCAATAATTCTTGCCCAAACAAGCACGGCTATACTTGTAGCAAGAGCAGATGCTAATGCGGAAATGATAAATAGAACAGCCGAAACAATCATAATGTTCTTGCGTCCATATCGATCACTTAAAAATCCGGACATTGCAACACCAAGTACTCCACCAACCATCACGCATGAAATAACCCATCCTTCCATAGCTGGGCTTAAATCATATAAGTCTTGCAAATAACCAATGGCGCCAGAAATAACAGCGGTGTCAAAACCATACAATAGACCCGCCACACCTGCTGAAGCGGCGATTAGAATTACATACCACATTGAACGTTTCTCTAACATGTTGATCCTCCTTATTTATGCATCAGTTCATTGTGTAAAATTACCATTAGTGGGAAGCGCATACCTTTCTATCCCATACAGGAGCTAGCGATTACATAATATCTTTGACAATCCCTATAAAGCCCGTGATATAAATCGCTGTAAACCCTTTAATTGGCGCTTTAATGACAATTTATCACGCTTTCATACCTGTGATAGCACTTTCACCTTCAATTTCTTGTTAAAATCTAGACAATCTTGTTAAAATTGCAGAAATAGGTAAAGCTTTCCCCAAAAAAAATAAAGGTACAAATCATAGCGATTTGTACCTCTATTTTTGATAATAACTTCTATACTCACGAGGACTTACACCTGTTTCTTTTTTAAAGACGCGGCTGAAATAATTCGGATCCTTATACCCAATGGTTATGGCGATTTCTTTTAGCGGGAGGGTCCCCTCTACTAAGAACTCTTTTGCTTTTTCTAACCGCACTTGTGTTAAGTATTCAATAAAAGTGACCTGGTATTGTTCTTTGAAAAGCTTACTTAAATAATAAGAACTAAGGCCAATTTGTTCTGCCACTTCCTCAAGAGAAATTGCTTTGTGATAATGACGATCAATATAATCTTTGGCCTGGATGAGTAAGCCCTCTATTCCATTTGTCCGCCAATCTCTAATTCGTTCCATAATCGTAGATAAATAAGCTCTAGCCACCGCTTTTATTTGTGTGGATGTGTCTAATCGTTCAAAATTCATCTCCACACTCTCTTCAAATCCCAACTCTTTCATAGATCTCGTCAGTACAATAAAGAAATTCTCCATTGCTCTTTTTACCGTACTAATCTGATAACTGGCAGCTTGAACAATCAGTTTATAATAGGAATCAAACAAGTGCAATCCTTGCTGAATATCCCCCTTTTTCACTGCATCGACTAGCTCTTTCTCAACTTCAAACGGAATAAGCTCTTTACGCTTTTGTTTCAATTGACTTGTGAATACCATATAAGTAGCTCCCGGATGATCGCGCACAAATTCCAAGGAATAGATCGCTTCCTCATACGATTGAGAAAAGTCATTCAAGTCAGATACGACCGCCCCTACTCCAACAAAAAGTCGGCAATCTTGTAACTCGTGCTGAACACGACGAATCATTGAGCGGGCAAAATCTTCTCTTATGCTAGCAGATGCTTCCATTTGGTCATGAAACACAAACGCTGGAACTTGAAAGCCGGTTAAAGGTCCAACTAGACAATGGGGATGCTCCTCTTGCAAGGATTGTTTTAAAATACGATACCATTCACTCTTATCCTCTCGTCCTGGATGCAGATGATCAGATTCAAATGAAAATACAGCAACAAACCCTTGTCTATTTTCCAGATCCAACCAATCTCGCCAATCATCAACACTAAATTCATATACATGATCCATCATTAAGGAAACAATAAATTCCGCCTCGATCAAAGAACTGACCCGCTCCAACCGATAATTAATCTCCGTTTTTTCTTCTTCTTCCCGTCTTTCGCTTTCCAACTCTTCAACCATCCGATCGTACGCTTCCAAGACTTCCGTTACTTTACTTGGTTTTAACAAATATTCTTTTATGCCAAACTTCATCGCTTCTCGTGCATAATCAAATGTGTCAAAAGCCGATACCATCACACATTTTGTACGCGGTAATTCTACTAGTATCTGTTTCATTGCCTCAAGGCCGTCCAATTCTGGCATTTTAATATCCATAAAAATTAAGTCAGGCTTGTGAGATAAAGCAAGCTCAACCGCCTGCTTTCCATTTTGGGCCTCCGCTACTACTTCCACATCATGGCGATTCCGTTCTAGCATTAGCCTGAGTCCTTCCCTTTCAATGGACTCATCATCCACAAACATTACTTTTACCACATTTGTTCTCCTTTCCTTCTTTCGTTAAATAGACGCTAACAGTTGTCCCTTTCCCTAACTCTGAAGAAATGCTTATGTTGCTTGCTTTATCAAACAATTTAAGTCGACTCATGACATTCCGCATCCCGATTCCAGTTGAATGCCCTGAGCTTTTTCTTGATGAGGCTTCTTCATCGTCAGTATTTGTATCCATAAGCCTCTCGATTGTCTGTTGGTCCATGCCTTTACCATTATCTTTTATTTCAATGCATAGCCTATCCCCTTTTTGATAGATATTCAATTCGATCTTCGCCCCCTCTGCCATATCTTCAATACCATGGACAAAAGCATTCTCGATTATAGGTTGAAGGGTTAAGCAAGGTAGTGGAGCTGATAAACAATCTGGGTCAATGTTCTGATAGAATTCCACCCGATCTCCGAAACGTGTCTTCTGGATAAAAAAGTATTCGTTCACAATTTTCACTTCATCTTTTAAAACTGTCTGTCGATCAAGGTTTCCAATATTATAGCGAAGCAATGTAGAAACAGACGAAATTAACTCACTTGTTCGTTCAGCCCCTTCTATATAAGACATTTTGGAAATCGTGTTTAATGTATTGAAAAGAAAATGTGGATTGATTTGGTTTTGTAGGCTTTTTAGCTCCATCTCTTTTAAAAGCTGGGCAAGTCGTGCCTTTTCTTGTATCTCCTTAACAGAGTGCATAATATTCTTCTTCATCTGATTAAAGGTCTTGGTTAGGAACCAAAGCTCATCCTTTCTTGAAACTACGACATCCTCCCCAGAATATCGTCCCGCTGAAATTTCCTGCGCCGCCTTTGTGAGCCGACTAATCGTACTCGTAATGCCATTCGAAAACCATAAAGCAAAAATAATACTTAAAATAATAATCGCAATAATAATAGAGGTCCCCAAATATCGGCTATTTTTAATTTTTCCGTCAGTAAATGAAAAGAGCTCCTGATATTCTGTCAGTTCTGTATTAATTAAATCTAATGTCTTTTCATGAATATAGCGAGATGTTTTTTCAGCTTCATTTAGTGTACTGGAGTATTGTTCAATATCCTGCTTGTGAACACTCTCAATTGTTTGATTTGCCAGTTCAAGAAAACTACTCATCATGTTTAAATAATTTTCACGAGGAATCCGCTTTCCCTTTGTAGTGGCAAATTTTTCCTGTAACTGAAGAAGCTTCTGCTTATCATCTTCATAATAAAGTAAATTTTCAGGGAGCGGCTCCTGCACATAGATTTGCAAGGATTGAAATGTTTCATTGGTTACTTTTGTCATCTCATTTAATAAGAAAAGATGATCCAAACTTTCATTATGTAGTTTTGTTACTTTCTGGCTGTTTTGCTCTCCAACAAAATAAATAAGCAAGATGAATAAAAGTACAATAGCAAAATACAAAATAAGCTTCGTCCGAATTTTGATCATGAAGTTTCACCTTCTTGAGCGTTCTCGTACAAGAGGTCGGATTTCCGAATAATCGCAGCGTCGGTATGATGCATTTCTTCAACCGGCTTCCCCTTGATAATATCCATCATGATCTCTACACTGCGATTGCCCATTTGATAAGGTTGCTGTTCTACGAGCGCGTTGATAGCCCCGCTTTGTAGTAACTGAACATTTTCATCAGACCGATCGAATGTGATCACATACAGGTCATCAAGACGGTTTAATTTTTTCGCGGCAGCCGTGATACCGACACCATCCAAAGTACTTGTACCATAGAAGGCAGTAATATTTGGATGCTCCCGTAACATCTTATACGCTTGTTCCTCTGCTCCCACTCTATCAATATTGGATTCTTCCATTGCGACAATTTCGATTCCTTCCGTCTTTTCTAGTATCTCTTTGAAACCTTCAATTCGAAGCTGATGATGGGCATTGGCAAACCTCCCCGTAATAATCCCTACGGTTGCTTTTCCCTCCGTCTCCTTTACCAATGTATTTCCTGCCAACCTTCCAGCTTCATAGTTATCGGTTCCAATATAGGCGGAGCGTTTACTTTCTGGTGCATCTGTATCAACCGTCATCACGGGAATTCCTTGATCCACAGCCTGATTGATGAGAGGTGTAAACTTGTCATTGAGTGCCTGAACAATGATGCCATCCACTTTCGATTTAATCGCCATATCTAGAAGCTTTAATTGCTCCTCCGGATTGGAACGCTTGGGCCCTTCATATTCAATAAAAACATTATACTCCGCTTCCTTCTCTTTCGCTCCCTCTCCAACTGAACGCCAATAAACATGGTCCATCTCTTCACCAATTAAAGCAAAATGGTAGGTCGGAGAAGCCCCATTACTAGTCGCTGTCACAAGCTTCTCATCATATTTCTGCGCCTGATTATAAAAATAAACAGCACATCCTAATGCTAATATGAAGGAAGCACTAAGGAATATATAAATAATGGATGTCCGTTTCATGCCGACCTCCTATAATGGGATAACCCATCTTTTACATAATACTGTAGCACAACCTCTTATTTTTCATCCCGCTTTTAAAATCCGCCTCAAATTTACAATATTTTATATTCCCATGACTTCTTGCATTTCCATGCCAAGAAGACCCGGGGTTTTAAACATTACTCGTCCGTGTCTGTGTATTAACTCACTATTTTTAACTTCAATTTTATAACGGTCTACCGTTATTTAGATTTTTCTTTACAGTAATCCACTTTTTGGAACCTTTCTTGTCTCTCCTTATAACAAGCTATTAAGCAGGTAACTTCCAGATAATAATTATGATCCTTTTTCATCGGACTCAGATGGAAGTGTGCCTTTCTCTGGTAGAAAAATATGAACCGTTGTTCCTTCATTCACTTTACTTTTAATTTCCATGTCGCCTCCGTGATTTTTAATAATACGGTAGCAAATCATCAATCCCAGTCCGGTTCCCTTTTCTTTTGTACTGTAGAAGGGTTGGCCTAAGTTTTGCATTCGTTCCTCTGGGATCCCCGGTCCGTTGTCTTCGATTTTTATTACAATCCGACCATCTTGAAGTTTTTGTGCCGAGAGATCGATCCTTCCGCCATCAGGCATAGCCTCAGATGCATTTTTTAGAATATTGATAAAAACCTGTTTTAATCTATTCGCTTCTCCCGTTATATTAGGATCGGCCAAATCAATGTTGGTCTGAATATCTATATCATGGAGGAGGGCTTCAGATTGAAAAAATGCAATGGTACTCTCGAGGAGTTCTTTCAAGTTTAATTTTTCCATTTTAGACGACTGTGGTTTAGCAAGAACCAATAAATCATTTATAATTTCTTCAATTCTTTTCAATTCCCCCAAAACAACCTCTAGATATTGAATGTTTTTCATTTGATTTAATAATTGTATAAACCCCTTGATGACAGTCAAAGGATTTCTAATCTCATGTGCGATGCTAGCTGCAAGCTGACCGACAACCGAAAGTTTTTCTGTTCTGTCCATCATTTCTTCCGCTTTTTTTTGATCCGTCAAATCGCGAATTTGAATTTGAAAAGTCTCTCTTCCTTTATGGATGGCCGGAATCAACTTTATCAGGACATATTTTATTTGCCCATCACACCGGTTAACCGTCAACTCCAATGATTGATTCAACTCATTCTTCAGCAGCAAATCCTTCAGAGCTTGGCTTGATTCAGGAGAAAGGAATTCAAAAACAGTTCGACCAATAATTTCCTCTCTCCTTGTTACACCAAATAATTTCTTTCCAGATTTGTTGATATAAATCCAATCACCGTCTTTTGTGATGATTCCAACCGTATCATTTAGGTTCTCAACCAATTGGCGATACTTTTCTTCCTGTTCCTCAAGTCTTTCCTTTATGGCAATTTGATCTGTAATGTTGCGCGATATACAGGTAAAGCCTTTCTGACCTTCATTCGGAATCAATGTGGTTTCTAGCCAAACATAATCCCCCTCTTTCCGGCAAAGTCGATAATGAAGTTTTTCTGGCGGATGTGTAGGATCGACCCCCTCCCATAAATTTTTGTCATTTGGGTGCAGGAAATCTATGAGGGAAGCGTCCTTAAGCTCCTCCTGTCTATAACCGGAAAACTTAAGAAATGGTGGCGAAACATATGTGAATTGACCATTTACTGTGACAGATGAAAATAAAATGTCAGAGTAATAGATCATTGCTTGAGAGATTTCAAGCTCATGAAACAAATCAGCGTTATTCATATATTGCTACTCCTTTTTAATTTGTAATAAAATATTTGCAGGATACGTTTCAATTTTTATGAAAAGAAAGGCTCTACCCCTATGTTTTATAATGAACATTTATTCAACCAATTTCAATTGTAAATGTAAATGTCAATGATAAAATCAACATTCTATCATTGATATTTACAAACCTATCCTACAGTGCAAGGGTAGCTTCATTTTACCAAAAGTACCCTCTTATTTTTTAGAGGATTTTACATTTTTACTATTGATAAATTGAAAAGCATATAAAAGTGAGGCTCTGATAAAATTGATCCCTAAGTATTGAAATTTTGTTAGTTTTTCTAAGGTGAATATTTTATAATGATTTACAAATTTTAATCCCCCAAAGAAGATAAAACATATGTGCAGGATGGATCCAGATATAAAATATAATGGGTAGTTCCCATATGTTAATTTTAGTCTCCAAAGGCTTGTAACAAGGTATGGACCGAAATTAAAAAAGTTCATACTATCTAAAGGTGGTATTCCTTTATAAAATCGCCACCAATTTTTCCTTTCACCAAATAAATCTATTGCTTTCGTCAATGTACATATAAATATCGCAGCTGGAAGATATTTTTTAAATGCTTTTTTCCCTAAAAATGGAACCGTTAGCCAGGGAAGAATGAGTACAGCCATGTAAAAGGCTTTTGAGTTTTTCATGATCGATTGCCACCCCTTCCATGATTTTAGGGTGTGCATTTAAATGTAAACTATTCTTTTTAGATTGTAACTGCGAAGTACACATAAAAACGACTAACCTAGGTGTTCTCCCAAGTAAGTCGTCTTTGAAAAACTTCTATTAAGCTTGTGCTTTTTCATATTTTGCAATTTCATCTTCTAATTTCAAGGTCAAAGCAATTTCGTCCCAACCGTTTAAAAGCATTTCACGGCGATAGGGATCCGTTGTAAAGGAATAAACAGCGCCATCTTCGGTTTTAATCGTTTCATCTTCCAAGGAAACAGTCACTTGCAATGGCTTTTCCTTGCCGGCTGCTAGCAGCTCTTCAATCTGATTAGCCGGCAGTTGGACCGCTAAGATG
The DNA here is from genome assembly GCF_008764245.1 of Bacillus subtilis. GTDB lineage: Bacteria > Bacillota > Bacilli > Bacillales > Bacillaceae_C > Lederbergia > Lederbergia ruris. The sequence goes on from NZ_VTQV01000017.1 coordinate 44,029, forward strand.
CCATTTTTCAGACAGTTATTGTAAAAGATATCCGCAAAGCTTGTGGCGATCACAACTCGAAATCCATAGTCCCCAAGCGCCCATGGAGCATGTTCACGAGAGGAGCCACAGCCAAAGTTTTCACGTGCAACCAGGATTTCTGTCCCTTTGTATTCTGGTTTATTTAAAATAAACTCTGGCTTTTCCGTTCCATCATCATTAAAACGCCAGTGATAAAATAGATATTTTCCAAAACCGGTTCGCTCAATACGTTTCAAAAATTGTTTTGGAATAATTTGGTCTGTATCGACATTAGAACGTTCCAGTGGGGCCAAGACACTGGTTACTTCTTTGATTGGCTTCATGCTGTCGCCCCCTCTTTCGTGAAGTTACGCACATCGACAAAATGGCCGGCAATCGCTGCAGCAGCTGCCATCGCTGGGCTGACAAGATGTGTACGCGAGCCATTGCCTTGACGTCCCTCAAAGTTACGATTCGAAGTAGAAGCACAGCGTTTTCCTGCTGGAACTTGGTCCGCATTCATCGCAAGGCACATACTACAGCCTGTTTCCCGCCATTCAAAACCGGCATCAAGGAAGATTTTATCCAATCCTTCTTGCTCCGCCTGGATTTTAACGGTTCTTGAACCAGGTACAACAATCGCGTTTACGCCTTCCTTCACTTTTTTACCGACGATCACCTTGGAAGCCGCTCGCAAGTCTTCAATACGAGAGTTTGTACAGGAACCAATGAATACATATTGAATGTCAATATCTTCAATTTTCGTTCCACCTTGGAGACCCATATATTCTAACGCTTGCTCAATCTCCGCTCTCTCTGCTTCATTTTTCGCATCCTCTGGTTTCGGTACCCGACTGGAAATGCCGACACCCATGGAAGGATTTGTTCCCCAAGTCACAAATGGTTCAATTTCAGCCGCATCGATTTCAATCACAGCATCATAAACAGCATCGTCATCAGTTGCTAAACTGCGCCATTCGCGCTTTAATTCTTCGAACTTTTCTCCACTTGGAACATGTTCTCTACCTTCTAAATAAGCAAAAGTCGTTTCATCCGGGCTGATCAATCCCGCCCTAGCTCCTGCTTCAATCGACATATTGCAAACCGTCATCCGCTGTTCCATTGTTAAATTCCGAATCGCCTCACCTGTATATTCAAAAATATGACCGGTCCCAACATTCACGCCATATTTGGCAATAATCGCTAAGATCAAATCTTTGGATGTTACACCCGTACCAAGTTCTCCATTTACTTTGACTTGCATTGTTTTTGGTTTTTGCTGCCAAAGTGTTTGCGTGGAAAGTACATGTTCCACTTCACTTGTACCAATTCCAAAAGCTAGCGCACCAAAAGCCCCGTGGGTTGAAGTATGACTATCTCCACATACAATCGTTTTTCCCGGTTGTGTTAAGCCAAGCTGAGGACCAATCACATGAACAATTCCTTGATCAGGATGTCCCATTCCGGCTAGTGGAACACCGAAATCCGCACAGTTTCTTTCAAGTGTGGTCATTTGTTTTTTCGAGATCGGATCTGACACGGCTTCATTTAAGCGCGTCGGGACATTATGGTCCATGGTCGCATAGGTCAAATCAGGTCTTCTCACTTTACGTCCATTCAAGCGAAGGCCCTCAAAGGCTTGGGGAGAAGTAACTTCATGCACAAGATGAAGATCAATATAGAGTAAATCAGGCTTCCCCTCTTCGCGATGAACAACATGTTTTTCCCAAATTTTCTCAATAATGGTCTTGCCCAATTTCTTCACCTCACCCTTCAAGTTCATTCACAATCTTTTTCGTCATTTCTGTTGTCGACAATACTTCCCTACCAATATTCTTAAACTCACTTGTACAATAACCCGCTTCTAAAATCTTTTGCACGGCTGCTTCAATCGCATTGGCTTCTTCTAACAAACCAAAAGAGCTTCGTAGCATCATTGCCGCCGATAAAATCGCTCCTACTGGATTGGCAATATTTTGTCCAGCAATATCAGGAGCTGATCCGTGTACGGGTTCATAAAGACCAAAGCCATCAACCCGCAGGCTTGCGGATGGCAGCATTCCGAGCGAACCGGTAATAACAGATGCTTCATCACTTAAAATATCACCAAACATATTTTCCGTGACAATCACATCAAAAGTAGATGGGTAAGTAATGAGTTTCATCGCTGCAGCGTCGACGATTGTATGTTCATACTCTACTTCTGGGTATCTTTTGGCAACATCTTCTACAACTTTTCTCCATAGTTTACTTGATTCAAGGACATTGGCTTTATCTACAGAATTCAGCTTCCCACGTCGTTGTTTTGCTAATTCAAAGGCATGCACGACGACACGTTCAATTTCTTCTCGACTATATTGCAATGTATCTACCGCTATTTCGTCATCGTGATGGCTCGGTTCTCCGAAATAAAGACCCCCTGTAAGTTCGCGGACAATCACCATATCCACGTCTTTCGCGACATCTTCCTTCAAGGGAGAAACGGCAAGTAAACTTTGATAAGCCTTAACAGGGCGGAGATTGACACTTAACTCAAAATGCTTGCGAATTTGTAGAAGTCCCTTTTCTGGTCTTAAATGGGATGGATTTTGGTCCCATTTTGGTCCACCAACCGCTCCTAGCAAAATCGCATCACTTTGTTCACAAAGTTGAATTGTCTCATCTGGTAGAGGCTGACCTGTTTCATCAATCGCGCCTCCACCAATAAGACCGTGTTTCCACTCAAATTCATGATCAAAGCGGCGTCCAATTGTCTCCAAGACAGCAATCGCTGCATCTGTTACTTCTTTTCCTATTCCGTCACCACGTAATACCGCTATTTGCTTCTTCAAAGCTCCTAACCCCCAAACTTAATTCCAAAAGGTCAAACTCCATTCAGTGGTGATTTATAATTGCAGAATGCGGATAAAAACCACCCACTGAATTAAGATAAAAGGCTACATTCGTAACACCTTATGTCGGCAGGGCCAAACCGCGACGTCCTGTCGCTTCCCCTGCACTAGTACCTCCTGTACGTCGCAACGCCTTGGTGACCTACGTCCTGTAAGCCTATACTGACTTCATTATCTCTTTTATGTGTGTTGAGAGTAGGCTACGATTGACGGCGTTTAGATAAGCTTTTGCAGATGCTTCAAGTACATCTTGAACAGAATCTCTACCTGTCAATTCTTCTCCTCTAAAGGATAGATTGACAACCGCCTCTGCTAAGGCATCCCTACCTTCACCAATCGATGTGACCCGGTAATCCAATACATGGACTTCCTCTCCCACAACTTTTTCTAGTGCGTTAAAGATCGCTTCTACACTACCAGAACCACTTGTTGTTTCTTCAACCACAGTGTTATCAGGCTTCTTCACAATAACGGTTGCGGATGGATCTTTTGCGGATTCATACTGCACACCGACTCTTTCTAACTCGAACGTCGAAGTATCGGATTCTTTCAATTGCTCATTCGTTAAAATCGTCCACAGATCGTCGTTTGTAATTTCCTTTTTACGATCAGCTAACTTCTTAAATTCTTGAAAAGCACTATTTAAAGCTTCTTGATCTAATTCAAATCCAAGGGATTTAGCCCGATCTTGGAAAGCGTGGCGACCAGAGTGTTTCCCCATCACTAAATTGTTTGAAGCTTCTCCAATTAATTCAGGAGTGATGATTTCATAGGTTGTTGGTTCTTTCAACACACCATCCTGATGAATACCTGATTCATGGGCGAAGGCGTTTTTCCCAACCACCGCTTTGTTTGCTTGTATATGCATACCTGTCAATTTACTAACAAGTTGACTTGTACGTTTAATTTCATTTAATGTTAAATCTGTTTTAATATTTTCATAGAAATCTTGCCTAGTATAAAGAGCAACCGCTACTTCTTCCAAAGCAACATTTCCTGCTCTTTCACCGATCCCGTTAATCGTTCCTTCTACCTGATCAGCACCATTTTCAATCGCAGCTAATGTATTCGCCACCGCCATTCCTAAATCATTGTGACAATGAGCCGATAATTTGGCTTGCTCAATATTGGGAACATTTTCTTTCAAAAATTTAAACAAAGCCCCATATTCCTGCGGTGTCGCATAGCCCACTGTGTCTGGAATATTCACAACGGAAGCACCTGCTGTGATCGCCTGCTCCACAATATGAGCTAGGAATTCACGATCTGAACGGAAGGCATCTTCCGCAGACCATTGTACACGTGGAAAAAACTGCTTTGCATATTGAATACTTTCCACAGCTGTCGCTACAACCTGTTCAGGTGTTTTCTTTAGCTTGTGTGTCATATGAATTGGTGAGGTTGCAATAAAGATATGCAATCGAGGGTTCTCAGCTACTTTCAGAGCTTCCCAAGCAGCATCAATATCTGATTTTACGGTTCTAGCAAGACCTGTCACAGTCGAATTCTTAACGGTTGAGGCAATTTGTTTCACCGATTCTAGATCACCTGGGGAGGCGGCGGGAAATCCCGCCTCGATAATGTCTACCCCAAGTCTTTCTAGTTGTTTCGCTATCTCAAGCTTTTCGATAGAATTTAGATTGACGCCTGGAGATTGTTCCCCATCACGCAAGGTAGTGTCATAGATGTCAATTTTTCGCACTTGTCACCACTTCCTTGGATTTCTTTTTGCCTGCTTTTACAAATGGCATCATTTCGCGTAGCTCTTGACCTACTTTCTCAATCAAATGCTCATTTTCGCGACGATTAATCGCGTTATACTCCGGACGGTTCAATTGGTTTTCCAAGATCCACCCTTTTGCAAATTTACCTGTTTGAATATCATCCAAGATTTCTTTCATGCGCTCTTTTGTACCTGCATCAACAACACGTGGTCCAGATACAAAGTCTCCCCATTGTGCTGTATCAGAGATCGAATAACGCATACCCGCAAGACCATCTTCATACATAAGGTCTACAATCAATTTCAATTCATGCAAACACTCAAAGTAGGCAAGTTCTGGTTGATAACCAGCTTCCACAAGTGTTTCGAATCCAGCTTTTACAAGCGCAGTTGTTCCACCACAAAGTACTGCTTGTTCTCCAAATAGATCTGTTTCTGTTTCTTCTTTAAAAGTTGTTTCAAGAACTCCAGCACGAGCTGCTCCAATTCCTTTTGTATAAGCAAGGGCAATATCTCTTGCCTTTCCAGTTGCATCTTGGTATACCGCAAACAGTGCTGGAACTCCAGCGCCTTGTTCGAATGTACGACGGACAAGATGTCCTGGCCCCTTAGGAGCTGCTAGGAATACATCTACATTAGATGGAGGGACAATTTGGTTAAAATGAATATTAAAACCATGGGCAAAGACAAGTGCTTTTCCATCCTTAAGTTCAGGTTTCACTTCATTTTCATATACAGGAACTTGGCGCTCATCTGGAAGAAGGATCATAATGATATCTGCTTGCGCTGAAGCCTCACGTACTGTATAAACCTCATGACCATCTTCAACCGCTTGGTCAAAGGATTTTCCAGGTCTTACACCAACGATTACGTTAAATCCGCTATCCTTCAAGTTACTAGCATGTGCATGACCTTGTGAGCCATATCCTAGAATCGCAATCTTTTTACCTACTAAAATTTGTTCATCGATTTCGTTATTGTAATATACTTTTGCCATTTTTCATTCATCTCCTAGTTTTTATAATTGTAGAATAGATAGTTGTGCTGATTCTTGCTTTTGATATTCGCGGACAAAGGCTGTAACCCCTGTTCTAGATATATCTTTAATGCCATAAGGCTTAAGCAACTCAATAAAAGCTTCCACTTTATTAGGTTCTCCAGTTACTTGTACAGTGATATTGTTTTTCCCCATATCAATCACCGTCGCTCTGAAAGGTTCAATAATGCTGTACACTTCACTTCTGACAGGTGGTGGGCACTGTACCTTTATTAGGGCTAGTTCTCTTGTTACGATTGACTTATCGGTAATATCGGAAACCTTCAGTACATCAATTTGCTTTTGCAATTGCTTCACTAATTGTTCCATTTTTGCCGGATCATCCATCGGTACAATGAAAGTAATTTTTGAAACCGCAGGATTTTCAGTTGGACCTACCGTGATACTTTCAATATTAAATTGCCTTTTTGCAAATAATCCCGTGACTCGATTCAATACCCCACTATTATTATTGACGGTTACGGTAAGAACTCGTTTCATCGGTTTCATTCTCCCACCCCAATCATTTCATGAAGTCCTTTTCCTGTTGGAACCATTGGATAAACCAATTCTTCTTGGACCACACGGCAATCGATTAATGCGGGTCCTGGGAATTGAAATGCTTCCTCCAATGTCTTTCTTGCTTCTTCTGCAGTTGCACATCTATAACCTTTTATTCCATATGCCTCAGCCAATTTAACAAAATCAGGCTGATCAGGCATTAAAGAATGCGAATAACGTTTTCCATGAAACTTTTCTTGCCACTGACGAACCATCCCCAAACAAGCATTATTGATAATGACAACCTTCACTGGCAAATTTAGTTCTTTTATAACAGCCAATTCCTGCAAAGTCATCTGGAATCCGCCATCCCCCGTTACAGCTACGACTGTTTGCTCGGGTGCTGCTAATTGTGCTCCAATAGCAGCGGGGAAACCAAAGCCCATTGTTCCAAGTCCTCCAGACGTCACCCAATTATGAGGACCATTGAAGGGATAGTATTGCGCTGCCCACATTTGATGCTGCCCAACATCAGTTGTTACAATCGCCTCTCCACCCGTAAGTTCATGAATCATTTCAATCACATGTGGTGAGGAAAGTTTTCCTTCAGGTGAGCTAGGCTTTTTAAATGGGTATTTCTCCTTGTTTTCTTGCAATTGCTTCATCCATTCCGAAAAATCAGGAAGGTTATAGTCCATTTTCAATAGTTCTTCTAATACAACCTTCGCATCTCCAACAATCGGAACAGCTGTCGGGACATTTTTGCCAATTTCTGCTGGGTCGATATCGATATGGGCGACTGTTGCATTCGGAGCAAAATAGGCTAGATTTCCAGTCAAGCGATCATCAAATCGTGCCCCAATATTAATCAACAGGTCGCAATCGGTAATCGCCATATTCGACGTATACGTTCCATGCATGCCACCCATTCCCAAAAACTGTTCATGGTCACCAGGAATGGTTCCTAATCCTAGTAAAGTGTTGACAACTGGATAGCCCGTTTTTTCAACAAATTCCTGAAACTCCTTGTGAGCTTTCGCAAATAAAACCCCCGCCCCAGCAAGAATTAATGGCTTTTTAGCATTGCTCATGAGACTAGCAAGCTTTTGTAATTGTAAATAATTCGGTTTTGTTGTTGGTTGATATCCCGGTAGTTGAATACTTGCTTCCGGATAGTCACCTGCTAACTGGGTGGCAATATCTTTCGGAATATCAATTAAAACAGGACCTGGGCGACCAGTTGAAGCAATATGGAAAGCTTCTTTCACAATCCGCCCAATATCTTTTAAATCCTTTACCTGGTAGCTATGCTTGGTAATCGGCATTGTAATCCCAACAATGTCTGATTCTTGGAAAGCATCTGTCCCCAAAAGAGAGCTTCCTACTTGCCCCGTGAACACAACAAGGGGCAATGAATCCATCATGGCATCGGCAATTCCTGTCACTAAATTGGTTGCTCCAGGACCAGATGTGGCGATCACCACTCCCGGTTTTCCCGTTACCCGCGCATATCCCTCTGCCGCGTGAATGGCTCCTTGCTCATGTCTAGTCAACACATGATTCATAGGATTTTTATGCAGGGCATCGTAGATTGGGAGTACAGCCCCTCCTGGATAACCAAAAATAACTTCTACATTCTCTTTTTGTAATGTCTCAATAAACAAATCTGCTCCGGTTTTCATTTTTCCTTTGGCTTCAGTGGCTGTATTTTGGTTATTTGCTTCCATTTGGATTCCCATACTCACTGCAAGCTTCATCCTTTCAAATTATCATTTTTTAAAACATATCATAAATCCGACCATTCATGCATGGAATTCACCGATTTGCGAAAAAATTCAATCCATTCTTTAAAAATTGCAACATTCATACATTCCGGATTGGAATTACATATAAGAGTAAAAAAGAGTAAATAAAAAAGCTTTCTCAGCCCACACAAAAGGAGAACCTTTTATGCAGGGATGAAAAAACTTTCATGGTACCACCCTACTTTTCAGTGAAATTCACTGACTCAGGAGCGACTATTGCCACTCATTGATAACGAGGACTTGAAAATCCCCGTGTACCCATAATCACAATTGTTTTCAGGGTACCTGCTCCAAGGCGATGTCACGAATGGCTGCATTGTCGGTTTCCAGCAGTGCCGACTCTCTGGTAATACAGTGGGTCCATTCATTTTTACCTTTTCATAGCTTTTCTCTGATATCCAAAAAAGATTTTAAATCCTTCTTTTTGAACATGCAATTTATATTAAAATGTAGTCTTTACTCTTTCGTTTGTATTATTCTATATTTTCATCACTCCGCCAGTGCTAGCGGAAGTGACTAATTTAGAATATCTAGCCAAATAGCCTCTTTTAATCTTTGGTTCAAAAGGTTTTAAGTTGGCTTGGCGTTTTGCCAATGTCTCTTCATCGACATTCAATTGAATGGTACGATTAGTCAGATCAATGACAATTTCATCTCCATCTTCTACTAAAGCAATCGGACCGCCTTCAGCTGCTTCTGGAGAAATATGGCCGATGGAAATCCCTCTTGATGCTCCAGAAAATCTTCCGTCCGTAATTAAGGCTACATCTTTATCCAATCCTCTTCCAGCGATCGCTGAAGTTGGTGAGAGCATTTCCGGCATTCCGGGTCCACCTTTAGGTCCTTCATAGCGGATGACGACTACATCTCCCGCTTTTACCGTACCATTATTAATGCCTTCTTGAGCTTCATCTTGTGACTCATATACGACAGCTTTTCCTGTAAAAGTTTTAATCGACGGATCGACAGCTCCGACTTTTATCACGCCGCCATTCGGAGCAATATTTCCATATAAAATCGATAAGCCACCTACAGGACTATATGGATTTTCTTTCGGTCTTATGACTGCAGGATTCTTAATCACATGATCTTTTACATTTTCATAGACCGTTTTTCCTGTCACCGTAATTCGATCTCTTTCAATCGCCCCAATTTCGCATAATTCGCGAATAATGGCGCTAATCCCACCAGCATCATGCACATCCTGCATCGTATAATCAGAAGCTGGCGCGATTTTTGCTAAGTAAGGTACCCTTTCGGCCACTTTATTAATTCGTGATAAGTCATAATCTAGACCTGCTTCATGGGCAATGGCTAATGTATGAAGAACCGTATTGGTTGATCCTCCCATGGCCATATCCAGTGCAAAACAATCATCAATCGTTTGGTCTGTGACCAAATCACGTGGCTTCACATCTTCTTTCACCATACGAATCAATTGTTTGGCTGCTTCTTTAATTAATTTATGACGTTCATTGGAGGTCGCAACGATCGTTCCATTTCCCGGAACTGTCACACCCAGCATTTCCATCAAAGAATTCATAGAATTGGCTGTAAACATGCCTGAACAGGATCCACAAGTCGGACAGGCATTCTGTTCAATGTCAAGCAATTTTTCCTCTGACATTTTCCCGGCATGAAAAGCCCCGACACCTTCAAAAACGGACGTCAATGTTAGTGGTTTCCCATCAGACGAAATACCACCTTCCATTGGGCCGCCTGATACAAAGATAGATGGAACATTGGTTCTAAAAGCAGCCATCAACATTCCGGGAGTGATCTTATCGCAATTGGGAATATAAAATACTCCGTCAAACCAGTGAGCATTAATTACAGTCTCAGCTGCATCAGCAATAATTTCTCGACTTGGTAAGGAATAACGCATTCCGATATGGCCCATCGCAATTCCATCATCTACGCCAATCGTATTAAACTCAAATGGAACACCGCCCGCTTCCCAAATCGCTTCTTTGACGACTTCTGCAAAAGTATTTAAATGCTTATGACCTGGAATAATATCAATATATGAATTACAGACACCTATAAAAGGTTTCTCTAAATCTTTTGTTTTAAGACCTGTAGCATACAATAAACTCCTATGCGGGGCCCGGTCAATCCCCTTTTTGATCATATCACTTCTCATTTATTACATCTCCTGTTATGACAGTTTCACCAATAGCGCGAGCCCTGTTCTTGTTAGAGGCAAATTTAGCCAACATTTAACGACTCATCATGAATTTTGACCCCATCCGTCACCGTTAATTCGCGGAAACTTTCTGACAAGTCACTCGTGACTGGCCCTGGGTTGCCATCTCCCACAACGCGACCATCCACTTTTGTAACAGGAATGACTTCTGCAGCGGTACCTGTTAAAAATACTTCATCCGCTGTGTACACTTCATGTCTAGTAAAAACGCCCTCTACCATTTCGTAACCTTTGGCTTGCGCTAATTCCATAATAGCATTTCTCGTAATTCCGACAAGTGCTCCTACATACCCAGGCGGTGTTTTTAACTTTCCATCTTTCACTATGAATATATTATCAGCCGATCCCTCTGCAACATAACCTTGATCATTTAACATAAGGGCTTCGGAAACACCGGCTAATGAAGCTTCAATTTTAACCAATACATTATTTAAGTAGTTGAGTGTTTTTACCATTGGACTTAAGGCATCGGAACGGTTGCGCCTTGTTGCCACTGTAATAATTTCAAGTCCGGTTTCATATAGCTCTTTAGGATAAATGCGTAATGGTTCAGCAATGACCAGTACAGTTGGTTTCTCACATGTATAGGGGCTTAATCCAAGATCTCCTACACCACGGGATACTACGAGGCGAACATAGCCATCATTGAGCTCATTTTGGCGGAGTGTTTTTACAACAATGTTAGTCATCTCCTCTTTTGAATACGGAATGGTTAACATGATGGACTTCGCCGAGTCATACAAACGTGTCAAATGTTCATCTAAGCGGAATACATTTCCTGAATATGCACGAATTCCTTCGAAGATTCCATCTCCATACAGGAACCCATGATCATAGACAGAAACAACGGCGTCTTCTTTTTTTACGAATTCTCCGTTGAGGAAGATCAATTGTTCACTCAAATTATTCGCCCCTTTCATCAGATATTTATTGCGTAGGTTTATAAAATCCTAGCTTGTGGATAACTTCTAATTTTGTGTTTCATCATCCAGCTCCAGCGCCTAGCGACTAGCAAATTTACGTCTTCTTCCTACGATAAGTCAACATCGGCTCATTCTTCGCCGTGTTTCCTTTATCTCAGGCCAACAGGAGGTTGGTCACAAAGGCGTTGCGCCAAGACGGCGCGTATTTAGCCTTTGAACCTTATTCTCCAAATTTGTACGTCGCTGAACAGGCGCTTGCGCTTTTGCTTTTTTCAGTCAGTTTTGATTTATTAAATTGTTCCTATAATACCGCGGTATTGGCGAAAGGTCAAGGGATTTTCAGAATGTTTTACCTTTTAAAAACCGCACATTTCATGCTGAATCCGTTTCCATCACGATCATACCAACCATAGAGAAAAATTAAAAAATGAAAAGATTTTCCGACAAATTTTTATCTAATGATTTAGATGGGTAAATCCCCATTAGAAAAGGTTGCCGGCTACGGCAACCTATTTTCGATGCATTTTAAATTCTAAATATAAATCATTATAGTAAGCCAACATTCTTTTCCCTAAATTATCATAGACCTCTAGCCTCTCAGTTAGTTCAGGATCTGGGTAAAAACGTTGGTCATTCACAACCTCTTCATCTAAGTAATCTAGCGCCTTCTGGTTAGGTGTAGAGTAGCCAACATAGTCCGCATTCTGGGCCGCATTTTCGGGATCGAGCATAAAATTAATAAATTTATATGCTCCTTCTACATTTTGGGCTGATTTCGGGATCACCATATTATCAAACCACAAATTGGAGCCTTCCTCAGGGACGACATAGTCGACATCTTCATTTTCCGACATAACATCAGCCGCTTCCCCAGACCAAGTCACTCCAATGGCTGCTTCTTCGTTCGCAAGTAAAAGTTTGATTTCATCACCAATAATTGCTTTCACATTAGGTGTAAGCTGATCTAGCTTTTGCTTTGCTTCTAAGAGGTGTGCTTTATTCGTATCGTTCAAAGAATAGCCAAGACTATTGAGGCCCATTCCAATCACTTCTCTGGCTCCATCCACAAGGAAGATTTGGTTTTTAAATTCTGGGCTCCATAAGTCTTCCCAGCTTGTGAAGGTCTTCCCATCTAACATTTTCGAATTATAAATAATCCCAAAGGTACCCCAAAAATACGGGATGGAATACTCATTTTTCGGATCAAACGATAAATCCAAGAAACGAGGATCAATATATTTTAAATTAGGGATCTTTTCATGGTCGAGTGGAAGCAGCATGCCCTCTTCCTTCATCTTGCTGATCGCATATTCTGACGGAACCGTAATATCATACGCCGTTCCCCCTTGGGAAATTTTCGTCATCATTGCCTCATTCGAATCAAACGTTTGATAAATGACCTTCATGCCTGTTTCCTCTTCGAATTGATCAATCAATTCTGGGTCGATATAATCTCCCCAATTGTATACATTTAACGTATTGCCTCCCGTAAAACCTTGAGCTGAATTCAAGTGCGAAGCAAGATACATCAGCCCAAAAGCAAGCACAATAACAGGGACAAAAATGCGTATGATTTGTTTCATGATTTTCTCACCCCTTGGCCAGAAGGTTTAGCATTGCGCTGATTCACGTAGTAATACCCTAAAACAAGCACAAGTGTAATTAGAAATATTAATGTAGATAACGCATTGATCTCTAAAGAAATCCCTTGCCGTGCCCGCGAATAAATTTCTACAGATAACGTAGAGAAGCCATTTCCTGTAACAAAAAAGGTCACAGCAAAATCATCCAGTGAATAGGTCAATGCCATAAAAAAACCGGCAAATACACCTGGGGTAATATAAGGCAAAATCACCTTTGATAAAACATCCCAATTGGTTGCCCCTAAATCTTTTGCCGCGTCAATCAATGTAGAGCTCATTTCCTGTAATTTTGGCAATACCATAATCACCACAATTGGTACACTAAAAGCGATATGTGAAAGCAAAACAGATGTAAACCCGAGCTTAATCCCGATCATTGTAAACATTATAAGAAAAGAAGCACCAATGATGACATCAGGACTGACGATCAACACATTATTCAAGGTTTGCAAAGTTTGTTTTGTCTGCATTTTCCTCACATACATCATCGCAAGCGCTCCAAAAATACCAAGAATGGTGGAAATCGCAGCCGAAAGAAGAGCAATCACCAATGTATTTAATGCAATAATAATTAACCGCGTGTCTTTAAAAACATTGATATAATATTCCCAAGTAAATCCGGCAAAATTGCGCATCGAGCCGCCACTATTAAAGGAATAAAACATTAGATATAAAATAGGCGCGTACAGAATAAAAAAGACAAGCACCAAATAAAGATTCGCTATTTTTGCTTTCCCTTTCATGCCAAGTCACCCCGCTTTCGTTGACCTGTCAGGATCATAATGACCGCCATCGCAATGATTAAAAAGACCGCGATTGTCGAGCCCATACCCCAATCTTGCGTAACAAGAAAATGTTGTTCAATCGCTGTTCCTAACGTAATCACACGGTTTCCGGCAATTAATCTTGTAATCATAAATAAAGACAGAGATGGAATAAAAACTGCCTGGCAACCAGATTTTACACCTGCTAATGTTAAAGGAAAAATCACGCGTCTAAATGTCATCCATCCACTAGCTCCAAGGTCGCTCGCTGCATAAATATAGGATGGATTAAGTTTTTCCAAAGCATTGTAAATCGGCAAAATCATAAAAGGAATAAAGATATAAACTGATACAAAAATAAAGCTAAAATCCGTAAAAAGAATTTGCCGTGAGCCGATGCCGATCACATCTAATAGTTGATTCGCTGGTCCATAAGCTCCGAATAACCCTAAAAAGGCATACGCTTTTAATAATAAATTAATCCATGATGGCAGAATGATCAGCAAAAGCCATAATTGCCGATGTTTGGCTTTAGTTAATAAATAAGCAGTTGGATAAGAAATCAGTAAACAAAATAATGTAATCAAAAAAGCATACCAAAAAGAACTAAGCGTCATTTTTAAGTAGACAGGTGTAAAGAATTTTTGGTAATTACTCAGAGTCAGATTACCCTCAATATCAAAAAAGGAGTAATACACAACTAATAAGATCGGTGTGATAACGAACAGGACGATCCAAAGCACATAGGGGATTAAATAAATGGTCCGCATTTTCTTACTCTGCATGGCGCACCTCATCATAGGCCTCTAAACGCTTATCAAACTCCTCTTCTGTTTCTCCTAAACGCATAACATGGATGGCTTCCGGATCAAAATAAAGGCCGATTTGATCTCCTGGCTTTGCTTTTTTCGTTGAGTGAACTAACCACTCATTGCCTTCCTGGTCATAACAAACTATTTCATAATGAACCCCTCTGAAGAGCAAGGTATCGACCGTAACGCGGAATTTCCCCTGTTCCGGGGACGTAATTTCTAAGTCCTCAGGCCGAATCACAATTTCCACCGGTTCATTGTCATGAAATCCTTGGTCGACACACTCATATTGTTTCCCCGTAAATTCAACTAAAAAGTCTTCAACCATTTTTCCAGAAACAATATTCGATTCGCCAATAAAATCAGCGACAAAACGATTGATTGGTTCATCATAAATATCAATTGGAGTTCCACTTTGCTGGATCTTCCCTTGATTCAAGACAAAAATCTCATCTGACATTGCCAGTGCTTCTTCCTGATCATGGGTGACAAAAATAAAGGTAATCCCTAAACGTTGTTGCAATTCACGCAGCTCATATTGCATCTCTGTTCGTAGTTTTAAATCCAAAGCAGACAATGGTTCATCTAACAAAATCACTTCCGGTTCATTGACAATTGCGCGGGCAATTGCGACACGCTGCCTTTGTCCCCCCGACATTTCTGTGATTTCTCTGTTTTCATAACCCGATAAATTTACAAATTTTAAGGCCTGTTTTACCTTTTCCTCAATCACATTGTTTTTCAACTTTTTGATCCTCAATCCAAAAGCGACATTTTCAAATACATTTAAATGAGGAAAAAGCGCATAGTCTTGAAACACGGTATTGACCTGGCGTTTATTAGCTGGAATCCGATTGATTTTCTTGCCATTAAAGAAAATACTTCCGTTTGTTGGTTCAATAAACCCCGCGATTAAACGTAATATTGTTGTCTTTCCACAACCTGATGGACCTAGTAGTGTATAAAATTTACCGCGTTCCATTTCAAATGACACATCATCTAAGATTAAATCATCATCAAAATATTTTGATACATGTTCAAAACGAATAATTGCTTGTTCTGCCATATGTACTCCCTCCGTCTCTTCCAGTTGGCCGTGTCACAAATAAGATTCTGTCGCGACCAAAATTAATTCACTTAAACCTTTATATACATTGCTAATTTGGTGTGTATCAGAAGCTTGGAAGTAGATTGATTCCCCGGCTTTCGCAAAATAAGTTCTCTTTCCAAGTGTAATCATGACCTCGCCTTTCAATACATAAGCAAAAGTCTCGGATAAAGAAGGTTCGAATTCCTTAAACTCCCCTTTTTCGCTTAAGGTTAACCAAATCGGCTCCATTTCCATTTCATTGGATTCAGGAACAAGCCATGTGATTTCATATCCTTTTTCCTCATCCTTAAAATCCGTTTGCACCTCTTCCTCATACACAACCCGTTGCTCTCGCTCTTCCTCATCAAAAAATTGCTTCGGTGTACAGCCTAATACTTCTAAAATCGCAAAAAAAGTTTCTAGCGAAGGTGAGCTTAAATCTCGTTCAAGCTGAGAAATATACCCTTTACTTAAATCCGTCCGCTCTCCCAATTCCTCTTGCGTTAACCCTTTTTTCAATCGCAATGTTTTAATCTTCTTTCCGATTTCCATCTTTAAAAGACCTCATTTTAGTTTAATAATAGTAAACTAATACTCAATAAAGTTTACTTATACACAACTTAAAGTTTACCACCAGATTATTATACATAAATATGAAAATTGAGCAAGAGATTTTTTAAGATTTTTTTAAATTAACGGAGCGGGCTAGATTGAAAGTGCATCTATCACAGAAAATGAGTTCAAAACCTTTCGTTTAAACTTTATTTCAAAAAGAAAATGGAAAATAAAATTATGTTATATTCATAAATATAGTACGAATGCTGCATTTATTGAAAAGGAGCTTTATTACACGACAGGGAACTTTGCACTTATGGGTATGAAGATAAAAACGGAACGTGCGTGAGCATTAGATATCATAGGAAACATAAGGAAGCAATTCGTTCCCAGCGGGTGGGATATGCTTGCATTGATAGGAGAGGAACGTAAAATGGATGGGATTTCAACCTTCTCTTTAGTGACAGCTGGCTTAGCTTTATTCATAACGATTGTTTCATTTTTGCTTTTCAAAAGGAAAAGAGTCTTCGTTCCTGGAATAACATTATTGATAGGCTTAGCATTATTTGTTTTAAGTTTTGTGATCGGTGGCTGGGAAGGTATGGGACTAGGCATAATCAGCTTGTCATTACTTATTGCTTCTTTTATATCCTTAACATTATTGATGTTCTATGAAACCTACAAAAGAATGAAAAGCACGCGACCTAAAGAATAGGCATGTGCTTTTTCGTATCTTAATAGCCTTTAAAGGATAAAAGAATCCTACTGCCCATAAAGCTTTGTTTTAACTGCAAAGTCAGGACATAACTCTGCCATAGCTTACGAGTAAGACAAATATAAGAATTAGTAAAAATATCAATAACATCACATTTAAAATAATATACAATGTAACGTATTTTGAGCGAAGGGCAACGAAAATACCAACAATTGCAATTATCCCCATAGCGGCAGACAAAACAAAACCATTTGCATTCGGTCCTCGAAAAATAAAAAAAAACAATCATATTAATTACCAATGCTGCTATTGATAGAAAATCATATTTGTTCATAATTTACTCCTTCTATTAGATGCTAACTACACACTATTAAGAAATTCGATATGAACATAGTTTATCCTTTAGTAAAATATGTTCTTCAATAATGCCCCTCTTTAGACGTGTGCTTTTTTCATTACCTTTTTATAAATATCGCGGCTTTGTTTAAAACATCATGTCTTTTTTATAAACATCGCAACTTTATTTTAAACCACAAAGGAATCTGAATTTTTTGCCGAGGGAAGTGTAAGCCTTTTAATATAGATGTTAAGAAAGGTGTGAACTTTAAGAGATATGGCTTTTATGGGCGGTTTATCCTCTACCTACGCTTCCCCGTATTTTCTAAAGCCTTTAGATGGAAGTATTATTCCCCGTTAATGCGGGATAAAACTTGAAATCGTGGGGGCTTCGTCTGGGAATGGGTTTCTTAAAGGATAAATGGGGTTCTCTATCCGAGAATGGGTTTCTCAAGGGAAAAATGGGGTCCTTCATCCCAGAATGGGTTTCTCAAGAGCGAAATGGGGTCCTTCATCCAAGAATGGGCTTCTCAAGAGCGAAATGGGGTTCCTCCGTCCGAGAATGGGCTTCTCAAGAAGGAAATGGGGTTTTTCATCCAAGAATGGGTCTCTCAAGAAGGAAATGGGGTTCTTCGTCCCAGTATGGCTTTCTCAATAGGGGATGAGATCGGCCATAAGGTATAAAAGCTGCCTGAAAAGGTCAATCCCATGACCAAGTCAAACAGCTCCTTACCTTATCTATGCTCCTTGCTTCCGGCCCTGTTGCAGCTGATACATCTGATAATACTTTCCTTTTCTCTGCATTAGTTCTTCATGATTTCCTCGCTCGACGATGGTGCCACGGTCTAAGACTAAAATTTGGTCCGCCTTTTTAATTGTCGACAGTCTGTGAGCAATCACAAAGGTTGTTCGGCCTTTTTTCAAGACATCCATGGCTTCTTGAATCATCGCTTCTGTTTCTGTATCAATATTAGAAGTCGCTTCATCCAAAATCAGGATGGCCGGGTCAAAGGCTAACGCACGGGCAAAAGAGATCAATTGCCGCTGTCCAGACGACAAGGTGCTTCCCTTTTCAGCGACCGGTTCATCCAAACCTTTTTCTAAGTTTTTCAAGACACGTTCCGCTCCTACAGCTTCTATTGCCGCCTCCACCTTCTCCCTGGAAATTCGCGGGTCATTTAAACTAATATTCGAAGCAATCGTCCCCGTAAATAAATATGGATCTTGTAAAACAATCCCCATATGTTCTCGCAACGCTTGCTTGGACATCGATTGAATATTTTTCCCATCAATGCGGATTTCCCCTTGCTGGCAGTCATAAAAACGGAAAAGAATATTCATGATCGAGCTTTTTCCTGAGCCTGTATGCCCGACGAGTGCCACCGTTTCTCCTTGTTTGGCCGCAAAGTCAATATCTTTTAATACATAGTCCCCTTCTTTATAGCCAAAGTAGACATGATCAAATGTTACATTCCCTGCGAAACGCGGGACCTTCTCTTCGATGACCTCTTCGCCTTTTTCATCTAGTAATTCAAAAACACGATTGCCAGCCACTAAAGCCTGTTCTAAATTGGATAGTTGATTGACCATGTTATCTACGGGATTAAATAAGCGATTGATATAGTCGACATACGCATACAAAACTCCTACGGTTAAAGCAGAATGGGCACTAAGAAAGTCATGCCCAAAATACCAAATAAATCCGACAAACACAAAATTCTTTAATACCCCTACAAGGTTATGAGAGGAAAGAGCATCCAGCGTCAAAAGCTTATTTTGAAAACGAAAATGGACGTTATTCATTTCCTCAAATTCATTCTTCATCTTCCGTTCTCTACGGAAAGCTTGGATAATCGGCATGCCTTGAATCGATTCATTCATCATTGCGTTGATCTCACTCACCTTAGAACGAATCGCATGGTTATATTTCGAGGCATATTTCCGATAAATCATCATCCATGCATATAAAACCGGCAACAACAGTAAGCAAATAAGTGCTAATTTCGCATCTAAAATAAACATCGCCGTATAAATCCCTATCATATAAATAACACCGGTAAAGAAGTTAGACAGAACAGCCACATATAATTCCCGAATCACTTCTGTATCATTTGTAATCCGCGACACAACCTTACCAGCCGGCAAATCATCAAAATAACGAATCGGCAGGCGATGCATATGTGTAAACACATCATTCCTCATCTTTTGAATAATTCGGTTTGCCGCTTTTTGTAACAGCAAAAATTGTCCATAAAATAATAAAGCTGCCACAATGAACAGAAGCATGTAAACGACAATTAATTGAATAATCATCGGGATCTCCGGTTTATAAAAGGTTAAGGTATCCTCAACTGAAAGTTTCTGCGCTTGAAACTCTTGTACCTCGCCATTTAGATCAACCTTTAATTGATCCCCTTGAATGGAACGACTTCCATCTAAGGGAACCTTTTCCTCTACCCAGTAAAAACTTCTCCCGACTTGTAAAAGTGTTGCCGTTTGACCAGATGCGTCTTGATCCTTGGTATAGAGCTTTCCTTTAAAGGAAACAGCCGATTCTTTTTCTGCTGTTTCCTGCCAATGCGCTTCAATGCCTAAAATATGATCATCAATCATTTTTTTCGCAACGAGTGGCCCTAATACTTCTGCCCCGACTGAAACTGTAAGCAACGCAAGGGCGCCAATAATCACCCATTTTACATGTAAAGCGTATTGATATAATCGTTTCCCTGTCATGTTGTCTGCACCTCCTCACTCAACGAATCCTCTAATTGCTGACGATCATGCTGTTCCTTATACCAGCCATTTTTCGCAAGTAAATCTTGATGACGTCCTTCTTCGACAATCTCACCCTCGTCTAACACGATGATCCAATCGGCATGTTCGACTGATGATAAGCGATGGGTCGTAATCAATGTCGTTTTTCCCTGTCTTTCTCGGCGCATATTTTCAATAATTTTCGCCTCTGTTTTTCCGTCCACAGCCGAGAGAGAATCATCTAAAATTAAGATTTCCGGATTTTTAATAAACGCCCGGGCAATCGAGATCCGTTGTTTTTGTCCTCCTGACAAGGCGACTCCTTTTTCCCCTACAAGAGTTTCTAAACCAAGCGGAAGCATTTCTAAATCCTTTTCAAAATAAGCAAGTTGAATCGCCTTCTGGATTTCTTCTTCTGTTGCTGTTTCCTCACCAAATAAGATATTTTCGCGAATACTTCGAGAAAAGAGAATATGATCCTGGGGGACGTAACCAATCCAGCCCCTTACCTGATCTTTCGTTTGATCTTCCATATTCACATTTGAAATCGAGATCATTCCATCTCCTAATGGATACTCTCTTAAAAATTGTTTAATAAAGGTCGTTTTTCCACTACCTGTTTTCCCCACAATTCCAATCGTTGCCCCACGAGGGATTGATAGATTAACATTTTTCAAATTAGCCGTTGTAGCGGAAGGATATTGGAAGGTAACATCTTCCCATTCGATCCCATCTGGTTGCTCCATTTTATGAGGATTTTCTGGATCTATTACATCTTCCTGATACTGTAAGACCTCATCCACTCGGTCCAATGATGCATTTCCTCTTTGCATAATATTAATCAGTTCCCCGATCGCAAACATCGGCCAAATCAACATACCGAGGTACACGTTAAAAGAAACAAGATGTCCTAAGGAGATTTCTTGTTGAAAAACGAGATACGTTCCATACGATAAGCCAATCACATAACTAAGCCCCGTTAAGATTTGTGTTGCCGGGTGAAATATCGCCTCTATTTTCACAACGCCCATATTTTTTTCGTACACATCATTCGTCATCGTTTGAAACTCAGCCATACTCGCCTGTTCCTGAACATAAGCCCTTGTCACTCGCACGCCTGAAACGGATTCTAGTACGCGGTCATTCATATCACCAAAGGCCTTTTGTGCCTTCATAAACCGCCCATGAATCTTCTTTCCCAATACGGTAATAATCAACGCAAGCACTGGTAAAGGTAAAATTGCCGCGAACGTTAATTTCCAAGACACGAGAAAGCCCATTGTAAGCAAGATCGTGAGCATATATAAAGTCGAATCCATCAGCGTCAGCACGCCGAAGCCCGCTGTCACGGAAATCGCTCTTAAATCATTCGTTCCCCTTGCCATTAAATCTCCCGTCCGATTTTTCTCAAAAAAAGGCGGAGCCATTTTTAATAAATGATTCATTAGGCGGGAACGCAGATTTTTTTCCAAAATAAACGCGCCACCAAAAAGCTGATATTGCCAAACATACGTAATGGCATAATTCAGGAGCGAACCCCCAGCTAAAATCACAATATAAAGGGTTAATAACTGCCATGTTAATTGCGTTAAAATCATACGATCAATCGCTTCACCTAAAATAAACGGCGGCACGACTTCAAAAACATTAGCAAGCGTTAATAACACACCTGCAATCATATACCTCTTCCAATGTTGTTTAAAAAACCAACCTAATTTCCCTAATACACTAAACATTATCCTCACCCCAATATTTTAGACAAAACAAAGGCGCAAGCGCCCGTTTAGCGACGTACAAACTTTTTAGGTGCCTGACGAGATAAAGGAAACACAGTGAGCCTGGTAAGGCGAACTGATGTTGACTTATCGTAGGAAGGCACCGAAAGTTTGCTAGTCGCTGGGCGCTGGAGCCGGACGTCAATACTCACTTTTAGAACTTATCTACAAGCTAGAATTTAATAGTTTTCTAAAGCACAAAAAAAGGCATAGGTGCATCCACAGAAATGTATGCCACTATGCCTTCCATTTATGCGATACGAAACAACGATCTACTAGTCGCCCGTATCGTTTTATTGCATTGGTTCCAAATTCACTGTAAAAACGGGCAGACTAATTCATTATGAAGTTGATGGATGATCGAATACATTTTTTTCATTTGAACAGCCTCCCTTTTCGCAAATTTTTGAACGTTTTTATACTAGCAGGCTTAATTGTTAATGTCAACGCTTTTTTGGAAAGTCCCGGTAAAATTTCTGGTAAATAAATGAAAGACTATATTTTATTTTCCTATTTATTATAAAATAAACATTACATAGTCATTTTACATGACTGCTGTTGGGTGTTATATTTTTAGTATTTAAACAAAAGGGGACAGGGAATTATGTCAACAAAGAATCAACAAGAAATCCTTGAGAGTGTCCCACAAAAGGGTTTTTTTGGACACCCTAAGGGTTTGTTTACTTTATTTTTCACAGAGTTTTGGGAGAGATTTTCATACTATGGTATGAGAGCGATCTTACTTTATTACATGTATTACGCCATTAAAGAAGGCGGACTAGGACTGGATAAGACAACGGCTGCTTCCATTATGGCTGTTTACGGCTCGCTCGTTTATATGTCGGGTATTATTGGTGGTTGGATCGCCGACCGATTATATGGAACAAAGAAAACCGTCTTTTTCGGTGGAATTTTGATCATGGCCGGTCATATTGCGCTATCCTTCCCTGGTGGAGTGACAGCCTTATTTCTTTCTATGGGCTTAATTGTCATTGGGACAGGGCTGTTAAAACCGAATGTATCCAATATCGTTGGAGATCTATATAGTAAAGATGATCCACGGAGTGATGCCGGCTTTAGTATATTTTACATGGGGATTAACCTTGGTGGTCTAATTGCACCTTTTATTGTCGGAACACTCGGTCAAAAGTATAGTTTTCATCTTGGCTTCGCAGTGGCGGCGGTCGGAATGCTTGCCGGACTGATTATTTTCCTCGCAACAAGGAAGAAAAATTTAGGCCTTGCCGGTTCTTATGTGCCAAATCCACTAACACCTGATGAAAAAAAATCAGTATTTTTGAAAATTGGAATCAGTACGCTCGTAATTGTAATCGCCGGTGCTATTCTTATTTCTAAGGGCATTTTAACCATTAATCGATTTACGATGTTAGTGAGCCTATTAGGAATTATCATTCCAATTATCTACTTTGCGATGATGTATTTTAGCAAAAAAACAACAAATGAAGAACAAAAGAATTTACTTGCCTATATTCCTCTGTTTATTGCCGCGATGATGTTTTGGGCAATTCAAGAACAAGGATCGGTTATCTTAGCTCAATATGCGGATGAACGAACAAGATTATCCTTTGCTGGTTTTTCCTTGGAATCATCTTGGTTTCAATCATTGAATCCTTTATTTATCGTCCTATTGGCACCGGTATTTGCCGGAATATGGATGAAACTAGGAAAACGTCAACCTTCCACACATCAAAAGTTTTCATTAGGCTTAGTGCTTGCGGGGATTTCTTTCTTAGTGATGATCATTCCAGCGATTTACGGCGGTCCGGATACGCTCGTCAGTCCATTGTGGCTTGTGCTTAGTTTCTTAATTGTTGTACTTGGGGAATTATGTTTATCACCGGTTGGTTTGTCTGCCACAACAAAACTAGCTCCTGCCGCTTTTTCAGCGCAAACAATGAGTCTTTGGTTCCTATCCAATGCTTCGGCACAGGCGATAAACGCGCAAATTGTTAAATTGTACAAGCCTGAAACAGAAATTCTCTACTTCGGAATTATCGGGGCGATCGCCATTCTGTTAGGTGTCCTTCTATTCCTCCTTTCATTTATCTACAAAAGGAAAGTTTAAGTCTACAACTGCCTTTTAAAAGGTGCAATGCCTTTTAAAAGGTAGTTTTTTTATGAATTGGATGAATTTTCCACTGATTATTTTTACATAAATGATGCCAGGAATTGAAAAATAAGACAAAGATGGTTGTCAGGAGTTGAGAAAAGTGAAGAAGCGTATCCTATTTGTCTTCATCATAATTTGCTTTCTCTTTTTATTTGGCTGTCAAAGTATAGAGAAGGATCATTCTCATCAGGAAGAGCCTGGTGAGAATGAAGTGGTAGATGAAGCCATTAATTTTTTAGTACTTGGCATTGATTCTCGGGGTGAAGCGAAATCGCGAACAGACACGATTATGCTCGTCAATTATCGACCAGAAGATCGGACTTTAAAGCTTATTTCGATTATGCGCGATTCGTATGTGCAAATCCCCGGACATAAACATAATTTTGATAAGATAAATAACGCCTATTTCTTAGGAGGAGAAGAACTCCTAAAAGAAACGATTCAAAATAACTTCGGTTTAGATGTGGATCATACCATTACCGTCGATTTTCAGGGATTTGTCAGTGTGGTAGACACACTGATTCCAGAAGGGATAAAAGTTCATGTCGATCAAGCCATTATTGATGATATGAATTTAGAGATGACGGCTGGTATTAACACCTTACATGGCGAAGATTTATTAAAATATGTCCGTTTCCGACACGATGAACGTAGTGACTTCGGTCGAGTGGAACGACAACAAACGGTTTTATTAGATGTCATTGACAAAATGAATGAGCAGGTGAATTCATTTATCGGGATGACCAAAATCCCTCATCTTGTGCATCACACAATCAAAAATGTGGAAACGGATTTGAGCCCCCAAGAAATGATTACTCTCAGTTCCATGGTTTTTTCACAACCCATTGAACAAATTGAAACGATGCGGATTCCTGTTAAAGATGGGTTTACCAATCAAACCTATGACCATGCAGGAGCCGTGTTAGAACTTAACTTCCTTAAAAATCAGGAAGCCATGCAAAGGTTTTTAAGTGAGCCTACGCCTGTGAGTGATGGACCTTAAAAAACGCGGGGGACAGTGGGAGCTTGCGCTGTTACGCTTTTGCGAAGTTCCTCGCGTTTCGGGGACGGCGGACGCTTGCGCTGTTACGCTTTTCCGGAGTTCCTCGCGTTTCAGGGACGGCGGACGCTTGCGCCGTTACGCTTTTGCGAAGTTCCTCGCGTTTCAGGGACAACAATTCCCTATTAGAACTTAGCCACAAGGCTTAGATTTTATTTTACATTGGCTATATCATACGAGCCATTGCAACAAAGCAGAAGATGGGAACCCATCTCCTGCTTTGTTGTTAATAAGGCTTCGGGCTTAGCAAAGCCTGCGCTTTATTAATAGTCTCCTTGTATTCCTTCGCCGGATCTGAATCTGCGACAATGCCTGCGCCTGCTTGGAGATAGGCAATTTGGTCTTTGATGACAAGGGAACGAATGGCAATCGCAAAGTCCACGTCCCCATTCACATTGACGTAACCAATCGCTCCTGCGTAGACGCCGCGTTTTGTTTTTTCCAAGTCATTAATAATCTGCATGGCTCGTGGTTTAGGATCTCCTGAGACGGTACCAGCTGGAAGACATGAGATTAGCGCATCAATTCCAGAAATATCCTCCCGTAATGTACCTTCCACTTCAGAGACAATATGCATGACATGACGATAATATTCCAGCTTCATATAATCCTTGACCGCAATTGTATCTTCCAAACAAATAGCGGACAACTCTTGACGACTTAAATCAACAAGCATGCGATGTTCGGATAATTCCTTTTCATCCGCTAGTAGTTCTTGGGCCATACGCTGGTCATCCTCTTCATTTTTTCCACGCCGTCTTGTTCCGGCAATCGGATTGGTTGTAACCGTTCCCCCATTTGTTTTAATAAAACTTTCTGGCGATGCACCAAGTACGATATATTTTTCAAAATCAACATAAAACATATAAGGCGAAGGGTTCGAATTTCGTAATACACGATAAAAATGGAAAGGATCCTCCCCTACTTCACCTGTCATTCTTTGTGAGAGCACAATTTGCTGTACCTCACCTGAATGAATATGTTGCTTCGCTTCCTCTACCTTGCGCATAAACGCATCTTTTTCCAACTTAGGGGTAAATTGAATCTTACAATCAGAAAGCGACTCATCCGCTTCCTTCCGAGAAATTTGTGCTTCTAAATGCGCAAGGCGTCCTTCTAATTCCTTCTCAGTCGCTGCGCCGTTGAAATTAATCGATAATAAATATATCGACTGCGCTAAATGATCGAATACCACTACATTTTCATAGATCATAAAATGAATATCTGGCATTTCAATTTCATCTTCTAAAATCGGCCCAATGGGAATATACTGACGAATCGCATCATAGCCCACATAACCAATGGCTCCTCCATAAAACGGAAAATCAATATCTATATCAATCTTTGGCAAGGCCTCTTTCAATGCATTTAACGGTTGCCCTGATGTTTCCTGAAGCACCTTCCCATCACTTGATAACAGTTGTGAATTTTCCCCATCCCCAATGAATTCCAATATGGGATTTACCCCGATAAAGGAATATCGTCCTTGTTCATTGTGCTTCAAAGAACTTTCCAATAGGAACTTCTTCTTTCCCTCTAGCCTTAAAAAAATATTTATCGGCGTTAAAACGTCCCCATTTAATTTTTTCATTTTAAATTGCGCTTGTTTCGTCTGCATTTCCCATTCTCCTTTCAAATTTTAAAAATAAAAAAGCCCCCAAACCAACGTATAATTTGTTGGTTTGAGGGCGATCTTCATCCGCGGTGCCACCTCAATTGGAAAAGGACTCCTTTTCCATCTCTTTCAGGTACAGGAGTGTGCCTCCTAAACCCTATCCATATAACGACGGAATATCGTGTTTTCCTACTTCCCTATTTAAAGAGGTTCAAAAAACCACTCGCAAGTCCATTCAGTAAAAGTTTTCATACCGGGATCACACCATTCCCCAGCTCTCTGCAATGAAAAAGCTTAAACCTACTCCTCTTGCTTCACGTTTTGCTTTATTCGTTTTTATCACGCTTTTCTTGGGCTAGCTGCAGGCGCTAGGGACGAGAGGCTCGCAGGATGCGAGTCCATCGGCATTGCGACAGGACGTCGCGTTTTTTGCCGATGTTCCGCTAAATAACCTGGAAGTCTGGAAGGGAAAAAGCACCCTTCCAGATTTCCAGAACATTTGCTTGTCGCCCCTGATCAAGCGCCTTCCGCTTTTCATGACAAAAAGGCCCCTCATCCAAAGGACGAGGGACCGTGGTACCACCTTTATTAGCTGAAATCAGCTCACTTTACACATTCATCATGTTTCCCCATGTAACGATGGGTTTTCGCCAAAGCCTACTTTCCAACACGACGGAGTTCGGTTTGGAAGCTCGGAAGTCCATTCACATGCGTTCGACACACTGGTTCGCACCCACCACCAGCTCTCTTTTGTGGTCCGCAAGCTACTACTCTTCTTCATCGCCAGAATTTTCATTGTGATTGTTTTTGATTTTATTTGAAAATTCCCCAAATGTCAATCATTATTTCATACACAATGAAAAATTATAATCCTTTTATTTTTTGCTTAACCTGCTTACTGCACATTCAAACATCATTTTAGCAGCGATCGATGTTGTGATCTCGCGCACATCATATAATGGATTGACCTCTGCAATATCGAATACATCTACTTTGTCATAAAGTTCTTCCAGCATAGAAAAAGCTTGGACGACTGTTAATCCGCCCGGCTCATTCGCTCCTGTTCCGGGAGCAAAGCCTGGCTCCAATACATCCATATCAAACGTGAGATAAATATGATCGACCTCTTTCAGTTTATCATTTAAAATCTCGGAAATGATTTTTTTAGGATCACTGGCATGAACTTCCCTTGCAGTATACTGAACCACACCTGCTTCATTAAGATAGTTAGCATACCATGGATAGTTGAAGCTCCGTACACCAATCTGGACAACATGTTCAGGACTTATTCTTTCAAGCTCAATTGCTCTTCTCATCTGACTGCTTTGGGAATATTTCCCCTGGACAGGTGAATCATCAACCAAATCCAAATGTGCATCAAATTGAATAATTCCTATTTTACCTTCCGTGTTATCGTGTAAAGCTTCGATTATGGGATAGGAAATTGAATGATCTCCTCCCAATACAAAAGGAAATACATCATTCGTCAACATTTCAGTTACTTTATTTTTCGCATTGGCAAAGGTCTTCTCTGTACTATAAGCGACGATATCAATATCTCCATAATCTATAATACTATTCTCTCGCAATGTATATAGTTTTCTTTTATCTACATCATATACTTGATTATTTTCAATCCGGTTTTCGAACCATTTGTAAGCATCTCTAATCCCTTGAGGAGCAAATCTCGCACCTGGTCTCCCAAGCGACGCTCCACCATCCCAAGGAAAGCCCAATATTCCAAAAGTCTCTTTTTCCATTATTCGACAACTCCTTTAAATTCGTGTTCAAAAAAGAGAATAAATTCGAAGCATCGTTTTATGCCTGCAGGACTCAGGTCACAAAGGCGTTGCGACAGGATGTCGCGAATTTAGCCTTTGATCCTTACCTTTTGAACATCCTCTTTAAATTCTATTATATTTCTACTATAACTCATATAAATGACGATACCGATAATCAACCAAAGCAAGAATAATAGATACTCAATTCCGTGTAATGAAATCGGTGTCCCAGGAATAATCATCATTAGAGTTAAAATACTGGAAAAAAATGTGGCGATATAACTCATTATGATTCCGCCGGGAGGGCTATAGGGCCGATGTAAATCCGGCTTTTTCTTATATAGCTGAACACTGCTCAACGACATGAAGAACCAGGCAATCAGAAATGAAATCCCGCCCATCACGATAAAGGGTGATAAAATCCCTTGTCCGAGAAATATACCAAAAATGGTAATCACCCACATAAATAGTAATGCATTCTTCGGTGTTTTATTGTGTTGATCAACTTTAGACAGTACTTTTGGCAGAAAGCCTGCTTCTGAGAATGACTGAATCAAACGACTGCCAGCAAATAAAAAGCCATTAAATGTAGTAATGACACCCAGCAATACGCCAAAGACAATAATGATCGTTAAAAACTTAGAACCGGTTGCCGCTTCAAACGCTGAAATCAGTGGCAGCTCTCCTAAATTCACAAGCTCCTCTGCAGGCATGATAAAACTAGAAGCTAACACGATGACCGAATATAGCAAACTACCAGCAATGATAGTACCTACAATCGCCTTACCTAAGTGCGCTTTATTTATATGAGAGCCAACCTCATTTCGAGCTTTAGGAATCGTATCAAAACCATTCATAAAAAATAAGATGGAAGCAATGGCCGTTGCTATACCACCTATTGTTCCTGATTCAGATGTTGCTCTCGAGATGTTGTCACTCGAACCTGCAATAAACCCGCCAATGATGAATACAAAAAATGTCGCAATCATCATCCAGGTTGCAACGTTTTGAAATTTGCTTGATTGCTTTACACCCTTGTAATTTAAGTACACGATGATTGTAACCATAAGCAAACTCACAATTAAATGAGGCAGGTAGATGACTGAACCGAACAACGTGTACAAAGGAATAGCGTTCATCGGTGGAAATAAATACGAAGTGAGTGCAGCGACTGACACTGCCACCCACGGTAGAATAATTAAATACCCCAATATTAAAAACCACCCGCAAACAAAAGCAGAAAGCTTGCCGACAGCTAAATAGGTATACGCATATTCCCCACCGGAAACCTTTAAGCTGGACGTGAGTTCACCGTAGACAAAGCCAATGGGAATAATCATCAACATCGTCACTAAAATGGCGATGATTGCTCCGATGCTACCTGCGGCCGACATCCATGCTGGTATGGATATCACCCACCCTATTCCGATCATACTTCCAAACGCAAGGGCAAAAAAGTCTTTACCCGACATTCCATCCTTCATCGAACCACCTCTATGTTATAATTATACCCCATTATAAATAAATATTCATATGAAGACAATCATAAATTTTGTTATCAATAGAAGAATAAGCTCGATTTTCGGAAAAAATTCTTGGCATTAGGCGAGATTAAGAAAATTTTAGGGGTGTTAAAAAAAGATGATTTCCCCTACAACTTTCCGCAATACAAAAACAGCCTAAAACCCAGTGTCGACATGGTTTTAAGGCTGTTTTTCCTTCATTGCTACTGCAACAGTCAGATCATTTGCAAATTTTCCAAATGGCCATCATTATTTTCCTAACATTAACCGATGATTGTGAAAAAGTTTACTCGCTACGGGGAACAAAATGGCAATACAAACAAGATAACTACCAATTGCGATCGCAAATCCACTATTTGTGATTTGGCTGTTAAAGGCATCTTGGACAAATAAGAATAAGTTCATTACTGGAATCGCATATAAACCAAGGTTCTGAGTACTTCCGATAAAGAACATTATTAGCATCGGAAAAGCCATTAACCCAATAATCGGGGTAATATAGTAACCCGCTTCTTTTACGGAGTTGGCTAACATGCTTAAGATCATTTCTACTCCTGCAATAAAGATCGCAAACATCGAAATTAAGATCACGCCCATTAGAATAAAGAGGAGTGGATTTTCAATCGCCACCATTCCCTTTTTTAATTCCGTTGTGAAATTCATAAGCCCACTAAGCAAACCAATACATAATACACCCGTAAAAATACCAAGAAGAGAAATGGTCATCCATTTGGCTAATAAAATTTTAACTGGCTTTACAGGAGTAATTAGTAAGGCTTCCATCGTTTTCTTCTCTTTCTCTCCTGCAAACAACTCAGTAGCGGATGGATAAGAGCCATTGGCAATCGTAATTGGAATTAATAATGGAATCAATAAAGCGAGCATAAAGGAAGCCATGGCGTCATCTTCATTTTTTGTTGTTTGCGGCTCAACTTGGAAGACATTTACGACATTGGGATCCATTTCACTAGCCACCATTCGCTCTTGAACTACTTCATTCTGCCAATTCGCAAAGGCTGCTTGAATCAGGCTCCACGCACCGGATGATTCTTGATTACCTGGATCAAAATAAACGCGCACAGGTACTGGAGCTTGTGTTGCAATCTCTTCTTCCCAATCCTTACCCATCTCGATTCCAGCCTGTACCTTGCCATCGTTCATTGCTTTTTGCACATTTGCATACTTTTCAATCGTCACATCAGGCAAATAGGTTTGTAGTTTTTCAATAAATCCAGCATCGGCCGTTTCTTCCACCGCAAGGGTAAACTCGGTATCCTCACTAGAGACCAACAGTTTATCATAAAAGAGCGTCAAGGCTGCCATCATGACAATGGGTAGGATAACTAATAATGTAATACTTCTTTTATCACGTAAAACATCTTTCATCTCTTTTAAAAAAATGGTTTTAAACATAGAGATCCCCCCTTACAATCTTGGATGTGAACAGGTAGTTAAGATCTCGACTATTCTCTGTTTCATACAATTCTTCCAATTTTCCCTCATACACAATTTGTCCCTTATGCATCATGATAATGTCGTCACATAGTTGCGCGATTTCATCCATAATATGAGTAGAGAAGATAATTGTCTTCCCTTCTCCTTTAAATTGATAGATAAATTCTCGAAAAATAGTAGCAGACGTAATATCCAATCCAGTCGTAGGCTCATCGAATAAGACAATATTTGGATCATGAATCAAGGTCCTGGCAATCGCCACCTTTTGTTTCATCCCTTTCGAAAAGCCTTCTACTCTTCGATCCAAGTATTTTCTCATGCCAAATCGCTTCGCTAGCATCTCAATTTGATTTTTAATATCGTGAGCACTCATACCATAGAGACTCCCAAAGTATTCGAGATTTTCACGTGCGGTTAAGCGATTATAGAGTCCGGTTTCCGAGCCAAACAGGACCCCAAGTCGATGTCGTACCTTTTCTTTATGGGTATAAATATTGTCCCCGTCGATTGTGATCGTTCCTTCATCTGGTGCAATTAACGTACATAACATCCGGAGTAATGTCGTTTTACCCGCCCCATTCTCTCCAATCAACCCGACCACATTTCCTTCTTTAATATTGAGTGAAATATAATCGACTGCCTTCACTAATTGCTTTTTATCTTTAAATTGCTTGGAAACTTGATCAATAACAATCATATCGTTTCCCTCCCACATTCTTATTGTCTCTATTGTACGGTGCAAATGCTGTCTCGTCTCCCATCCTGTCGTGAAGAGGGACTTACCTGTCATGAAAAGACCCGATTGCAGAATGGAATGCTCTCTTTCATAAAATCGATTATAATGGAGAGAGATTTTCTAAAGGGGTTTGCTCAAAAAGGAGGATAAAAAGGACCCGTCGGCTAAAGGCGCTGACGTCCTGTCAGCAACGCCGACACTAGCACATCCTGTGCGTCGAAAGTTCGAGGCGGCGCAGCCTTCGAGCAGCGGACTTGCACAGGATGTGCTGACTTCTACGTTGCCCACAGGACGTGGGCGGTTTTAGTAGAAGTTCCTTATCCTGATACATGAGTAGCGGAGAAGCAAGCCAACGAAGAAATTCGATGTGTCATTTTTACCGGACTTTTTGAACATCCTTTAAAGGGGTTTTTGCGATGAAGGTAGGTATTGTCGATGACCGGCAAATTGACTTAGATAAATTGAAATTTATTTTACAAGAAGAAAAGGATGTTGAACTCATATTTGCCACTACCGACTCAGAAGAAGCGTATCAGGAAATTCAAAAAAACAAGATTGAGTTGTTGATAGCGGATATTGAAATGCCAGGTATTTCAGGGTATGAGCTTGCCGATATCATTCAAACACATGGACTGTTGATTACAGTTATTTTTGTAACGGCCAAAAGTGGCTATGCAGTGCAAGCCTTTGAATTAAATGTGCATGATTATATTTTAAAACCTTATACAAAAGAACGTCTGCAACAGTCTTTGGCCCGTTTCCGTGAAAAACAACACGCGGGCAATTTAACAGGCCGACTTGTCCTTAAGCAAAAGGGGCATATTGAAATGATTCCCAAGAAAGATATTATTTTTGCCGAACGGACAGGGCGATCCACCACGATTTATACCACTGATGATGAACATACGACCTATTTATCGATGAATGAATTGGAAGCAAGCCTCCGGGAGAATAACTTTATTCGGTCTCATCGTTCTTTTCTCATTAATCTTCACTTTGTGAAAAGTTTTTCGGTCTATACAAAAAAGTCATACAGCGTTACGTTCGATGGTACGAAAAAAATCGCGATGCTAACTAAAGATAAAATGGATTATTTGCAGAAGTATTATTTTTGAGGTGAAGAGATGGTAAAATTTCTCCAGTTCCTTCCATGGCTTCTCGCACTGTGTTGGACAATATTAGCGAATCACTATATTTTCACGCTGTTGATCTTAGTTGGTGCGATTTATCAACTATTTTTCATCAAAGGGGATGAACAACCGCGTTCATGGAAAGGAATAACAATAATTCTGCAACTTTGCTGGTTGATGGCAAGTTTTGGTACCGATACTCCCTTGCTGCTTTTTGGAATGGTGCTGCAAACTGGCGCCTTACACTTCTATCAAACCACTTTCTTAGTTGAGCAAAGAAAAACAAGTGAAATCATCAAAAACTATAAGCAACAAACAACCCTTTTGGATGAATTAAGAAGGCAGCGGCATGATTTAGAAAAACATGTATCGGCCATTTTACATGCAGATGGAAATTCCCATGATACAGAAGGGTATAAGCAAGAGGTGACGTCGCGTTTCACGGCGTTAGATAAAGTTTTACATAATGAATCCAATATTGTCGCTGGATGCCTGTATGCTTACAACAAGCAAGCAGAGGAAATCCATGTTATATTAGACTACCAACTTCACCAAGCCCTGTCAGGATTGCCTTTAACAGAATACGAATTAATTGCCTTGATAAGCAATATTTTAGAAAACGCGATAGAGGCAGCGGCAGAGGTACCTAATGGGAAAGTATTACTCAGTTGCCGAAAGCAGAGCGGAATCTTTATTATCGTTTGTCGAAATCATACCTTACCGATTGAAGAGCGAATTCTTGAGCGAATGTACACATCTAAAGCGGAATCGAGCAAAGTAGGGAATCATGAAGGCTTTGGCACCCAGGAGATACAACGAATTGTAAAAAATCATCAAGGAATCCTTGACTTTTCCTTTATAAAGGATCAGTTTACCTTAAAAATAAAATTGCCTGATGTTCGAAAGGATTAGAGATATGGACGTGAAGGTTTTGAAGCCAGCAGAAGAAAAAAAACTCGTAGAGACCTGCCTTTTAGCTGGAAAAATTTTAATGCAATGTGGGGCTGAGACTTATCGAGTGGAGGATACGATGATGCGTATGGCAGCAGCATGCGGATTCTCGGAAAGTCAAAGTTTTGTGACCCCTACCGGCATTATTTTTTCACTAGAAGGCTCTGATTCCTCCCAATTCGTTCGCATTAGCCAACGGGGAACAGATCTTGAAAAAATTGCCCGTGTCAATCATATTTCTAGGAGGATGGCGGAAGGAGAACTAAGATACGAAGAGGCTTTTCAAGCTCTAAAAAAACTCGCGAAAGAAAATCTATCTTTTCCGATTTGGGTCCAGATTTTAGCCGCGACCATTTCAACAGGGAGCTTTTTAATTATGTTTAAAGGGGTATGGGGCGATTATCTACCTGCCATGCTTGTCGGTGGATTAGGTTTTACCGTGATGCTCCTCGTTCATAATCAAACAAAAGTGAAATTTTTTGCTGAATTTATCGCGGCATTTGTTATTGCCTTGGTATCACTTTTATTTGTCAGGTTCGGCATCGGTCAGCAGCTAGATCTGATTGTGATCGCGTCCGTTATGCCGCTTGTCCCTGGATTACTAATCACCAATGCCATCCGTGATTTGATGGCCGGTCACTTCGTCTCGGGACTATCGAAAGGGGCAGAAGCCTTTTTAACCGCCCTTGCAATCGGCGCTGGTGTGGCTGTTGCCTATTCGATCTGGCTGTGAAGGCTTAACCGGGATTAAATTGAGCTTATATGGGATAAAATCTCCATACAAGATTATGCGGGCTTTATAAGGGATTAAACTCCCCTTATAACCGATTAAATTTCCCCTGTACGGGATTAAAGAATACTAGCAGAAGGAGAATCATCAATGTCCTATTACCTCGCACAAATTGCTTTAAGTTTACTATCTTCGATTGGTTTTGGGATTATCTTTAACGCTCCCCGGAAAGCTTTACTCCATTGTGGACTTGTCGGGATGGGCGGATGGATGATGTATCTCACAATGACTGATGCTGGCATTGATATTGTCCAAGCCGCTTTTTGTGGAGCCTTTGTCGTCGGCCTGATTGGTCATATATTAGCCAAATATTATAAAACTCCGATTATTACGTTTATCGTTGCTGGGATTATTCCGCTAGTACCAGGGGGCACGGCTTATAACGCCATGCGCCATGTTGTGAGTAATGACTATGCCGAGGCGATTCCCCTTGCCACAAAGGCCTTTATCGTGGCGAGCGCGATTGCGATGGGGCTTGTATTTGCAGAAGTATTAGTGCAATTTTACTTAAAGGTTTCGAAAAAGAGAAAATTGAAAAGTAGCTAAAAAGGGGGCTGTCCAATAAGTCCCTCGAATCAAACAGGCGGAGAAAAATGACACGTTTTTCTCCGCC
>NZ_VTQV01000018.1 GCF_008764245.1 Bacillus subtilis
ATTTATAAACCCTTTTAAGTCAAGGATGGATTAACTTTTTACTATAGATTTTTTGACAATACGTTCAAATTAGTAGGGGGGAGTACATGACATATATCATACGAACATTGCCATAGCCTGTGTTCCATTCCCCCACTGATGCTGCTAAGATTTATGATTTATTGCTAGTTGATTCTGCTTTGTTCTATTATTTTTTCGCCTTTTCATCCTTGATACGATTGATTTCTTCGTCATATTTTTTCCTTAATAGGGTGTTAACATCAATTTGCTCTTCATTGACTAATTCATACAACGCTCCGTCAATCGTCCCCATTGCACCTTCATTATAATCAGAAGTTTCTTCTGGGGGATCCGCAACAGGAAGGGAATAAAGGGCATCCATATTGCGATTTTCCCAAATCTCTCCATCCCTCTCGATAGCCTTTTCTAAGGCTGATCCATTCTCATATAGATGTTGAAACGGGACATATAGAGGTCCTCTTATAAAGGTATTGTTAAGTAATTGTTCATCAGAAAACCAAAGGTCAAACACCTTCATAATCTCTTCCTTGTGTTCACTTGTTGCACTGATTCCCATTGCCCACCCTCTGGATGGGACACCATTCTCCGGCTCTGGGTAAGTTGCAATATCCCAATTTATATTTGCTTCTGGGTTTGGAGCTCCAAAAAACTGTGCTACCATTGCTAATTTTCCTTGTTCAAATAACTCAACCCAACCACCCTCTTCCCAGTGTTCAGGAATATATGGATTACCGGGAATAGAATAGGCTTTCTTGTATAGCTCGAAGTAATCGCGAATCTGTTTGTTTTCTGTCCAAGTTGGTTCTTCGGTCTCTGGATCGACAAGATTTCCTGCAGTCCAAAAGATCGGTGCTTCATGTTTTGGCATGTACAGCCCTTGGTATTCGGTACCGTTTCTTTCTCCGGTCACTTTCTCCGCTAAATCAACCACTTCTTCCCAATTCATCCCATCTTTGGGATATTCGACACCAAATAAATCAAAAATGTCTTTATTATACATGAGTGCAAAACGGCTAGTCATGATCGGAAGAGCCCATGTTTCTCCATTCGCAGCAGCCTGCCATTCCGCCAAATGATTGGGATCGAATCGAGAAATATCAAAACCAGATTGTTCAATTAGTTCGGTCATATCATAAGCTAATCCGTATTCCTCAGCTTCTGCAAATCCACCCTTATTCCAATGAAACAATATATCGGGAGTATTCCCCGCCGCATTTAATTCCTCATAACTTCCTTCCACATGTTCAAATGTAATATAGGGATATTTCTCTTCTGCGGGCTTGATAAATGAATTAATAAAATTCTCATCTTCTCCAAAATGGATCTTTAAGGTTATTGGCTCAGGCTCACCATCAACCGATACCTTTTCCTTATCCTTTGAAGTACATCCGGAAAAAACAACCATACTACAAAGCATCATGATAAAAAGGAAAGACGTGCGAAAACCGAATATTTGCTTCAATACAAAGACCCCCCATTTGTAAGTTCAAAAATTTTATTTAACTCTTGCAATCTCGCACTCTTACAGATCCTCCTTCTATTGAAATCGGTTTCAAAAACCGTGTGAATATTAGAAACCGGTTTCATTCTTTTGTGCACCTTTATATATATGGTAATATAACCCATTTACTTGATATCTGTCAATTACTTTTTTGAATTTTTCCAATCCTTCAAAAGGAGAAAAGGCAATGCCATTTGATAAGTTAACAGTGCAACTAATCTATGCATATACCGTCGACTTTCATGCCTAGGGAATCAACCTAGGAGAAAAAGGGCCGACATTAGCCCTTTTCATTATAGCTTTTCAACATTGTAAAACGATCTCTCAACAAATAGGCTTCCTTTAAACTTCGGTCAACTAAATCTTGCTCAATTCCTAATTGTTCAGGAGTAGTCGGTCCTCCCAATTGTTCCATTAGCTCCGTTAAGGATGCGGCACCAGGAAGGGATTGAATGATTTTTTTCACTTCATCTTTCTCCTGAGATCCGTTAGGAAGCAGTTTTCCCTCTAGATACCATTTTGGATAAAGGCTGGACAATAAAATCGTGCTAACGCCAACCTTCGCTCCATGTAAAACCTGTCGTCTTTTCTTCTGAAGGAATTCCATTTCCCAATAATGGGATAGATGGTGTTCCCCACCAGATGCGGGGTGAGACTGCCCAAACATTAACATCGCTAATCCGGATTGAATGAGGGAATTCATTAAAATTTTCAATCCCTCTTCTTCCCCTCTAGCAATTTTATCTACTCCCAACATACAGTCGTCTAATGCAGATTTCGTAATTTCTGCTGCAAGCGGACAGTATGGTTCTCCTTTTATGAGATGGCCAAATTTCCAATCGGCTAAAGAGGTAAATTTAGCCATCATATCGCCAACCCCTGCAGCGGTCATCGTTTTCGGAGCTGACGCTAACACCCCAATATCGGCGAATAGAGCGATGGGCGAGGCAGTCGGAAAAGTTTTCTTTACTCCCTTAATAATGAGTGGCGCACCAAGTGAAGTAAATCCATCGACAGAAGCGGCTGTTGGGATCGAAATAAATGGTTTTCCTGTTTTGGCTCCGCAAAATCTCGTAATATCATGAATCGTTCCCGATCCCACGGCTAGCAAACAATCAACATCATTATGAATCTCTAATAAAGCCTGGACAAGTGCTTGCTCATCCGCAACCACATCGCCAATTTCATTTGGCTCGATCAAACAGATCCCATAGGAAAGATCTAGTTTTTCCATATAGGTGACCACTCTTTCTCCCGCTGCATGTAATGTATTTTCATCCGCAATCATCAATACATTTTTATAGTTCTTATCAGATAAAAACACAGTAAGCTGATCATAAGCATCTGCACCCACCGTCATTTTCTCAATTGTAATCGGGTGATGTTCGTGGGGGCAGGAACAATTTTTATCTGCTTGGTTAACTAGTTCGATTACTTTTTCTGTATCCATTGATGTCATCCCTTTTTATGTCTAGTTTCATTATTTTCTTATCGAGACTTTTCTTCGTACATAGAACCATATTATACCACTTATGAATAACAACAAACCAATCGCCATGCTGGAATACATAAAGGTCGCTGTGTTTGGTAATTCTTTACCTTTCTTTTGTTTTTCCTCTTTACCTTTATTTTTGTCTGGATCATTTTTATCCTTGATTGGAACAGCATCCTTATCTCCGTTTGTTTCGGGATCTTTCGTGTCAGGTTTCTTTTCAACAAGCTTTAATCCCTTGATCGCCGTATCCAAAGATTGAATGGCTTTCTTTAAGTCCTCTTCTGACTTGATTGTTGGAAGAGCGGATTCAGCCTCCGTTATAGCTTCTTGAAGAGCTTGAAAAGATTCCTTCGTATACTGACCGTCCTCATTGGCGTATTGCTTAGCCTTCTCTATTAATTTTTCCAATTCAGATACATCAATCGAACTTGCTTGTAAAGGGATCTCCCCTGTTTTAAAATAAGTGGAAATTTGCTCCTCTGACAAAGCAATACTATTGTATACGAGTAGTTCGTCCATTAACCCTTTATAGGCTTGGTCCCAGTAGTTTACCCCTAAACTAAATATAGCTTTTTTAGATGTAAAGACATTTGGAAACCCGCTATCAGAAAATTTCTTTTCACCATTGATGTAGACATTCAATGTCCCCTCTTCAACCGTGAAGGCAAGATGGGACCATTCGCTACTAGGTATCGTCATTCCCGTATTTCCATCAAACCATTCTTCTCCTGACCAAACCATTGTTTCGCCATTAACAGGGCCTCGTGGAACAAGACTGACCCACTGCTCCTCTGTTTGGGCGCCAAAAAAAGTTGTAGTAAATTCCGTTAATTCCTCTGGATTAAGCCATAAGCTTACTGTGTAAGAATCATCATGAATCAGGCCTTCTGGCAGTAAAATTCCAGATGAACCATCAAATTGGGCTGCCTGACCAAATTTCCCATCGGTAAATGGAATCTTCCCTCCAGGAAGATTGATTTGTTCTCCTACCACTTTTCCTGCATCTACATGATTCGTCTGATCTTCTAAATCACCATCAAATGAATAATGAGCAACTAACTTCCCCTCGACCTCAGCCAAGACTGTCACAATAAAGGATTTGGTTGCTTTCGCTTCTCCTTTTGAAATCGTAGCGGTTAAAGTCACTTCTTGATCTTTCTCCCCTGCAGCAGGGCGGATCACTTTCCCTTCCGTTGAAATAATCTTCGGGTGGGAAGATTCCCAAGTAACTTTGGCCCCAGAGATCCCGTCTGTCTGTAACGTAAGATCGGAAGTTACCTCGCTTGTATCCCCAAGATCCAGCTCTTTTTTAGTGAGCTCCACAATCTCTTCATCGCTCCGGTCCAAATCGCATATTCCCCATATCGATTTTCCTTCATTTGATAAGGCTGTAAACACAATTCCTTCAGAACCTGCAACTGAATTCCATTGTTCTAAAAACACACCTTTGTACGTATTTCCTTCGATCTTTAAAATCGCAGTATAATCATCTTTTAATTCCCAAGTTCCTGTTCGTTCACCTGAAATCGTACCATCATCTTTTAAAGTAATGTTTTGTGCTTTTTTCAGATCCGCCGAAATATCTTTTTCATGATTAATAAATTGATAATTACCTATTATGTCTTTTTGATGGATCTTTTTTAGTTTTTCTCCCGTATAGCGATAAGGAGCCATAACAGGCCAACCATCTTCATTCATAAACATTTGGTGCACTCGTATTTCATGTCTTTCTCCTTTATTTGGAAAACGAGTATGGAAAATATTAAAGAATTTCCCTGTTTCCTTATCATAAAAAGTAGAATTATGACCTGGTGATACATAACCTTCAGTGCCATGATCTTTATATGATTGGAAGGTAAAATTCCCGATAAGTTTAACTCCGAATGGTTCTATAGCTTTATCATCAAAAAAAGACCCTTCTGGCCCGTGGGCATCTATCATATTATTTCCTTCACTGTCAAAGTAAGGGCCATCAGGATTTTCAGAACGGGCAACTCTTAAATTGTAACCTCCGACTGAATCTAATCCACCAAAAGATAGGAAAAGATAATAGTATCCTGTTTCTGCACTGTACTGAATATAGGGCCCCTCGATTCGACTGTGGTTAGCCCCAAGAAGCTTTTTACCATAACCTTGGTCAGGGTATGGTTTGGCTGTTTTTGGGTCGATTTCTAATATGTAAATTCCACCAGAATAAGAGCCATAGACCATCCAAAGTTTTCCTTGCTCATCAAAAAACACATGTGGATCCACTACATTAGGATGGTCTGTTGCATCGTAAGGAGTACCATCTTCACTTGGTTCTTTAACCATACCGGATTTCAAGATAATCCCTAAATCCTTATAAGGTCCCTCTACATTATCAGCAACAGCGACACCCATAGCCGACCTAGGAGAATCTCCTCTAGATGAATTATAGTACATATAAAAGCGACCATCCTCTAACTGGATCACATCGGTTGCCCAAAATGTCTCACTTTCAGCCCATTCAAATGTCTCTTTCATTTCTTCTAATGCATTGGGAATGAGCGGATTTCCTGGGTGAACTCCATCTGCAATTTGTTCCCAGGAAATTAAATTATTAGACTTCGCTGCTGCGAGGTGAGAACCAAACACATAGAATGTATCTTTTACCTTAATAATTGATGGGTCATGGACAGACGCGTTTTGAAATGTTGGGTTGTTTTCCGCTTTTGCAATGGCCGGAAACGGGAATAACAATACAAGCATAATCCCCCATACTAATATGCGTATCGCTCTGTTCTTTGTCATTATTTTTCCCCTTTGCTAATTAGTTTGCTATTGGAGATGTGTTTTCTAAGTTGAAGAACTAACTGAAGACATACTATTGTAGGATTTATGTCTACCCATAAATCAAATTTCTTAAGAAAAAGAGAGGAGGGCTCCTCTCTTTATGATTTTTTCAAACGAATTACGTTCCAAGATAACTTTGGTAATGAAGCAGTGATTAGACCATTATCCAAACTAGCATTTCCATTTGTATGTGGAACAACAGCTTGTTTGGTCGCTGTATTAACCTGTTTTAAATCATCGTTTTCAAGCACAATATGCTCGACAATCTTATAGTCTGCAAAGTTACGAATATCGCAATCAAGCTGTAGACAATCTTCAAGATCACGGTTCACCGCAAAGATTGTTAATTCCTCTTGTTCCTCGTTATAGACAGCGGTTGTATCTAATACAGGGACATCTGTAAAATCTTTGCTGTCATATTTTGGACTTGAGACGATTGGATTTAAGACTGTTCCTCTTCCGTATTTAGAAGCATGCATATAAGGATAGAAGATTGTTTGTTTCCACGCTGGTCCGCCATTTTCCGTCATAATCGGAGCGATGACATTGACAAGCTGGGCCATGCAAGCAATCTTCACACGGTCTGCATGCTTTAATAGGGTAATCAGCATGGAACCAACTAATAAGGC
This sequence comes from Bacillus subtilis, assembly GCF_008764245.1. Lineage (GTDB taxonomy): Bacteria > Bacillota > Bacilli > Bacillales > Bacillaceae_C > Lederbergia > Lederbergia ruris. The sequence goes on from NZ_VTQV01000018.1 coordinate 6,461, forward strand.
ATCTTCAAAATTATAAATATCCTCCAGCTGTGGTGGTGCTATCGACCATGGCTCGATTTTCTGATCAGCCTCATTGGAATGATACCAAACGTTCCATTCATCAAAAGATAGATTGATCGTTTTTTTGCTGCGTTTTTTTGCTTTGATATAATCAGCGATCGAAATAACGGATTGAATAAAATCTTCCATTTCTAACGTTCTCGCTAAATAGTTGGCGACATCATTATCTCGATTTCCATAGTATTGGTGGAGGGAGATGAAATCGACTTGATCATAAGATAGATCTAGTACAGTCGCTTCCCAATCCGCAAAGGTTGGCATTGTCCGACTGGAACTTCCACAAGCAACGAGTTCAATTGTTGGGTCGACAAGCTTCATCACTTTTCCAGCCTCATTCGCAATCCGCCCATATTCTACTGCTGTTTTCTGACCCATCTGCCATGGACCGTCCATTTCATTTCCCAAACACCATGTTTTAATATTATGAGGATCCTGATAGCCATGTGAGCGACGTAAATCACTATAATATGTACCAGAAGGATGATTGCAATATTCCACAAGATTACGGGCTGCATCGGGTCCTCTTGTACCTAGATTTACCGCCATATTGACATCCGCATTGACAAGCTTGGCCCAATCCATAAATTCGTTTGTGCCAATTTCATTCGTTTCAATCGTTCTCCAGGCAAGTTCTAAACGACGTGGACGATCCTTTTTCGGTCCTACACCATCTTCCCAATTGTAACCAGAAACAAAATTCCCACCAGGATAACGAACAAGCGGAACATCTAATTCTTTAACTAGTTCGATGACATCTTGGCGAAAACCTTGCTCATTCGCAGTCGGATGGTCTGGCTCATAAATACCGCCATAGACCGCTCGCCCCAGATGTTCAACAAATGATCCATAAATTCGCTTATCCACTTCCGACACTTTAAAATCCTTTTCCACAATCATCTTTGCTTTCTTCGTACTCATTGCTTCTCTCCCTTTCTTTACTCTGGATAGAGTTGATTTACTCTCGGATAGAGTTGATTTACTCTCGGATAGAGTTGATTTACTCTCGGATAGAGTTGATTTTTCAGACGTGCGACACGCCTGAAAAATCTAGTATCACGATGCCCCTAGCCATTTAGACCCCGCAGGGCATGGGCAGGTGCCATCTAACATTTTTGCCTTATATTGAACAAGCCCTCCGCTGTACTTACAGGTTGTTCCGTATTGAAGAGCTGGGCAAGTTTGACATTGCTGTAATCTTTCTTTATAGCTTTTTTTAGAAACCATTTTTACGCCTTTCTTTTCGGCATCTAACAGCAAATCCTCCACGAGTTCATTAGGAACAATGATACTTTCTGTGCAGCCTTTACAAACTAATTTCACAATCGTCTGTCTCCTATTCCAATGTTAAAACGGCTACTGACATAGCAGGCAATTTGGCTGAAATGGCTTGTCCTTCAGTCTTCACGTCTGTCCATGTAACTGGTTTTACATGTTCTGGTTGATCAAATGTATTATGTGCATCCATCTTATCTGCTGTGAGAATTTTCCCACTCATTTTGCTAGCGGATAAATCGAAGCCACGGAGTTCCAGATTAAGGTCTGCCTCATTCTTATGATCTAGGTTACATAAACTGATATGAACTTTCCCATCCTTATCTTTTGAAGCGGAAACGCTCACTTGTGGTAAAGATTCATCTCCAAATTGATATTGATCAAATTGGCCGTCTACTTGTAGTAAGGAAGCATCATGATGAACTTTAAACATATCAAACACATGATAGGTCGGAGTGAGTAACATCTTTTCTCCTTCCGTTAAAATCATTGCTTGTAACACGTTAACTGTTTGGGCAATATTGGTCATATGGACACGATCCGCATGTTCATGGAAAATATTAAAATGCAAACCAGCCACAAGTGCATCACGAATTGTATTTTGTTGATAAAGAAAACCTGGGTTTGTACCTGGCTCTGGATCAAACCAAGTTCCCCACTCATCAATAATCATGCCAATTCTCTTTTCAGGATCATATTGATCCATGATGGCACTATGTCGCGTAATGAGCGTATTCATATGTAGTGCCCTTTGTAAGGTAATGAACCATTCCTCTTCAGGGAAATCTGTTGCCGAACCTTTTCCTGTCCAAAATTCTCCAGGCATTGTGTAGTAGTGAAGACTTAACCCATCCATCATCCAATGAGCATTTTTCATCAATACTTCTGTCCAGCGGTAATCATCCACATTTGCTCCACCAGCAATTTTGTAAAGTTTGTTATCCCCATAATTCCGGACATACGTTTGATATCGGCGATAGAGATCCGCATAATATTCTGGACGCATATTTCCTCCACAGCCCCAATTTTCATTCCCTACTCCGAAATATTTTAGTTTCCACGGTTCCTGTTGACCGTTTTCTTTTCTCCAATTAGCCATCGGAGATTCTCCATCAAAGGTCATGTATTCAACCCATTCTGACATCTCTTGAACGGTACCGCTTCCAACGTTTCCACAAATATACGGCTCTGCTCCAAGCATGTCACACAGCATCATAAACTCGTGGGTACCAAAATGGTTATTCTCCACTACACCACCCCAGTGGGTATTCACCATTCTCTTTCTGTTTTCCCGTGGACCAATTCCGTCTTTCCAATGGTATTCGTCTGCGAAGCAACCACCAGGCCAACGTAATACGGGAACTTGAATATTCTTCAATGCTTCAAGCACATCATTTCTAATTCCATTCGTATTTGGAATGGGGGAATCCTCTCCAACCCAAATCCCTTCATAGATACCACGGCCTAAATGCTCTGCAAAATGACCATATATATTTTTATTAATCTTTGATTTTTCAATATCGGTATTAATGACAACTTTGTTATTCATTTGTCTACTCTCCCTATCTCTTTTTCGTAGTAATTATGGGTATGCGGATGATGATATGCAACTTACCTCCATAGCAAATGGAATAACCAGGACTTCCTCAAGGAATCGAGTATATTCCATTTGCACTTTTAGAGGATGTTCAAGAAGGTTCGTACTCCTTTTTGAACACGCATTTTAGGAGTTTCAAAATAAATGCACATGATTTTCCGATAACTCTTATTTATAAAAAAGCTGATTCAAACGCAACTCATTTTCAAAGGCATGTGTTTTTGTATCGTTATTAATGAGAACTGATTCGATTCCTAACAAATCTGCAAAATCCTTTAATTGCTCACTTGTCACACGATAAGAGAAGCAAGAGTGGTGAGCCCCACCAGCCATAATCCAATTTTCAGCACCTTGTGACATCGATGGTTGAAGTTTCCAAAGCACTCGGGCAACAGGCAGCTTTGGCATATCCTTTTCAATTTTCACCGCATCGACTTCATTAATGACTAAGCGGAAACGATGACCGAGATCGATAATGGAAGCATTTAAAGCTGCTCCTTCGTGTCCATTGAATACGAGTCTTGCTGGATCTTCTTTACCACCAATCCCTAGTGGATGAACCTCAATCGTTGGTTTCGCTTCAGCGATGGTTGGACACACTTCAAGCATATGAGAGCCAAGTACCATTTCATTGCCAGGCTCAAAATGATATGTGTAGTCTTCCATAAATGATGTATCTTTTCCATCCGCTATAATTTTCATAAGGCGAACAAGAGCAGCTGTTTTCCAGTCTCCTTCACCACCATAGCCATACCCTTGCTCCATTAAGCGCTGAGTAGCAAGCCCCGGAAGTTGACGCATCCCATGTAAATCTTCAAATGTATTAGAGAAAGCTGTATAGCCACCCTCTTCTAAAAAGGCCTTCAGTGCCAATTCCAATTTGGCTTGATAACGGATAGAATCTCGAACCACACCATCTTGGAGTCCCTCTGGAACAATTGTATACTTTTCCGCATATTCCTCCATAAGTTGATCAATGTCTTGTTCAGATACAGCTTCAATTCTTTCAACTAAATCACCAACACCATATGCATCAACCGTCCAGCCTAGTTTGATTTGCGCTTCTACTTTATCACCTTCCGTGACCGCAACATTCCGCATATTGTCGCCAAAACGTGCTACCTTCAAATTGTGACTTTCGGAAACAGCTACTGCTGTACGCATCCAGCTCCCAATACGCTCGCGTACTTCTTGATTTTCCCAATGTCCCACAACAACTTTTCGCTTAATGTTCATGCGACTGCCGATAAAACCAAATTCACGGTCACCATGGGCGGATTGATTTAGGTTCATAAAATCCATATCAATGCTATCCCAAGGAATATCGCGATTGAATTGCGTATGTAGATGTAGGAGCGGCTTTTTTAGGGCATTTAAGCCAGCAATCCACATTTTTGCCGGGGAAAAAGTATGCATCCACGTAATAATCCCCGCACAATTTTCATCCGCATTGGCTTCAAGAAAAAGTCTGCGAATGGAATCTGCTTCTTTTACAACGGACTTAAACACCAATTTATACGTCACAGCTGGATCCTGATCAAGACCAGCAACTATTTTTCGCGAATGCTCCTCAACTTGCTTGACAACATCCTCCCCATAAAGATTTTGACTACCTGTAACAAACCAAAATTCATAGTCTTTTACCTTCAACATAAACATTCACTCTCCTATTATTATTCGACATCATTCGCGGCGTGCCAGGCACCAATTATTTTTGCCCGTAATATGCATTGGGGCCATGTTTGCGCAAGTAATGTTTATCTAATAAGTATTGGTCTAGCGGCTCAACATTTGGGTTAAGTTGGAATGAATGCAAGGCCATTTTGGCGACTTCTTCCAACACGACAGCATTATGAACAGCTTCATGAGCATCTTTCCCCCAGTTAAAGGGAGCATGCCCTCCCACCAATACACCTGGCATCGCTTTTGGATCTAATTGTAAGTTTTCAAACGTTTCAATGATCACATTCCCTGTTTCAAGTTCATAAGCTTGTTCAATCTCTTGTTGAGTTAACGGGCGAGTTACTGGAATTTCTCCATAATAATAATCCGCGTGTGTCGTTCCAAGCGCTGGGATCGGCCTTTTTGCCTGTGCCCAACTTGTCGCCCATGGCGAATGAGTATGAACAACCCCACCAATTTCTTTAAAAGCTTTATAGAGTGCTAGATGGGTTGGGGTATCAGAGGAAGGGCGTAAATCCCCTTCCACGATATTCCCTTCCAAATCCAAGACAACTAAGTCATCAGCCTTCAATTCAGAATAAGCAACCCCACTCGGTTTAATAGCGACAAGGCCCTTTTCACGGTCAATCCCACTCACATTTCCCCACGTAAGAGTAACAAGGCCATATTCAGGTAATTGTAAATTCGCTTCCAATACTTTCTGCTTTAATTCTTCAAGCATTCTTTCTCCTCCGATCCAATTAGAGACTTTGCTTTTTAATATTTTTAAGTCGCTTCATCACATCATTTTCACCACGGCCAAAATAGTTGTATAACGTTTCATATTCCGCATAAAGCTGTTGATAAACTCTTACACTATCAGGATTTGGTTTAAATGTTTCCGCTTTTACTCCACCCATTTCCTTAGCGGCATCGGTGATATTTTCATAGCCGCCGCGATCTTTTCCTGCTGCGACTGCACCAAACATCGCTGAACCTAATGCAGGGGTTTGCGAAGAGGCAGAGATTTTAATTTCAGTATTCAACACATCTGCATAAATTTGCATCATCAGAGCATTCTTCTCGGCAATCCCGCCGCAAGCATAAATTTCGTTTACCGGAACACCACTGTTACGGAATGCCTCTACAATTGTCCGTGTTCCATAGGCAGTTGCTTCAATAAGGGCACGATAGATTTCCTCTGGCTTTGTTAAAAGTGTTGCTCCTAGCAATACCCCAGTTAAATCGACATCCACAAGTGTAGAGCGATTCCCATTCCACCAATCTAGCGCCAGAAGACCGCTTTCACCAGGTCGTAGTTTACTAGCTTTCTCAGTTAGCAACTGATGAATGTTTATTCCCTTTTCTTTCGCTTCTTCGTCATAGGCTGCTGGGACGCAATTTTCAGTGAACCATTCAAAGTGGTCCCCAACACAGGATTGCCCTGCTTCATACCCCATTAATCCTGGCAATACCCCATCTTCTACAACTCCGCACATACCAGGGACAATCTTTTCCTCTTCCCCTAGTAAAATATGACAAGTACTTGTTCCCATAATCATTAATAGTTTACCAGGTTCTGTAATGCCAACAGCGGGGATGGAAACATGAGCATCGACATTTGCTATTGCAACAGCTGTTCCTTGTTTAAGTCCAGTCAAAGCAGCCGCTTCAGCCGTGATTTCTCCAGCCTTTGATCCGATTGAATAAATATCATTGGATAATTTCTCTTCGACCACATTTTCTAAGCGCGGATCTAACGCTTTGAAAAATTCTTTCGAAGGATAGCCTTTCTGCTTATGCCAAATCGCTTTATATCCGGCCGTACAACTATTCCTTTTAATTTCACCGGTCAACCGTGAAATCACCCAATCCGTTGCCTCCACAATTTGATCTGCCTCTTCATAAATTTCAGGAGCCTCATTTAAAATCTGCCAAACTTTCGGAATCATCCATTCAGAAGAAATTTTCCCACCATATCGTTGTAGAAAGTCCTCTCCACGTTCTTCAGCGATCTTATTTAAACGATTCGCTTCATCCTGTGCTGCATGATGCTTCCACAATTTTACATAGCTATGTGGGTGCTCTTTATATTCTTCTAACATACAGAGAGGTGTGCCATCCGCTTTGACAGGTAGGACCGTACAAGCCGTAAAATCAATCCCGATGCCGATCACATCTTCTGCTGCAACATTCGCTTTTGTTAACACAGCTGGGATCGTCACCTGCAACACTTCTAAATAATCGTTTGGATGTTGCAATGCCCAATCGTCTTCAAGCCTTATCTTATTCCCCGGTAAAAATTCGTCCATTACACCATGGGTATATTCTTTAACGGAAGTCGCAATCTCACGACCAGAGCCAATTTCAACTAGAACCGCTCGACCAGATTGGGTCCCATAATCTACACCAATCGAATATTTTGCCAATCTCCTCACCCTTACATTCAAAATTATATTTTTGCTTAAATGGGTACAAGTCGTCATTGTCTTGGTATTCTTTTTATCCTTACAACACTTGTACGTATAACTTAATAAACATTCTATCATGTCTTGTAAATTTTTCAATACAAAAGCTAAATTTTTGCTTTATCTTTTGTACTTGTATGCATCAGGTGATATATTAACTTCCATTTTCGATTCATTTATGATACTTTAATTTCATGTAGATGCTGTATGAATTGCATTAAGTGCAAAATAAAAATTGTCAGTACAATCTATACCAACTGATTTTACATATCGTTTCCTCCTATTAATGGGGAAGGGACGGAAGAAAAGCATGGAGGCAGGGATTTTATGGCACAACCCGCAAAATATATAATGGTGATTAATAAAATTAAAGAGTGGATACAAACAGGAAAGGTCAAACCAGGAGATAAAATTTATTCCGAGAATGAACTCTCTAAAATGTTCCAAGTGAGCAGACATACAATCAGGCAAGCGATTGGGGAACTTGTTCATGAAGGCTTACTATATCGAGAGCAAGGGGCAGGCACATTTATTGCAGAACAACCTGAGACTCTTTCTCCCTCCCTTCCCAAACCAACGACTTCGGGTAAGAATATCGGCATTATTACGACTTACATCTCTGATTATATTTTTCCATCGATTATAAGGGGAATGGAATCTTATCTCACATCGAAAGGCTATTCCTTATTCATTTCCAGTACAAATAATGAAGTGGAAAAAGAAAAGCAATGTTTAGAAGCGATGTTGGAGCGGAATGTGGATGGACTCATTATTGAACCAACAAAAAGTAGTGGCTATAACCCCAATATTCCTTATTACTTGGAGTTGGAACAAAGAAACATTCCTTATTTAATGATTAACCAGTATTATTCCCAATTAAATCCCCCCTATATTTTAATGGATGATGAAAAAGGGGGATTATTGGCAACAGAACATTTAATTGAACTTGGTCATAATAAAATCATCGGGATTTTTAAAACGGATGACTTACAAGGGATTTACCGAATGAAGGGATTTATCAATGCTTTCCGCAATCATCGAATCCCATTTCAAAATGATACGGTTATTTCCTATACAACCGAAGATTTACCAAATGTTTTTCATGAAAAAATCGAAAAACTGCTGGCCGTTCCCGAACAAACTCCAACAGGCATTGTTTGTTATAATGATGAAATTGCTTTAAAGATTATTCATATTTTAAAGGCAAAAGGGTATCGGGTCCCCGATGACATTTCCATCGTTGGTTATGATAATTCTGCGCTGGCAGAAGCGTCAGAGGTGAAAATCACTTCGATTAACCATCCGAAAGCCCAATTAGGTTTGGATGCTGCAAAGTGGATTGTCGAGGCAATTGAACACCCAGATACATTTGAAAAACCGAATGTGACGTATGAACCCGAATTAATTATTCGTGAATCAACGAAAGCCATTCAGTAATAATTTAAACCTCATCAGAAGGCATCAATGATCATCGTTTCCTAGATTCATCATGGATGAATGTGAAAACAGGCCCAAGTCCCGATCTAGTGGTCTCAGGCCTGTTTTTGATTCCGCTGCTCTGATCAAGATCGGATCATGATCCTCTTATGCTTTTTAATTCAATTACTAGGATTGGCAATAATAATTTTTTCGTCTTCCATTTTGAGATGAACTTTGTTAGTGTTCGTAATCCCGATTGCCTTTAAATATTCTTCGGGAATTTGAATTCGTCGCGCACTATCTAAAACAGCTAATTCGACATGAGTTTCTCCTTGCGTGTCTTCCTTCACTACTTGATCTTGATGAAGCAATTGGGAACGACGCAAAATTTCACTTGAAGTTTTTCCGTCACGAATGGCAACAATCCGATCCATTTTACGTTTAAGTTGGGGATCATGAGTGACAATCACGATGGTCACGCCTAATTCCCGGTTCAAATGATGCAATACATCTAAAATCATATCGGCTGCTTTCCCATCCACACTTCCGGTTGGTTCATCTGCCAGAATAAGACTGGGTTGATTGGCGAGAGCAATCGCAATCGCGACTCGTTGCTGTTCGCCTCCTGAAAGGGAGCCTAATTTACTGTTAAGCCGATTGCCTAAGCCGACCATTTCTAATAATTCTTTGGCCCGCGATCGTTTGTGGCTCCCTTTAAGTAACATCGGCATTTCCACGTTTTCCACCGCTGATAAATACGGAATTAAATTTCTTGCATTATTTTGCCAAACAAATCCGACCGTTTCTAACTTATATTTCACAAGCTCCCGATCAGATAAGCGCAACAAATTTTTACCATCGACGATCAATTTACCAGCGGTCGGGCGATCCAGTCCACCAAGCATATTCAAAAGGGTGGACTTCCCACTACCACTACTGCCAATAATCCCCATCATTTCGCCTTTCTCTATTTGCAAATCCAACCCTTGCAAGGCGATGACTTCATGTTCCTCATCAATTTTATAAATTTTCATCAAATTTTCGCACTGTATCATATTAATCCTCACCTAGCTTGATCGCTTGATCAATTTTTATTTTTCGTAAAAATCCGATTAGAACTGCTGATCCAACGAGAAGCATGAGGGCGGAAAATAGATAAATCTTCGCCTCATCACTTGCATCTGAAATGACGGAAAAGGGTGGCATTAATTGATCAATGTTTAAAGATATTTTAAAGAGGGGAACATAGAGCATGCTCGTTATTCCGCCAACTAGAACACCAAGCCCACATGCTGCCCCTGATGTGAAAACCTGCTCCGAGATTAAAATCCTCATTAATTTTGGCATGGAAATTCCCATCGCTCGATAAATGCCATATTGCAATGTTCGCGCTTTAATCGTTAAGATCCAATAAAGCAGGAAGCCAATAAAGGAAATCAGTAAGGAGATCAAAAAACCCATCGTCATCATTCCATTCACACCAAGCAATAAAGCACTATTTTTTAATTCAGTTATTTGTGGAACAACATCACTCATTGCTGCCACCGCAATGTCCGCTTCTTCGATCTCTTTATACAACTCAGCACGCGAGGAGCCTGGCTTTGCTTTCATCCATACCTCGTAAGGTTCCAAACCAAGCATTGTCTGTACATAGGAGAGGTTGGCGACAACTAAAGCACCTACCTGTTCTTCCTCTTCATCTATTTTTTCCAATGGATTAAAAGTAGGCCAATAATCGATAATCTCATAGACAATAAATTCCCCTGTATCTGATCCTTGCCATTGTAAAGAAATTTCGTCCCCTTTTTGTAAGTTTAATGCTTTTGCCGTCTCCCTTGAAACAAGGACTGCACTCGGTTCTTCTGCCAGTAAGTTCAGATAATGGTACCAATGATACGGTAAAAGTGAGTCTTTAAACCAAACCGTTTCTCCAAAGTCCTTCGTCTCGATTGCCATTAATTGTCCGTATGAGATGTTTTTTTCCTCATCCACTGACACGGTTAATTCCTCTTTTTGGAAAACCTTTGCTGTTTGATCCACATGTTTTAACTTTGCAATCGGTTCAAATGGTGGTTCGGTATAAACAACTTCTTGTTCCTCTGGTTCCGCAGACTCTTCTTCATCTGTTTCTTCAGCTCCTGGAGTTGGATAGCCCATCGCATTAGGGGGTGGTAAATTATCTTGCCATCTCACTTGCATACGGATTTCTGCTCCCTGCTCATAGAGCAACTGTTCTTCCAAATTCGTGTTAATCGTTCTGGCCGCACTTGCACTAAAGACCCCCATTCCAATCGTCATCACTAAAAAGAGCATTAAAAATTTATACTGTTTGGAGGAACGACTTACTTGTAGAAGGGTACTATAGAGTGGTAATGGCCAAAACCGTTCTCCTAATTTAAAAATCACCTTCATAATCCATGGATACACCCGTAAGACGACTAATCCAAACCCAACAATAAAAAGAGCCGGCAAAAAGAATAGCACAGGATCAATCGATACATCAGCACTCTCAATATTGAACGTAAGCAATTCTTTCTGTCTTTTATTAAACGTTACCAACCCATAGATTGCGACTCCTAACAGAGCCAATTCTAGAATTGCCAATGACCATTGCATTTTCCCTTGGTGGCGTACTTTTCCTTGCTTATGGCTGACAATACTACTCCCTGAAGCATGGATGACCGGAATCATCACCATCACAATTGAAGCGAGTACTGTCCATAATGCATAGAGAAACGCATCTCCAGAAAGTTCGACAGGTAGAGTAGATCTTTGCACAAATTCTAAAAAGCCATTGGAAGCCCCTAATATTTTACATAATTGTAAGGCAATTATGGGTCCGAGTAGAAGAGCGAGCCCCCCTAAGATGGCTACTTCGATAAAATAAATGAACACAATTTGCAAACGACTCGCCCCACGGCTAAAGAAAACCGCAATTTCATTCAGTTGCCGCTCTATAATTAAGCGCGAAATCATAAACAAATAAATGGCAAGCATAATCAATACAGGAACGTTAAGAGACCATAGCATTGTCGTCATTTGTTTTCCTTTTTGATCATACGTCTTCAAGATGCCATTAATAGGAAAGTCAATCAGCATATTGGTTTCTTTGCCCCCGCTTATTTCTCGCTTCATCTTCCCTGGCAATTGTAACAAAGCTGGAAAATCTAGAGGGGTGATTTGATGGTAATCAAAAGCCGTATTGAATCGGGCAAACCATAAAGCATCCTCATGATTTTGTAAAATTTCATTGCGAAACCATTTTTCCGAAACGATAAAATCCTCACTCATATTATTAGAAACCAAGGTCCAATAAAGACTTTCTATCTCTTTTGTCTGAAAAACGCCCACTGGTTTCACTACATACTCCAAATCCAGATCTGCCCTGGACATTATAAAAGTTGAGCCAAGTACCATATTTCGTTTTAAAAGGGCTTCTTCTGTCACAAGTGCTTCGATGATCCCATCAACAGGTTCAGCCTGTGGAAGCCTGCCGTCCACTAGCTCAATTTCATCCTCAAGCCCTGTGATCATCATCAATTTCCCATCTCTTTGCTCTTTTTCCTCTGCACGCTTTTCCTCATCTTCATACATCGTTTTTAAAGCGATCGTGCCAAATGTAACATTTTTAGCCAAAATAGGTAATCCAACTTGTGCTGTAAGATCTGCGTTAACCTGTTCAGCTTTTAAAAAAGCTTGAGATGGCTTGTCAACACCAGGTGTCGCAAAGGAATCTGTAAAAGTAAAGATGCCAGGAAATTCCCCCGTTTTCACCTGATGATCTTCCAATTCCTTAATCAACAATTTTTGCATGACACCAGATGTATAAATTGGGATACTTGCTACAAGAGACACCGTAATCAGTAGACCAAGGAATAAGCTTCCTGTTAACCAGCGATTATTCAACATTTTGTTTATAATTAACTTCAATATGGCCATAGCTTATTCCCCCCTCTACTTCGTGATAATCTGATCGCCTTCTTCAAGTCCCTTTAACACTTCTACTTCAGTAGAGGTAACAATTCCTGTTTGAATATCTACTTCTCTTTTTGTATTTCCTTCGATCAACTGCACATAATTTCGTCCGGTAATCGAACGAAGTGCATTTTTGGGAATAATGAGCGTATCTTTTTGCTTCGCTGTAATGATCTCAAAATCTATCATATCTCCAACTTTACTATCTTTCGGCATCTTCTTTATGTCGATCATCACTGTTCTTCCATAGAACTCAGGATCCTTTTGTGAAACATCAGACGGAACCGTTTTAGGGGTTTGGACCACTTCCCCGCTCACTTTTTCACCATCAATCTCTAGAGTAACCTTCATTCCGATCTCCACATCAGATAAATCCGCTGCTTTATTCGCCGAATATTGTAGCTTAAGATCAGTGACCTCTGCTACTTGAAAAATAGATTCATAGGCTGGGACCACGGCTCCCTGATTCAGTTCAGCGACAAATGTTACAACACCATTGATGGGGGAGGTGATTGTTGCTTCTGCCATTTCATTATTCAACCGGGCTAGATGATTTTTCCCTGCTTGAACATCTAACTCCGCTAGTTGAATATCGTATGTACTCCCCCCTTCTTGCGCCCTTACTTGCTGCAAGCGAATTTCCGCCTTTTGTAGTTCCAATCTGGCTTGCTCAATGTCATAGGCAAGTCCGCCAGTATCTAATACAGCTAAAACTTGTCCCTCTTTAATAGCGTCTCCATTATGAACCTTAATTTCCTTAAGCCGCCCGCCCTCCTTTTTATAAAACAAATCAACATTATTTTTAGGGACCATTGTTCCCAATCCCTTCACACTTTTGATGATTTCTCCCTTTTTAACCTCTACCGTTTTATAATCCAGTTGGGCGGGTTCGGTTAGGGGAGGTGCGAGAACGGCTTCCTCCTTCGGCAAGAACGTACAGCCACTTAGAAGAATAAGCAGCAAAGTGATGAATGAAGTATTGAATGAAACCCGATTATTTCTATACAATATTCTCATTTTTTTGATAGACAATGTTTCGATCCTCCAATGTAAAAACATGTTCAATCATCTCTAAAATAACAGGGTCATGAGAAGTCATAATGATTGTCGCCTTTTGGCTTTTTACCAATTCTTGAAAGATGTCCATGATACGAAAACCTGTTTGACTATCTAGCTCTGCTGTTGGTTCATCAGCTAAGATCAACATGGGGTCTATCGCAATTGCTCGAGCAATCGCAACCCTTTGCTGTTCTCCCCCCGAAAGCTCATATGGGTAATGCTTTCTTCTTTTATATAGCCCTACGATGTCAAGGGCCTCTTTTATTTTTGCTTGCCACAGTCCTCGCGAAGTTTGCGTGATTCGTAAACCAAATGCAATATTTTCCTCCACTGTCATAAAGGGAACTAAACCATATGATTGAAAAACAAAGCCCATTTTCTCCTGCCGCAGCTTGGAACGTTGTTTTTCATTGAGTGTCCCAATCGATTCACCTCCTATATAGATTTCTCCTGCAGTGGGATAGTCGAGTGCCCCAATCAAATTTAATAAGGTTGTTTTTCCAGAACCAGATCTCCCACGGAAGGCAACTAATTGATATGTTTCAATCGAAAGATTAATATTCTCCAATAAATCAACTTTGTTATTTCCATTTCCAAAGGATTTATATACTCCCTCGATCGTCACAATTGATTCCATCCTTCCCCCTCCTCTCGTAAAATTGATAGCGTTTTCAATTTTATCCCGCATTAATAGGCAGTAATCCCCCACCTTAAGGCTTTAGAATACGGAAAAGCATAGGTGGGGGATGGAAGTCCCCACTGATTAAAGTTGCACTGATATGTTTCTGAACTATCCATAAGATTACTATTACTTATTTGTCACCTTTAATAAATATTCCTGTTTTGTTCTGTGATCAGGTGCATAAATCGTTACTGTATGGGAGCCGTCCGCTAATGGGCGTGGTTTTGTTTCATTAATTAATATATCATCGATGTAGACTAAGCTACTATCATTTGCCAAATGGAAAATTAAACCGCCATTTTTTACTAAGGTGACTTCATATTTGGCAGAAGTAAAATCTTGAGGTGCAATCTGGCCAGCCGTAACTTCAATTTGTTTTAACTTAATCTTGCTCTCAAAACTCAGCCTTTTTAAAAAGGTAATTCCAAAAACTCTTGGTGTTTCCCCTTCAATCGCTTTAAATGTTAATTTAATCTTCCCTTCATTCGAAACCAAAGATTTGTCCAACAAGATTTGTTGGGAGATAAATTCACCTTCCCCACTATCACTGACAATCATTGCCCGTGTCTCTTGCTCATTCAAAATTACGTCCATACGTTTTCCTGCATCTTCACGATGAAAATCTAGTTGCAAATAAAAATCATCTTGGGTATGAACAGAAAATTCATAGCTAAACCACCCATTTTTGAAAGCTTTACGATAACGCTTGCCCCAAAATGCACCTACCTCAGATTGATTGTAAGTCATTTTCTTAGCATATTCACTATTATTTTCATCAAAATTGTGTAACTCAGCTAAAATAAGCTCTTGTTCTCGCAACCATTCTTTTTTCTGTTTAATCGCATCTTGAGCTGCTTTAGAATCTGCATTTACTAATTTAAAATAAATCCCATAACGTTCGCCGTGCATTTCGTAATACGGAGTAAAAGTGATTTGCTCTTCAATATTGTGCGCTTGAAAAGCTAAAAGCTTATCTTCCTGTTCGATCGGTTGCATATATTCTGTAAAGTTTTCCCGCCAATCATCAGCAGTCACTGTTAAAGTATCGGGCAAGAGACGGTCCTTCGTACCTACGCGAACAATAATCCCATTTGGATTATCAGCGGAAATATTTTGAGTTCCGAGACCACCCGCTAATACATATGGACCATATTCAAACGCTACATAATTAGAATTATCTTTTGTCGACACCATTTTCAAGTAAGGGGCAAACTTAATCATGACGGTTTCATTTTTCCCGACGCGCTGTTTTAGATAAGCAAATCCATTTTTTAATTCATAATCCGCTTGCACACCATTGTGAAGCACTTCAAATTCTCCTGTCCAAGCTGGAATCCGCAATGCTATATAGATTGGCTTCACTTCATTTCCACTTATTGAACTTGTCGTAAACGTAAAAATACTATTCTTCCGATCGGAATGTTGGACAAGCTTCATATTTCGATCGGTTATACTTACTTCATTTGAGAAATAAAGATTAACTAAAACATGATCATTCTCTTGAAAATAATAAGTATCCGCTAGCTTGGCAAAGCTTTCTATCCCCGTTCCTGTACAACACCAAAATTCATCATAAGGACGGTTATATACTTTATTATATCCGGCACCCATTGGTTGAAAGTACATCATCATCCCGTTTTCAGGATTTTGCGAAGCTAGAATAGCATTAATATACGTTCTTTCATAGTAATCTAAATATTTTGGATCCTCGGTGAGAAAGTACAAATTGCGGGTTAGCTTTAGCATATTATGAGTATTGCAAGTTTCACAGGTACAATCTCCATTACGAACCTCTGCATCATAATAAAGCGAATTGGGTTCATGAAAATGTTCACTTTGACTATTTCCGCCCGTACAGTATGTATGATTTTGCACGACAATATCCCAGAAATTCTTTGCAGCTGTAAAATAAACTGTAAGTTTTTCTTTTTCTTCACTAGAAAGGAATGAATGAAAATCCTTGTCTTGAAAAACTTGATATCTCTTTAATGCACCGATTAATTTCGGAATCTGCGTATTAGCATGTTTTCCTGGTAGGACATTTTCACGCTTAGCTAATTTTTTAAATAGCTCATCCTCATCAAAGTAAGTAGCCGCAACCATATGTTCTTTCTTTCTCGTTAATGCAAATAAATGATAGAGCGCATCATTCATCCCGCCATATTCAATTTGTAGCATTTTGTTTTTATCCGCTAATTTCATCATGCGATGATAAATATAATCGCCAAATCGACTAGCGACCTTTAGTGCCACTTGGCTTGTTTCTTCTTCTATTCCTTCTAGAGACTCATGAATAGCTAATAAACCCGCTAAAATTTTATGCAAATTATACCAAGGAACAAGTACATTTTCTTTATCTTCAGGTGAAATAACCTTTCCTTCTACTTCATCAAGTGCTGACTCCCGAAAAGCTGAAATATAACCAGCACTTTCTGGATGATGGAAAGCATAGTTTTCCTGGGCCTGGGCAAGACCTGCTACTGCAACTTGCATTTGTTCTAGTAATTGCTTTTTAAGAGAATTATTTTTCACTGCATGATAGGCTAAGGCTAAAGCCGACATATAATGTCCAAAAAAATGCCCTCTGAAATTAATTTGGTCACTTCTTTCCCACCCTTGATACCCTTCTTTTGTTAAAGGTTTAAGCTTCGCGACTTTAAAAACCTCAAATAAAAATTTTTCCGATTTCATACTTAAAAGATAATGGACAAGATTTTCTTGAGCTCTTTTTACATAGGAATCTGTAATTGTAATAGCTTTTGTTTTAATTGTTTTCACTCAAAATACTCCTTTATACCATTTAATCAATATGTGTGTAGTAAAAGATTGACTATCGATATAACTATTAAACTTACGTGCCTTTTCCTTGTGATTCCTTAAACATTCCAACAGAGGATTTTCGATGTTCATTCACTATAATAAAAAGTATACAAAAAACAATTATGAGAGGAATCTCCCAACCCAAGCATAGAAAAGTATGAAGCAGTGTCCCTTGTACATAAGGTGGTGTGGGTGATGCCATTTTCGTTTCATGACTGAAGTGTACTTCCCATCATTGTACTCATTATGTTATGAATAAATATCCTCTTGCGTAGCTCCGCCCCTTTTCCACAGAAAGAGTTAAATAAACAAAAATTTCGGAACTCTATTCCCTTTTAAGACTATTCTACCTTACTGGCTTATCGTTTCCAACTATCGATTTTTCATAATGGAAATAATCAAAATCTGCGTAACCACCGGTTTCCTGACTCGCATAATTAAACAAACCAATGCGATACCCCATAAAGTGGTCTAACGTATATTTCATTTCCAAAGTGCACCCTATTTTGTTCCATGTTTCTCCATCAATAGAATAAAAAAAGTGAGCTTTATCTAGACTATTTTCGAAATTGAATTCTATTTTTAAATCAATCCAATTATATACATACGGAACTTTTTCTATCCTTTGCTCGAAGCCCTCACCATTGTTTATACACATTATTACGTTCTTTTCGCCATTCGTATTTACCTGAATACCAACTGTACCAAATGTATTTTGTAAGGCAATTAAACCTGCGTGATCACCTGGTTTCATATTAGACAGATCGATACGCACACTCCCTTTACATGCTGGTCCTTCTGTACGCTGTGTTAGTGTATTACGTGCCTCTAGCACACTATTCACAACATTCCCTGTTGTTAACCTTAAAAATCCCTCTCTAACTGTAACTGACCAAAAGCGGTGGTCAGGATTATGATTCCACTGCCAATTTAAAGCTAATTGATTTTCCTTGTAATCAAAATCATCACTTATCACCAGTGGATTAGATGGCGTATAAGGTAGATCAACCTCAAAATGTTCAGGTGCTTTTCCATCTATTCCCATCATAGGCCAGTCATTTACCCATCTTACGGGCAAAACAAATGGGATCCTCCCAACAGCATCGTGATCTTGGAATAATAAGGCATACCAACTCTGATCTGTGGTATCAATAATTCCTCCTTGCGCCACACCATGATTACAATAATCCATATTATCATCTAACACAATTTTACGTTCATAGGGGCCTAACAACTCTGTAGAACGATAGCAAACCTCTCTTCTCCTTTGATTCCCATGTAAGGGCCATTCTATAAAAAGTAGATAATAATAACCGTTTATTTTATAAGCATGGCAACCTTCACATCGTAAACCAATTCCTTCTCGTTTTGTTTCTAAAAGTAATTGGTTTAGTCCGTCTGGTTTAATTCCCGTTACATCTGCTGTCAGTTCGGTAATAAAGATATCACCATTCCCATAAATAACAAAAACACGTTCTTCATCAAAAAGTAAGCTAGGATCATGAAATATCCCATTAATCACTGATCGTTGCCACTTACCTTTTTCAATATCATCTGTTCTAAAAATATAAAAACGCTGCATATCATTGCTGGAAAAACAAACATAATATAAACCTTTATGTTCTCTAAGGCTTGCAGCCCAAGAACCTTTTCCATATATATTTTTTCCATTCATTAAGTTATGCGCTTCATTATCCTCCAGAATGTCATATACGTAATTAACAATTTCCCAATTAAGTAAATCCTTTGACTTCATAATCGGGCAGCCCGGCATAACATGCATACTTGTACTCACCATATAATAGGTATCTCCAACTCGGATTGGATCTACATCTGGTATATCCGCCCAGAGTATTGGATTTTTAATTGTTGTTTTACTCAATCTTTCATCTCCTAACAAAAGTGCTCGTTGTGCATACTAAAAAAACAATGATGATCCTACGGTACTCCTTGTTCGTTTGCTTCTCCAGATTTTTAGGAATCCAGTAACCAATTTTATCAATAATCTATGCATTAACCAACAATTCCCGTTCTTTCAATACTCTCAACAAAGTACCTCTGGACAAATAAGTAAATGATAATAAGAGGCAAAATGGATAGTAATATTCCTGTATCTTGAACCATGCTTAAATAAAATGGATCAACTCCAGATGTATCATCTTCTAACCGAATGGCCAGATTATAAGGCAAAGACGATAGTTGTGTTGACATTACCTTACTGGAAGTTAAATAAGTTGTGGTGTAAAAGCTGTCGTTCCATTGCCAAACAAAGGAAAATAAAGTCGTCGTAATAACTGCTGGTAGAGCGTTTGGTATCATAATTCGAGTAAAGGTTTTTCCAATTCCTGCTCCATCAATATAGGCAGCCTCCTCAATTTCTTTTGGGATTCCTCTAAAAAATTGGCGAAATATAAAAATATACAAACCAGCTTTTAAGGAGTTTCCAGTTATAGAGGTCAGAATAAACGGCCAATATGAATCTAACAAGTTTACTGACTTACCAGTAATGAGCGGAATAATTCCCATTAAAGTAAAATCTTTTAAGTTCATATAGATTGGTATAAGGATTGTCGTTGGCGGTACAAGTATCGTGAGTATAACACCACCAAATAACAAGTTACTGCCTTTGAATCTCAATCTTGCAAAGCCATAACCAGCCAAAGCACAAGAAATTACGGTTAGAATTGTGGTGATGGAAGATAATGAAACTGTGTTCCACAATGTTCCCCAATAATCCATAACCCTAGTAACTTCTTTAAAATTATCTATTGAAAAATTCTCTGGAATCCATATCACATTTGGTGAGTATAGATCACTCTTATGCTTAAAAGCAGTTGATATTTTTTGGAGAATTGGATATAAAATGATAAAGGATAACCCAAGTATCAAAACGAAACGGACTGTCGTCCATAACCATTTTTTCCAATTATCTATTGAAGTAAAGTTATTATAGTTCATGTTTCACACTCCTTGCATTATTCATAATAAAATACACGTTTCGAAATAATGTAAGTGCTTATGGCTAGAATCAGTGCAATGCATAAAAAATATATCCAGGCCATGGCAGAACCAAGTCCAAAATTAAATGATTTAAAACCTGTTTCACGAATTAGCGTCGTTAAGTTATTACGTGAGAACGAATCAATAACCGTATAAACAACATTGACAAGAATTAGTGGACTCACCATCGGAAATGTAATCTTCCAAAAGGCTTCATAGCCTGTGGCACCTTCTATTCTTGATGCTTCATATAACTGGGGGGAAATGGTTTGAATACCAGCTAAAAAGATTAAAATCTGTACACCCGACATACTTATAATTTCGTAGATACGATCCACTGCTCCAGTTAAATAAAGCACGATCGTCTTACTTACTCCTGCCTCTAGCATCAACTTCTGAAGTTCAAAACTGCCGAATGCATTAATTGCTCCCGAATTCCCTACATTTTGTTCATTAACAGCTTGAATTAAGCTAGTACTTTCTAATGAAAAAATTACTCCAGAAGCTAAAATTACAGGGAGGAAAAAAATTGCCCGAGCTAACGACCTCCCAAAAAATCTTTGATTTAACAATACCGCAAGAAATAAACTGAATATAACAATCAATGGAACATTGACAAGTACGTCGATAATAGATTCAACTAAAGTCCGGTTGAAACTAGTATTTACGGTTAGAGCTTGGATGTAATTCTCAAGACCGATAAACTTAATACTCATTCCATTTGCATTTGCTTCAATAGAACTAAAGCTATATCGTAACGAATTTACTAAAGGGACAAAAAAGAATGCAATGAATCCCAATAGCCATGGCAAAACAAAAACAAATCCCCATAACGCTTTTCGTTGATTGTAGGTTTTTGGTATAAAACTAAATCGTTTTGCTATTTTCATATTTGGTCACCGCCTATTATATATCCCTCTGGCATAATCGTTTTTCCATCAATCTTAACCTCTGTAGCATTATAATTTACTATTACATATAATCCGTTAGAATAAGTTGATTGATAGACATTATCTGCAAGCTTTTCATGCTTTACTAGACCTGCACCTTGCACTTTTCTTAAGAATTGATTCACTTCGTGATACAATTCTATCGATTGATCTAGCCATAATTCATAATTTACAGCAAAAAGATTATTATGTTCTGTTTCTTTTAGTAAATAGTTCGGATTATATATCCATTTAAAATGGACACCTGCACCATATTCTAAACATTTCAATACATATTGACGTTCACTGGTATACGGAGATAAATTATATGGAGTTCCCGTATAATCCACATATCCTCTTAATACCATCTGATAGAACGGAATGCTTTCATCCTCAATTTTAAATCCACTATTTGACATTGGTGCATTTTTTATGAGTGAAACGAATGGTAAAGCATATGCATTTGCATCATTAGCCATAATCTTATAATCTAAATCTTTCAGGAGTGAAATAGATTCAACCAATATCTGTTCCGATTCAATTCGATCAATGTTTCGTTTTTTATTAAAGTCACTGTGAACCAAATTCGTTAGATCTTCTAATGCGATCCCCTGCAATGCGTATGACTCTACTTCATCTAAAAATGAAGAAGTATATTCCTTCACCAAATCTGGCTTGACTAGATAAGATGGTTTTTTATCTACATCTCTCTGGTCTAGTGCTAAATCCCTTGGATATACGGCAGCAGGGACCTCCCGTAGATTGCGCGCTGCTTTATTTTTTTTGTCAAATCCTTTTGTAGAGTGAGCTTGAGTCAGCGATACTCCTGGATAGAATTCCACGTTTTTCTCATCGATATACTGAATAAAATCTTTGAGTCCTTTGCTCCCCCCTATGACTTTATCTACCTTCACATTTTTCGGTATTTTTTGATCCAAACCACCATTAAACCATCCTGATAAATTTAATTTTATATTCTGAACACTCTTGTTTTCTAGTGTATCAAGTATTTCCTCTGCTTGTTCAAAAGTAGTCAAGGGCTCAAGTGCATTGTACGGTACACCAAGTAAATATTTTTGACGTGTAATCCCTCCAACTAAATCCAAATAAAATGGACTATTTTCCTCGTTTTGAATCGTTGTTGAAAGCAATTGATTATGTTCTAGTAAATAACTTTGATAGGCTTGCGCTAAACCTTGATAGGATGCCTGTTCAGACGGTAAAAACTGATAACGAATCACAAAGTCTGAGCTCATCTTTTCTCGTTGAAATTTAGGTAAAGAACGACGTTGTCCATTAGCATCTAGGATTACTTCATCCTTATTGACAACATAAAAGCTTGGATAAACATAGTTATAGCTATTTAATCGACCACTAATATCTGCATTGATCGTTGCAGCAGCAGCTCCTTCTTCAATTACACCTAAAAAGGCCGCTTCTTCATAAATCATCCCGAAAATCGGGAGTCTAATATTTTGCTCATCAGTCCCAGTATTAGTTGTTTCCATGGTCTGATCCACACCAAACACGTCTTGTTTGTAAGCAGGATAATTTACTTTTCCATTATTAAAATGGATAAGTGCTCCTGAACCATCTGGTATGAATATAGATCCCTCCTCATCTAGACCTGCTGCACCAAAGAAACTAAGTGGGGTGATCTTATTTACCGGATAGTTTTCTGGGAATTGAATAGAGTCACTCGGAATACGCACAACTAAACTATCTTGGTCTAGTACATATTCAATAGATGCTAGGAAGGCGCGTGTACCAGTCTGTTCCTGTGTAATATTATGTTCTTCAGCATCTTTTAATAAATCCTCTTTCGAATATCCAATGGATTCAAAAGCTTGTAGAGCACGATCAAGTTGTAGTCCCTTCAAGGCATCGTCATTTCGAATGTAAACCTGCTTCTCTTTATCTTCCTTATAACCAATCATAAGGGCACGTTGTCCTGTTTTATCCATTTGGTTCGTTATTTCCTTATATCGTTCATAACTTAGCATCATTGGTAAATCTTCAGCTGGATTTTTATCATTTCCAAATTGATAATTGATACGAATTCCCTTTTCAATATTCTGGAAACTAATCTGTTCATAAGCCACACTATCTGTATAAGAATTAATGGTGCTTAACTGACCATACTGATTATAGTAGTCTAGGCTTAATTGTGCCGATAACACCTCTGCATTTATACCGCTGGCTATTGTATCGAGAGTACGCTCTGGTGGATTTGTATAATACGTTTTACCTGTTGACTTATCAACTACTGCTACATCCCCTGTCTCCTCTCCTACAAACAAACGTAAAGAATCCGACTCTGCGACCCCCTTCATATTAGGGAGGGTCTTTTCTTGAAATAGAGAGGATATGGGTTCACCTTCCGATAATTCAAACCCTTCTTGCTGACTATCAATTGTTGTAATGGATGTCGAAGAACAGCCTGCCATAATAATCAATATTCCGATAACTACTGTCCATTTTTTTATCCGCATTCACATTATCCTCCCTTCCTAGAATCTCATGGTAATCTCCTGATAGATTACGGATACAAAGGAAATCATCTGTTGTACTAAGCTAAAAAAGAGTAGACATAAAAATGCCATAAAACCCATCGCTACTATCGTTAGCACCATCGTTAAAATCGTTTTTGCAGGTTTAAATTGATGCATAGTCATATTTCCTATGAACATTAAATAGACAAACCAGCAGACTGCAAAACTAGTTGTAAAATAATAAAATGTGGCTTCTTCAATGGAAATCACATTACTTAACCATATCCATGGAAAGTGAAGGAGCACCAATGGAATTAAAGCAAAACAAGTAGAATTAAAAATCTCTATAAATCTACCTTTTCCGTCCATTAATGTTGTTAATGACCAATTGGCAATGCACCAAAAGAGCACCGGAATAATGACATATGCTATTTCCATAATGCTGTTCATATCTTTCTCATTATAGATATTAATCACAAATCCACTATATTGATTGTGTAAAATATTAGTTAAGGCTAATAACATTAAAGTAATAACAGAGATTAGAAGATTTAACCTATTATTCCGTTCAAATTTTAATTCCCAATAGCCATTAAAAGGATGGAGTATGACATAAATGGGATACTTCAATAATTCCTTACTCCACAATGTCAATGCTTTTTCCTCCTCTCAGCTTTCCTACTTTTTTCAATATAATCCATAACAGAACAAGTATGAAAATGCTGGTCATAACAACGGGAAAATATTCCCTCATTATTTCTTTACGATGTAGTAAAAAAGCTTTAGAGTAGTTTTTTTGATCTTTCCCTTTTTTGAAAAAACTCATCGCTTCGTTATATAGGCCTTGTCGATATAAAGCTTTTCCAATTCCTATATAGGCAAAATCTAAATTAGCATTCATATTAATTGTTTTTTGGTAAAGATGATAAGCTTTCTCCTCATCTCCACTGTAATAGCTTTTCACAGCTTCATTTAGCGTTCTACCATAATTCGTTTCCTCAAACACTGTGATTTCAGCCAAGGATTTATCCAATACAAGAAAACGGTTCCCAATCCTTTCAATGGCTACTGGAGTAACGAATTCGCCCATCATATTGCCAATACCACCAAATACATACATTAAGTGCCCATCCCCATTGTATGTAAAGATACGCCCCTTTTTTGAATCCAGTACAGAGTAAATTTCACTATCCCAAACATCAATGTCAATTAGACGTGAAGGTCCATCCTTTTGACTGTATCGTTCATCTCCACGCGGATTAAAATATCCTTCCCTTCTTAAAATATCTGTCCCTTGTGCATTTAGTTTCTTAATTGTATCTCCCCACTCATCACCGTTGGTTGCATAAATAAATCCTTCGTCATTAATGTCAAGATTCGTAAACTCAGTTGGGATAAATTGGACCATCCGACTACGTTGTTCCTTTGTAGACAATCTTTTCCACAATAACTCTAATGGACTGACTCTTACTCGATTTGCTCCAATAAAAGTAGTAAATTCTCCATCAGCATTAAATTCCATAAATCCATCAAATACACCACTAGCCATGACATAAATTCTTTGGGCCTTATCTACTGCCAAATGAACAGGAGAAAATTCGAAATCCTCCTTCAATATTTCTGATTGTGGTGAACCCACAATTTTTACGAGCTCATACTTCTCATTCAAATGAACCACACGCTTATTCCCTGTATCCGCAATATATATATGGTTAAGTTCGTCTACAAAAACCCCCTGCGGATTATTAAACTCCTCTTTTTTTTCTTGATCCATATACATATCAATCACATGAATCACCTCTAGTTGTTCATTCAAAACAACAATGCGATTGTTGCCAGTATCCACAACATAGACTTCCCCATCCTGATTTACATAAATATCATCCGGCTCGTTAAACGCCCCAATCTGCAACCTTTCACCATCGACTATCAAAGTGGCCTTATAAGCGGCAGGGGATTCTACTGTTATCCCCGAGTAGGAGTAGTTATACGTATCTGACACCCCCTCAGCAGCTACTTGTTGCACATGTAAACTGCATAATACTAGCCCGCTAATTAATAGGCAAAGAAAGCTCCGTACTGATCTCCTCCAAATCCTCATCATGCGATCTCCTTTCTAATCTTTCAACCCAGAAGTCGCCATGGTTTGCATGACACTACTTTGAGAGATAATAAAGAGTGTAATCGGTACAATCATTAATAACAGGGCGACTGCTGCGCCAACACCAGCCCTTGCAATCCCACCTTCTGAAATCTGACCAAGTGCATAGTGTAACGTTTTTAAATTCTCACTATAAATAAATCTGCCTCCATCTGTCCCCCATAAAGCAGGAAATTGCAAAATTAAAAGTGTTAACCATGCCGGTCTAACATTCGGCATAACAATACTCCAAAAAATCCGATACTCACTTGCTCCATCTATTTTTGCCGCTTCTAGTATTGAATCCGGGATCTGTTCCATAAATTGTTTCATCAAAAACAATCCTAATGGAAACGCCAAAGATGGAACAATGATCGAAGCATGTGTATTAATCCATCCTAACCATGACATCACCATGTAGTTTGGTATTGCCGTAACATGTCCTGAAAACATTAGTGACAGTATCACAATATTAAATAATGTTTTAGATCCATAGAAACGATATTTTGCTAGTGGATATGCAGCAGCAGAAGCTAATAATATATGTCCTACGGTCCCTACTAAAGTAATTAATAATGTATTCACAATATAACGTGATAACGGTACCCATGAATCCCCCATCAAAGCGAAGAGATCAAAGAAATTATCCAAAGTTGGATTTTTGACAAAGAAACGTGGTGGGAATATAAATATCTCATCCAATGGCTTAAATGCATTATTTACGGCATAAATCAATGGTAAAGCCATAAAAGAACCGAATAGAGCTAAGAGTGCAAACAGGAGAAAGCTAACGGCAAAAGAACGATTCAACTTCTTCTGCTTGATAAAAAATCTTTGTAACTTTATCACCAACCTCACTCACCAATCTTTCTTAATAATTTCTGTGTTAGTAGGTTTGTTCCGATCATAAGGCTAAATAATACTGTAGCAATGGCAGATGAGTATCCCATTTCAAAACGAATTGTACCGTAGTCCATCAAGTGCGTAACAATTGTATGGGCAGCATAGTTCACACTTGGAAAACCAGCTAATGCAATCGCTATATCGGCCACAGCAAAGGATTGCGTAATTTGCATAACAGCCCCGAACATTAATTGTGGACGCATAGATGGCAATGTAATAAACCATAATTCCTGCCATCTATTTTTAATTCCATCCACTGCGCCAGCCTCAATAAGTGTCTTATCAATTGTTTGCAATCCTGCAATAAAGGCTAAAAAGCTCGTCCCTAAGCTTAGCCAAAGTTGTACAATGATAACGATGGTTAGAATATACTTTTCATCACTTAACCATTGAATCGGCTCGAGTATAAAACCAAGTTTCATTAGTATCCCATTTAAGTAGCCGTAACTATCACCAGAAAATACAATCAACCAAATAAAAAATATGTTTCCAGAAATTGAAGGTGCATAAAAGATAAGTGTCATAAATGCACGAATTTTTGGGGATAGCTCATTAATAATCCACGCAAATATAAAACAGGCAATATAACTAACTGGTCCGGTAATGGCAGCAAATAAAAAGGTGTTTTTTAACGCAATCAAAAAGATATCGTCATTTAAAAATAGTCTGGAATAGTTTTGCCAACCGACAAATCTTGGAAATTCAAGCATATTAAAATAAAAGAAACTTAAACCCAATGAAATGACCACAGGAATAACCGTAAAGGCAAAAAATATTACCATATATGGCGCCATCAATATATAGTAATGCTTATCTTTCTTAAGTTTTGATATGACGTGAATCCATCTCGATTTTTTCTTCGGTTGGATAGAGCCTTGTACGGTTTGGGTTGTCGATTCAACTTGCATCGGCTTCTACCTCCAAATTAATAGGATAAGTTAAACTCTTTGCGTTTAATTTCGATCTCATCATTAATGTAGATAATATAATCATTTAATGCTTCACGTGGATTTTCATTGTTATTAACTACTTTACGGAAAGCATTATCTAAATGACGCCCAGTAAAATATCCACCTGGCACTTGCGGAATACCTTCTACCCATTGCCACTGACTTTCCAATTTTTGATAGTCTGTTACCGGCCAAGGCAGTTCCTCTAATGCATCAACGTTAGCAGTTGGATAACGAGCGGCCTCCCCCATTAATCCTTCCATTTCACGTCCGTATTGAATTTGCGTTTCCTTAGAAGTCCACCATTTCATATATTCCCATGCCAATTCTTTATTCTCTGAATTCTCTAGCATCACAACTGCAGATGTAGAACTTGCAACTTGATGACTTACACTACCGTCTTTTACCTCCGTTCCTGGAACAACAGTGAAATCCCATTGCTTACGTATTTCAGGTGCCATAACAGTCAATAAATTATATGTTGTATAATCGGCAATTCCAATTGGCATTTCCCCTACTCTAAAACGGTTGGCGAAATCTGCCTGAAGGGGAAATTTGTAATTAGTATAGAATTGTGTCCAAGTCTTAAAAACATCCATTGAAATCTCAGAATCTAGTGCACTTTTCGTATCCTGATCCCGATAAAATTTACCATTTTTCTGATAAAGAAGCATAGCAAACGTAGGATTTGGCTCTAATGTTACATTATCCGCTCCACTTTCTAATGGTAAATAAAACTCCATATTGTGTTTTTGTAGGACAGAAATCATATTGTATACATCTTGCCATGTCTCAGGTGGAGTTAACCCTAATTCTTCTAGAATGTCCTTACGATAGAATAGCATCGGAAAAGTTTGCTGTTCTGGTAGGGCATACACCCCATTGTTATAGCGATATGGAACAAGGGCACTGTCACGAAAACGTGTAATCACTTCCTCATAGTCTGCAAACTGAGTTAAATCTGCTGCGGCATTACGCATCGCATAATTTATTGGAATATCCTCACCTACTTGCATGGCTACATCTGGCCCTTCATTTGCCAAAGTAGCTGGCAAAAGGATATCTCCTGGTACTAGTCGCAAATTAACAGAAATGCCTGTTTGCCTAGTAAACGAATCGTCAATGAGTCGTTTCATAACTTGAGCTTGATCTCGTCCGGTTGTAATCCAAACAGTGATGAATTGATTATTTTCTGCTACATTCCCAATACTGTCATAATCTTCTGTATATGAAGCGAAGAGCCCACCAACTTCGTGCTTCATTTTTGCGAAAAGATTAGCCTGAGTGTTAGGTAATTGTACATCTGGCGAAGATATGACTAAATAATCTAAGGTTAGCGGTTGCTCTTTCACTGTTAATATCCACGTACCAAGACCACCAACATTAACCTTAAATGTATCTAAGCGATTGGCAATGGTATCAGGACGCTTCACCATGTCTTTTAGTTGTCTTACAATCGAGTGTAGGGCAGCTACTTTATCACTACGTTCTCCTGTCATTTCCTCCATATATTTTGCAACACTTTCAATTATTTCAGCCTGCTCTGCAAAATTTTCAATTAGATTTGGGATACGTTTCTCTAGTTGATAGTCACGGTAAGGGTCAGGTGAATTTGAGGTAATCATTAAAATTTGACGGTACATTTCGTTTAACTGAAGCACACTAGATTCAATTGTTCTTAATAGGGGAGCAATTTCTCCCATTGTCACTTGCATCCGAATAGTATGCTTACCTTCACTTAAATGAAAAAGAAATGGTTCTTCCTCACCTAGCACATTCATTTGCCAATCCATACTATAGTTAAATCGCAAGCGTTTCATTTCTTCAAACGGATACTGCCCATCTATCATAAAATCACGTGTTGCATAAATACCTCTCAACTGATCTTGCTTATGTTTTAAAGCAATTTGATAGAGACCTTCTTCCTCAACTTCAAATTCCCATTCAATCCATTGACCAGGTATCTTCCAATTTACTCCACCAATGGTATTAACCCTAAGTTTAGATACATGATAAGGCTCAACTGTTGGACTAGAACGATCCTGCAATGGATAAAGTGTAGGGGAGGATTTAAAAGTTGCTTCTTCAGCTTGAATAAGAATAGATTGACCACTCGTAGCCTTAAACCCTTCTTCTTTATACTGGTTACTAACTTCTTCATACGTTAGCAACTCTTGTTCTTGATATAATTCAATATAATCAATAGCCATTGGCTCACGTAAAGCTTTAAACGTAAGCTCCTGCTCACCACTTTCAAAATAGAACAAATATGGATCCTCATAGTAACCATCACTACTTACAAAAGAAGCTGTTTGCCAAAAGGGCTTTTCCACCTGCCTAGGAGTCATATCATTGCCTCGATCATCTCGCAAGATCTCAGCTTCTGCATTTCCCCATGTTCGGTCAAAAAGTAAAAGATCTGCTCCATCAAAAGGTATCTCTTGATTAATATAAAACTCTCTTTGAATTGCCGAGCTTTTTCCTTCTAATGGGTAATAATGAATGCGTATATTATAAAGACCTGTTTCTGGGATTTCTGCCTTCCAAGTTATGGAACCTGATTCTGGTGTAATGACCGATTCACCTTCTAATCCCTCTAATTGTTTAACAATCTCAAAACCTTCTCCTTCAACATGACTAAAATTTTCTCCTTCAATGCGTATCGTTTTTTTAGGCCTCCCCTTAGAAGCATACATTTCTAAATAATGTTCATAATCGCCTTCATTATTTTGGTTAATTACGGCTTCAAAGTCATTCCCTGCATATGCTCTATTAGATCCTGATGAGTTTAAAAGAGTTGAGGCTAAGATGAACAATAAAATTAAAATAAGGCCCAAGAAAATACTTATATTTTCTTTTTTTAAAATCCTCACTTGTTCTTCCCTCCTTGCAAATCAAGAGTTTAATTATGAACAGTCACCATAAATACCAAACTGGTGACTGTTCCATTAGAGCCTATTGGCCATAAATTTCATCAATTGCTGTCTGAAATGGAGCTTTATATTTTTCAATAACTGTCGATATAGATGTTCCATTATTCAGCTCGCCTAAAAATTCATAGTAAGGTAAAGATGGGAATGTATTATGATCTAGCACCACCATACCATCACTAGCCATTACAGCATTTTCAATGTCAGCTTCATTTGTAAGATTACTTTCAAGGCTTGCCTGCAATGGATAATCATACATGGATTCAATATCATTAATTTTTTCCCATATATACATTAACTGCTCAGGATTTTCGGCAGCTTTAGGAATTGTTAATGCTTGAAATAATGCTTCTCCAGTGTGGTATGTTGTAGCGCTAGGCCCCTTCGGGAATGGCAAGAATCCGATATCATAATCTTCCATATCTGATTTAATACCCTCATATTCATAAAATGCACCCGCATACATTAAAGTGTTCCCTTGGCGAAAAAATTGGGCCGGCTCTGTCCAATCTCCGCCTTCAGTTGGACGAGCTATCTCCTCTGTAGCTAATTGCGAAACAAAATTCAAAACTTCTTTCGTTTTTGGATCATCTAAATTTTGCTGATTTCCTTTTGTTAATTCTGCTTCATTAGAGTATAGGGCTTGATCGAGTAGACCACCTTGTGCAAGCCCCCAAACATCTATCTTTCCATCATTATTTGTATCTCTATTCGCTTCTTTCGCTACTTGCATAAAGGTATCCCAGTTCCAGTTATCTTCATCTACATATTCCTGAAGCTCCTTCATACCGAGCTGACTCATAAGTGTACGATTATACATTACGCCTGCAACAAAATTAGATTGATCTTCTGTAAAGCCATATCCCCGCCCCTCATATTGCATAAACTCATTGGTTACCTTTTGGTTAAAAGCGTTGGGGTTTTTTGTATATTCATCAATTGGCCATAGTAAATCTTGCTTCACTAATACTGGAATACTATATGTTTTACCTAGACGAACAATATCTCCAATCGGCTCACCGGCGGTTAAAGAAGCAACAACCTTTTCTTCATATTCACCGTAATCAATAAACACATACTCAATATCGAAATTATGTTTTGCCATTAAGGCATCTAAGTTTTCTTTTTTCTGAATATTATCTGGATTATCTTCAGGAATAGTCATATCCCACCAAGATACAACTTTAATCGTCCTACCTCCCATGTCAAAATCCATTTCAGGTGTTTGGTAATAGTCAGAGGTTTCAGACTCAACATTTTCGTTCCCAGCATTATTCTCGTTTACAGATTCGTCTTCTTTATTTGAGGTATTTTCTACACTTTCATTACATGCCGCCAAAAGAAGAAGAAGTATAATGGTTAGCATAATGGGCAATATTTTTTTAAATCGCACTTTTTTTCCCCCTTATAATATTGATACTCCATCAAGTATAGCGCTCTCATAATAATAACAACAACCTGTCTATATGTAGTTTTATACCTGCTTAATTATAGGTGCCCTTATATTTTGACAATTTTTAATACTTTATTACAGCATAGAATACAAAAATATTGCTGTATAATAAAAATTACTTCATGACAAAACCCCTTTACATATACCTACATGTAAAGGGGTGACATAATTACATATCTATTTTTCGAATCTCCAATAATCGATTTTAAATAATTCTCTATCTGTTGCTCCCTTAAACACAAGATACAAATCTTGAGTACCAATTGCATCTGTTACTGTTTGTGCAAATTCGACATATCCATTCAACTGAGAATCACCCTGCGCTGGTATAACTAATTGGCCAATTAACACTCCTTCCGGACTATTAAGACGCAACTCAATATAGCCTTCTACGGTACCTGGCAGAACGGAAACTTTAAAGTTTCGCGCACCATCGCTTCCAAAATCAACCTGCGATATAGCAACCCAATCTCCATCATGTAGTTCGGATAGCACTCTATTTGCTAATGAATTCATTGCCATTTCATTAGGTGATAACGGCTCTGTAGTAACCCCTGCCTGCCATCCAATTGTCTCCGCTTCCACACGCTTATAAGGGTTTAATGCATGGATTTGTGAGACTCCTTTATAATCTGCAACTATCTCCTCAATGGTACCATCTTCATTTATATATACGTAATTTAAATGTGTAGATCGATATCCATTTGCTATATTCATTGATTTTGCCAATGTTTGTGCATGATAAGCAATATATAGTTGATTGTGAAATTCAAAAATGACATGATGATTATTGCCGCCAATACCAAAAAAATGACCCGGATTTTTCAAAATCGTCCCCATATATCTCCAAGGGCCCATCGGTGTATCACTAACCATATAAGCAATTTCCCCTGCCGGAGGGCTTCCTTCTGGACGATCTCCGTTAAAGAAGTTGGAACAATAGGTATAGTAATATTTTCCATTTAACCTATTGATTCCAGCATTTTCAAACATAAATGGAGCAGGAATGATGGCAGGATCTCCAACCAAGCTGATCATATCCTCACCTAGTTCAATAACACGTGAAGTATTTGGCATTTCATCTTGTCCATCTGGTACACCGCCTCCATAGTAAAGATAACCCTTTCCATCATCATCTACGAGAACAGCAGGGTCAAACAACCAAGTAACCCCTTCCGCTTCTTTGTCTGTTCTATCTATTAATGCTCGCCCAATGGGGTCAACCCAAGGTCCTAATGGACTATCACTTGTTAGTACACCTATTCCACTTGCGTTATTAGCAAAATATAAAAAGAATTTATCCTCACCATTTATTTTTTTATGTGTTACTGCAGGTGCCCATGATTGCATTGCCCATTTTGCAGCTCCATCTGGACCAGCAGCATGAATAAATCCATGATCTGTCCAATTCATTAAATCAGCAGATGAAATAACAGATAGCTTATTAATCGAGCCATACGTATTATCTACAACATTTCCTTCGCCATCATACTCTAATTGATCAGCAGTCATGTACAAATACACACGATTTTCAAATACAAGTGCATATGGATCCGCACCAAATTTATGTGATACAAGGGGATTTCCATTCGAAACTTCTTTACCAATTGCAGATGTAGGTAGAGTATTCTTTACCGTAAATTCTTTTACCTCATTATTCATCTTATTGCTCAACTCCTGTTTTTGTCCTTCTGCATCAGGCGATATACTAATATTAATTATTAAAAAAAGTATCATTAGCAATATACCTGTAATAAAATAAAAGGTGGTTAAATTTCTTCTTATTTTGCATCCCTCCTTTATCTCTATTAGCTTTACTGCATCTTGAGCCTGGAGCTAGACGAGCGCGAATTTAGCCATTGAACTTTTAACTCACGCCTTCTGGGACCTTGCCATCTCTTACTTCCCGGTCGAAACTTCGTATATGTGGGCTGCTTTGTATCTACAAATAATAAATAGCTGTTAATCCGACAGTTTTTCAATGGCCTTGATGATGGTCTGGGCATGGTCTATTTTTTCAAATTCTAAATAACTACTGTTTCCATACTTCATCAATCGCCGATTGGAATGGCTCTTTGTATTTCTCAACAACAGTCGTAACCGAAGTACCTTCTAGAATTTCTCCCTGAAATTCATAAAAAGGCATGGATGGATATGCCTCCTCTTTATCT
Source organism: Bacillus subtilis (assembly GCF_008764245.1). Taxonomy (GTDB): domain Bacteria; phylum Bacillota; class Bacilli; order Bacillales; family Bacillaceae_C; genus Lederbergia; species Lederbergia ruris. The sequence goes on from NZ_VTQV01000018.1 coordinate 40,443, forward strand.
ACGACATTTATAGTTTCTCCTGCCAGTTTTGCATTTTCAATATCCTCTTCGTTACTGAAAAGCGTTTCAAACGAGTTTTGCTGTGGATAATCATAAATCGATTCGATATCGTTCATTTTTTCATAGATATAAAGCAATTGTTCAGGATGTTCAACAGTTTTAGGGATCGTTAAATAATTCGGAATCGTGTTATGTGAGGAATACCCCTTTGCACTAGGCCCTTTTGGAAATGGTAGAAATCCAATATCATAGTCTGGCATATCCTCTTTAAAAGAATCCATCTCATAGTCACTACCAGCGTACATCAACGTATTGCCTTCGCGAAAAAATTGTGCAGGTTCAGTCCAATCTCCGCCTTCCGTAGGTCTAGCAACGTCCTCTGTTGAGAGTTGAGATAAAAAGTTCAAAGCTTCAATCGTTTTTTGATCCTCTAGATTTTGCTTATTCTCGACAGCTAGATTTGCGTCATTCGCAGCCAAAGCTTGAACCAGAAGCGAAGCAGTAGCAAGCCCCCACGTATCAAGTTTACCATCATTATTCGTGTCTTTATTCGCCTTTTTAGCGACTTCAATAAATGTCTCCCAATTCCAATTATCCTCGTCTACATATCCCTGTAAAGGGCTCATACCCAAACTATCCATTAAGGTACGATTATAAAAAATGCCAGATGAGGCCCCTAAGATACCAGCCCGGAATCCATAGCCTTTACCTTCAAACTGAGAATAATTATCTGTATACTGTTGTAAAAAAACATGGTCATTATCCGTATATTCATCGACTGGCCAAAACAAGTCTTGCTTAGTTAATGTTGGGATCATCCATGGTCTAGCTAGTCGGATAATATCACCAATTGGCTGTCCCGCTAATAATGAAGAAGTTACTTTATCTGCATACTCCGCATAATCGACAATAACGTATTCAATTTGAAAATTGTGTTTCTCCATTAATGCATCAAGTATTTCTTTCTTTTGGATACTATCTGGATTATCTTCCTGAATGGCTTCATCATACCAAGAAACCCACTTGATTGTTTTCCCCCCCATATCAAAATCCATTTCAGGTGTTTGATAATAATCCTTTTCATCTTCCTGATCCTCATTATTTTCTTTACCTGCTTCACTATCTTGATTCTCGCCACTACCGGCTGTTCCATTGTCAGGGCCGCTATTTACAGAATTATTACTGCAAGCGGCAAAAACTAAGAATAAAAAACAAAACAATAAAAACAGGAAATTTCGTTTTTTCAATTATTTCCCTCCTATGATAAATATGATCAACTATAACGTTACCGCTTTCATTAACTGGTAACAACCTGTCTTTATCTAGAAATTCACCTGTTTAATTATAGACTTACTTGTTATCCGCATAGTTTGCAGAAGGTGAGCTTTCAATATTTTTGATTTTTTAAATGGTATCGAAGTCACAAAAATGGGATTGAACATCTCCCCAACGCCCATAATGAACAAAAGTGCAAGCGCCTGTTCAGCGACGTACAAATATAAAGACTTCTGACGAGATAAAGGAAACACGGCGACAAAGGAGCCGATGTTGACTTATCGTAGGAAGAAGGCGTAAATTTGCTAGTCGCTAGGCGCTGAGCTGGATGTCAACCGCGACATAAGCAGCTTATCCACAAGCTAGAATTTTATAGTACGCTAAGCTATAAAAAAATCTGACTGCCGAATGTTTCAGCAATCAGAGAAAGAAATTTCATTATCCTTAAGGAGAAAGCTCAATATAAATTGTTACTTTCAAGCCCTTCAACTCACTCCTTTCCAAGTAAAGTCCGCTTCTGTCACCAAAGATTAATTGTAGTCTACGATGAATGTTCATCATACCTGTCATTTCATTCGCTTCTCCTACATTTTTTAAGCGGAATTGCAATTCTTTAAGTTGTCCATTATTAAGAGTCTCACTATTATCCTCAATAATAATAGATATGGCTTGATTAAGAGTTTTAAATGTAACATGTAATAAACCCATCTCACTTTTTTTCTCCAGACCATGCTCATAGGCATTTTCAATGATTGGTTGAATAATAAGTCTGGGGACCTTGATCCGTTCCATTTCCTTAGGCAATTCATCAAACTTCACACGAATACGTCTTGAAAATCTTAGTTCTTGTATATCTGCATATATACGTGAATGTTTGACCTCCTCGGATAATAAAACGAAATCCTCCTTGTCGCGTGTAATGAAACGAAAGTATTCTCCTAGCATAACTGTGAACTGTTCAATTCTTTCTACATCCCCCACTTTAGCAAGAGAATTAAGAATAAAAAAGCTATTATACAAAAAATGAGGGTTAATTTGTGACTGTAGCTGCTTTAATTCTGATTTTTGCATCATCATTTTCTGCTTATAATCCGCATCAATTAAGTTATTCAGTTTTTTTAACATCTGATTATACCGTGTATACAGATAGCCAAATTCATCTTTCTTATCATGTTCAATTAGACTATTTAATTTCCCCGCTCCCATACTCTCAAATCCTCGGACAAGTTGTATTAAAGGTCGATGGATAATCTTATACGTCGTATAATAGACGATAACGATCGCTAAAATTGAAGATAACACAAATAGCCATACCCATTTTGAAAAAAAATTCAATGGTTTCCTAAGTGTTTTTTCTGATAAAAAAGTCATAATACTAGTATCTAATTCTTTCGAATAAACTTGATCAATATGGTAATTGTCGTCCTCCAGTTTTATTAAGGTCATTGTAGCTTTATTTTCTAAATTCTTGTCCAAGTATCGCTCGATAACAGATTGAAAATCTTGATTGCTACTAATAGCCAATTCTAGTGTTTCAAAATAAAGAACAGATTTGCTATCAGAATAAAAATTAAGTTGTTGAAGGGTATCCTTAATATAATTTTTATTCAATTCAATTTGTACAATATATAATGGGTCTCTCTTACTTCCCCCACCATATTTAAATGCAACTAGATTTAATTCCTCATTCATGCAAGATATTCTTTGCTGATTTATGTTCACGCTTATTTTTAAAGCATCATATTCATCATAATCTAATTCAGAGATGGAATCATTTATAGATAATGTTTTTGAATTGGAAGGGATATGCACCTTAACATCCTGAATATATTTACTACTATTTTTCATAATAGAAATCTTATGCAATACATAATTTAAGTTTTCTCTTCTCTCGACACTGTTCATTAGTTCCCATGTTACGGCTAACTTTACTATTTTATTGTCTTTTAGCAAATCATATTGTTGCATCTCTATCCATTCCACTTCTCGATTTAAATCCTTTAAATAATAGGTTAATTGTGTCCTTGTAGCACTTGATATATCATTTCTAGCATTATTATAACTCCAATAATATAAATATAAACCTAGCATTACAATGGGAATATTGACTAGCAAATATGTTATAACTAAACGAAAAAATATCGACTTTCTCCAATGAATATTAGGTAATTTTAGCACGGTTCCTCCTCCGAGCCTCAATGGATTTCACTTATTTTGTATATACCATTCATTAACCTCTCTTGTCATTTGCTCACCACCGAGCTTATTCCACATATCTACGAAAACATCAAACTTATCTATCGAATCACCCAATATAATATTAAGATACGTTTCATGCTGAAGATCATTTAAAAAGGACTCTCGTTCAATCATCGTAGTAGTCGGAGCTCCAGTGAATTTATCATATAGTAACTGTCCATTGCTTTCATACTGATCCAGGATAGAAAATGCGCCATTTTCTCCATAGGAACGTGCCCATCCCCATCCGACTTCTTTATCAGAACCTTCCCGAATGTATTTTTCGATTAACTCATAGATATTCTTCGCTTCATTATTTAATCGGCTTGTATCCCCCTGCATGCAAGCATCAACTATTTGCCGATAAGCTTCTAGGTTTTTCATCGGTGGGAAAGGGGTAACAGGCGATAACTGCCAAACTGGGTAAGGGTTACTATAATAAGTTTCATAGTCTGCAGTTTTCCCCCAGTTTTTTTCTAAATGCAAATTAAATAGCTTCACGATTGATTCCGGATATTGAAAGTTCTTGCTCACAGCGAAAAACTCCCCTGTACTAAATTCTAAAGGCACTTTAACTTGTTTGTCAGAAGCTGAAACAATCGGAAATGCTTGCCAATCCGCATTCGCATTTTTTATTCGACTATCCTGAACGAAAAAAGAACCCCATTGTTCACCATATAGCATACCTACTTTTCCTTCGATTACCTGTTCCTGTACCTTAGAACCATTTTTCAAAGAAAATCCATTATCTATTTCACCTTTTTTATACATATCTTGTAGAATTTGCAAAGCTTCTTTTACTTCTGGCTGAATCCCACCAAACACAAGATTACCTGAAGAATCTTCAATCCATAATTTTGGGAAGGCTTCAAATCCAGCCATAAAACCTTTTACATCTAATATGGGATCCCATAAGTAGTTTGTAAGTGCCAAACCATAGGTGTCATCAAGACCATTTTTATCTGGGTCCTGATTTGTAAACGCTCTAGAAATTTCTCGCAGGTCATTCATTGTTTTTGGAGGATCAAGTTCCAAGTTATCAAGCCAATCTGTCCGAACCCATAAATATGTAGCGTTTTCAATAGAAGAGCTAGTTACTGGGATAGCCATCAGTTTACCATCAATCGTGGCAGTTTCAAATGGCCCTATTCCTTCTTGGCTTAATGTATTCTTTGTCAACGGTGTAGCATAGTCTTCATAAACATCAGATAAATCTTGAATAAAACCCGCGTTGCTCAATACTCTTAGTTGCTCTGCATTTACTTTGACGACGTCAGGTATTTTACCAGAGGAAACGGCGAAATCCAATTTCTGTCGATAGACGTCTCCCTTTGCAGTCCAATCATAGGATATGCGAATTCCTAGGACTTGTTCATATAATTGACTCCACCTGTTATCACTTAATGATTCACCCGGTAAACTAGCTATAAGGCTATCAAAGTCATTCGACAACTCTCTTACAAAGGACACTTCAATTGGCGGATTATACTTCATTAAGCCTAACTCACTGTACACTTGTTTATGGTTCTTAGTTAAGGCATTCATTTCCCCATTATTTTCTTTTTCCTTATTATTTTTACAAGCTGTTATGTTTGATATCATCAATAAAGTCATCAGCACAAGCACAAATCTTTTCCAATTATGCATAATCTAGAATCCACCTGCTTTTGCTTGATTTTTGAAATTAGTGGTGTTTAAAAGAATTGAAAGATTTTATGTAAACCATATTTCTATATTTCTTTCATGGCAATCCAATATATCGCTTTAAGCTACGATGGAGTAGCTCGGAAAATTTCGTCCCTTCATCCATTACAATAAAAACTCTCTTTATATTCTTGAGGAGTCATACCCGTTGTTTTCTTGAAAAAGCGTGTGAAAGAATGGGACGATTCATACCCAACCATAAGTGCCACTTCACGAACTTTTACATCACTGTTGCTAAGTAGTTCCTTCGCTTTTTTTGCTCTACAATGATCTATATATTCAGATATATTCATACCTATTTCCTGTTTAAAGAAGCGGGATAAATAGGAAGGATTAAAATGATGAATTTCCGCAAGCCTAACCAGAGATAAATCCTCATGCAGATGCTCTTGAATAAACTCACAAATTTTCCGCCCAGCTAAAGAGGCACGATCTCTGTCTTCTATTGATTTTACTTTTAATATATCGTGACTGATATCTTGCAAATATTGAAAGCTATCTTCTAAAGTTTTATGAAGTTCTAGCTGCATTAATTTTTCCAGGTTACCAATTTCATTATATAATCCCCTTCGATTTATGTAAGTCAATAGCATTAACGATAAAGAATAATAGATTTCACTTATTTTTTGAACTGACAATTCATTTGTTAATGCATAATTTGTTATTTCTTCAAAGCAAATGGTAAACTCTTTCACTCTACCTGCCTCAAGATATCCATTAAGAATTTCTACTTTTGATGTGATTCGTGTAATATCCTTTTGGTCAATTTCTTGATTGGGAGCTACTCTATCAATTTGAATTAAAGACAAACCATCGCCAACCTTTAATTGTTGTAACTGACATAACCGTTCATACTGGTTTGACACATGTGGCCATTCACACAGATTACCACTCATTGTAAAGGATAGATCAATTCCAAGAGTTTGGCGGCATGTCTCTTGAATCTGCTCTAACGTCCCTTCTAAATAACGAATTAAGTGTTTACCAAATTTCTCATCATTATTTTCGGACGGCTGTAAAAACCATAATAAATCACCTTTTCGATCAACTATCCCTACATCAATAATCTGATCTGTTATAAACGTGTTCCAAATCATTCGTAAGGATGCAAATAGTTTTGTTTGTTTTATATAAGATATCTCATTGGAATGGATGATATGTCCTAGTATGAGAATTACAGGGGAAGTGGCATTAAGATTGATATTTAACCGTTCAAAGTCTATTATCAGTTCAGCCTCTCGCCTGCTATAGAGTTGGCTATCCTGGACAAAATATCTGAAATATTCTCCTTGCGCCATTAATTCATATAATTCAAGTTGCTTTTGAGATTGCTCCATTATAGAATGGGCATGATAATCAAGTTTAATTTCTTCTATAACTTTTAATACCGTTTCCGTTACCTTTGAATAGCCCTCTGTTTTAAGTAAATACTTCACATTCGGCATTTGAATTGCTTGATAAGCATATTCGAACTCACTAAATCCCGTTAAAAAAATCATTCTACATCTAGGCCAATAGTTTAGTATTTTCTTCGATAATTCTAATCCGTCCATACCAGGCATACGTATATCTGTTAGAACAATATCAATTCTAGTTCTTGACAACCAATCGAGCGCTTCCTTTCCGGAAAAGGCTTTACATACATCTAATTGATCAGACTTCAATTCTGAAAATACTTCATATAAAGACTCCGTAATAATTTCCTCATCATCAACAATTAATAGTCTGTACATAGATAACTTCTCCTTCTCTATACCTCTTCTTTATTATCCCTAAAAGTGGAAGCGGTATCAGTATTGGTCATTTTTCATCATTGTTTTCTTAGAAAATCAAAGATTAAGTGAATTTTTAGAATTTCTTTTTACACACACAATTTATGTCACCACTCAAAAGAAAAAGCTGTCACCAGCCAATTATCCTGTATCCAGAAAGTAAAATCTAGTTTTAACTTTCGATATTCAGGATTAAGGAAGCCAAGCATGGTTACCGTTAATAAGATTCCGACCAGTTCATTCAAAATGAACGAATTGGATCTATTGATTAAATTATTTGCCTATAACCTCCTTGAATTGTTTAAAAGCGATCACTGCCTGACTTCTGCTAATAATTATACGATTGATAGGTTTCGGAGAGAAATAATTCAATCGGCAGGTGTTCTGATCCATCATGCAAGGTAACTCGTTTTAATAGCGCTTTAAAAGTATTTTCTTAATAAATAGCTTTATTAAATTTAGTTTCTACCCTCTTATTTCGATATTCATTAGGGCTGAGTCCGGTATACTCTTTAAACTTTTTGTAAAACCAATCTATTTCTGTATATCCAACCTTATTAGCGATTTCATATATCTTCATATCCGTATGTACTAGTAGAACCTTTGCTTTTTCCATACGTTTTTGTATTAGGTACTCCTTAAAAGATATATTTTCGTGTTGCTTAAATTTTTGCCCCAAATAAGCACTATTGAAATGTAATAAGCTTGATATTTTTTTTAACGTAATGTTTTGGTGCATTTCAGCGTCTATATACTGCTTTACTTTGTCAATAATGGAAGGAAATGGTTCATAAGTATTTTTTTGTGGTTCTGCATTTATGCAATAGCAATGAGGTTCACATGAAGGGGCTTTCGTTTTAAAATCCAGTTCCAGTGACTTTTTAACAGTTAATAAGCTTTTCTTTAATTCACAAGTTTGAACTGGTTCTGGCAGATAATCGCTAACCTGATAGGTTAAAGCCTTTCTAACAATACGAAAATCGCTCCTTCCCCCGATCAAAATAATTGGTATTTGGCTTTTTTGCCGAATGTGATTGACTAGCAACACACCGCTTGAATTATAGTTTTTTATATTAATAATAAGGAGGGAAAATTCCGACTCTTCTAGCAAAGGTACAACCTCAGTAAACTGATTGGTAGTAGCTTTGATATAGAAACTTACAGATCCCCAATCAAGACATTTTTTTGTATGATTCAAAGAATGTCTATTTTGATCGACGAGTAATAACTTGTACACAGATTACTCCCCCTTTATATTATAAGTATTTTCATAAATGAGATCTATATTAGAAATGAGAAAATGTATGCGCTTTAATTATGTGATTTGTATAACTGATTTGCAATGTGCAATTGTTTACTTTTGTTGCATCTATTTACTACTTTATATTTTCCATCTAGTTAAATTGTATTTTATAGTAAACATTGCTTCAGTGGATGATTTATGAGTAATTGAACTTGTCTTTTTATATTTAGCTCAATGTCAAATTTATTGCCATACACATCCTATCTGTGTTTTCCTATCATTCTTCTTATTCCCTCTTTATCACTTTGTCCCGATAGTGTAATGGATCCTCTTCTTTAGGAAAAAAGCTAAACATCCGTACATACTTACATTCCATAATTTTAGCAATCTCTACAGTATGCTTAAAAAGCTCTAAATAGGGTTCAAAATCATCCGTGATTTTAATCTTTCCAAGTGGAGATCCAATTGCTGAATTTTAAACCCTCGATCATCAATCTGTTTCTTAATTCTTTTGCTTCTTCTAAAGAATGATGAAGAAGTAATTTACCATTAACGCCTCTCATTTCAATATACTTGATATCATGCTGTTCTAAGACATCCATTTGCGTGTTTAGATCAGAATCAATTTCATCTGCAAATGCTGATAACCTAAATTTACTCATACAGTAGCACCTCTTTTTGAGTTTTATAGCGCTACTTTCTATTTTATAGAAAGCATCATTCACAATCATGGGATTTATTGCTAGATATATTGCAAATATTGCTCTTTCAGTCTATACTTTCAATAATGAATATATTAATTATTATGAATAATTGAAAGGTGATTTCGTGGATAAGCAAATTTTACAATACAGTAGTAGTAACTTTTTTATGAGCCATATGGTATCTGATCCACCTTATGACGTTGCGACTCACATACATGATTGCTATGAGTTGTTTTACTTTATTTCAGGAGATCTCACCTACTATATCGAAGGTCAGGCTTACAAACTCTATCCAAATGATTTGATAATAACTAATTCTAAAGAATTACATAGAATTGTGTTTAACTCAGCATCCCGCTATGAAAGAAAATATATTCATTTTCACCCTGAGTATATCTCCTCCTATCAAACGGATGAATATAACATCCTCTCTTATATAGAAAAAAGAAAGTTAGGTTATTTTAACAGAATACCTGCTGAAAAAGTTTTTGAAAGCGGGATAAATGAACTTTGGAATAAAATTGATAAGGCCTCCATAGAATCTTCTCCTGAAAGTCCAATAATGTTGAAAACATTTTTTGTACAAATGCTTATTGCGATAAATAAAAATCTTTCAAATTATAATCCCCCCCTTTCCGAGGGACACAGATATGATCAAAAAATAAATACTATTTTGGATTTCATAAATAAAAATCTAGATGAGAAAATCACACTGGATTTGTTAGAACATAGGTTTTACGTAAGTAAGTATTACTTATGCCATATATTTAAAACGAATACAGGCTTTACTGTTATGGAGTACGTAACCTATAAAAGAATCATGAGAGCGCTAGAGCTTCTTATGTTCGGACATGCGGCACTCGATACAGCTCATAGGGTTGGGTTTAGAGATTATTCAACCTTTTATAAAGCATTTAAAAAGATTACCGGAACATCACCTAATCAGTATTTTAGAAAGTAGTTTTAAACGATTAGCCACCATATACTGGCTTAACTTAGTGGCTCAGATACTAATCAGAGCTTTTCTATTTGGCTAAAGATGTTAATACAAAAAAGACTTGGTACACTTTAGTGCCCGCCCAAGTCTTTTTTGCGTCTAAAACTCCATAATTCTCCAGAATGATTGCTTTGGTTGATGCTGTTCATCAAATAGCAGGGGCCAGTTTTTTCTTCCCTTTACCGGAAAATCACTTAACCAAGTGTAATCATCTGCCGCACCCCAAAAGGTCACTCCCGTAATAACATCTGAGTACTCTCGGAATATATTAAAAAATTCTTCATATCGCTCTGCTTGAGCACCCAGCATTTCTTCTGTTGGCTTCTTAAGATCCTTTCTTTTATCTCCAAACTCAAAAACAGATACATCCATTTCCGTCAATTGAATCTGTAATTCTAAGGTGGCATATTTTTCAATGGCTCGCCTAATATCATCATAAGAAGGACTTGATACATTCCAGTGTGCTTGAAGACCAACACCATGGATCGGAACTCCTCGCTCCTTTAACCCTTTTACAAGCGTATAGATTTTATCGCGTTTTGTCGGATCAGACTCATTATAATCATTGTAGAACAATAAGGCATCAGGATCCACTTGATGAGCAAATTCAAAAGCTTTATCAATAAAATCTTCGCCAATCGTCTCAAGCCATTTAGACTCTCGCAATAATTTTGGACCCTCGTCGGTGACCACTTCATTGACAACATCCCAACAATAAAGGTCATCCTTATAGCGTTTAACCACCTCCGAAATATGAGTATTCATTCTTTCTAATACCGTCTTTCGGTCTGCAAAAGAGCCATTTTTATTCGTAAAAACCCAATCAGGAGTTTGATTATGCCAGACCAACGTATGTCCACGAACTTGCTTATGGTTTTCTTTCGCAAAGGAAACCAATTTGTCCGCTACCGCGAACGTAAACTTTCCCTCTTCAGGCTGAAGATTTTCAAATTTCATCTCATTTTCAGCTGTTATACTATTAAAATGCTTTTTTAATAATTCCTGTTGTGTATCAATCGTGTATTGATTCACAGCCGCACCGATAAAAAATTGCTCTCTATATCTTTCACAAAGTGATAAAACCTCATTATAATTTTCTTCCGACATATAAAGACACTCCTCATTTTAAAATGGATCAATCTTTTTCTTGGGCCGTATTGCTGGTATGCCTGTAAATGCAGGCGCGGCCAATTCCTCTGCTTCTTTTAATCTTCCTTCTGATAACAACTTTCTAATGTCAGGCAATTGTATTAAGGAATCAGGGGGTATGACGATCCCGTGGTCTCCCATACAAAACAGAATCCTTATATGTTGAATTTGTTCCCGATCGACAAGACCAAAAACCCTTCCCCCAATCTCCCATTCTCTATTGGTAAAGCCTCATTCCAGTTTTGGGCAGGGTGTTCATACAATAGGATATCATTGCTATTCTTCAATTTTCCTTTTCCTTCCTAAAAGAAAATATATTGATTAGATTATTTCCGGACAAATTCATCTTGTTGTTAATAATAAAATAGTATAGAGAAGGAGCAGTTCTCCCCCACCTGTGACTTGGCTGGTCCATACTTTCTAAAGGATTTTTAAAATGGAAACACCTACTTTAACGCGGAACATAATAGTCAAGGAGGATTTGTCTCCTTTCACCTGTTATTTTTATTGTATAGTAAGCGTATTTTATAATCATTGTATTTATTGCTTAATACATTGCAAATATTGTTTTTTTGGAAGTGGATTCAAAATATAAAAGACGTTGTTTTAGGTAGTGGGTAAGGCTTTCTTCCTTTTCAATCATGTTATAAGGTTTTGGCAATAAACAATTTCGTTTTCTAAAACATCAGTTCTATTTTTGACTAGAAGCTTATTTTCATGGGTTCATCTATTAGGTATATAGCTTTTCTCAACTTTTTTAGAACGGTCCATTAGTATTTCTCTGGGTGACAATGATTATAACGACCTTTCGTATTGTGGCATCAACAATAGGAGAAACCAATTTCCGTATGACGAAATTGGTTTCCTTCTTTTATTAATAGAACAACTCTTCCATTGCTTCTTCACGATATTGATTAATTTTATCCGTTAAATCCTGGGCTATATCGTGCGCATTGACTTCTCCGTTTGCTATGGCTGCCTCAACATCTCCATATTCTCCCCCGAAATACACTTCATCCAAGAAAGTTTGGAATCCTGGTTGCGCAGCACCCCCAAGAGGAATTGGCTCTTTTGCTCTTTCAAGGAAATCTGTATAATACTGAGATTCTGGCAATAACTCACGAAGCTCAGCCCAAATTTCCTCATCATCAATTAATGGAAGTCCATCTGGGTGTTCGAAAATGAGTGAACCATCTTCATTTTCTAATGTTTTAAATGCTTCTAATTTTACTTGCCATCCTTCTTTGCCCCAGCCAAAAAACTTTAATAGTTCATAGGCTTCTCGAGGATGGTCGGACGCAGAGGAAATAGCACCAAAGTCAATAAACGCTGGCTTATGATTCGTTTTCGCTTCATCGCCTTTAGGTACAACATATGGAACCCATTTAATTCCTTTATCAATAAATTCTGGTTCTGAGAACAACCCTACTGTCCACCAAGCATCAAGTTGCATGGCGATCTTCCCTGTGCTTGCCGCCCATAGTTGACGGTCTCCAAATGCTGCTTCTGCCTCGTCTGTATCAAAGAATGGAGCATGGACACCACTACGGATAAATTCAGCACGCTGGGTAACAGCATCAGCCCAATCCTTTGTTAAATCATAAGATTCACCATCCCATCCAAATTCCCCTGTTGCATCTTGATTCACAATCGGAGCCATAGTCACTATTTTCGTAAACGTATTGTATCCAAAAATCCCTTGTTCAGGAACAGTCATTTCCTTCATTAGATCCAACATTTCAGTGTATGTCCAATCTGGTGAAGGCATATCGACATTCATCTTTTTAAATAAATTTTCATCTAAGAATATTGTGTATGGTTGGTAAGCAGCAGGTGCTGCTAGCTTTCTTTCTCCATCAAAATACCCCGGTTCCTTAATTGTTTTTAAAAGAGTATCTGATTCGGGATCATTCTCAAAATACTCGGTCATATCAGCGAACCAAGCATTGCGAATTCCAATATCGACATTTCCTTGATACCAAAACACATCAGGCAATTCACCTGTACTGGCAAGATTAGTTAAATGATCATTCCAGCCATCTTGTTCTAGCTGTACTAATTCTACTTTGATATTTGGGTATACCTCCATAAACTTATCAGCCAAAAATTGATTCAAATCAGCATTGGCCCAAGAGGCATATGTAAGTGTGATTTCTTCATCTGTCACAGGATCTAGCCCTTTAGCTTCCTTCTCTTCACCTGCCTTATTTCCTCCCCCTTTTTCCTCACTTTTTCCTGCCTCATCTGAAGAACAACCAGCAACAAATGTTAATACAAGTAAAAACACCACTGACAAAAGGCCAAGCATCGTTTTTTTCTTCACTAATTCTTCCCCCTTTTCGTGATTAAAATATATATTACGGTGCTTTATTCACCGGTAATACCTGTACGATCAACACTTTCAACGAAATAACGCTGTAAAAAGAAATATACAATTAATAATGGTAAAACGCTTAGCATTGTACCAGCCATCTTAATCCCCTCATTGATCTTATTCGGACTATTTTCAGTGACAGGGTACATCGCTTCATAATTTTGTTCAAACTGCTGTAATTGCAGGAGAATCGTTGTCAAACTATTGTCCTTACTAGTTAAGTACAAGGTCGTTAGATAGGTTTCATTCCAATACCACACAAAGGAAAATAAGAAAGAGACGATAAACGCTGGAACCGCCATGGGAATAGCGATCCGAAAAAAGCTTGTCAATTGACTGGCTCCATCCACTTCCGCCGCTTCATATAAAGCTGTCGGTGTTTGTTTGAAAAACTGATAAAAAATCAATATAAAAATAGAACTATTCAGCCCTTGTCCTAAGATAGCCGGTACAATAAAGGCACTAATTGAACCTGTTAGACCTAAACTATTAAATAATCGATAGGTCGGCATCATTAATATTTGCGGAGGAATAATAAAACTAAAAATCAATAGCGCAAATAAGAGATTTTTCAAAGGAAATTTATAGCGTGCAAAACCATAGCCAACAAGAGAAGCCACCACAACTTGACAGATAGTCGGTAATAACGAGAGTAATAAACTTCCTTTAAAAGAGGCTTTTAAATTCATAACAGAATAGGCTTGTTTATAATTTTCTGTATATAAGCTGGATGGGATCCATTTAACAGACTGATCTAATAAATCTGTTAACGATTTCATACTCGTAATGAACATGTGAAGCATTGGATACAAATAAACAAAGCCAATAGAAACTAATAAAGTATAAATGACCAACTTTAATAAAAATCCTTTTCTGTCGTTAAAGCCAAATAAGAATCGAGCCAGTTTCACCTTTATTCGTCTCCATTTTTCTTGTGGGCTGACCGATTGATCCCTAGGAGCTGAAGTAATCTTTTGCGCTTCCATCACGAACCTCCTTTCTAAAATGCTCTATTAGATTTCTTTTCTCTAAAGAGTAGAAACGTAATGACAAGCATAATCGCAATAATAACGGAATACATCCAAGCCATCGCAGAGGCAAAACCATACCCTCTCGTCGCGGAAAACATATTTGTATAAATGAGATTAATAATCATATTCTGGCTACTATTAGCCAAGGAAACCAATGTATAAATCAGGTTTATTAAAATGATTGGTTTGATCGTCGGTAATGTAATTTTCCAAAAACATTCCCAGCTAGAACCTCCGTCAATTTTCGCTGCTTCATATAAACTTGGATCAATCTTTTGTAAAACGGCCAAAAAGATTAAAATCTGTACCCCGGAATACCAAAGGATAATAATAATTTGGTTAAATAATTCGCCAATCACCCCTGCAATCCAATCTGGAAAGATTTGTGTCAAAATCCCAAGCACAATATCTTGATTAAGCATAGGGATGGAAGTGGCCCCTTGACTTATAAGCTGATCAATAACAGGACCACTTGCAACTATAATAGGAAGAAAGAAAATTGTTCGAAATCCTCCCTTGAATTTCACATTCTGATTGAGGAGCATCGCAATAATTAAAGCGAATACCACTATGACTGGAACACGTAATAAAGTGTTGACAGCAAAATTTAATAGTTCCTGAATAAAAAACATGTCTTTCAGCCATACATCTAAATAGTTTTTAAATCCAATATAACGAAACTGAAGTCCAGATGGTGTGATCCTCATATTATTTAAACTATAATAAAAAGATTGAATCATTGGCCATAAGACTAAAAGCAAAAAGCCTATTAACCATGGGAGAATAAATAAATAACCATATATTGTCTGCCTTTTTAACTTCATTGCCTATGCACCACCTTATAAGATAAGCCATCAATTGTTTGATCATCGAATGTCTTCGTTTGCTCTTCATAATTAATGTAAATGATCACGCCATTATCATAGCTAACCTTTGTTATACCATTATCACGTTCATATCCCTGGATCTTGGCATCTCTAGTTTGTTTGTGTATTTTCTCAAATTCCTCGTAATAGTCCTTGATCATTTCTTCGTACCGCTCAAATTTCGAACTATAAATATGGGAAGAATTTGTATACAACAATTTTGATGGATCTTCATGGGTAATATAAAAGGATGGATACAACCCCTGTTCAACTAATTGCAAGAAAAATTCTTGCTGATTTGCTTGGAAATTCGTATACTCTGCATACATTGGAATAATTCCTTTTAACGTTAAAGCGATAAACGGAATATCTTCATCTGTAAAAACATAATCAGATGACTTAGTCGGTAAATCTAAAATCGCATTAGAATAATCCCATAAATAGGAGAAAGGCTGTTCAAGAACTAAATGAAATTGATTCGAGTAATCAGACACAATCGATTCAAAGTAGTCTTTGGTTGTAACACGGTCAAATTCCTTACTTCCTTCGCTATATGAAAACAGTTCATTAGAGATTCCGCTAAGCATAATATTCTCAATTGCCTGATCTTCATATTCTCTTGCCATTTTTTTCATAATCGTTGCGGATGAATCTGGATGTAAATAATGGAAGGATCGATACACGTTCCCATAAACATTTTCTTCATACGTGCGTTTATTAAACTTCTTCATAACCTTATAGCGTGTATTTCCTAATTCTTCTAGATTTATTCGTAAAGCATCATGGTAAAGGAATAGATCAATCCCATTTTTCTCTGCCTTATCGGTTAATTCCAATAAGCTCAGACCATCATTTAGCTCAGATTCCGGTTCAAATGAACGAATCGGTAACCCGCCATAATAACCTTTATCCTGCCACCCTTTATAAACAGACAAGATGTTTTCTACACCATTTTTTTGTAGTTTTTCATAGATATCGCTTGCCTGGGTAAAAGTTGTCATTGGAACATTCTTTTTAAAAAGCAAACTTTTTTCCAAATCTGTACCCAACAGGTCCACACGAATATGAAAATCATCTTCTTTTTTCGTAATCAGCTTTTCATCTAATAAATAGTCGCGATAGGTCGCAGCCAATCCCATGTAATTAGCTTTGTCCTGAGAAACAAAATCATATCGGACCTTAATATCAAAATTGTTCCGGTTTTTCTGACGGACAACCATGGTACCGGAGTCTTGGCTTGTTGGTTGATTATAAAATTGTCGGTAAATAAATTTCGATGTGATCCAGTTATAAGGAAGAATGGCCCCATTTGGATAGGCCTCAATCTTTGCATTAAATTTCCCTTCTTCGACAATCCCTAGATAACCTATTTCAGAATCCGTTTGAACCATTCCAAACACTGGTGCCAGTATTTTCTCAGGGTTATTGAATGGATCCATATCATTGAATAAGGACAAAACATAAGGATCGTCTATTCCTGCATCCTCCCCATAGACCATTTCGGAATATGGCTGTTTATATTTTCCATTATTATCTTCTAAATGGATTAAACCACCTGACCCGTCTGGAATGAACATATAACCATCACGTTCTCCCAGTTTTGAATAACCGAGGAAAGGGTAGATGTATAGTCCAGCTATTTTAAACTTGTCACTTTTTTCTTCTATTTTATCCTGTGGAACCTCTACTTGAATCCCTTGATCTGTTAAGGTAACTTTTACTTCGTATGAGATTTCCAACTCTGCATAACTAATTTTTGCTTCGAAACCATCACTCGTTATGTCTAGATCTATATCAGGATTACCCGAATACATATCCGCACGGTACACGACAATATTTGTTCCAACTAGATATTCCATCACAAAGGATGATTGCATGAAATTTGTCCATTCTTCGTTACTTTTTACCGGTTTTTCAATTGTGGAATACATAACAGCACCAGTATGTTTATCACGAATAATGAAGGATAGGTTTTCTTTCTTTAAATAAAGTTCATAGAAATCATTTTCTATTAAGAACGAATGGCCATCGATCTCCTTTTGTTTGTCTGTAATGATTTTCACTCGATTTTCTGGTGAGTCATCATCAACAGCTACCTGCTCGGGAAGAGTTTCTGCAGGTTGGTCAACACCCTCTTCTGCCCCTTCTTCCGCACCTTCATCATTTGTTGAATCATCTTCCGTTTCCGGTGTAGGAAGACCCGGAGCAGCCGGGATATTTCCCACTTTACTCGAGTCTTCACCAGTAAATATGAAATAGCTCAAGCCACCAACAATGCACACGAAAAGGATGATTTTGATAACGGTTTTGATTTTAACCATTTTCAACACGATACACCCCTTCATTAAATACTGATATGACGAATTGAATCATTTGGGAAATTAGTACATATACGATAAATAGAAGTAAAGCCGTAATTAACATGAGAAATAGGGTTAGAAAAATAATTTTAAACGTCTCTCTAATTGTGTAGTCATTCAATTCCATAATCATCAGAAACAGCAATACCGCTACCCATGTGTAGATTAAAAAGTTTGCTAGATTCAGTAAATAGACTTCGTTAAATGTCAGTACATTGCTAATCAAGATTAAAAAGGGTTTAAAAATAAAGTAAGGGGCAAAAGAGTAAATAAACCCACTATACATATGACTGAATGTACTTTCCCCATCATTGATTGTACAAATGAGATAGTTCGAAATGATCGTTAAAAGAAAAGCAGCAACGACGAAAGCAAAATCGGAACCAATTTCGAACACGCCATCTTTCACAGAGCGGAAGATAAAACCAGTACTTTTCAAGTATAAAAATGATAAAGAATAGGAACATCAGCACTGTAGCCGAAAGAACGCTTGTCTTATTTTCGTGTTTGATTCGATAAAAACTATCAAGTGGATGGCGCAATAAATTCTTCAAGAAAAGGAGATCTTTTACTAGCTTGAATTCATATTTTTTTGTCACCTTTTGCTTAAAGCGATGCCAAAATTGATACTTTTTTTCTACCCAGTCTAATATTTTCTTCATAACGACAAGTCCAATGATCAGAACTAAAAAGTGAATAATATATTTGCGCATCCATTCGTTGCGGATCTCCCAGAAGGCGTCTGAATATCCCGTTTTATACTTAGCTAATCGGAAAGACGCTAACGCCTCCTTGTAATTTTCCTCCTTGAAATAGGCTTCTCCCAAGCCAAGATTGGCGAAGTCAAATAGACTATTTAGTTTTATAACTTCTTCCCAAGGAGCTTTACTTGCTTGGTAATCCCCATTTTGATATAACCGCAATGCCGTATGTACTAGATTCGCAAACTCGGTCGGTTGAAAAACCTGGATCTGATTTTTCTCTGGATCAAGTGCATAAATTTGATCCTTTTCATCCAGAGCAACAGCCGAAATTTTGCTAAAGAGACCGACACGTTGCCGCCCATCATCCCGTCCACCAAAAACAAATAATAAATTTCCTTCGCTTGTATATTCATAAATAAATCCATTTTCACCAGCGACAAAAATATTCTCTAAGGACCCCGTTTCAATAGAGACCGGAAATGGATCATAGACATCTGTTTCAATGATATTTTTTCCACCTACATTTAGCTTCCGGATCGCTTCAACCTTTTCGCCTTGTGATACCGTATAGACAAGGCCCTTCTCATCCAAGTTAATGTTTTTTGCAGTGGCTGGAATCGAATCAATCATCTTACTTAACTGTTCCTCTGTAAAAATTGCCTTTCTAAAAGCAGTAAGTGGAGAGACGACTGTTTGATTTGGAGCAAAATAACCGATAAAGTCACCATTATTCGCGTTAATCTGAATGATTCCATTCGAATTCCCTCGTGAAATAATATAGATGTTATCGCGTTTATCAACGGCCACCTTTTCTGGCACAAACGGTTCTTTTTTACCAAATAAAATACTATCTGGTTTTCCGAATTCCTTTAATAGTTCACCCTCTAACGAAAAAACAAAGATTTTTGCTGCCACTTCATCAGCAACATAGAGTTTGTCATCATGGGATAAAAATAGTCCATTCGGCTTTTTCAAAATATCTTTCCCGATCACCCTGACAAGCTCTTCGTTCTTATTCCCCACTAGAATTCTTTGGTTTCCACTATCCGCAATATAGAACAATCCATCTTTTCCGATTTTTAAATCGGCTGCTTGTTTGAATAATTCATCATCAAACTTAACGATCGTTTGCTTTACTGTATAGGCAGTTTGAGTTTCTACATATCTACCATAGCCATCTTCTGTAAAAGTCTTATAAGCTGTATTGGCCTCTATTACCTGTTGATCTGTTAACCATAAAAAGAGAAAGGCTAGTAAAATAGGGATAACTTTTTTCATTTTCGACATATTCACACCTACTTTAATCCCGAATGTGACATTGTATTCATAACTTTTCCTTGCAGGATAATAAACAGAATTAAATTCGGGATAAACATAATTAACGATGCAACAGCCGCCATTCCTTGTCCAACTACTACATTCGTTTCTGCGGCAAGAGTATTCATATAGAAAGCTAATGTTCGCATATTTTCACTTGTTGTATATAAGGTAGACGTCTCCAAATCATTCCAAACAAGTTGAAAAGCTAAGATGGCAGCTGTAGCAATGGCAGGCTTAATTAAAGGTAATATAATCTTCCAGTAAATTCGGAAATCACTTGCCCCATCTATTACAGCGGCCTCAATTAAAGAATCGGGAATCTGATCAATGAATTGCTTAATCAAAAACAATCCCACGGGCGCAGCTAATAATGGCAGAATATGAGCTAGAAACGTATCATCAATTCCCAGAAAAGAAACAGTTAAAAATCGGGGAATCGTGACTGCAATCGGTACAAACATTAAGGCGGCATTATTAATCTCAAACAAAACAAATTTTCCTCTGAAGTTTTTCTTTGATAATACAAATCCAGCCAATGAAGATATGAGTACAGATAAAAATACAACGGCAACCGTCACAATTAAACTATTTAATATATAGCGGCTCAATGGTATACCTGATGCATTAGCGAGCTGGAATAAATTTTGAAAGTTTTCCAGCGTCGGCTTATGTACTAAAAATCTTGGTGGAAACGCATAGAGTTCATCTAATGGTTTAAATGCATGATTAAAAATAAAGACAATGGGGAGCAACATAAAGAATGCAAACGGTATTAAAAATGCATAAAACTTTAGCTGACCCCTTTGGAATCTTTTCGGATTAATGCTATTACCCTTAAAAGCCATATAATCTCTCCTTTCTAGAGGATGTTCAAAAAGTCCGGTAAAAATGACACTGCAAATTTCTTCGTTGGCTTGCTTCTCCGCTGCTCGAAGGCTGCGCCGCCTCGAACTTTCGACGCACAGGAAGTGCTAGTGTCGGCGTAGCTGACAGGACGTCAGCGTAGTCGCCGACGGGTCCTTTTTATCCTCCTTTTTGAACACACATTTACTAGGATTCGCTAAATAGCTTCTTCGATATATAAGAGAATAGATAAATAATAAGTAGCAATATGACTGATAATGCTGCTGCATATCCCATTTCAAATCGAATAAATCCATAGTCTTCAATATGATTAACAATTAATTGACCGGCATAAGCTGGTGTGGGGTTAGCCCCGGTCAATTCCACTCCAATGGCTCCTGTTGAAAACGTCCCGACAATCGCCATAACAGCTCCGAACAACATTTGTGGTTTCATAGATGGAATCGTAATATAGATGAGCTCCTGAAATCGATTGCGAATGCCATCAATGGCTCCTGCCTCATAGAGCGTTTCATCTATATTCAAAACCCCTGCCAACATCGCCAAGAAACCTACTCCCATACTTCCCCATAAGGCAACAATAATCATAATTGGTAGAATAAAACGGGTATCTTGTAAAAAGATGATCGGCTCTGTAATAACCCCTGAACGGATTAATAAGCTATTGATATAACCCGCCTGATTTCCACTAAATAGGATCTTCCATACAACCGCCATCGCTACTCCTGAAGTCATGGATGGCGAATAGAAGATCAATGCAAGTATCATGCGAGGAACTGGTGTCAACTGAGCAAGGCACCAGGCAAGCAAGAATGATAAGATGTATCCGCCTGGTCCTACAATCACCGCAAACAATACTGTATTCGGTAGTACATATTGCATAAAAATTTCATCTTGTGTTAATAGATTTATATAGTTTAAAAATCCGATAAAATCAGGACTCTCTATCGTATTGAAATTCGTAAAAGATAGATAGATTGCCATCCCAACCGGTATGATAATAAAAAGTGAAAACATGAAAATATATGGGAGCAAAAATATATACGGATTTTGTTTTACTTTATTCACACGATTGCCCTCCATTATTTAAAGTTAGATTCGGGATTTTCATACAGCTCAATGATTTCTTCATTTTTCATGAATCCAAACTCTTCTAATTTCCGGAAAGTTTCACGATTAATTCGCTTACTGGCTAAGTCGATTGCTGTCCGCAAATTCTCTCCATCTAATACAACTGAGTTGTACGCATTACTAAGTTCCCTTTCAAGCATATAGCTGCCCGGAACCCTCGGAACTTCTATTAACCAATCTGTCTGTGCCAAGATGACATCCTTATGGCTTGTCTTCCATGGCAATCCATTAAAAGCTTCCACATTTGCTGTATTCCAAATATATTCTTCCCCATAAGTGGTCTGGAGAATATTACCAAAGGAAACTTGGATTTCCGTACTAGACCACCACTTTAGAAACTCCCATGACTCATCTTTTTTATTTGTATCTTGAAAAATAATATTACTTTCCGCTCCCCCTGCCGACCATCGTTCAATCTCTCCAGCTTCATTTTCTATCCCTGGCATTAAAGCAATATCCCAAGAGTTAGCAATCTCTGGGGCGGCATTTAAGATGAGATTGTACATAAAATAATCCGAAATGCCGATCGGAATGGAACCATCCCTGAATTGTTGATAAAAGCTTGGTACTTCATATGGTGTATTGTAAATTGTGAATAGATCTGTTAACTGCCGCATTCCTTCAATCGAAGCATTTTCATTCAACTGCGTCCGGCCAATTGATTCACCGTAGAATTCGCCCCCATTTTGGTAGATAATCGGCATTGTCCCTGCGAAAGTTTTCATTCCAGGCATTCCAGCTGTTGGATAGAAGAAATTCATCCCTTTTCTTTGCAGCTCTGGTAAATAAGTTCTCACTTGATCCAATGTATCCGGTACCTTTAAATCCAATGTGTTGAGAATATCCTTTCGATAAAACAGCACCCAAAAATTCATTGTATCTGGTAAGGCATAGACGCCCCCTTGTACAGTTGCAGGAATGTGTAACCCCTTGGGGAATCTGGCACTTACTTCTTCAAAGTCTGCAAATTCGGATAAATCCACTAATGCTCCCCGAATCGCAACCTCAAAGGGCAAAGCATAGTTAACGCCTAATGCCACATCTGGCGCATCCCCTGCTGCATTAGCCAATATTAACTTATTTTGATCAGGCATAAGGGAAAGGTCTACCTTGATCCCTGTTTCAGGAGTAAATTGCTCATCGATTAATTGCTGCATAATTTCTACATACTGTCGCGGTCGATTCACCCATACTTGTAAATGATTTTTATCGACACTCTTAACTGAATAATCTTGATCACCGAATGATTTAAACAGACGCTCTACTTTTGAATATTGCTTGGACAAGAAATTTTTAGATTTCGGGATATCTTTCTTATCTTGATAGAAGTAAAGTTTATCAATCGATAAACCGTTGTTATTTATTTCCTGTAATAAATTCCCTAGATAAGCGGTAATGGAATTGGTCCCTGTTGAAAGCTCGTTTTTCCTTACAATTAATTTATCAACGTCTTTTGCCATGCTCCGCAATTGTTTTTCGGAAATTGTTAAGGATGAAACAGCCCCGATTTCCGCCACCTCAGGGTTATATATTTTTATATCTTCATACATTCTGTTTAGTTGATCTGCCCATGAAATAAGAAGATCTGTTACTCCGGGAATAAACATTTCCACATCAATATCCCGATTTCGATCCACATTCGGTCCAACTAAATTCGTTAATTCTAAAGATAGCGCTTGAATTTCTCCTAACATTTGTTCAATTTCTTCAATCGTATCTTTAATTGGATCAATGCTTATCGCCAAACTAAGAGTATGTTGGCCTGCTTCCAAATAAACCGGAAGCTCTTCCCCACTCTTCGAATCTAGTAAAGTCGTATTTGTAAAATTTGTCGTATAGTCGATCGGATAATTTTTTAACTCTTGAAAGGGAATTTCTCCATCTATTAAAAAATTCACAAACACCGGGAAATCCGCTTTTACATTTTGTCGATAGTGCATGCCTAAATAATAAAATCCTGACTCTTCTACCTCAAATGTATAAGTAACTTTATGACCAGGGCTTTTAAAAGCATCACCATCTAAATAATTTAGCACTCGCCGATCTGAATGATATGGTGTTAGGTCAGCATCAAATAAAGCATTGGCTCGGATCGAGGAATCGTTTTTATAAGTCATATCCTCGGCCTCGATCAAAACAAATCCATCCCCAGAAACAGGATATTTTTCATAATTTTCCAACTTTAGTTGTGGTGATAAATCGATAGAACGAATAAGTAAATTCCCCTCTGTACTCTTAAAGGTTAATTGATTTGTCCCTTTTTTCAATTCGATTAAAAAAGGGTCACTATTCCTATAGCTGGTGTCATTAAGATATTTTTTCTGCCATTCATCTACTTTAACTGGTTGAGGAATAATGTCATTCCCATATTTATCCTTTTTTATCTCTTCAGGATTTTTCCATTTACTCTCAAAGACAAGGTTTCTAAGTTCATAGAATGGAAATTCTCTATTCACTTTCAACTCTATTTGTGTTGGTAATATATTTTTTCCAGTGATCGCATAATCAAGGCCAATTTGATAAAGGGATGTTGCAGGAGCTTGGAGCGTAACGGTCACTTCTTCCCCTTGGTCAATTTTGATCACCTTTTCCCCTTCATACTTATCCAAGAATGAGTGATCCTTAACTAATTCGCTTACATTTTTGAAGTTAATTTCCTTGCCTGTGTATGAATTAGCTTCGTTTTCTTTTAAATAAGTACTATACTTTTCTTCCAATTCCGATACAGCTCCAACAATTGCAGCTGCATTTTTCACATTGGAAGATGAATCCTCATTCTTCTTGTCATCCTCCTTTGCATAGCCTACTAAAGCAAAGGATTGGGAAAAGGTAAGCAAAAATGTAATAAATAAAAGCTGGAATCTTCTATTTTTTAATAAAAGCAAATTTTTCACCCCAAACATATTAAATAAGCAATGCTTAAATTTAAAACACTTCATGTCCATCTTGAACAACCCAGCGACAAAAAACCGAATCGTTTCTTCTTTCTAGGGGGATTTGTGAATAGGTCAGTATTCTATTGTTAACCTCCCTTTGCAAATACATTGAATATTTTTCCAAAGCAAACTCTGGTAGTCTAGTTCTTTTGAAGTAAATATATTATACTTGTTCGTACATGTCAATAGCGTTTTTCTAGGAAATAGTACATTTTTTATCATTTCCCTTACAAGTCCGAGCTAAATAGCCATATTTATCAACTTTTTTCAAATAATAGCTGAATATATGTATGTACAACTTTTGTTAACCTTATAAAGGAAAAAGACTAATTCCCCGTTTCTCGTTAACAAAAAGGTTAGGTATATACTACTTTGCTTCCATTGTAAATACATGTTAAGGCAAGTTATCTATTTACGAGGTAAACAGGTGATGAGTATATAAAAAACGACCCTACTATTTACGTTAGAGTCGTTTTCGAGTTTTAGCCTTTGCTTTTCAAATTATAAGTAATACATCTTAAACACAATATCTTGGTCATGGTTTCCAAATTTTTTCCCGAAAATGGTTGCACCACCAACATGTTCAGCATCCTCTTTTACTTCGATGCGAAATGTCCAGCGATCGCAATCTGTTTCTAAATCCTCTACTACCACGTCGGATAATGGATCTCCATCAATATACGTACCATGATCAGTAATTCTAATTGTTTTCAATAGACCATATTGGTTAATGTTGCTCGGCCACCAATCAGGAGTAAATTTTCCCCGTGTATCCGCAAAATCACCAGGACTTGTCCACGTACCTAGTTCTAAGCCATTCAATGAAAAAGTGATATCAGATGGCCATACATCATTGGCAAAAGGGAATTCTGATGAAATTTCCAAACTAATTTCAAATTGCTGTAGCTGTTCCTCTTTCTTAAGAAAGTTGGCAACATTGTATTGAACAAACCCTTGAGTAAACCATAAAATTTCGGCATCCACCCTTTTAGGGTCCATAAAATATTTTGGATCATCCACCGGACCGATAAAATCCTTTTCTGTTGCAATTCCGCAAGTTGGTTTGAAATCAAAGTCCGTATAATGTCCTATTGGCACAGAGGTTTCATAAGCAGCAAAGGAATGATAGATTTTTTTCGGGAAGTTAATTTCAATATGATCAACTTTTAAAATCGATATTTTTTGTCTTCCTGATTTCCCCGGAACTCTCTCTGTTCGAATCAGACCAGCATCCTCTAACTTTTGAATATGCTTGGTTACAATCGGACTGCTAATCTTCAACTCCTCGGATAATTCTTTAATATTCATCTTGTTTTTAGATAACAATTGAATAATTCTAAGTCTCACCTCACTTGCCAATGCTTGATAAACAATTAGTGAGGACTGATCTATTTCTAATTGCACAGAATTCCCCCTCTTTCATTTTTTATAAAAATTAAATCGCTGTTCTTAAGGCCGACACGAAGTTGGTCACAAAGAAGTTGCGCCAGGACGGCGCGAACTTAGCCTTTGAACCATTGAAAAATTTAAAATAATGAGTACTTATATATCATAATATAATCATTCAAGAAAAGTAAACACAACAATATTTACTCTTATTATAATTAACTTTTTAATTAATTAAATTGTATATAATTTAAATTAAATTCACAAATTTATTATTGACAGCGTTTCATCTGCGCTATATACTAAATCCAAGTTAATTATTAACGAGATTTATAGTCTTGTTAATAACAACTTAGTAATCTACAAACTGGGAGAGGATAAAATGAGAAAGAGCATTCTTTCAATGTTGTTGGCTGTAGCAGTCATATTACTAGTCGCTGGATGCAGTAATGATGATAAAAATACAATTACATTCTGGACACCACTAACGGGGGATGATGGAGCGTACATGGATGAAATTGTAAAGGAATACAATGCAACAAACCCTGAAATTAAAGTGAAGCATGTTATTACATCTGATATGTATACGAAATTATCCACCGTCTTGAATTCGGGTAAAGGAGTTCCTGATTTAACCATTATTCATGCGGATCGTGTTCCTTCGTATGTAAAACAAGGGGTTTTAGAACCCATGACAAATGTAATCGCAGAGCAACCTGAATTAAAAGAAGACAACTATCTACCGCAGGCTTGGTCCGTTGGGAATATTGACGGAACTCAATATACAGTCCCGCTCGATATCCATAGCAATGCCATGTACTATAACAAAGATTTACTGAAAAAATATAATGTTGAAAACTTTCTCGATGATGATGTCGTCACATTTGATGAAATGTTGTCCTTACAAGGAAAGTTAGATGAAGGCGATTACGTCCTCAATGACGCTTTATTAAGCTGGGTTATCTTAGCACAAGTTCAAAATCTTGGTGGAGATATTCAAGAAAATGGAGAACCAGCAGTAAACACAGATGTCATGAAACAAGCTATTGAGGCAGTGAAGGAATTAAGTGAAGCCGGGCTAATGACTCCTTATGGGGAAGATGGCTACTTAATGTTCCAATCTGGGAATGTTTTATTTTCGACGGATGGTACTTGGAGTTCAACTGCTCATGCGGATGTAGAAGGTTTGAATTTTGGTGTCACGAATATTTACGCTTTTGAACCTGATAAGTATACCAATAGAGCTTCCTCCCATTTATTTTCTATGTTAAAAAGTGACTCAAGAACAGAGGAAAAAGAAAAAGGAATCGCTCAATTTTTAGACTTTATTCGCCAGAACTCGATGGAATGGGCGGAAGCTGGACAAATTGTAGCAAGTAAAGAAGTGAATGAAAGTCCGGAATATGAACAATATATGCAATCCTTTTTTACTTCTAATGAAGAGGAAACTGAATCCCTTTATATTTATACGTATGAATATTATGCGTACGTACAAGAGGCATTGGATAAGTATGTACTAGATATTGTTCATGGAGAAATGGATGTAGAGGAAGGCCTGGACACTATGCAAAAATTTGTTGCAGATAAAATTAAAGAAAACGAAGCAGACGAATAAAAACTGTATAGTTGTACATATATGGTTTGAAAAAGAGTAATCGGTGGGGATTTTGTCCAGTTCCCACTGATTGATGTGTAAGTGATTTACTCATTTTTTCTTCAAAGAAGGGCTCCCCCTACTATGAGGTGAAGATACAGATGCTGCATTAGTTGAATTTCAAACCTATTTTCTTTGGGACAGTTCGACACAAGGAGGAATCTCGATGAATAAAAAAATAAATTGGTCACCTCTTTTCTTTGTAGGTCCCCATGTCATTTTATTTGCTGTTTTTATTTTTTTACCAACTATCTATGGAATATATGCTTCCTTTACGAAATGGAATTTAATCAATGATCCCGTTTGGGTCGGGCTACAAAATTATAAAACCATTTTATTGAGTACCGACTCTACCTTTCATTTTCAATTTACCAATGGATTAAAAAACACACTCATTTTTGTTGTCCTGAGTGTTCCATTATTAATTGTCATTCCTTTAATGGTCGCTGTTGCGCTTGAACATAAACAAGTGAAAATGAAGAGTTTTATCCAGTCGATTATTTATATTCCCGGTCTTATTTCTATTTCTGCAGCGGCTTTGATTTGGTCCTTAATTTTTAATAAGCAGTTGGGAATTACAGGCAATGTCTTCGGTTCAGAAACCGTTTGGGCTTCCACCCAACCTTATGCTTGGTTGATCATTATCGTCATCACCGTCTGGGGTGGTGTTGGAGGCAATATGATTATTTATCGTGCATCGATTAATGGTGTCGGGCGAGATTTATATGAATCTGCTGAAATAGATGGAGCTGGAGCGATTCGAAAGTTTTTTAGTATTACATTGCCATCGATTCGCTTTCCATTAATTTATACGTTTGTGATGACAACCGCAGGAGCCTTTAATGTATTTGGTCAACCGTTGATGATGACGGATGGTGGTCCAAAGCAGAGCACAACCGTGTTAATGATGTACATTCGCCAACTTGCCTTTAGTCATGGAGAATCTATCGCTGGAATGGCTTCCGCTATGGCGGTTCTACTTGGTTTAGTCATATTAGTCATTTCTGCCCTACAATATTATGTGATGAACCGAAATGCTTAATGAAATGAGTAAATGGAAATAGAAAGGTGTGAGAAGATGTCAAAAAGTAGAAATTTCTCTAAATATATTGCCTACGCATTTCTAATAATTGTCTGTTTAATTTGGGCGGTACCTATCTTATTTGGGATTACCACTTCATTTCGCTCACAGGCAGAAGTTGTATCTAGCGGTTTTAGATTATTACCTGTTAACTGGATCGTGGATAACTATGTGACGATACTTGAAAATACATCAACTGCTCCAATCCTGCGTTGGTTAATGAATTCCATTTTTATCGCAACAACGCATACATTTTTGGTTATTGTCGTCATATCGATCACGGGATATGGCTACTCAAGATTGAAATTTAAAGGAAGAGATGCCCTCTTCTTTACATTGCTTGGTATTTCCTTTTTTCCCGCGGTTGTCAACCTGATTCCATCCTATAAAATCATTGACGCTCTTGGATGGGTCAACACAGCCTGGGCCATGGTCATTCCAGGTTTAGCTGGGATGGGAAATATCTTCCTTGTGCGCCAATTCATGAAGGGAATCCCAACAGAGTTAGATGAATCAGCGCGCGTAGATGGAGCTAGCGATTTCCGGATCTTTATCTCGATCATCCTACCACTGATCAAACCCGTTTTAATTGTATGTGGATTGTTTT
The DNA here is from genome assembly GCF_008764245.1 of Bacillus subtilis. GTDB lineage: Bacteria > Bacillota > Bacilli > Bacillales > Bacillaceae_C > Lederbergia > Lederbergia ruris. The sequence continues at coordinate 69,839 of NZ_VTQV01000018.1, forward strand.
CTTTTACCGGATCATGGAATGATTTCTTATGGCCAGTGATCGTCTATACAGATGTTGATAAAATGCCGGTTACAGCAGGACTCTTATTATTGCAAGATATTTACGGAAATTATCGGATGATCGGTCAATTGATGGGATCCGCTATCTTAGCAATTATTCCCACCTTATTATTGTTTTTGTTCGCCCAAAAATATTTCGTCCAATCGATTAACCTGAATTCTGGAATCAAGGGATAGTTGTAGGGTGAGCAAGATTTCAAAACAAAAGGAGGAATTACCGTGAAAAGAGGAGCTGAAAGAAAGCTATTAATTGCTGGCTCTATCTGGAATATGTTTACAGCCCTTATCACGATTTTCGGTTATTCCATTTGGTTTAAAAAAACTGGTGTCAAAGGTTTAGAAGAAACAACACTTGATCATGTCTTTGCGACAACAACTGCCATCGATCATGTCACAAAGCTGATTGTCATGTTTGGACTGCTTATCTTTGTAGGGGCGATTATTAATTTTATCATTTCGAGAAAAATGCGAGATGGCGAAATCCAACCGAAAATACTGATTTGGATCGCTTGTTGGGGAGTCTTTCTCCTCTTCACCATGGACATCATTGGATTTGTCCTCTATTTAATTGCATTTGTGCTTTATCTTGCCAAAAATAAAGCCATTAAACTATCAGAAAGAGAACAAGAGCGCAAGCGCCTGTTCAGCGGCGTACAAATTTAAAGACTTCTGACGAGATAAAGGAAACACGGCGACGAAGGAGCCGATGTTGACTTATCGTAGGAAGAAGGCGTAAATTTGCTAGTCGTTAGGCGCTGGAGCTAGATGTCGACTTGCGACATAAGCATGTTATCCACAAGTCAAGATTTTTTAGTATGGCTAAACCAATAGAAAGTCTATCATAATCAGAGAAACTTTTAAAAAAATATAAATCACAATATATATGGGGGTTGACATCATGTCTACATTCAAAGTAAAAAATCCATTAATCGAACAACGTGCAGATCCTTGGATCTTCAAACATACGGATGGCTATTATTATTTCACAGGGTCAGTACCTGAATATAACCGCATTATTTTGCGCCGCTCCAAAACGATTCAAGGACTTACAAACGCTGAAGAAAAAGCAATTTGGTGGAAACATGAAACTGGACCGATGAGTGCCAACATTTGGGCTCCTGAAATTCATTATATTGATGGAAAATGGTATATTTACTTTGCGGCTGCCCATACATCTGAAACCAATGAAGGACTATTTGATCATCGAATGTTTGTGCTTGAAAATTCTTCTGCTAATCCACTAGAAGGGGATTGGGTGGAAAAAGGACAAGTGAAAACGCAATGGGAGTCCTTTTCGTTAGATGCTACTTCTTTTGAACATAAAGGAGTCCGCTATTATGTTTGGGCGCAAAAGGATCCTCATATTCCGGGAAATTCCAATCTTTATATTTCAGAAATGGAAAATCCTTGGACCTTAAAAGGAGAACAAGTTTGCATCTCGACACCTGAATATGAATGGGAGAAAATTGGTTATCTCGTTAATGAAGGAGCTGCTGTCCTCAAAAAGAATGGGCGGATTTTTATGACCTTCTCAGGTAGTGCCACCGATGCCAATTATTGCATGGGATTGTTGACAGCCGACGAAAATAGTGATTTACTCGATCCTCAATCTTGGATCAAAACACCGGAACCCGTTTTCCAAACGTCTGAAGAAACAGGCCAATACGGACCTGGTCATAATGGCTTCACCGTTTCTGAAGATGGACAACAAGACATCCTTGTCTACCACGCAAGAAGCTATAAAGAAATTGAAGGAAATCCATTATATGATCCAAATCGTCATGCCCGTGTCCAAGTCATTGAATGGAATGAAGATGGAACACCAAACTTTGGGATTCCAAGAGCGGATACAGAGTGAAAATTGAGGCTCCACGGTAGTGGTGGTAAAGGGAAAAACATTAAAATCGCCACGTCCGCATGCCGTTTTAACCGAGACCCAGAGGACCTTCAACAAGCAATGTTCCTAAACCTAGGGAGGATCTATCCCTCCCTAGGTTTAGGTATGTTTGCCCAAGGGAGGCTAGAACTTTTATTTTTATAGGGAAAATAACTGTATTTCCTTTACATATTCTATTGGACGTTGTACTAGCTGCTCCAACACCATATAGTTCCTTTAATATTCCGTTTACACGACACTCTTTGTGTACCAATGCTCAGGAATTACATCCTTCTCTAACTCTAAAAGTTCAGCAATGATTTGATCTCCATCTGCAATCGAATTGACTAAGGGATCAGTCATCATGGCCCTTCTGAGTTTTTCTCTGTCAGCTTCAACAACGGCTTCAGCTGTCAATTCATGTGTATCTAAAAGTAGCTCCTGCATACCACGAATCCCCCGCGGCATCTCACCAACAGGTAATGGCCTCACCCCATCCATCGTAACCTCACATAACAGTTCTAGGAATGCGTCGTTGTTCATATTTGTTACCGCCCCTTGGTTAAATGTGTTGATGTAGAATGGTTTACCTAATCCTGCTACCATATTTTCAATAATATCGGTTGCATGGTCTGGACCAAACCTAGTCATATACTCCTCGATAGGTGTTTCACCGCTGAGGAAACTGTCAATCTCCGTCCACATATACTCGTGGCGCTTGTAGCGATCTTCCGTTTCCCAAATGGATAACGGTGGAATTTGATCTTTTAATTTACCAAGACCTTGCCAATAAGGGACATATTCCTTTGTATGGGCAGTACAGGTTGGAATATAGCCAAAGATCTCATACAACTGGTAGCTTATCTTATCATTGAACAGAGCCTTAGCCCCTGTGTCGCCTCCTACTGTCTCTGTCTCTGCTGATTGTTTCATCGATTCGGCTATCGCAGGAACGACATCTTTTCCTTCATACTCTGCTTTCAATAACCAGGTAAAATGGTTTACTCCCGCAATCCGTACATCGAATTTTCGGTTTATCTCTTCGGTGTACTCACGTTTATCGCCAATTATTCCAGCCCGTTCAGCATAAATGATTTTTTTATGTGGCATATGGTGTGAATCACACAGTGCAAAACTCTTTAGCTTTGGCGCATAACGTTTTAAAGCAATTCCATTAACTGTGGATGGATTAATATAATTAATAACCCAAGCATCAGGGCAAATTTTTTCAATATCCTGCACACAATCCATAATTACAGGAAGCTCCCTCATCGCCCGGAAAATCCCCCCCGGTCCGATTGTATCTCCAGAGCACATTCTAATTCCATACTTTTCAGAGACTGCACAATCTATTCCTCTGTACTTTACTGTGTCCTCTGCAAAACTAAGCACTACAAAATCCGCATCATGAAGGACCTTCCTTCTATCAACTGACCCCTCAATCTTCAAATCTACTTTATTAGCCTCGACGACCATTCGGGCTAACTTTACAAGCTTATTCAGCCGCTCTTCGTTTGTATCTACCAAGGCTAGAGTACCTTTGTTTAGATGTTCGGAATGAACCATCTGCCAGATACATTGTCTGCCAAAAAATAAACTTCCTGCTCCTAACACGACTACCTTTGGATTAATATGAATCTCCTCCAATCTATTTATTATTTTTAATTATAGAAAACTAATGAAAAATAAAAATGCATTCTAGTAAGCTATTCATGTCATATAGTAAGAACGAGTTTAACGATCTATCCCCTTTTGTTATAATCATTAATATTAACTATGTCTAAAGGTACGGAGTTGGTTGCTATAAATAACTTGAATATTTTCAACGAACTTTCAGAGCTTGTCATGCTTAGAATAAATGGGTGCAGTGAAGCTGTTCATTCCCCAAATTGGATAGAAAGTAAAAATCATTTTGATTATGACTTATGGTGCCTTCAAGAGGGACAAATTGAAATACGTGTTGAAGAAGAGGTGTATCTTGCTTCGGCAGGTGATCTTATTCTTTTTAGCCCTAAGGTGGCGTATACAGCAACAAGTATTGGGAATGGGTGCAGGTTTATTTTTACACATTTTGATTTGGGAATTGGGGACCATCTTGGAATACTGGATAACTTTCAGTTGTCAGGTGTTATTACAAATACGTTAGTTAAAGAGGAAATCCGCCTATTTTTAGAAACATATGAACAATATAAACGGAACGCCCCAATGTCAGGAATCAGATTAAAGGGGTGTCTTACTATTCTGATTTCCAAAATCATGGAACAATATGGGCTTGGACAATATCGAGGGGAATTTACATATCATACTTATCTACGGAAACAAACTATATATTTGGACACATTACAGCCAGTCTTTCATTATATACAAGATCAACTTCATCAATCACTGCGTATCAAAGATCTTGCTTTGCTAGCGGGAATGTCAGAAAAATATTTCATCTATTATTTTAAACAAGCCCTTGGTGTTACACCTGGTCAATACATCTATCAGTTGAAGATGAATCGGGCACGAAATCTATTGTATGAAAGACATTATTCAATCCAGGAAATCGCAAGTATGCTCGGATATTCTGATCCATACAGTTTCTCAAAAGCCTTCAAAAAATATTATAAAGTGCCGCCTTCACAGTTCGTTTGATAATATCGTCTCTTCTTAGCTACATGGATGACAAGGAAATTTCAAAAAACATTGAACGAATGAATGACCATCTATTTCACTAAAATACTACATTTGATCTTTCTTAGAATCAGGCTTGTTCCAGTGTTAAAACAAGCCTGTTTTTTTCTATGGACTGAATGGAGCCAAATAAGTTTTTATACGTTTGAATTAGCAGCATGGAAATTTAGAGTACAGAAGTGTGTATAGGGATGAAGTAAGTGCCCTTTCAGATCGAAAAGTTGTTTTTTCTTTTTTAAACAGCCTGAAAACCGTCAAGTTTTCAGGCTGTTCTTATTTAAATATTTCATTTTGTCTACCAATGATTCTATTCCATATACATCAGTCTTCCGACAAAATCATATCAATTGCTTCGTCAGCTTCATTCATTAATTTCTCTGGATTTTCACCAGCTAGTAATTTTTCGATCATTGGATTAATAATATCATTATTAATGGTTGGAACCTTGTCCGAACCTGGCATAAAAGGTTCGGCATATTCAATTTGCTTATATAACTCTGTTACGATTTCATTGTCTTTTACTTCTGGGTCATCTACAACCGATTGTAAATAAGGTGGGAAGCCGTTTTCAATACTCCACTTTTTCCCGACTTCAGTTGTATTCCAATATTTAATAAATTCGTATATTGCATCCTTTTTACTCGTATCAGTGCTTACTGGAATGCCAAATCCCACGCCATCCAAAATCGCCTGTTCTATTCCATCATTACCTAATGGTAAAGTTGTTACTCCATAATTGATTTCATTTTTCTTCAATCCATTATTTAACCACGGTCCGTTAATTTCAATAGCCAACTGTCCAGCATTCATCAGATTATCAACTTCAGTACCAGAAATGGACTCAGGTCCGACTTTTTCTTCATGAATCAATGTTTGGATTTTCTCCATGACTTCCAATGTTTCAATGGAAGCAAATTCCGATTTTGTTCGATCCTCGCTTGCAAGACTTCCACCATTGTCTAAAATCCAGTTATAAAGAACCGGGTTTCCTTCTTTAGCAAACGCAAAGCCCGATACATTTTTGGAAGTATCTGTTAATTTTGGTGCCATTTCTACTAATTCATCCCATGTTTTTGGTGGAGTTTCTGGATCTAATCCTGCCGCTTCAAATAAATCTTTATTCCAGAACAGATACATCCCTTGAACTTGCATTGGCACAAAATATTGGACGTTATCAATCATCCCTAATTGAATGGAAGCCTCGCTAAAATCATTTTTGTCTACTCCATCTACTTCCCAAAAATCGTCCAAAGGCAGTACAGCACCATTTTTTACATATTGAGCAAAATCAGGATAATTTAATAAAACAAAATCTGGTGCGGAACTCGCTGAAATAGCAGACGGTAATTTTTCATTTAGATTGGCCCATGTCATCGTATCCATTTTCACTTTGATACCCTTATCATTATTCTTATTAAAATCTTTTACAATTTCCTTAAGAATTTCCCCATCAGACGCAGTAAAACCGTTCCACATCGTGAGCGTGACCTCACCGTCGTTACCTTCATTCGAATCTTCTTCTCCCCCACATGCAGCAAGACCAACAACAATACAAGCAATCAACATGATAAAGTATTTTTTTAATTTAGCCATTAATCTCATTCCCTTTTTTAAAAATCTGTCTCCTGAGCAAGATTCACTATATAACAGAGAGGACTATTAGGTCTCTTTCAAAAAGACCTACCTTGTAGTTACAATTTTATCGCCATTTTGTCTTTTTCAGGATCATTCGTTTTTTTCTGCCATTCCCGTAACTCGTTTCTCATTTCTTTTAAAGGTATAGTTAACATCATCCACTAGATTCATTAACTCATAAGGGTCGTTACTTAAATCATATCATTCCTCTTTCGTTGTTTTTTAATGGTCCGCCAAACTTCGGATAACCACTTTCATCATATTCAAATGCTTGGACACATGCATGGCGCCCTGCATCATGTAAGGCATCATCTGCCTCTTCATCATTTTTATGGTCACGGACATGGTACACTAAAAGATCTTGTGAGCCATCTTCTGATACTGTAAAGCTATTATGACCTGGTCCGTATTTCTTGTTTTCTTCACATGTTTGAAAAACTGGAGTTTTTGCTTTTTTCCATGATAGCGGATCTAATAAATCACTATTTTCATCAGCTGTTAATAAGCCCATGCAATAATTTTCATCTGTGGCACTAGCTGAATAAGTGATAAAGATTTTATGATTTCTTTTTAAAACAGCTGGACCTTCATTCACAAGAAAGCCTATTTTTTCCCATGAATATTCTGGTTTCGTTAACAGAACTTGTGTCCCTCTCAAAGTCCAGGGATTTTCCATTTCAGAGAGATAAAGGTTGGAGTGTCCAGGGATTTCGGGGTCCTTTTGATCTACCGAAGATTTATTAGCCTACGCCAAAGGTAAAAAACATTTAAGTGCGTGGAAAAATTTCAACAAAAAAGTCGGTAATAATGCGGCTGTTGGTATATATCATGAAACCTACGAACTAAAGAAGGGCAAGTATGAATCAGTCTATGGAAATATGCCTTTATATGGGTTAGGGAAAGCTATGAAGCATATTCCGATTGCAAAAGAAAATATGGGTGCGCTAAAACGACTCAAAAGATATACCTAGATTCATATAAAAATTGATCATTTTAACAGCAAAAAAACGCCCAGTTCATTCATCATTGAACTGAGCGTTTGACTTTATTATGTTGAACAAAATCTGCCCTAGCATTTCTTGCCCTCATCTTTCCACATAGGATTTTTTTCATTCTATCATAGAATAGAGACAAAATATGCTACCCTATTCATGCCTTTTATAGAGTTGATAACCAGTGAGAGCCCTTTCCTTTTGTACTTGGTTGTATATTTATGTTCACGATTTTTTTATTCGTGACCGCTTCTGGTCCTTTTCCCCGAATTCGGGCACGATTCGCACTTATTCGTGACCGTATCGGATTCTTTTCTTCAAATACGGTCACGATTGCCCCCTAATCATGACCGTTGTAGGTGATTCTGTTCAGTTTGGGGTACGATTTCTAATAGGACATTCCCCATCAATCATATCTCCCTTATGCAAATTTATTTTTATAATGTGCCAAACGAAAGATAAAATATAAAAGCTGATTTTCCAAACAGAAAATCAGCTTTTATTCATATATTTAGGCAATATCATAGCCTTGTTCTTCAATAGCTTCTTTCATAGCTTCAACATTTACTTTAGATTCATCAAAGGTAACATCTACTTTACCAGTTTCCAAATGAACTTCAGCCGCAGATACGCCATCTAATTTTTTCAATGCACTTTCAACGGACATTTTACAATGACCACATGTCATGCCTTGTACATTTAGCGTTTTCTCCATGACCTATTCACCTCCTTTAAATTGGTCCTTTTATAAGATTAGAGTATAAAATTTGGCGAGTGTTTGGATCTAGCTCCAGCGCCCAGCGACTAGCAAACTTTCGGTGCCTGCTTGCATAAGTCAACAT
>NZ_VTQV01000019.1 GCF_008764245.1 Bacillus subtilis
ATAGCCCTATAGGCCATGCATAAAAGAAGTGCCATAACCTACATTTTTAGTTTGCCATAAACACTAAAAAATGAACAAAAGGGAGGAAAATGATGTCAAAATTCACGAAACTATTTGCTGTTTTTGTGCTGGGAGTAATGCTTATGTTAGCTCTGACCGCCTGTGAATCGGAACAAAGTGTAACGAAAGGTGAGGGTGAGAATAATGATGCTGGAGCAAGTGAAGATGATCCCATAGAAAATATTACTTTAAACATTGTTTATCCTGAAGCATGGGAAGAAAAGCGATTTAATGAGGAGATTAAAGAGCCGGTTGAAGCGGCATTTCCTCATATTAAACTAAAGTATTTAGATCAACCTATTGAGGATCTGCTGGCCAAGAAAATTATGCCCGACATTATCTTTTTGGGTAATCCTTCTGGTCTCCCTAATTTTACGGAACATGGATTAACGATGGATATGAGTGATTTAATTGAGAAACACAATTTTGATTTAAGTAGAATTGAACCAAGCCTTTTAGCTGAGTCACGGATGTTCGCCGATGGCAAACTTTACACGTTACCGTATACTCGAGGCGCCACGGTGTTGCATTATAATAAAGATATTTTTGATATGTTTGGCGTGGATTACCCAAAAGATGATATGACTTGGGATGAAATTATCGATTTGGCCGCTAAATTGACTGGGGAAAAGAATGGTGTGCACTACTACGGATTACAAATTCCGTATGCAAGTATTATGTTAGACCAGCGCGGCGTTCCAAAAGTGGATCCAGAAACAGATGAGCCTGCTTACACGAGTGAGAAATACATGCCACTTTATCAAGAGTATTTAAGAAAGATGGAACGTGTGTATTCGATTCCGGGTAATGTCCCGGAAGGAGATGATGATAGGGATCCTAGTATCGGACCGTTTTTCGGGGACCAGAACGTGGCGATGAATCCCATTTGGTCGCAGGTTGAACTTTTTTCAGAAGATGAAGATTTTAACTTTGATGTTGTGACCTATCCTGTTTGGAAAGACCGCCCTGGTATTTCCCGGCCTTCAAGATCTGGAAATATCGGTGTCGCAGCATCTTCTGAACATCCCGATGAAGCATTTAAAGTAATCGCGTACTTGTTCACAGATGACGTCCAACGGGCGACGGCTCGAAAAGGTCGCGCATCCTCATTGGCCGACCCAGCAATAAATGATGACTTCCTAGGGGACTTAATCGAAGAACGCCCATGGATGGAAGATTTGAATATCGATGCATTGACAAAGCATTCCTATCCGACGGATTTAGATCACTTTTCTCCGTATGAGGAGGATGCCTATGCGGCTTTAGAAGAGAGGTTGCTAGATGGGGTAGATATTAATACGATTTTAAGAGAAGCACAAGAGGAAACGGAAACATTGGTAAAGGAAGCGAAGGAAAAGAAATAGTGGGAGAGAAGATCAGAAATAGAAGAATCTTTACAAAGGTTTGAAAGCGCTAGCCCAGGACACATAAAGTGAATGGGGAATTCTTGAGTTTTGCGTCCCAAAAACAGGCGCGAACAGTGTGACATTTGATGGAATTTCTTAAGATGTGCATCTTTTAAGTAGCAATAATTATTATGTTAACAGCCACTTGCTTTAGAGGTGGCTGTTTTAAGTATATTCACTCTTTGCCTTCACCGAATTAAAAAACTGATTAAATTCTGTTTTCCTTTCCTATAATGGGAAGGGAGGTGGTTAAATGCCGGGAAGCATATTTTTACTTTTTGTTTGGATAATATGGATTTTTGCTACCTTTTTAATGGACAAACAAGAAGAACACCGATGGAAGATCGCTTTATTTGCACTTGTTATGATTATTTGTCTGCCGTTAAAAATTTCTTTTAATGGCTTTATGATGAGCGGACAAGGTCTTATTGTATTAATTGCTTGCTATATGATCATGGTAAAGCTATCATTTAAAAAGCAATTTATCTTACTCATCTCTATCTTTTCGCTCCTATTGGGATATACGGGACTCCGATTATTCGAATTATACGATCCAATTTTAATGATAGTGGACAGAAAAATTTTACTGGCCTTTTTATTAATCGTAGTAAGCTATTTTGTTTTCCCGTTCAATTTTTTGGAAAGAGTCTTGTTGGTTTGTCTCGGTGTTTTACAGGGGGAGTTTTTACTGGCCCTTATTTTATCTAAATGGAGAATCCCTTATTTAATTGGCTCTTTGGAAGTATTTGATATTTTATCCATCACTATTTTTACGATGATGATTGGCTTTATTTTTTCAAAGATTTTTGTATTAATGAAAGTAACTAAAAGTAAAAAAGTTTTGCATTAAATCGTCAATTTTTTATTTTCGTTGTTTAGAAATTCATAAAATGGTATATTGTGGATTATACGTCTAGCTTGAATATGTATAATATCAGTAAGTGACAGGGTGCTAGCTGGTGAGCATGAAGAGAATAAAATGTATTTTGAAACTTGACCGAAACATGTATAAAAAAGATTTTGAATTTGACTTGAAGTGAGTGATGATGATATGGCCAAAGCTACCGTTGCAATTGTAGGGCGTCCCAATGTAGGGAAGTCTACAATTTTCAATAGAATTGTTGGGGAGCGGATCTCCATTGTAGAAGATTCACCAGGTGTAACCCGAGATCGGATTTATGGAACGGGTGATTGGCTTACACACGAGTTTCATTTAATTGATACGGGTGGAATCGATATGGGAGATGCTCCTTTTTTAGTCGAAATTCGTGAGCAAGCTGAATTAGCAATTGAAGAAGCAGATGTGATAATTTTTATAGTAAGTGCTCGAGAAGGTGTCACATCTACAGATGAGGAAGTTGGAAAAATATTATTCCGCTCGAAAAAGCCTGTCGTTCTAGCTGTTAATAAAGTAGATAATCCGGAGATGAAAGCAGATGTTTTTGAGTTTTATTCATTAGGTTTCGGCGAACCCTTCCCAATATCGGGCTCTCATGGACTCGGGTTAGGAGATATGCTAGATGAGGTTGTTCGGCATTTTCCTAGTGATTTGGAAGAAAGTGAAGATGAGGATATCATCAAATTTAGCTTAATTGGTCGTCCAAATGTTGGAAAATCGTCGATTGTGAATGCGTTACTTGGTGAAGATCGAGTAATTGTGAGTGATATTGCTGGTACAACACGAGATGCGACGGATTCTGCCTACGAGTTTGAAGGTCAGAAATATACGATTATTGATACTGCTGGGATGCGGAAGAAAGGAAAAGTTTATGAGAAGACGGAAAAATATAGTGTTCTCAGGGCTTTAAAAGCGATTGATCGCTCAGATATAGTTCTAGTTGTGTTGAATGGGGAAGAAGGAATCTTGGAGCAAGATAAAAAGATTGCTGGTTACGCCCACGAAGCCGGTAGGGGAATCATCATTGTTGTCAATAAGTGGGATGTTGTTGAAAAAGATGATAAAACTATGAAGAATTTTGAAGAGCAAATCAGAGCCCACTTTCAATTTCTTGATTATGCACCGATTGTCTTTGTATCGGCTAAAACGAAGAAGAGGCTTATAACGCTGCCTCCTGTTATTAAAATGGCAAGCGAGAATCACTCTTTACGTGTCCAATCAAGTGTCTTGAATGAGATTATTATGGATGCGATTGCCCGTAATCCGGCACCAACAGATAAAGGCCGTAGGTTAAAAATCTTATACGCTACACAGGTTGGAGTCAAACCACCAACTTTTGTTGTTTTTGTGAATGACCCCGAACTTATGCACTTTTCTTATGAAAGGTTTTTAGAGAATCGGATTCGGGAAGCATTTGGGTTTGAAGGAACTCCTATAAAAATGATTGCTAGAGCGAGAACATAAGACTTAACAACTATAGAGTAGGTGAACAATTTGGCTAATAAAAAAGAAAAACTTGCGGTGATTGGCGCTGGCAGCTGGGGGACAGCTCTTGCCCTAGTATTAGCTGATAATGGGCATGAAGTAACACTTTGGACGAGAAATGATTTGCAAAAGAAAGAAATCAATAGAAAACATGAGAACTCAAAATATCTTCCGGGAATTTCCTTGCCGGAAAATATTGTTGCTTCCACCTCACTGGAAGAGGCACTAGAAGAAGTAGGGACCGTTATCGTGGCTGTCCCTACAAAGGCAATCAGAGAGCAAATGAGAGCGATTCTTAAATTTCAACAAAAACCCCTCATTTTTGTTCATGTGAGTAAAGGAATAGAACCGGATACACTGTTACGTATTTCGGAAATGTTGGAAGAAGAGGTCCCAAATAAAATTCTTAAGGACATCGTGGTTTTGTCAGGACCGAGTCATGCGGAAGAAGTTAGTTTAAGACATCCTACAACGGTGACGGTTTCTTCTAAAAATATGGAAGCGGCAGAGTATGTTCGTGATCTATTTATGAATCAAAACTTCCGCGTTTACACAAACCCAGACATAGTTGGGGTAGAGATCGGGGGCGCCTTAAAGAATATTATTGCGCTTGCAGCAGGAGTGTCTGATGGTCTAGGCTTCGGTGATAATGCTAAGGCTGCCCTCATTACGCGGGGATTGGCTGAAATTTCTCGTCTTGGAACAAAGATTGGGGCAAATCCACTAACATTCTCCGGTCTGGCAGGTGTGGGCGATTTAATTGTTACATGCACAAGTGTCCATTCAAGAAATTGGAGAGCAGGAAATATGCTCGGACAGGGGCAAAATTTAGAAGATGTACTCCAAAATATGGGGATGGCCGTGGAGGGTGTAAGAACAACAAAAGCGGCTTATCAACTTGCTCAAAAGTATCATTGTCAAATGCCAATTACCGAAATGTTATATCATGTTCTGTTTAATAACGTGGACGCAAAAGAAGCTGTCGAAAGGCTAATGGCGCGACTAAAGAAAAATGAAATGGAAGACCTTGTGGATATTTTAAGTGCGCAAATGGAACAACATTAAGTATGGGCAAGAGATGATGCGTTATTAATTTTGATGCATATACTAAGTCTGAAGCGATATGCTTGAACTACTGGTATGGGTATTGGGTTGTCGTTATGGAGCAGGGGGGGGTAAGCCTTGCTTCATATTTTTATGTGAAAATAAATAGTTATGGAAGTGTCATTAAGTTTTTATTTCTAGTTGACGAAAAATGTTATAATGAAAAAGACCTAAAGATTTGGCTTCTAGACAAATGTCAATCCATGAGAAGAAGAGTAACGGAGGAAAGATGATGTCAGTTTCAATGCAAAAAATGTGGATTTCCATTATAGGCATGGGATTATTCGCAGTAGCTATGTTTGCTATGTACCTAGTTCGTTATAAATTAAAAAATAAGTGGATGAAAGTGATAGCAGGTATTGTTGGTTGGGTTTGTTTAATTTTCGGAGGTTTTATTACATTATTTATTGTCCTGTCAGGACCGACTTACTAAATTTCACTAGATTCTTATGATTGGCGTACGCAGTTGAAAGGATGAACATCGATGCAATTACGTTTTATTATGCCATTATTACTTATATTAATATTATCGGGTTGTATGTATCCTGATGAGAGAAAAGCAGAAAATAAAATCCCGTACGAAGACCAACTTGAGTCGGTACAAAAGGCAGTGGATCAATACCAAGATGAAAAAGATGGGATTTTACCGATTAAAACTCGTGATCAAGATACACCTATATACATAAAATACCCCATTGATTTTTCGAAAATTGTTCCGAGTTATCTATCCTCTCCCCCGGGAAATTCTTTTGAGAGTGGAGGGATTTTTCAGTATGTACTAACCGATGTGGAAACAGATCCTACTGTAAAGTTAGTGGATTTAAGAATGGCTGAAAAAATAAGAGAAATAAAAATCAGGCTTCAATCACAAAAATATCCTCCATTTAAAGAAACGCTGGCAGATAACGTTTACTCGATTGACTTTTCGAAGTTAGGCTATAAAACCGAACCATATGTTACTTCTCCTTTTAGTCATAACAACTTATCATTCGTTATGGATGGAAAAGGAGAAATATATGTTGATTATATAAGTGATTTGTATCAATCGATAAAAGGTGATAATGAATCCTATCAAAATGGTGATAATATAATCGATATTCTTACGAAAGATTCTCCATTTGTTCCAGCTTATTCTTTGCCTTACACAGTGGATGAAAACAATGAACCGATTTATATGGCTAAATAGGAATATTCCTTCTTTCACTAAATATAATGTGGAAGAAGGATTTTTTAATTGGCAATAATTATGGTCATATGAGAATCGGACAACATCATAAACATATATTGACGAGCGTCTATTATGGTTTGTCCCTTGAACTTAATGATAGGAGGGAACCTCTTGGAAAAGGTGGATATTTTTAAAGATATTGCGGAAAGAACGGGCGGGGACATCTATTTGGGAGTAGTAGGAGCTGTTCGTACAGGTAAGTCCACATTCATTAAGAAGTTTATGGAATTGGCTGTTCTACCGAATATTAAAAGTGAAGCAGATCGAGCACGGGCACAGGATGAACTTCCACAAAGTGCCGCAGGAAGAACCATTATGACGACTGAACCGAAATTTGTCCCCAATCAGGCAGTCACTGTTCAGGTGGATGAGGGGCTAGAAGTGAATGTAAGGCTTGTAGATTGTGTTGGGTATACAGTACCAGGTGCAAAGGGCTATGAAGATGAAAATGGCCCGAGAATGATCAATACACCGTGGTATGAAGACCCGATCTCATTTCACGAAGCAGCTGAGATTGGAACAAGAAAAGTGATTCAGGAACATTCAGTTTTAGGTGTTGTCATTACAACAGATGGCACGATTGGTGAGATTCCACGTAGTGATTATATTGAAGCGGAAGAACGCGTGATAGATGAGCTTAAAGAAGTTGGGAAGCCATTTATAATGGTCATCAATTCTTCCCGTCCGCATCATGCTGAAACAGAGGCACTGAGAAAGGAATTAGAAGATAAATATGATATACCTGTGCTTGCTATGTCTGTTGAAGGGATGAGAGAAGAAGATGTGATGAGTGTTCTTCGGGAAGCACTCTATGAATTCCCAGTACTTGAAGTCAATGTGAATTTGCCAAGCTGGGTAATGGTTTTAAAAGAAGATCATTGGTTAAGATCTAACTATCAAGAGGCTGTAAAAGAAACGGTGAAAGACATCAAACGGTTGCGTGATGTTGATCGTGTTGTCCAGCAATTCTATGAATATGATTATATCAATAATGCTGGATTGGCAGGAGTAGATATGGGGCAGGGGATTGCAGAGATTGATTTATTTGCTCCAGATGAACTTTATGATGATGTGTTAAAGGAAATAGTCGGAGTCGAGGTAAGAGGGAAAGACCATTTGTTAGAATTAATGCAAGACTTCGCGGATGCAAAGAGGGAATATGACCAAATCTCGGACGCTCTCATCATGGTGAAACAGACGGGGTATGGTATTGCCGCACCGTCCTTAGCCGATATGAGTCTGGATGAACCTGAGATCATTAGACAAGGGTCAAGATTTGGTGTTAGATTAAAAGCGGTGGCTCCTTCTATTCATATGATTAAGGTGGATGTGGAGTCTGAGTTCTCGCCAATTATCGGTACAGAGAAACAAAGTGAAGAACTTGTCCGCTATTTAATGCAAGACTTTGAAGATGACCCATTATCGATTTGGAATTCAGATATCTTTGGCAGAAGCTTAAGCTCACTTGTAAGAGAAGGTATTCAAGGGAAAATTGCCATGATGCCAGAAAATGCTCGATACAAGCTAAAAGAGACGCTAGAAAGGATTATTAATGAGGGATCAGGCGGCTTAATTGCCATTATTTTGTAAGGAAAAAGAGAAGCTTGTAAAGTAAATGAAATATGCATGTCTCGCCGCCAGGCGCTTGTGTTTTTCTTAAAAAGATGCCGAATTTGACGAAATTCGGCATCTTTTCCATTTTTCGTCGCATTAATTCTTGCTAACCGATATTTTATATGTTAATCTTTTAAACAGAATTGTTGATGAACCCCGATTATCAGCAGTTTTGATAGGATTTCTACCTTTTAATGTTTAGAAATTCATAAAATTGTTTACAAATGTAATAGTAGTTGAGGAACTTGTTTTCTCTATTTCTTAGGAGGAGGTGAATGGCATGAACAAAACTGAACTTATCAATTCTGTTGCTGAAGCAGCTGAGCTTTCCAAAAAGGATGCAACTAAAGCGGTTGATGCCGTATTCCAATCTATTCAAGATACATTGGCTAATGGCGATAAGGTAGCATTGATTGGTTTCGGAAACTTTGAAGTGCGCGAACGTGCGGCTCGTAAAGGAAGAAACCCACAAACCGGTGAAGAAATTGAAATTGCAGCTAGCAAGGTACCAGCTTTCAAACCAGGTAAAGCATTAAAAGATGCTGTCAAATAATATTTTTTACATACATTCTTGAGAAAGAATGTAGGAGGGAACTGTCCTATTTAGGCAGTTCCTTTTTATGTGCAAATCATTTGTGTTACTATGTACAGTAAAATAACTGATATTTTATGAAGATGATTTTACGATGGGCTCTTGATAAGTAAAAAACTAAGGGGTGTAATGATTGAAGGAACAATCGGATTTTATTATTATTAAATCGTTAGAAGACGGTGTGAATGTGATTGGATTAACAAGAGGTTCGGATACAAAATTCCATCATGCTGAAAAACTAGATCAAGGGGAAGTAATGATCGCTCAATTTACTGAACATACTTCTGCTATAAAGGTTAGAGGAGAAGCCAAGATTTTAACGGCTTTCGGTGAAATAAATAGTGAAAGATCTAAGTAGCTTCTTTATAGACAATCGCCATACACCATACCATTATGTTATAATAAAATTTGTGCACAAAGGAACATATTGATTAATGTGATAGAAATGAGGCTTAATTTATGGCGGTTTTTGATTATGAGCAACAAATTCATAACTTAAAGAAAAGGGTTGAAAAAAAGAGTTTTCATCCTTATTTCAGTCAATACGTAAAACCGTCGGTGATTGATGAAGATCGAATCCTTTTTTTGGCCTATTCTTTGCGAAATGCAGATATTTCAACAGAGGAAATGGATACATATATTTCTGCCGCCATGCTTGCTCATTATGCAATTGATATGCATGAGAAGGTAACAGAACGCGAGCTGACATCTGTCAAAGAAAAGCAATTAAAGGTATTGGCCGGTGACTACTATAGTGGCCTTTACTATAGTCTATTAGCAGGATACCAAAATATAGAGTTAATCAAAGACTTAGCAGATGCGATTAAGATTATCAATGAACAAAAAATAAATATTTTTCAGATGGGTGAGGGAAACAGTCATCTATTTATGAACAGCATAAAACAAGTAGAATCCATCCTTCTTACGAAGTTTAGTGGTCATTTTAATCAATCATGTCTTTATAATGAATTAATCGAGGAATTTCTATTCTTAAAAAAATTGTTAAACGAAATCAAAATGATGAAGCTGGGCAAAAAAAATCTCTTTTTCAAAAGCCTAGAAAATTGCTTCCTGCCTCATGTTCCGACAATAACTGAGCTTGAAAGTCTCTGTTTTAAGTATGCTACAGAATCAAAAAAGAAGCTTGAAGATATGATGATATCCTTACCTAACTTACCTTCAATTGTGGAAACACGATTGAATCAGATGAATAGTCATTACATAGATCTCTCAAGCCCGCGGGTGGAGGAAAGATAATGGTACAACCAAAAGAAGAGCATGTTCATAGTGTTTTTGAAAATATTTATCAAAATTATGACAAAATGAATTCTGTTATAAGTTTCCAACAGCATAAAAAATGGCGTAGGGAAACCATGAAAAAAATGAATGTCCAGCCTGGACAAGCTTGTTTGGACTTATGCTGCGGTACAGGGGACTGGACCATCGCTCTTGGAAAAGCAACAGGGACTGAAGGGAAAGTATTCGGACTTGATTTTAGTCATAATATGTTGCAAGTAGCGCAGGAAAAAATAAAGGCCGAGCAATTAGCAAATATTGAACTTATTCAGGGAAATGCAATGGAACTCCCTTTTGAAGATAATCAGTTTGATTATGTGACAATTGGTTTTGGGTTAAGAAATGTACCTGATTATGTGCAAGTGCTAAAAGAGATGGAACGAGTTTTAAAGCCAGGTGGGATGGCCGTATGCCTTGAAACATCTCAACCGAATCTCCCGGTGTACCGGCAAGCCTATTATTTTTATTTTCGCTTCTTGATGCCGCTGATGGGCAAATTCTTGGCGAAAAGCTTTAAAGAATATTCTTGGCTACAAGAATCGGCACGAGATTTTCCGGGAATGAATCAATTGGCACAATTGTTTTGGAGAGTAGGATTCGTGGATGTAATATACAAATCCTTTACCGGCGGAGTAGCGGCGGCCCATATCGGAATAAAAAAGAAATAATGACCCAGGTGGAAATGAAATGAAACTTAATTTAATAAATTCTCCCTTAAAAGCAGATTTAGAATTGATTGAAAATGAATTGGAACAGTCGATTCATTCCGATATTGATTTACTGCAGGAGGCGTCTATTCAATTATTAAAAGCTGGGGGGAAACGAATTCGCCCGATCTTTGTTCTCCTATGTGCTAAATTCGGGACCTATGAGATACATACTGTTAAAAATATAGCCATTGCGTTAGAACTGATACATATGGCTTCTTTAGTTCATGATGATGTGATTGATGAAGCGGATATAAGAAGAGGTCGCCCGACGATTAGCTATACTTGGAATGACAGGGTTGCAATGTACACCGGTGACTATATGTTAGCAAGATCACTCGATTATATGACGAATATTGAAGAGCCGATTGCACATCGTATTTTAGCAAAAGCAATTGTTGAAGTGTGTAAAGGAGAAATTGAACAAATTAAAGATAAATATCGATTTGATCAAAATATTCGGGATTATTTACGACGGATAAAGCGGAAAACAGCTTTATTAATCGCTGTGAGTTGTGAGCTTGGTGCTATATCAGCGGGTGCAGATGAAAAAACGTATAGAACCCTTTATCGGTTTGGCTACTGTATTGGAATGTCTTACCAGATCATTGACGATATCCTTGACTTTACGGCTACAGAAGAAACCCTTGGCAAACCTGCCGGAGAAGATTTAAGACAGGGGAATATTACTTTACCTGTCCTATATGCGATGGAAGATAAGCAGCTTCGAGAGCGAATTTTAAAGGTCAGTGAAAATATTGATAAAAAGGAAATGAAACAAATTATTAGCCAAATCAATAATTCCGATGCAATCGATAAATCATATGATTTAAGTCAAAAATATTTGAACAAAGCATTGGTTTTACTTCGTGATCTTCCCGCAAACTCCGCCAAAAAAATGTTACAAGACATTGCAAAATATATCGGCAAGAGAAAATTTTGATAGGATTGCCAATAATAGGAAAGAATGATATTATTTTGATAAGTTTTGTCAATTGTAATCGATTTTTTGCGGGGGGATAAATTATGGAAAAAACATTTTTAATGGTAAAACCTGATGGTGTTCAAAGAGGCTTGATTGGAGATATTGTATCGCGCTTTGAATCAAAGGGCTTTCAATTAGTTGGTGCAAAACTAATGTCGATTTCTGAAGAACTAGCAGAAAAACACTATGAGGAACATAAAGAACGTCCTTTTTTTTCGGACCTCGTTCAATTTATTACCTCTGGGCCGGTGTTTGCGATGGTCTGGCAAGGAGAGCATGTCATTGCAACGGCAAGACAAATGATGGGGACGACCAATCCCCAAGAAGCGGCACCAGGTACAATCCGTGGAGATTACGGTTTAATTGTTGGGAAAAATATTATTCACGGCTCTGATTCTGTGCAAAGCGCCGAAAGAGAAATAAAACTTTTCTTCCAAGAAGAAGAGCTTGTAGAATATTCAAAGCTAATAAATAATTGGATTTATTAATCTAATGCCGCCTGTTTCATTACAGGGGGCTTTTTAATCTGATTATACATAGATAGACGAGGGGAAAAACTTGAATCAAGATTATGAGAATTTTGTTAGATTAATGAAATTGAAGACGGGAATTGACTTGTCTTTGTATAAGGAAGCACAAATGAAGAGAAGGCTTACCTCCCTTTTTCAAAAGAAGGGGTTTCAATCTTTTCAGGAGTTCTTTAAAAATTTAGACCGAGATCAAGAACTTTTACAAGAATTTTTGGATAGGATGACAATCAATGTCACGGAGTTCTATCGGAATAGAAGTAGATGGGAAGCATTAGAAAATAAAATATTGCCCCGTTTGCTAGAGGAAAATCGCTCATTGAAAATTTGGAGTTCAGCATCTTCAACTGGTGAGGAACCCTATACAATCTCTATGATTTTATCTCGGTTTATGTCAATGCCTCAGATTTCTATCCTTGCGACAGACATAGATGAAGGAGCACTTGAAAGAGCGAGACATGGAATTTATGCAGAACGTTCTCTTGCTGAAATGCCAACTGAAGATAAAAAGAAGCATTTTGTCAAAGATGGGTCTGTTTATAAGATCAGCAATGATATAAAGAAAACAGTTCAATTTAAGAAGATGAATCTTTTGTCCGATCCTTTTGGTTCTGGCTATCATCTGATCATTTGTCGAAATGTTCTTATTTACTTTACAGAGGAAGCAAAAGATATCTTATATCAGAAATTCTCGCAAGCACTTGCTCCAGGTGGAGTGCTTTTTGTCGGTAGTACAGAACAAATCTTTAATCCAGGGCAATATGGATTAGAGGTGGAGGATACATTTTTTTACAAGAAAGTGTAAACTCTCCGCTATACATGGGTTATTGTTTGTAAATATAGAAAAAATGATTTTGAAAAAGAAGATTAATAAAGGAGGAGAGAAATATGTTGATCCATATTCAAACCACATCAAAGACGTATCCTGTTTTTATTGGTGAAAAGGCCCTCCAAACACTTACGGATCATTTAGAAAAGGCAGATTATACAAAGATTCTTATTATGACAGATTTCACGGTGGGTCGTTTACATTTGGGCGAATTGAAATCTTATTTATCCGGAGTGGTTGAATATTGTGTCTATAAGGTGCCTGTCGGTGAAAAAGCAAAACAGTTCTCTGTTTACGAGGAGGCCCTTACATTTGCGTTGGACAATGGTCTTGATCGAAAATCTTGTATCATTGCTTTTGGCGGAGGAGCTGTTGGGGATTTAGCGGGTTTTGTTGCAGCAACTTTTATGAGAGGGATTCGTTTCATACAAGTTCCGACAACAATATTAGCGCATGATAGTGCTGTCGGTGGAAAAACAGGAATTAATCACCCTCTCGGTAAAAATATGGTCGGAGCTTTTCATCAGCCTGAAGGTGTTTATTACTTCACCGATTTTCTAGATACACTTCCATTATCAGAAATTCGTTCGGGCTTTGCTGAAGTGGTCAAGCATGCTTTCATAGCTGACAAAGAACTTCTTGATTTTTTAATGAATTCTATTACGGACTTAACAAAAATTAGCAAGCAAGATTTAGGCTATATATTAAAGCGAGGAATCGAGATAAAGGCAAATGTTGTCCATCAGGACGAGCGAGAAAATGGGCTTCGTGCTGTTTTGAATTTTGGACATACATTAGGTCATGCAATTGAAGCTAATGCTGGTTATGGAACGGTGACACATGGTGAGGCGATTATGACAGGGTTGGTATATGCCTTATATCTCAGTGAATCTGAAACGGGTCTTGCTGTAGATATACATCGTTTTGAACAATGGCTAGGAACGTTAGGGTATCAATTGGAAATTTCGAACCAATTCGATTTTGATAAAGCAATCACTTCCATGAAAAGAGATAAAAAATCATTTGCCAACAAACCAAGATTTATATTGCTAGAAAAGATTGGCCAACCAGTTATAAAAGAAATAGCGGAAGATCAATTAAAAAAAATCTATGAGAAATTCATTTTAACAACACAATTACAAAGAAAATCATAAAAGAAAGTGTTCAAAAAAAGGTAATTGAAGTTTTCGCATGATTCCTTCCAATCAAGCATAGTTTGTGATAAGTAGCTTTTTTGTGAATCCACTCTTCACAGAAAGGAAGGAATCAATGCACTATTTTATGGAAGATGTGACTTTCTTAGTTGATAACCAAATTAAAAAAATCTCTCTACTTGTTCAAAAAAATGAAATACGCTATATTGGTTACTCACCACCAAAATTTAATGTGATGAAATTAAATGTACAAGCTTTTTTTCTTACGCCTTCATTTGTTTTTTATTCTCCAAACATTCCTAGTTTTTCCTTCGAAACATTTAAAACGTATTTTTCACGAGAATATTTGTTAAAAGGCTGTGGCTGTATATTGACTGATTTTGCAATCCAGTATCAGCATCAATTTATAGAAAAGCTAGAGAAAAAGCGATTAGAACTCTTGAATAGTCCGATTGATTATGTATTAGGTGTCAAATTAAAGGCGAATATATTGACCCAAAAAATTATTCAAATGTGTAATAGAGAGACGATCCCTGCACTATTTATAGAATTGGATAATGCTCAAGAATTAGAGGGAATTCCCTGGGGATGGATACGGGAAGCTGCTTATCCTAATAAACCACTACTCATTCCTGATGTTTCTAGTGTGGTGAAACCTTTACAACAAAGATATTTATTAAAAAAGTGGTGTGACATTCTTCGGAATGAAAAGATCAATCATCTGCCAAAACCCCTACCTATAAACAAGCCTTTAAACCTCGACATTCTTAAGAAAATCGGTTTGTATCCGAAAAAAGGAGTTTTGAAAGCGGGTGGCGAAATTAATTATAACCTTATTTTAAAACAAGAAAAACAAGAACATGATTCAGCCTGGAATGATAACAAAATCATTCCTCATATCTCTGTTAACAATGGTGAGTTTGTGATTATGAACCAAAATCCAATCTTTCGTCCTGGTTTTGGTAAGGAAATTGCGATTCATCAAACTGGACTTTTTGAATAAGTACTGATTAGAAAGGAATTTTATAGTGAATGCAGCAGAGCGAATGATTCAATACTTACAAGAAGAAAATATTGTAGAAGCTGAAAAACAATTAGAACTAGTTATTTCAAAAGGAACAGATGAGGAAAAATTATTATCAGCTGAGGAATTGGCAAGGTTTGGATACTTATCTGAATCCAAGGAATTGTATGAAAGTTTATTAACAGCCTATCCAGATGAAAGTGAACTCAAACTACGCTTAGCAGAATTAAGCATTGAAATGAATGACGATGAACAGGCTTATGCATATTTAGAGACGATAACATCAGATGACCCTGAATATGGTGCTGCACTTTTAATCGAAGCTGATTTATACCAAATGCAGGGGTTATATGAGGTAAGTGAACATAAACTTTTGCTTGCAAAAGAACTTTTGCCCCATGAATCTGTCGTTGATTTTGCTTTGGGGGAGTTGTATATGACTCAAGGTCGCTTCCTAGAAGCCTCTAGATATTATACCCTCCTTTTGGAAAAGGGAGAGCTCGAATTTGCGGGTATGAATGTTCACTCTCGCATGGCAGAAGCTTTAAGTGCGGGAGGAGCATTTGAGGAAGCTTTACCATTTTATCAAAAAGCATTGGATCGAAAAATAGAGGCAAACACACTTTTCGGCTACGGGCTTACATCTTTTCAAGCGGGACAATATCTATTGGCCATTAAAGCATTTAAACAGCTAAGGGAACTGGACCCCGATTATCATTCTCTTTATCTTTACTTAGCCAAAAGTTTCGAACACGAGGAGCAACTAGATGAAGCACTAGAGGCTGTGCAAGCGGGTATTGAACTAGATGAATTTAACAAAGATCTTATTTTTTATGCTGGAAAACTCTCATTAAAAGTTGGGGATGAGCTTAAAGCTGAGAACTATTTTAGAAATGCCCTTGCATTAGACCCTGAATTTATTGAAGCTGCTACAACTTTAAATAAACTCCTACTCCACCAAGAAAGATATGAGGATGTTCTGGAAATATCAGAACTGTTTATTCAAGGAGGTGGTGTCGAACCACAATTCCATTGGGATTCGGCTATAAGCTTTCAAGCGACGGAAAAATATAAAGAAGCATTAAAACAGTATGAACTTGCATATAATGATTTTAAAAATAATCAGGACTTCTTAAAAGATTATGGGTACTTTTTGTTAGAGGAAGGAAGAAAATCCGAAGCAGTTAGTGTATTTAAGCGATTAGCAAAGAAAGAACCAACAAATGAGGAATGGATTTCTATTTTGGAAAGACTGAATGAAGAATAGTCTGAATCGCAGAGGAGGGATATTAAATGGAAACCCCTGTATCTGTCAACGAGAAGAAGGAATTTATCCGCTGGTTTCTAAATCGTTATCAATTAAAAAGAAGGGAGTCCGTTTGGATTCTAAATTATCTAATGAGTCATGAGCAACTTCTGCAAAAAGTTCATTTCGTTGAAGATGCACAATTTTGCCCTAGGGGGCTCGTCATGTCTACGCATTGTTCAAGAGAAGTGCCTTTTCGTTTCTATAAAGAAAACATTATGACGACGGATGCGGAAAAATCCTTTCATGATATTAGATTAAATCGTGATGAAGAAATTTATATTCAGATTAATTTTAGGGCAGCTCATTTATCTTATCAATATGCTGCTGTGTTGGAAGAAAATCCATATATACAAACAAAAGTGTTGCTATCGGAGAAGGATAAAAAGTATGCGGAGGACTTTTTGACTCAAAGTATCCTGTTGCACCAAAAAGAAAAATTACAAAAAGAAATTGATGCTGCCTTAGATCAACGAGATAAGGTCAAATTTGAACAGCTTGTTCTACAGTTAAATAACTTGCAGAATTCTAAACCTTCTCCTTAAGGGAAGGTTTTTAGTTGTTCATGTAATTATGGATTAGAACATCATGCCTAATCCTGTACAAGCAATTAATATGAATGATAAGATACAAACAAGAACATATTAGAAAAGAGGGTTATTTTTTGAAGTGGAATGTGAAAGATATTGAACTTTTTATTCGCGAAAAAGAGTATGTGGATACGGCTCTTATTCCTGTATTGCCCGTAGAGTTTGAATCGAATATGAAGCGAGCAGCAGAGCAAGGTGAGTTTATTCAATTACTTTCTATGCATCTTGAAAGGCAGTTTAAAGGAAGATTGGTTTTATTCCCGGCGTTTACATATCTTCGCGAGCCAGAGGCTGAGTGGGATTTATTATCCAGTTGGAGAACTCGTGCAAAGGAAGGCGGTTTCGCTCACGTTTTCTTTTTAACAGCAGATAAACGTTGGAGCTCTCTTGGAGAAGAAAAATTGGGATCTTTTTTTTATGTCCCTAGCATTCCTCTTGAACATATGGAAGAAAAATATAAACATGCAGCAATGGAAGATCAATTAAAAACTTTGATTCCTAAAATGATTAAAAATTGGGGATAATAAGAAAAGCGCAAGCGCCTGTTCAGCGACGTACAAATTTAAAGGCTTCTGACGAGATAAAGGAAACACGGTGAGGACGAAGGACGAACCGATGTTGACTTATCGTAGGAAGAAGACGTAAATTTGCTAGTCGCTAGGCGCTGGAGCTGGATCCAGCATTAGCTCAAATTTATAATTTCTTATCCTTTTTTAAAATGTGACGAATTTGCCACATTGTTGACAATGTTTGCCTTTCTATATGATTGACCTCTCGCGTTTATTGATATATCATAATGATGTCCTAGTTTGAATAATGTGCATGAATTGTCCGTTGGACTTACCTTACTGACAGAGGGGGGATAAGGATGAGCAAGAATCCTGTAACAAGACGTCAATTTTTAAGCTATACGCTTACCGGAGTTGGTGGCTTCATGGCAGCCGGAATGTTAATGCCGATGCTTCGTTTTGCCATTGATCCAGTTTTGCAAGTGAAAGCATCTGGTGATTTCAAAATGACGGATAAGAAAATTGCCGATATAACGGCTGAACCAGTCCGTGTCGATTTTGAATATGATCAAGTTGATGCTTGGTATGAATCAAAAGTTACGAATTCGGCGTGGGTTTACAAGGATGATAGCGGCGAGATTGTTGCGCTTTCACCAATTTGTAAACACTTAGGCTGTACGGTTAACTGGAAAGGGAGCGATAAACATCCCGATATGTTCTATTGCCCTTGCCATGGTGGCCTCTATGAAAAGAATGGAAAGAACGTTCCAGGGACTCCACCGAGAGGACCATTGGATGCTTATCCAACACAAGAAAAAGATGGCTTTTTGATGCTGGGAACACCTATTGAAAATCCATTCGTCAAAAAATAGTAAAGGAGGCTAATATCTTGCTGAATAAAATGTACGACTGGATTGACGAGCGTATGGATATTACGCCGATATGGAGAGACATCGCAGATCATGAAGTGCCAGAGCATGTAAACCCGGCTCACCACTTTTCTGCTTTTGTTTACTGTTTTGGCGGATTGACATTTTTCATAACCGTTATACAAATTCTTTCAGGTATGTTTTTAACTATGTATTATGTACCTGATATTAAAAACGCTTGGGAATCCGTATTTTATTTGCAAAATCAAGTTGCTTTCGGACAAATTGTTCGTGGTATGCACCATTGGGGTGCTAGTTTGGTTATTGTCATGATGTTCTTACATACATTGCGCGTATTCTTCCAAGGAGCTTACAAAAAACCACGTGAGCTTAACTGGGTAGTTGGTGTGCTTATCTTTTTCGTTATGCTTGCCCTTGGCTTAACAGGTTACTTGCTTCCTTGGGATATGAAGGCATTGTTTGCGACAAAAGTAACGCTAGATATTGTTGAATCTGTTCCACTTGTGGGAATGCATTTGAAAACGTTAATTGCTGGAGACCCTACCATTGTTGGGGCGCAAACTTTAACACGTTTCTTTGCAATCCATGTATTTTTCCTACCAGCTGCACTTATCGCCTTAATGGCAGCTCACTTTATTATGATCCGGAGACAAGGTATTTCTGGACCATTGTAAAAAATATTACCAAATGCACATAAAGGAGGGGACAGAATGCATCGTGGAAAAGGAATGAAATTTGTTGGTGATTCCCGTATTTCGGCAACACGAAAGTCGAATTTACCAAAAGACTATTCCGAATATCCGGGAAAAACGGAAGCTTTCTGGCCGGACTTTCTTTTGAAAGAGTGGCTAGTCGGGGCCGTTTTCTTGATTGGATTTTTATGTTTAACTGTGGCTCATCCAAGTCCACTAGAAAGAATTGCTGATCCCACAGATACGGGATATATCCCTGTACCTGATTGGTATTTCATGTTTTTGTATCAGCTAATCAAATATACTTATACTTCAGGACCTTATAATATTTTAGGTATATTAGTCATTCCAGGACTTGCTTTTGGCGCACTTATTCTTGCTCCATTTATTGATCGTGGTCCGGAACGCCGTCCATCTAAAAGACCTTTTGCAACTGGCTTTATGCTACTAGCTTTTGCGGCAGTTTTCTATCTTACTTGGGAAGCAGCTGCAAACCATGACTGGGCAGCAGCAAAAGCTCAAGGAGCAATCGAAGAAAAAGTAGATGTTGAAATTGACAAAGAAGCAGAAGGATATAAAGTATATGCAGACCAAAGTTGTATAAATTGTCATGGGGAAAATCTAGAGGGTGGTCCTGCTGCACCAGCACTAGTAGATACGGGTCATTCAGTTGATGAAGTGAAAGACATTGCTCATAACGGAATTGGCACCATGCCTGCTGACCAATTCGATGGTTCAGACGAGGATCTCGATAAGCTTGCTGACTTTATTGCAAACTTGAAAAGTGAAGAAGAATAAGTAATTCGTTAAAGCCGGCTAGGTAGCCGGCTTTCTTTCTGTTACACTAAACATTCGGAGGAATATCGCTAGTGAGCTTTTTATATCTTATTTTAAGAAACCGCTTATTTTTATGGATGTTATTGATTATTAATATTCTGGGAACAATTTATGGCTATATTTGGTATGGATATCAATTGTCTGAAACGCCTACTATTTTTATTCCATTTGTTCCAGATAGTCCAACTGCAAGTCTATTCTTTGTTTTTGTTTTATTTGCCTTTCTTTTAAAAAGAAATTGGCCATTCTTTGAAGCACTTGCCTTAATTACCCTTGTTAAATATGGAGTTTGGGCTGTAGTTATGAATATTTTAACCTTAAAAGTTACAGGGAATCTTCCCTGGGAAGGGTATATGCTGATTATTTCACATGGGGCGATGGCTGTTCAAGGATTACTGTACGGAGTGTTTTATAAAATGAAATGGTGGCATATAGCCATTGCTGCCATTTGGACCTTGCATAATGATGTGATTGATTATGTGTACATGCAGTACCCAAACTATCCTGGGTTAGAGGGATATATTAGCCATATTGGTTATTTTACGTTCTGGTTAAGTATTCTTACCATCGCCATCGCATGTTACTATGCTCGTCGATATCAACAAAATCGAACGCTTACTATTTATTAAATTTCATTCCTATAAAGGTCTATTCTTGTCCTTTTTATCATACAGTTAACAGTAGTATGAGGAGGGACAAGGTATGAAATTTAGAGTTATTATCCTTCTGTTCGTTTGCACAATCTTTTTTAGCCACTCCGTAATGGCGAAACCGCAATCGACAATGACAGAACTGAATCATTTAGCCGATGAGGCATTACAATTAACAAAATTTGGCCGATTCGAGGAAGCGAAGAATCTATTAGAGCAATTTGGAGAGGTTTTTGCGAAGCAAGGTCCTTCATCGAACAAATTAACCATGGATGAATTACGTGTAGTCACGGCTGTTCATCATGAGGCATTAAAAGCATTAACGAGCGTTACTTTAAGTCATGAAGATAGAGTCAAACAGGTAACAGCATTTCGCCTGGCAACAGATGCGATCACCTCTCAATATCAACCATTATGGTTTGGTATGGAAGATACCATTATGGATTCTTTTCAAAATGTAAAGAATGCCGCCTTGGAAGGGGATACAGTTTTATATAACGAAGAATTAAATGATTTTCTGACGAAATACGCTATGATCCAGCCGAGTTTGAAAATTGATCTGTCTGTTGAGAAAGTCCAAAAAGTAGATTCTAAAATCACCTACATCGATCGATATCGTTCTTCCTTTGCAGAACAGACCTGGTTAAAAGAATTAGACCAAATTGAAAAAGAACTTAAAAGCCTTTTTTCTGGAGCTCAAAAAGATGATACAGATCCCTCGATTTGGTGGGTCATCATGATGACAGGGGGAATTATTGTCACGACTTTATCTTATGTAAGTTGGAGACAATATAGAGGAGAAAAAAAGTTCAAGAAAAGTTCAAAAAAACGTAAGATCTAAATGATTGACCATTCTTGTCCTTTAGAATAAAATAGAGATAATCTCAACTTGATATGGAGGATATAAATGGGATTAGGACCGTATCTAATTTATTTGGTTATTATTATGTTAATACCGATTTGGGCGCAAATGAGAGTGAAGAGTACCTATTCTCGCTTTTCAAAAGTTCCAACATCTGCAGGGATGAGTGGAGGAGAAGTAGCTAGAAGGATTCTGGATGCCAATGGACTTTCAAACGTAGCTGTTGTAGAAACAAAAGGTGTTTTAAGTGATCATTATAATCCGATGACAAAAACCGTTCATCTTTCTTCAGAAAACTACCGTAAGCATTCTGTTGCTGGTGCTGCCATCGCCGCTCATGAAGTTGGACATGCTATCCAAGATAAAGAGGGCTATGCGGCATTACGCTTCCGACATGCTTTGGTACCGCTGGTAAATATTAGCTCCAACATGGCATGGGTATTCATTCTAATCGGTTTATTCTTTACCGCGCTTTCTAAGTTAATGCTTGTAGGGATCATTCTGATGGCAGTAGGAGTCTTATTCCAAATTGTGACTTTGCCTGTTGAATTCAATGCCTCTTCAAGAGCAATGAACCAAATTGTGACTCTAGGGCTAATTAGTAATGAGGAGGAACGCGATGCAAGGAAGGTTCTAAGTGCTGCTGCTATGACTTATGTAGCTGCGACGGCTGTTGCAGTCCTTGAACTATTGCGGATGATCCTCATTTATACAAGTAGTTCTAGAGACTAGTTATTCTATTTAACCCGGAGATTCCGGGTTTTTTCTTGGTCCAGGAAATTATAAAATTCTCGACTTGTGGATAACTGTTTACGTTGCGGTTTGACATCCAGCTCCAGCGCCCAGCGACTAGCAAACTTTCGGTGCCTTCCTACGATAAGTCAACATCGATTCACCCTTCGGGTTCATCGTGTTTCCTTTATCTCGTCAGGCCCCTAAAAAGTTTGTACGTCGCTAAACGGGCGCTTGCGCTTTTGTTCTTGTGATCTAATAAATATAGATACTGGTGTCTTGCGCTTTTTGTGTTTTTTGTTAAAATACTTTAAATAAGATTACAGTTAGAGGGGTACTAAATGCTAAAAGACTATCGAAAAACATTAGAAGAATATCGTCAAAATAATTTAGATCGGGCAAGACTACTTATTAAGTGTCCAGACCAGCCAGGGATTGTTGCAGCTGTTTCAACATTCTTACAAAACCATGGTGCAAACATTCTTGAATCTAGCCAATATTCCGAAGATCCTGTAGGGGGAACCTTTTTTATCCGCATGGAATTTGCTTGCCCAGGATTAACAGAGAAAAAAGCAAGGATAGAAGCAGAGTTTGCTGAGATTGGTTCTCGTTTTAATATGAAATATGAATTTCGTTATGTAAGTTCTCTCAAAAAGACCGCCATTTTTGTATCGAAGGAACCACATTGCTTAAGGGAGTTATTGTGGGAATGGCAAAACGGCGATTTAATGATGGAGATCTCCTGTATCATTAGTAATTATGAGGATTCACGAGAATTGGCCGAGTCACTTGGGATTCCTTTTTACTATATTCCGGCAAATAAGGAAATTCGAAATGAAGTTGAAGAAAAACAGTTAAAGATTTTAGAGGAGCATGGAATAGAGTTAATTATCTTAGCAAGATATATGCAAATTTTAACTCCCAATTTTGTTTCCCATTATCCAAAACAAATCATTAATATCCATCATTCCTTTTTACCTGCATTTATTGGTGCGAGACCGTATGAAAGAGCTTTTGCCCGTGGAGTTAAATTAATCGGTGCAACTTCGCATTATGTAACAAATGATCTAGATGAGGGCCCGATAATTGAACAGGGAGTAGAACGAGTTAATCACCGTGATCAAGTACAAGAATTAAAGAAAATCGGAAAAAATATCGAAAGAAGTGTACTAGCCCGTGCGGTAAAATGGCATTTGCAGGACCGTGTGATTGTAACAGGTAATAAAACGATTGTGTTTGATTAATAAATTTGAAAAAACCTTCCCATAGCGGGATAGGTTTTTTCCGTGTCTAGGGGGTTAAGAAGGATGCTCTTATCAGATTTTGCGGGTTATACATCGAGCGGCCTTTTATTCTCATCCAAAGTAAAGCCTTCTCCCATCACATCATGAACTGTTGTGACAGAAACAAAAGCGATGGGGTCAACAGCATTGACGATCTTTTTCAAATGGACGATTTCGTTACGGGCAACAACACAATAGAGAATTTCTTTCTCATGCTTTGTAAATGATCCGTATCCTTTTAGAACGGTTACCCCACGTCCCATTCGTATTAAAATCTCACTGGCAATTTTATCATGTTGATTCTCAGATATTATGAATACACCTTTTGCCGCATAGGAACCTTCTTGAATAAAATCAATTACTTTTGCTGCTACAAAAACGGCTACAAGGGTATACATTGCTTGAATATGATTTAAATACGTTAATAACGATACGGTAATCACAATCGCATCAAACATGAACATGGTTTTTCCCATACTATAACCTTTATATTTCAGAAATAGTCGAGCGATAATATCGACACCACCGGTCGTTCCACCGTATCGAAAGATTATCCCTAAGCCAATCCCAATAAAAACACCAGCAAATAAAGCAGCTAAAAACATATCATTGTTTAAAGGAATAGCAAAATGGAATCTTTGAAAAATAAATAAAAAAACAGAAACAGCAACTGTACCAAGAACCGTATAAATGAATGTTCTCGGTCCAAGTAGCTTCCACCCAATAAGGAATATTGGAATATTCAATACAAGGTTGGAGATAGATGGATCGATACCAAAGACAAAATACAGCAAAAGAGTGATTCCAGTAAATCCCCCCTCCGCTAAATTATTTTGCATATTGAAATGAACAAGTCCAAATGAGAAGATGGCTGCACCGACCAAAATAAACAGCACGTTTTTAAATTTTACTCCAAACACGATTTTTGCCTCCAAACATCAAATTGAAGTCTATATGCTTATAGTATGTAAAACAGTTTATTATAACCACTCTGCCCTTAGTATAGCAAACAGGATCACATATAACCTTACGCAAGCGGTAATATTTGTATATAAAAAAAGAATTCGATAATATAAAGTGAAGCATCCTAAATTGTTTTACTTAATCCATACCCTTTGTCTGCTTCCATAAGCATAAATAGAAGCGCTCAGGCTTAAATAGTGATCATGTTGGAAAGGTTGATTCATATGCATAATCAAAAGACAATACAAGAGCTACAAAAAGAGGTAGATGATTATATCAGCCAATTTAAAGAAGGATATTTTAGTCCACTAGCTTTAACAGCTCGATTAACGGAAGAGTTAGGTGAACTAGCCCGCGAGATTAATCATTATTATGGTGAAAAGCCAAAGAAGTCTTCGGAAGAAGAAAAAACAGTAGAGGAAGAATTAGGAGATGTATTATTTGTTTTGATATGCATGGCTAATTCGTTAGAGATTGATTTGCAAACCGCTCACGATCGAGTGATGAATAAGTTTAATACAAGAGATAAAGATAGATGGACAAAAAAAGAGGGGGAAATACAATGACTGATGTAATTAAGATTGTCGTGGCAGGACCACGGGGAAGAATGGGAAGAGAAGCAGTCAAACTTGTAGAAGATACAGAAAACTTCCAATTAGTAGCAGTAATCGATCATAAACATAATGGAATGAAGTTAGCGGATATTTTAGAAACATCAAAATCCCAGGTAATGGTATACACAGATATAGAAGAATGCTTGCAAAATGAGCAAGCTGATGTGCTCATTGATTTAACGACACCTGAAACTGGCTATTTACATACAAAAACGGCTTTAACCTATGGTGTTAGACCTGTTGTCGGTACAACTGGATTTTCCCAAGAAGAATTAATAGAGCTGAAAAGCTTAGCAGAAGCAAAAGGACTAGGCTGTATCGTTGCTCCTAATTTCGCGATTGGAGCCATTTTAATGATGAAATTTTCACAAATGGCGTCGAAATACTTTCCAGATGTTGAAATTATGGAAATGCATCATGATCAGAAATTAGATGCGCCTTCGGGAACTGCGGTAAAAACGGCAGAAATGATCAAAGAAAATCGCCCATCTCATCGCCAAGGGCATGAAGATGAAAAAGAAACAATCGAAGGGGCAAGAGGTGCGAACTACGATGGAATGCGAATTCATAGTGTTCGTCTTCCAGGCCTTGTTGCTCATCAACAGGTGTTATTTGGGGCGGAAGGACAAACCCTTACTCTACGTCATGATTCTTATAATCGTGCTTCGTTTATGTCAGGTGTAAAAGTTTCTGTCGAAACGATTATGTCTTTGGATTCTTTAGTCTATGGTTTAGAGCATATTCTTGTATAGATATAAAAAAGCAATTTTTGCAATACGAGAAGAAAAGCAAGATCTTTTTTTCTTATAGTGGGGGTAATAATATGAATGAACAAGGTATAGATGTCCTTGCTTTTGGAGCCCATGCAGACGATGTCGAGATCGGGATGGGTGGGTCCCTGGCAAAATGGGCAAATGAGAAAAAAGAAATTGTTATATGTGATTTGACGGAAGCTGAGCTTTCATCAAATGGCGATGTGGTCACTAGAAGAGAAGAAGCCGAAAAAGCGGCTAATACGCTTGGTGTGAAGGAAAGATTGAATCTTCGCTTTCCGGACCGTGGGTTGAGCATAGCAGATAAATATATTCGAGAAATGGTACGGGTGATTCGCGAATATAAACCTAAGATTACTTTTGCACCATACTATAAAGACCGGCATCCTGACCATGAACATTGTTCGCAACTGGTGACCGAGGCTTTTTTTTCGGCGGGCATTAGAAAATATACGGTGACAGGTGAAGTAAAGGCTCATAAACCTGCTTTTTTATATCACTATATGATTAACGGTTTTACAACACCAACTTTCATGGTGGATATTACAAACCATGTAGAGCAAAAGGTACAAGCTCTTCAAGCGTACCAGTCACAGTTTTTTATGCCACAAAATGGTGTACAAACACCTTTAACAGAAGGATATATTGAAACGGTAACGGCAAGAGAAAAATTATTCGGAAAAGAAGTGGGTGTTCCTTTTGCGGAGGGATTTGTAGCCAATAAACCACTATTATTACACAACGATGTATTTGGTGAGAAATCATGAAGATTGGTATTACTTGTTATCCAACTGTTGGTGGTTCTGGTGTGATTGCGACGGAACTAGGGCAATTATTAGCTGAAAGAGGACATGAGATTCATTTTATTACTTCTAACGTACCGTTTCGCTTAAATGTTTTACATCCTAATATATTTTTTCATCAAGTATCGGTCAATCAATATTCTGTATTTCAATATGCTCCATATGATATTGCTTTGGCGAGTAAAATGGCTGAGGTGATAAGAAGAGAAAAGCTTGATCTTCTGCATGTTCACTATGCTATTCCTCATGCAGTTTGTGCAATCTTAGCAAAACAAATGGTAGATCGGGACGTTAAAATTGTGACAACTTTACATGGTACGGATATTTCTGTGCTCGGATATGATCCTACTTTGGTTGAAGCGATTAAATTTGGAATAGAGAAATCGGATGCTGTGACAGCAGTGTCTCAAGCCTTAAAGATGCAGACAAATGACCTAATCCATCCTGATAAAGAAATAGGTGTTATTCATAATTTCATTGATGAGCGAGTTTATCATAAAGTGAATGCAGAAAGATTAAAAGAAGCTTACGGCATTCTTCCAGATGAAAAGGTGTTAATCCATGTTTCTAATTTTCGACCGGTCAAAAGAGTCGATGATGTCGTATCAGCATTTGCTAAAGTTGCCCAAGAAACGCCAGCTAAGCTATTGCTAATCGGGGATGGACCGGAAAAATCAACATTATGTCGTTTAACTAAAGAGTTGGATATTGAGGACAAGGTATTATTTTTAGGAAAGCAAGACCATTTAGAAGAATTATATTCGATTAGCGACCTCATGCTACTTTTATCGGAAAAAGAAAGTTTTGGATTAGTGGCATTAGAAGCAATGGCCTGCGGTGTACCATGTATTGGAACGAATACCGGTGGAATACCTGAGGTGATCATGGATGGTTTTAATGGTTTTGTATGCGATATTGGAGACTTAGATGCGATCGCTGAAAAAGCGATTTTAATCCTGAAGAACCCGACTTTGTACAATCAATTTTCCGAAAATGCGATCGTTACCCCTGAAAAATATTTCCCTTCTCATATGATTGTGGAACAATATGAGCAGTTATATGAATCTCTGATCCAAAAGGTAGAATAAGGATGTTCAAAAAAGGAGTTTATGATGATGGACAGATTATTCATCCAGGCAAAGCCAATCATTGAACGGCTAAAGGCTGCAGGCTATGAAGCATACTATGTTGGTGGTGCCGTGAGAGATTATATTCTTAAAAGAGAAATTGATGATGTTGATATTGCGACTTCGGCCACTCCATTGGAAATAAAATCCGTCTTTTCTAATACGGTTGATGTAGGGATTGAACATGGAACCATTTTAGTCATCCATGAGAGGCGGGGTTATGAGGTCACGACATTTCGGGCAGAAACCAATTATGTTGATTATCGTAGACCCGAGAGTGTCACATTTATTCGTTCTTTAAAAGATGATTTAAGACGTCGAGATTTTACGATCAATGCAATCGCTATGGATGAAGAGGGCGTGATGATCGATCCCTTTAACGGCAGGGAAGCCATTAAAAAGAAATGCATCAAAACAGTCGGTTCCCCAACAGAACGATTTGGAGAAGATGCTCTCAGGCTAATGAGAGCCGTGCGTTTTGTCAGCCAACTTGGTTTTAAACTCGATAATAAAACAGAAGAAGCATTAATTCAACAAGCTCCCTTACTCCAATATATTGCCATAGAAAGAATCTTCTTGGAAATGGAGAAACTCTTGAAAGGAAAACATGTAAAACGAGCTTTGAAAATAGCAAGAAAAGCAAAATTAAATGATTATTGGCCGTCTATTTTTAATCAAGAGCAGACAATTGAGCAAATCATCAATATGCCAATTGAGGGATTAGACCTAATGGAACTATGGTTATTAGCTCTGTATTTAGAAAAAGCTAAAGAGCCGCAAAAACAATTAAAAAAATGGAAGATGCCCACAAAGGATATGAAGACACTTCTACGGGCATTAACATTCTTAAATTGGCGCATGGACAATAACTGGACAAATATTCAACTATACAGAGCAGGTAAGGAGATTGCTGTAATGGTTGAAAAGATCGTTTGTGTTCTACATCATGAAAAGCCTCAAGCCATAACAGTTAAAATATATGAGAAGTTTGCTGAATTTCCAATTACAGAACGTTCCCAATTGGCAATCACTGGAACAGATGTCTTAGAATGGACGCGGAAAACTCCTGGCCCATGGATTAGTCAATTATTTACCCAACTTGAAGAGGAGATTCTCAATAAAAAGATCCCAAATGAGCGGGAAATGATTCGGAGGTGGGTTGAGAAATGGGGAAATCCATCAAGCGGCAAATGTTCGAAGCATTAGCGGAAGCAGATGGTCAATATCTATCTGGTCAACGCCTTGCCGATCTGATTGGTTGCTCGAGAACTGCCATCTGGAAAAATATAGAGGAATTAAGAAAGTCAGGCATTGAAATTGAAGCCGTGCGAAAAAAGGGTTATCGTTTAATCCATTTACCAGACGGACTAACTGAAAATGAAATTTTATATGGATTAGATACAAATATATTAGGAAAAAAAGTGATTCACTTTGAAACAACACCTTCGACTCAGTTGATTGCCCATCAAGAAGCAACAAAAGGTGCTCCCGAAGGCACGCTCATTGTTTCTGAGGAACAAACAAGTGGGAAGGGAAGAATGTTACGTGAATGGCATTCATCCAAACAAAAAGGGATCTGGATGAGTTTAATATTACGTCCCACTTTACCTTTAGAAAAAGCGCCACAATTTACTCTCATTGCGGCCATTGCCATTGCAAAGGCGATTGAAGATGTGATCGGGTTGGAACCTGAAATTAAATGGCCTAACGACCTGTTATTGGACGGGAAAAAGGTTACAGGTATTTTAACGGAGCTACAGGGAGAAGCTGATCAAATCAGATATTTAATTATAGGAATGGGAATTAATGTGAATCAAGAAAGCCAGGATTTTCCTGACGAATTGCAAGATAAAGCAACATCTTTATTAATTGAATCTGGAAAAAAAATAAAGCGAAAAACAGTTGTACAACATATTTTGAAAAATTTAGAGAAATATTATTTGATATACATAGAAAAAGGTTTCGCACCACTTAAGATTATTTGGGAAGAGTATGCGGTTAGTATTGGTAAAACAATAACCGCACAAACAAGCAGAGGGAATATAACAGGTATTGCGGAAGGAATAACAAATGATGGAGTTCTTATGATTCGCGACAGAAGCGGACAACTTCATTATATTTACTCAGCGGATATTCTCATCCACTGATAGTCAGATGTTAAAGATTTTGTTATAATTTATTTGGGCAGTATCTAAACGAACTGCACCACCTATCATGCAATCATAATAAGTTTAGATGGCTCTTGTACCTACATACCGGTACTCGTGCTGTACTAATCTGCCTTGATCCAATTTTGTGACTGGGACAGAGGACCTGAAATAATGAATGAGAGATGTTGGAGTCCTTCTGTTTATTTGCAGAGGACTCTTTTGCTAATTTAGCAAGTTTTATTCCTCATCTCGCATTTTATTACGGTATCCTCGCCAAAAAGGAGGAGACGAATTGAAGAAAACAACAGATTTTCAAAAAATGAAGCTAGCGAGAGAAAAAATCGCTATGGTGACGGCTTATGATTTTCCACAAGGCAAATTGGCTGAGAAGGCGGATGTCGATTTGCTGCTTGTCGGTGATTCATTAGGCATGGTGGTTTTAGGTTATGACTCTACTGTACCTGTGACCTTGGAGGATATGATTCATCATACAAAAGCGGTTAAAAGAGGAGCAAGGGATACGTTTATTGTCGCCGATTTGCCGTTTATGACTTACCATATTAGCAAGGACAAGGCGATGAAATCTGCTGCCATGCTCATGCAAGAAGGTGGGGCACATGCCGTTAAGATTGAAGGGGGCGGCGAGGTGATTGAAATCATCCGTGCTTTAACGACTGCCGGTGTCCCTGTAATGGGGCATTTAGGGCTCACGCCGCAAACAGCCGGTGTGTTAGGAGGGTATAAGGTTCAAGGGAAAACCGCGGCAGCCGCATCCCTTTTAGTAGAAGAAGCAAAAAGATGTGAAGAAGCTGGAGCATTTGCCCTTGTGCTTGAATGCATTCCACAACAACTGGGACAGATTGTAACCGAGAGTATTTCGATTCCGACAATTGGCATAGGAGCGGGAAATGGGACAGACGGCCAGGTACTTGTTCTCCATGATTTAGTCAATTTTGGCGTTGATCGTGTCGCTAAGTTTGTCAAACAATATTGTGATACAAACCAACTCTTCGAAACGGGTCTTCGTGAATATATCAAGGATGTAAAGCAAGGCACGTTTCCGACTGAACACCATTCATTTACGATGAACGAAAATGAACTCGAATTATTGTATGGGGGAAAATAAAATGGAGATTTTCACCAGCAAAAAAACATTGCAAAAGCGGATACAACAATTGAAAGATAATGGAAAGTCTATCGGATTTGTTCCCACAATGGGTTTCTTACATGAGGGGCATTTAAAATTAGTGGAAGAATCCGTTGCGGAGAATGATCTCACGGTTATGAGTATTTTTGTTAATCCATTACAGTTTGGACCTCAGGAAGATTTTCATGACTATCCAAGGAATCACGAACAAGACCGAAGTCTAGCTGAAAGTGCTGGTGTCGATATTTTGTTTATGCCAGATGTTGCAGAAATGTATGACCAAGAACGTTCATTCAAAATAAATGTACTACAACGAACGGATCAGCTTTGTGGGAAAAGTAGACCTGGGCATTTTGATGGAGTTGCGACCATCTTAATAAAGTTATTCCATATTGTGAATCCACAGCGGGTATATTTTGGGTTAAAAGATGCCCAACAAATAGCAGTCGTTGATTCACTTATTCAATATTTTGATTTTCCAATCGAACTCGTTGCTGTGGATACAGTAAGGGAACAAGATGGTTTAGCCCGAAGCTCTAGAAATGTGAATTTAACTAGTTTAGAGCGTAAAGAAGCTCCCTCTCTATATAAGGCTTTGCAAGTCGGCAAGCAACGCATTTGCCAAGGTGAAAGAAATATAGAGAAAGTTACAAGGGAAATTTATGACTATATAGAAAAAAATACAAGCGGGAAAATCGATTATATTGAGCTCCTTCGTTTTCCAGAATTACAGCCATTACAAACGATTGAGGGGAAAGTGATTTTAGCGATAGCGGTCCAGTTTTCCAAAGCACGGTTAATTGATAATATTATTCTTAATGTTGGGAAGTAAGGAGGGGATTTGATGTTCCGGACAATGATGAACGGAAAAATTCATAGAGCAACCGTGACGGAAGCGAATCTGAATTATGTTGGCAGCATCACGATTGATCGTGATATTCTCGATGCTGTTGATATGGTAGCAAATGAAAAAGTACAAATTGTAAATAACAACAATGGGGCACGCTTTGAGACCTATATTATTGAAGGAGAAAGAGGTTCTGGTGTCATTTGTGTAAATGGTGCGGCAGCTCGACTCGTCCAACCTGGTGATGTGATTATTATTATCTCCTATGCACTTATTGCAACGGATCAATTGCGATCCCATCAACCTAAAATTGCGATTATGACTAAGGATAACCAAATTAAAGAATTAATTCATCATGAACCAGAGTCAACTTTTTGTTAATGGATCAATATCTTGCCAGTCCTTAGAATAAAGGGACTGGTTTTTTCCTATGCTTAGAAAGATATGGTACAATGATGAAGATTAAGAATGGGCTAGATGCAAAAAAGGTGAGATTAGCATGTCACAAAAATATGTTGTGGTTGATTTAGAAACAACAGGAAATATGTGGGAAAAAGGAGATCGCATTATTCAATTATCCGCAGTCGTGATTCAACATTCCCAGATTATTGATCAGTATACAACTTTCATTAATCCAGGGATCTCCATTCCTCCCTTTATTGCTGAACTAACCGGCATTGAAGATGAAATGGTAGAAGATGCACCTTATTTTTTTGAGATTGCTGGAAAAATTCAAACGTTACTTCGCGATGCTGTTTTTGTTGCACATAACGTCTTGTTTGATTTAGGATTTTTACGAAAAGAAATGGAAGAAGCAGGATATTTTAATGTTTTTTCAAATGCCATTGATACAGTAGAATTAACAAAAATTCTGATGCCGGAATCTCCAAGCTATAAATTATCAGAGCTCTCAGATGTATTAGGTTTTGATCATGATCGTCCTCACCAAGCTGATAGTGATGCCTTAGTTACAGCAGAGTTGCTGTTAATGCTAATTGAAAAAGTCAAACAATTACCTATCGTTACGTTAGAAAAATTAACGGAGCTTGCCTTTTATTTAAAGAGTGATATAGGGCCCTTATTTCATGAACTTTTACATGAGCAAGAAGCAAAGATAGAAAATTTAGCAGAAGATTTGGAAGTACATCGTGGCATTGCCCTTAAGAAGAAATGTAAACCGATAAATAACCAGGACAAAAAAGATCATCCATATCCACTGACAGAGGAAGAAAAAGTCCAATTGCTCTCCCCTCATATAAATGGTTTCCAAGCCAGAGAAATGCAGTTTGATATGATGGATACCATTTATGAAGCTTTTGTTGATCAGAAACATACGGTGATTGAAGCAGGAACCGGGACAGGAAAGTCATTAGCCTATTTAATTCCTGCGCTTTATGTTGCTGTTGAAAAGCAACAACCCGTTGTGATTAGTACATATACGACGCAAATGCAAGAACAAATACTAAACAATGAAATCAGGAGATTAGCTAAAGCTGTTCCATTCCCAATACAGGCTTGCATTGCAAAAGGGAGAAATCACTACATTCATTTATTAAAATTTGAACAAACCTTACGTGAAAAAGAAAAACACCCTGATATCGTTCTGACTAAAATGCAAATTTTAGTTTGGCTTACAAGAACCGAAACGGGTGACTTAGATGAACTCAATTTTACCAGTGGAGGTCATCTGTTTAGATACAGAATTCAACATGATGGTTGGTTTATGGATAAAGAAAAGGACTCTTGGCTATCAAGAGATTTTTACCTTTTTGCACGTGAAAAAGCTCTGCAATCCAATATTATTATTACGAATCATTCCATGTTACTCTTGGACACAGAAAAGCAAATACTTCCTAATTATCAATACGTGATAATAGATGAGGCTCATCATCTTGAGAGAACTGCAAGAAAATCTTTTGGTGAAAAATTAGAATATAATTCGGTGAAATATTGGATTGGTCGATTAGGAACGTTAGAAAAGGACTTTTTCTTTAAAACGTTAGAGTCACTAATCAAAAATAAAAAATTGACACCGACTACACATTCTATGGAGTTAGAACAGGTGATCCTGCAAATGGATGAAGAGTTAGATATTTTATATGCCCAATTAGGGAAATTACTAGTTAATTCAACGGAAAATAAAACGGTGCAAACGAGAAAAGAATTTTTCCGTATTACGAATGAAATGAAAGAAAATCTTACATGGCAATCGATTGTCATGTGTGCAGAAAGAGTTTATGATCAACATCAATTGATAAAAAAAGGATTGGAAGAACGACTCGTATTAATAAAAAATCATAAAGAAAAACTAGCTATAGCCGAACAAGCTTTTATTGAGGAAATGAATAGTTTTATTCAAGAATGGACGGCTATTGGTGGCAGGATAAAAGACATCTTTATTTCCCCTGCTGAAGAAGATATTTTATGGTTGCAAGGTGATGTTAAGGCACTGCCTAATAGCATTACGGTTCGAAACGAGCCTACGGAAATTG
This sequence comes from Bacillus subtilis, assembly GCF_008764245.1. Classification (GTDB taxonomy): domain Bacteria; phylum Bacillota; class Bacilli; order Bacillales; family Bacillaceae_C; genus Lederbergia; species Lederbergia ruris. The sequence continues at coordinate 34,177 of NZ_VTQV01000019.1, forward strand.
GCCCTATCTTAAGAGAACGATTATTTCAACAAAAAAATTCGATTGTTTTAACATCAGCTACCTTGTCTATTCAAGGGTCTTTTCACTACTTTTTATATGAACTGGGGCTTACAAAGGATGAGATTATTCAGAAAATCTATCCTTCTCCCTTTAAATTTGAAAAAATAGCTAAACTCCTTATCCCTACAGATTTACCTGAAATTCGTGGTCAGGTTATGGATCGTGATATCGAAATGATCGCTAGCCACCTGTTGGCGATTGCCGAGGTAACGAATGGCAGAATGTTAATTCTCTTTACTTCTTATGATATGTTAAAAAAGACGTATTACTTGGTAAAAGATGCAGGGTGTTTGGAAGATTATGCGATTTTAGCGCAGGGGATTTCAGCTGGAAGTAGGTCGCGGTTAATTAAAAACTTTCAACAATTTCACAAGGCCATTCTTTTTGGTACTAGTAGCTTTTGGGAAGGTGTAGATATACCTGGAAAAGATTTATCCTGCCTTATCATCGTAAGGCTTCCTTTTGCACCTCCCGATGAACCCGTGACAGAGGCAAAATATGAAAGGATAAAGGAAAAAGGGATGAATCCTTTTACTACGTATGCCTTACCACAAGCTGTACTCCGTTTTAAACAAGGATTCGGGAGACTAATACGAGGTGAAGAGGATCGTGGCGTCGTGGTGGTATTTGATAAGCGACTAGATACAACTTCTTACGGAAAGGTATTTTTGCAATCCATCCCTCCGATCCCGATTGAAAGGGGATCGTTACCTGTCATACTGGATCAAATCCAGCAATGGCTTGATTGAGGCTGCAGTACGCTACAGCCTCAATCATGTGGGCTAAAATTTATTTTTAAAACGCAAAATCCATCATTTTTCAACAAAATTCCTGTTATAATGATGGGAGACATTGCTTACCTAATAGTATGACCTTTTTATTAAGTGATATGATGACATTTTCTGTGTGAAGGAAAAAAGCAAAGGAATGATGGTAGTGAGAAGGCTCGTATGAAAAAATGGATTTTAATTGTCATAGCTAGCACGATTCTTTTGGCTTCTGGATTCTTTCTTTACGTCTACCAAACAAGTCGAGCTCCAGTGAAGGATATGAAAGCATATGCTGAAGAAAGAGCAAGAGCGGAAGCCAAACTAACAAAAATCGATGAATTTTACTTATATAATGGCACCGAAACACATTATGTCATTGTGGGAGAAAACAAATCTGGAGAGAAGCTTGCTGTTTGGATCCCCGAAAAGAAAGGGAAAAAAATAGTCGAAAAAAAAATGGCTGATGGCATATCTAAGCAGGATGCCATTGCAAAATTAAACCAAGAAGAAAACCCACAAAAAATAATGGGAGTAAGACTTGGGATGGAAAAGGATTTACCACTTTGGGAAATATCCTATTTAGACGAACAGTCAAACCTCAATTATTATTATATTCATTTTGATACTGGAAAATGGTGGAGGAAAATTGAAAATTTATAGTAGAGAGAGGAATTATCATGACAATTCATTTGGCAAATCGCGTTGAAACATTAACCCCATCCACAACTTTGGCCATTACTGCAAAAGCAAAAGAATTAAAAGCGCAGGGGATGGATGTCATTGGGCTTGGAGCAGGAGAACCTGATTTTAATACACCTAGTAATATTATTGAGGCAGCCTATAGATCAATGAATGAAGGGAAAACAAAGTATACACCTGCTGGGGGATTACCGGAACTAAAGCAAGCGATCGTGACAAAACTAAAAAATGACCAAGGTCTTGAATATGCTCCGTCTGAAATAATTGTAGGGAATGGGGCAAAGCATATTCTCTACACATTATTTCAGGTTCTTTTAAATCCTAAGGATGAAGTTATTATCCCAACACCTTATTGGGTTAGTTATCCTGAACAAGTAAAATTAGCGGAGGGAGTACCTGTTTTTGTAGAAGGTAAAGAGCAGCAAGACTTTAAAATCACACCAGAACAGCTGGAAAAAGCCATTACACCTAATACAAAAGCATTTATTCTTAATTCACCTAGCAACCCTACAGGTATGCTCTACACCAAGGATGAATTGACTGCTTTAGGGGAAATTTGCTTAAAACATCAAGTATTAATTGTATCCGATGAAATTTATGAAAAATTAATTTACGGAGACAATACTCATACAACGATTGCGGAGATTTCACAGGAATTAAAAGAGATAACAATTCTAATTAATGGTGTTTCCAAATCACATTCTATGACAGGATGGAGAATAGGCTATGCAGCTGGGGACAAAAAGCTAATTGCGGCCATGACAGACCTTGCTAGTCATTCTACCTCTAATCCGACAACTACCTCGCAGTTTGGTGCAATTGAAGCTTATAATGGACCACAAACGGCTGTAGAAACAATGAAAACAGCTTTTGAAGAAAGACTAAATATTATTTATCCAAAACTGATCTCTATACCAGGAGTGAAATGTAAAAAGCCGCAAGGGGCTTTCTACTTATTTCCTAACGTAAAGGAAGCTGCGACATTGACTGGTTATGAATCAGTGGACCAATTTGTTGCAGGGTTATTAGAGGAAGCGTTAGTAGCGGTTGTACCGGGGTCTGGATTTGGCTCACCTGATAACATCCGTTTATCTTACGCAACATCTTTAGAGAATCTAGAAGAGGCGATCAAAAGAATCCACACGTTTGTTCAAAATAAAACGAAGTAAGGATAAAAGGAATTTTTGCATTATGAAAGGACGACCAATATGAAAGTATCGATTTCAGAAGTAAATAAATATGTGGGACAAGAAGTGACAATTGGGGCGTGGTTGGATAATAAGCGTTCAAGCGGAAAAATTGCTTTTTTGCAATTACGCGATGGAACAGGGTTTATTCAAGGGGTCATGGTTAAGAGTGAAGTGGATGAATCCATTTTTCAAAAGGCCAAATCTTTATCACAAGAAACCTCTCTATTTGTAACAGGTGTTATCCAAGAGGATAGTCGTTCTTCATTCGGATATGAATTATTAGTATCGGATATAGAGATTATTCACGAAGCATCGAATTATCCTATTACACCTAAAAACCATGGCACTGAATTTCTGATGGATCATCGTCATTTATGGCTACGTTCACGCCGTCAACATGCTGTAATGAAAATTAGAAACGAAATCATCCGTGCCACTTATGAATTCTTTAATTCACACGGATTTGTTAAAATTGACCCACCGATTTTAACGGGAAGTGCTCCGGAAGGAACGACAGAGCTTTTTCATACAAAATATTTTGATGAAGATGCCTTCCTATCGCAAAGTGGACAGCTATATATGGAGGCCGCAGCAATGGCGCTCGGCAAAGTATTTTCTTTCGGCCCTACGTTTAGAGCCGAGAAGTCAAAAACTCGTAGACATTTGATTGAATTCTGGATGATCGAACCTGAAATGGCTTTTTATAACTTTGAGGATAGTTTAAAAGTGCAAGAAGAATATGTCGCGTTTATCGTACAATCCGTATTAAAGAACTGTTCTTTAGAACTAGAAAGACTGGGGAGAGATACAACGAAGTTAGAAAAAGTAGTGGCTCCATTCCCACGCATTACGTATGATGATGCGATTGAATTTTTACATGAGCAAGGTTTTGATGATATTCAATGGGGCGATGATTTTGGTGCTCCTCATGAAACCGCCATTGCCGATCATTTTGATCAACCTGTTTTTATTACGAAATACCCAACGAAAATAAAGCCATTTTATATGCAGCCGGATCCTGCAAATGATGAGCTTGTCCTTTGTGCTGACATGATTGCCCCTGAAGGTTATGGAGAAATAATTGGTGGATCGGAAAGAATTCATGATTTCGAATTAATGAAGAAGAGAATGGAAGAACATCAATTGCCACTAGAAGCTTACGAATGGTATTTGGATATTTCACGGTATGGTTCTGTACCTCATTCCGGATTTGGATTAGGTTTAGAACGAACTGTTGCTTGGATAGCTGGCGTCGAACATGTTCGAGAAACGATTCCATTCCCACGTTTATTAAACCGTCTGTATCCGTAAAGACCAAAGGTTTAAATTAGTTAGGAAACCATACGGCTCGTTTATGAAAGCACCAAGAAAAAGAGACTATCCATGATGGGTTAGTCTCTTTCACTCATATGGATTTTTTCCTAGATAACACAAAGCGAGGTGTCACAAGATGGATCAAGACATGATGGTATCCTGGATTGAAGCAGGAACAATTCAAATTCCTGTTTTGCTCATGCAAAAATATCGAAGCTTAGGCTTGGATGAGAAGGAACTTTCCTTAATCCTTCAAATTTTAGCTTATAAAGAAAAAGGAAATGTATTCCCTACGCCTGAACAAATTGCGGAGAACATGACGATTACTCATAATGAATGTTCATCCATTCTGCGTAAACTTGTTCAACATGAGATGTTAAAGATTGAACAGCAAAGCGATAAAGGGTTAGGATTTGATCAATATTCTCTTACACCTCTATGGTATAAGCTCGCAGAAGAAATGATGAAAGAAAGAAAACAAGACAATTTTAGAAATGTATTAGAAGCCGAACAAGATTTATACACGATTTTTGAGAATGAATTTGGCCGGCCTTTATCTCCAATGGAATGTGAATCCTTAGCGATGTGGATCGATCACGATGGCCAAGATCCAACATTGATAAAAGCAGCTTTAAAAGAAGCTGTCATGTCCAATACCCTTAATTTTCGCTACATTGATCGGATATTATTTGAATGGAAGAAAAATGGTATACAGACAGTTGAGCAAGCAAAGATTCATAGTTCAAAGTTTAGACAAAAAACAAAAGCCAGCAAACCGACGCACTCAACATCAAAGACAATGCCTGTTTATAATTGGCTTGAGCAATAAGGTGATAGAATGTTAAATAAACAACAAATCCGATTCTGCCTGGACGAGATGGGGAAAATGTTTCCTGAAGCTCATTGTGAACTCAATCACTCTAATCCTTTTGAGCTTGTCATTGCCGTTTCCCTATCTGCGCAATGCACGGATGCATTAGTCAATCGGGTAACAGAGAAGTTATTTAAAAAGTATAAAACACCGGAGGATTATTTAGCTGTTCCTTTAGAAGAACTGCAAATGGATATCCGTTCGATTGGATTATTTCGTAATAAAGCAAAAAATATTCAAAAGCTAAGTAAAATGCTGTTAGAGGAGTATGGGGGGGAGGTTCCCACAACTCGGGAAGAACTTGAGAAATTACCCGGTGTAGGAAGAAAAACAGCGAATGTTGTTTTATCAGTCGCATTTGGAATCCCAGCCATTGCTGTAGATACCCATGTAGAGCGAGTCAGCAAACGTCTAGCTTTTTGTCGCTGGAAAGATAGCGTGCTAGAGGTCGAAAAGACTTTAATGCGCAAGGTTCCGGAAGATGAGTGGTCCGTTACGCATCACAGAATGATTTTTTTTGGTCGCTATCACTGTAAAGCGCAAAATCCACAATGCCCAACCTGTCCTTTGAACGAGATATGCAGAGAGGGAAAGAAACGATTAAAAAAGAAGGCATAAGGTTTTTATAAATTGGCGGACTAGCTTCTATTGAATAAAGAAAAAAGCGTCAAGCGTCTCTTATGTAAGAGAGCTTGACGCTTTTTTGTAAACTATAGGGCATCCCGCCAAAAAACTTCACTCTGCTTCATCGGAGTTTGAAACTTCTTGGTCCGGAATATCATCTGGTTCATCGGTATTTGTCGTTTGTTCTTGTTTATCTTTTTCCCCATCTTGTTCATTGTTGTCCTGTTTTTTGTCTTGCTCTTGCTCATCATTTGCTTCATTCTCATCTGGTTGCTCTGCTTCATCTTCTTTCTCTTTCTCTTCGTCTTCCCGTTCCTGCTCCTGTTCATTGTTATCTTCAGTCTCTTCGGTGTTATCATCCTCAGGAGGTGTAACTTCTTCCTCTTCCTTCTCCTTCTCATCTTCTTGTTTTGGTACCGTAACACTTGCGGTGCCTGCACTACTTTTTTGTCCTCCAGAAATAGCTATGACTTCTATACTATATGTTTTTCCAGGTTCTACATCTTTTAAAACATAGTTCCGATCCGATAAACCGCCGAGCGATTTTTTCTCACCATCTATTTTTATTGAAACATCAAATACGAAGTCTTTTTTATCGCGATCTGGGTGATCCCAACTAAACTTAACTTCATTGGCATCTTCATGATATGCACCACTTACGGACGGAGAATCCAATTTATCGAAGTTCGTAGACGTTTCTTTAGGTTCCGTTCCGGCTACAAAATATTCATATACAATATTACTTTCCGGTGTATATTTGCTCGGCTTTTTCGCTGGATTGGACCCTTTTTCAACAGCCGCCTTCACGACACTCTTCGGCATGGTGAAGTCCGGAGTATCGATCCCTTGAGAAACATGGGCCATTAAGTTTTTATACAATTCTTTCGCGATTTGTTGATCACTTCCAGCCCTTAAAGGCTTTTTGCGATCCTCATAACCGGTCCATACAGCAATCGTATAGTTCGTTGTATAGCCTGCGAACCAAGCGTCGGGAACATCCTTTTGGTCAAGGCCCCAATCTAGAATTTGTTTTTTAGTGTAATTAGTCGTACCTGTTTTTCCTGCTGCCGGGAGACCAGGTATAATCGCACCACTTCCGGTTGCTCCAGGTTTGCTTGAGATGACATCCTTGAGCATGTTTGTAATCATAAAGGCGGTTGAATCCTTTATTGCAAGTTGTGGAGAAACTTTATTGACAATTTCTGTTTCATTGTCTTTTAGAATAATTTTCTTCACGGTATGTGGTTTATTATAAATGCCCTCATTTCCAAACGTTGCATAAGCTCCGGCAAGTTTTAATGGAGAAATGTCTTCAATTGCTCCAATGGAAGCTGATTCATTCTCAATTTTGTCATATTCCAATCCGAGTTTAGCGGCAAAGTCGCGGACTTTATCATTTCCTACAGCTTGAAACGCCTTAAGGGCTGGAATATTCCGCGATTTATATAAAGCTTCACGAATAGACATTTGACCTTCGTATGTGTCATTCCAGTTTCCAATCGATTCGCCGGTACTATACTGATAAGGTTCATCGACGATTTGTTCATACGTAGACCAATTCAAATATTCAATCGCAGGTCCATAGTCGAAAATAGGCTTAATCGTGGAACCCGGTTGTCGTTCTGAGAGTGTCGTCGCAAAATTTCTCCCACGTTTGACATCTTTGTAACGATTTCCACCAATCGCACGAATTTCACCTGTTTTTGTATCCGTGAGCACAAGACCAGCTTGCATTTCTTCATCAGGAAACTGGACAACATCATTATCAAAAAACATTTTTTCCGTATATTCCTGTGCATCTGGATCAAGCGTGGTGTAGATCGTTAAACCATCTGCATACACATTATAGTCTCCCATTTCTTCCACTTCGCGAATAACTTGATCAACAAAGGAATCATATTTATAAGGTGTACCTTTGTTTTCTTCTAATGGAATAAGGGTTTCTGTAACAGATTTCTTTTTAGCTGCTTCCATCTCGTCCTTACTAATTTTTCCATGCTGATACATCAAGGACAAAACCACATTTTTTCGTTTATCTGCTCGTTCAGGATTTTTATAAGGTTCATAGTTATTAGGTGATTGGGGGAGACCAGCTAAAAAGGCTCGTTCTTGTAACTCCAATTCATCTAAATTCTTATCAAAATAATATTCAGCAGCTGTAGCAATTCCGTGAACACCATTACCATAAAAAATTTTGTTCACATAAATTTCGAAAATTTGTTCCTTAGAATATTCTTTTTCTAATTTAATGGCTAACCAGGCCTCTTGGGCCTTTCTTTTTAACGTTTTCTCTTCAGACAAAAACGATAATTTTACAACTTGTTGTGTAAGAGTAGAGGCACCCTCTGAGCCAAACCCTCGCGTAACATTTGCTAAAATAGCTCCAGCCAGTCTTCTGAAATCAATCCCGCCATGTTTAAAGAAGCGGACATCTTCAGTTGCTAATACAGCATCAACAACTTCATCCGGAATCTTATCAAATTCGACATAATCGCGATTCTCTGTACCAACGGTGGCAAACACATCGCCATTAATATCAAGTAAATCTGATGCGACAGGGTCAATTAATAGTACATCATCCACCGGAGGGGCATCTTTTGCATAAATAGCAAAGGTCGTTCCCCCAGCAATGACACCGACAAGACCAAGAATAAAAATCGTTAAGAAGATCGTTTTGAAAATTTTTCTTGCTTTTTTAGGTTGTTTCTTTATATTTGAAGGTTGTTTTTTCCTGCGTTCAACTCGGCTTTGATAATTTTCTGCCATATGGAGTCCTCACTTTCAAAGATGTTAAAGAAGGTTTAATTCCTGGATTTTTTTAATATAGTCAATTCTCGGATGCAATCCATATGGGATTTGATGCCCATTCTGTATAATCTCATCCTTCTTTATTGATTTTCTCCCTCCATTCATCATCCGTTCCCAATAAAAGAATAAAATTTTCCCTTCAAGAAGAAAAATTTCATCTGTTGTTGCAAATCTTAATATAACAAACGTAATTCCGCCCTGCTGAACTACACTTTTCATATGCTCAATTTGGTGTTCATGAAAATTACTTAAAGGAAAAGAGCTATTACTTCTTGTTTCTTTTGCTTCAAAATCAATATATTTTCCATTCCAAACGCCATTATAATCTGTCGTAGATGCTTGTCTAAAATAGGCTTCTTTAATGACAGCTGCACTTCTTGAAGGATAATCTACATTTACAATTTGAATAGGGATCGGCTTCTTATGAATGACCGCTATATTATGGGTTCGATAATATAGATTGGTTTCATTCAGATCCTCCTCTAATGTCATGCCTCTGTTACTATACGAGTTTTGTTTGTTTAACTTCTTTTCTTCCTTTTTTACGTTCGTATTTCCTTGGTACTTTCTCCCATTGGGATAATGTAAAACCATCCAGATCCACCTCTCCCCAATTATATCATACCCTTCATAAAGGAAAAATCTTACATATGGGAGTATAGCTTTTTTTCCCTCGTTTGTATATACGTTTCATCTGCCAAAAAGATACATGAAGTTCAGTTAAATGGACACGTTATAAACAAGAAAAAGAAAGGATGATAAATATGGCAAAAAACAAACAAAATGAAGAAAAGAAAAGAATTAAAGATCAACCGACAAAGGCAGGGGAGGGGAATCCTAAACTGAATGGTCCTAATCGACCGTCCACTTAGGATTTGTCGAAGAAAAGAAAAATTTAGAAAGAAGCCACTTTGTTTGGCGAAACCCTTCTAGTTTTGTCAGCCTTGCAGGATTAGTCAAGACAATGGTGAAATACTAATGCAAAGGGTGAGGATGGAGGAAGGAATGTGACTAAAAAAGAGTTGTTAAACCGGTTGGAAGATATTCAAATGCAGATGAATCAAGTGGAACAAATGCTGAAAGAGAAATCTGTACTGAGTAAAAGACAGGTTACCCGAGATGACAAACAAGGAGAACAAGTCCAGGCTGTCATCAGTCTAGAGCAGAAAAAAGTAAGAGTTGAAACAGCGTTCGCTTTAGCGGAATAGTCATTCATTTATTATTGTAAGATTCGTTTACTTTGCTTCGGTATCTGAATAGCAGTAAAATGAAAAAGTAGCGGAATTATAACCAGCTACTTTTTCGTTATGGGCCAAAAATGTCTAATTTAAAGGGCAATCATCATGATTTAGTAAAGAATATTTTATGATAACTGGTAAAGACAGGGTGAGGTAAGAATGGAAAGGATTCATTTGAAAAACTTAACTGCACAATTATATAAATTCAATAACGAGGCACATGAGACTTTTCTTAAACATAGGGAAACAGGTGAAAAAGGCGATTTTTTTCAAGAGGTAAAGCCTTTTGCGGATCAAGTGAAAGTTTGTTGTGATGAATGGGAACCACTTGCGGTCAAGTGGTCAGTGCAAGAAAAGCCCAAAAATCTACATCCAATGCAAATTCGTAATACGGCAGAAAATATCCAAATGGTTTCGATTCGCGCTTTTTTTCCTGAATCCAGTTTGAAGCGATTTATTTCTCATATTCAATCCATCGATTTTATATTGCGTAGAATGCTAGAAGAATTAGATGGCGAGTAGCACTTTTTTCTATGGTTGGGCATAAGGTGTATTAGAAATTCAGAAAGGAGGGATAAAATGCAGCCATTTCCGATCTTAAACGGTCAGCAGCGATTTTATAGAAATGCCTATCCCTATATTAATCCTTATCCTCCTAATCAGTATCCCACAAATTATCAACCGGGCATTCAGTACGGAATGAATATCCCTTATGCTGCACCATATCCAAGTCAACCGCCAATGGGATTTTTACCACAAAAGCAACATAAAAATTCCGCCTTTCTATTTCAAAATCCTTTACAATCTGAAGAGGATTATCAGTATAATAACCAACCAATCCCCTATACAAAAAAACATGCGCAATTACAACCAGCAAAACCAGCTACACCATTTAATTCCATATTCCAATCATTTAAATCCCAAGATGGCTCCTATGACTTTAATAAAATGGTGAGCACTGCTGGACAATTATTCAATGCTATTAATCAAGTTTCTGGAATGGCAAAGGGAATTGGAGGTATGTTTAAGCTTTAAGAAGGAATCGATTTTATATGATCGATTCCTTCTTCCATTCTTTCAACATCTTTTGATTTCAATATGGCTGTTCTTTCAAAGCCAACAATCAAATCTTATTCAATCGATAATTTTTTTCCTTTCTCTTTTGGAATTCTAATATTCAGAATACCATCTTTATATTGGGCAACAGCTTTGTGTTGGATTGTAGGCTTCGAAAGTGGGATCGTTCTGGAGGATTTATTCCATATTCCTTTCCTATAAAAAGCTTGTTTTTTTGTATCTTCTTTTTCATACTTTTCTTCTTGGTGAACAGTGATCGTAACATATTGTGGCAGAATTTCTAATTCAATTTGCTCTTTTTTCACACCTGGAAGTTGTGCATTAATAACATATTCCTTGCTATTTTCAGTAAAATCCACTGGAAACCCTCCAAATGGTTTTGCTTGAGTGAAAAAATCATCCATACTTTGTAAAAGACCGTTGTTTGGTGATTCTGTAAATAGGCGATCCATGCTCCGGATTAAATGTTGAAATGATTCACTTATATTATTCATATTACTAGGCTTTTCCTTCAATCTTTACACCTCCTATTTAGTCTGTAGTATCGTATGACAAGTGATTTTAAAGAGTTCAATAAAAATACCCATTTCCCGCCTAAGTGGGGAATAATCGCCTTAATATGTACGCTTCATTTCCCGGGCAAGCGCATATTTCGACTAGTTTTATTAAAAATTTATTATCAAAAAGAAATTGCAGAAGAAATTTGTTGATTTTTGGCCACAGGATGTGGGTCAATACGGTGTTGCGCCAGGACGGCGCGCCTTTAGCCTTTGATCCACAACTTAGCCTGTTTATCTTTTCTTCAACCTTAAAACATGCGCTTATATTTTTCTAAGAAATTTGGGTTTTATGATTAGTACATGTATCCGTTTATTTTCATAGGCTATAAATGAAAGGAAAAGATGACAAGAGAGGAGATTTTTTATGTATAAAAATTGTTGTAATCAAGTTTTACCGGCTATTGTTCACCCGACAAAGTGTTGCGTAAAACATACGTGCCAAAACTATATCATTCCGGAAATCCATCCATCCCATACCACAACAGTGAATCATGAAAATTTTGTGCATGAACACTATTTTCCGCATACTGAATCTGTAGTAAATGAAGTAACGAATCAACAGGTGATGATGCCAGGACCAGGACCTATGCCAGGGCCAGGTTACGGACCACGTCCAGGGTTTGGCCCAAGACCCCCTTTCCCATACTAAGCTTACCTGAGCGAGGACGTTATGTCCTCGTTTTTGTGTGAAATTATAAATTATACCATCTTGAAAAATTGACAAAACGGCATTATTTTGGAAGAATAATGATATGGTAGTGTGAATTTTAAGGTGGTGTTTTGGAATGTTAGCAGATCGACTAAAATTAACTGCTAAAGAAATATTAGAAAAAGAATTTAAAACAAAGTTCCGCGGTTATAAACAAGATGAGGTAGATCACTTTTTAGATCAAATTATTAAAGATTATGAAACCATGCATCAAGTAGTGGAAGAATTGCAACAAGAAAATATTAGATTGAAAAAGCAAGTAGGAGATCAATCACGTCGACAGCCGCCACCAGCACAACCCGCTGGAACGACTAATTTCGACATTTTAAAGCGTCTTTCTAACTTGGAAAAACATGTATTTGGAAGCAAACTGGACGACTAATTGTCTATTCCATTTTTTACCACTTGCATGTAAGCTAAAAAAGAGATAAAATAGTATCTTGGTATGAATCATAACATCTGGGTAATCGCTGCTCAATGCAGAGGAAAGTCCATGCTCGCACGGTGCTGAGATGCCCGTAGTGTTCACGCCTAGCGAAACAATAAGCTAGGGCAGCTAAGATCAATCTTAGTTGACGGCAGGGAAAACACCTACGTTATTTATATAATATGGTGTTGGTACCTTTAAAGTGCCACAGTGACGGAGCTTTGTTGGAAACAACAAAGGTGGAACGAGGTAAACCCCGTGAGCGAGAAACCCAAATTTTGGTAGGGGAACTTTTTCGCAGGAAATGAACGAAGAAAAAGGCAAGATCAACTTGCAGATAGATGATTACCACCGGAGTACGAGGTTGGCCTATGACCGTTTGAGTACAATGGAACAGAACATGGCTTATAAGATGTTATGATGGGCTCTCACCTTTTATTAGGTGAGTTTTTTTGTTGTCAAACATGAATAAATCCTTCCTTTTGGGAATATACTGTCAGTATATAAGGGAGGGGGACTGCTTTATGACAAATAAATTAACGGAGTTTGAAGCAATTTCCAAGGCTCTGCAGTCGACATATCGTTTAGTTGGTAGGAATGAACAATATGGGCCATTGATGGAGGGTCTAAAGGAAGCGGAAGATTGTCTAAACAAAGCGATTGATTACACGTTATTTCATAGAAAAGAAAACTAAGCTTTTTACATATTTGGAAACAAGAAACAGCCCTGTGCAGGGCTGTTTCTTGTTAAAGAGCAGGTGTTTTTTGAATGATTTCTGCGAAACCTTTTACTTCCGCCATAAATTGGTTGAATTCATCAATATCCATTTGTTGAGCTGAATCAGAAAGAGCCACAGCTGGATCCGGATGAACCTCAGCCATTACTGCATCTGCACCAATCGCTAAGGCCGCTTTTGCTGCCGGCAGTAACAAATCTTTTCTGCCTGTAGAGTGGGTGACATCTACTAATACAGGTAAATGGGTTTCTTTTTTCAATATAGGGACAGCCGAAATATCTAACGTATTACGTGTTGCTTTCTCATAGGTTCTAATTCCTCTTTCACAAAGCATAATTTGGCTATTACCCTGAGAAATAATATATTCAGCTGCATACATGAATTCCTCAATCGTTGCAGATAATCCACGCTTCAATAAAATCGGCTTTTGGACTGAACCAACTAACTTCAGTAATTCGAAATTTTGCATATTACGAGCACCGATTTGAATAACATCGACATAATCTAAAGCCGATTCCACATCTCTTGTATCCAAGATCTCACTAATCACAGACATGCCTTCTTCGTCCGCAACGCGACGGAGAATTTTTAAGCCTTCAAGCCCCAATCCTTGGAAGTCGTATGGAGAAGTCCGAGGTTTATAGGCACCGCCCCGCATTAAAGATAGGCCTTGCTTCTTCATGGCTTGGGCAACAAGCTTCACTTGCTCATAGCTTTCTACAGCACATGGTCCCATAATAAAATGTTGGCTTCCATCCCCAATATTCAAATTGTTGACGTTGACAACCGTATTTTCTGGCTTTTTCTTACGTGATACGAGCAATGCCTTACGGTTGTCATCCTCTTGAAGTTCCAAGCTTGCTTTTAAAATTTGTTTAAAAATATGTTGAAGGGTGGATGTTTCAAATGGCCCTTTATTATGAGCTGCAACCATATCCATTATTTTTCGTTCTTGAACAGGGTCAAATCGTTTCACACCTTGTGTTTCCTTCTGCCTCCCAATTTCTTGGGCAATTTCTCCCCGTTCATTTAACAATTCAAGGATTTCAAGTGTTTTCTTCTCAATCTTATCACGTAATACATCTAATTCCGACATCATTAGTCCTCCCTAGTTTTATTGAATATCTCTTCAATACTTCAACGCTGTAAAGCGTGTTAGAAATTTATAAGTTGTTAGCTCAATACGATAGACCGAAACAATTAAATTGTCAATAGAAAATAAGATAAAAATTATAATATGATTACAATTCTATGTGATAAAATAGAGATTGACAATCAAAAAAGTAAAAAAACATCTGGAAAACGTTAACATTAAGATTATTTTAGAAAATAACGAAATTTTACTTTACAATGAATCAACATTATGATAAAAATTAAATTTAACAATACTAAAAAGCGTGTTCAAAAAGGAGGATAAAAAGGACCAAGAAGTTCGAGGCGGTGCAGTTTCGAGCAGCGGACTTGTACAGGATGTACTGACTTCCGTGTTGCCCACAGGACGTGGGCGGTTTTAACGGAAGATCCTTATCACCTGATACATGAGCAGCGTAGAAACAAGCCAACGAAGAAATTCGAAGTGTCATTTTTACCGAGGCCTGCAGGACGCAGGTCACAAAGGCGTTGCGACAGGATGTCGCGAATTTAGCCTTTGATCCTTACTTTTTGAACATCCTCTTAAAAGCAAAGACGGGGCATAGTAGCTTCATGAATTTGTAGTGGCAGAGAACTGATGGGTGGTGTGAATCAGTACAAACATGAATGTGAATTACTCTCCCGAGCTTCTTTTTCGAACATTTGAATTCTCAAATTAGTAAAAAAAGACGGTAACAGCCGTTATTTTATAAGAGAGGCGGACATGAGTCCGCAAATTAGGGTGGTACCGCGTAACATAACGTCCCTGCTTCGGCAGGGGCGTTTTTTATTATTTTATCTTTGGGAGGAATAAAAATGAGATATTTAACTGCAGGGGAATCTCATGGTCCACAACTTACAACGATTTTGGAAGGTGTGCCAGCTGGTCTTGAATTAACAGAGGAAATGATTAATACGGAATTACAAAGAAGACAAAAAGGCTATGGCCGTGGACGAAGGATGCAGATTGAAAAGGATCAAATTCAGATTACGAGTGGGGTCCGACACGGAGTGACAATCGGTGCTCCGATCGCCTTAATTGTGCAAAATAATGATTTTAAACATTGGAGAAAAATCATGGGTGCTGCACCGATCAGTCCTGAAGAACAAGAAGAAGTAAAAAGAAAGATTACTCGCCCGCGCCCTGGTCATGCTGATTTAAATGGAGCAATCAAGTACGGTCATCGAGATATGAGAAATATACTTGAACGTTCATCAGCAAGAGAAACGACAGTTCGAGTGGCAGCAGCAGCTGTCGCTAAAAGAATATTAGCGGAAGTTGGCGTAAAAGTTGGCGGTCATGTGCTGGAAATTGGTGGAATAAAGGCACAAAAGTTGCATTATTCTACGTTAGAAGAATTACAGGAAAAAACAGAAGCCTCTCCTGTTCGGTGTCTTGATGAGGAAGCTGGAGAGAAAATGATGCAAGCCATTGACGATGCTAAGAAACAAGGAGATTCCATAGGTGGGATTGTCGAGGTTATTGTCGAAGGGATGCCCATCGGCGTAGGCAGCCATGTTCAATATGATAAAAAGTTAGAAGCAAAACTAGCAGCAGCCATCATGAGTATTAATGCCTTTAAAGGTGTCGAAGTGGGAATTGGCTTTGAGGCAGCCCATCGACCAGGAAGCCAAGTTCATGACGAAATTCAATGGACGGAAGAAAAGGGGTACACGCGCCGAACAAACAATGCTGGTGGATTTGAAGGTGGGATGACAACGGGGATGCCAATCGTCATAAGAGGAGTAATGAAGCCTATTCCAACTCTTTACAAACCACTCGAGAGTGTTGATATTGATACGAAGGAACCTTTTAAAGCGAGTATCGAGCGTTCTGACAGTTGTGCTGTTCCTGCCGCTAGTGTAGTAGCAGAAGCCGTTATTGCCTGGGAATTAGCTGTTGCGATCTTAGATCAATTCGGTCATGACCGGATGGATTCGCTAAAGGATTCGGTTGAAAGACATCGCAAATACTCTAAAGAATTTTAATAAGGTGGGAAAAATATGAATGTGAAATCTCAGCTTTCAACGTTAAAAGCATACACACCTGGTAAAACAACAGATGAAGTAAAAAAAGAATATCAGTTAGAAAAGATTGTGAAATTAGCATCCAATGAAAATCCTTATGGTTGCTCTCCAAATGTTTTAAAAGCTATCTCGCAAACTAATACATTAGCTATTTATCCAGATGGTGCAGCAGCAGATTTAAAAAAGGCTGTTGCAGAACATCTTGGAGTCGATCAGGCTAAATTAATTTTTTCGAGTGGATTAGATGAATTAATTCAAATTATTAGCAGGGCCGTGTTAAGTCCTGAAGCCAATACCGTAATGGCTAGCGAAACATTTTCACAATATCGGCACCATGCCATCATTGAAGGGGCCGAAGTAAGGGAAATTCCTTTACTAGAAGGTGTCCATGACTTAGGTAAAATGGCTGAGGCGATTGATGAAAATACAAAGCTTGTTTGGATATGTAACCCTAATAATCCAACAGGCACATATGTTGCAAAAGAAGATTTGTTACGATTTTTAGACAAGGTTCCCAATAACGTCCTTGTAGTAGTCGACGAGGCTTATTACGAATACGTCACGATAAATGACTACCCACAAACCATACCGTTGCTAGATAAGTACGAAAATTTACTTGTCATGAGAACTTTTTCAAAAGCCTATGGTTTAGCTGGGATTCGGATCGGCTATGGCGTAGCCTCTCCTGCGCTAATTAACAAGCTTGATATTGTTCGCTTACCATTTAATACTTCTTCTTTAGCACAAACGGCGGCGATAGCGGCTCTGGAAGATCCGGAGTTTATCGAAGAATGTGTCATTATCAATACTAATGAATTGCAGAAGTATTATCATTTCTTTGATCAGCAGCAAATATCTTATTACCCATCGCAAACAAATTTTATTTTTCTACAATTATCCAAACCCGCTATCGAGGAAATGTTTCAACAGTTGCTTGAAAAAGGTTGGATTGTAAGAAAATTTCCAAAGGGTATTCGGATTACAATTGGTACTGAACAGGAAAATGAAGAATTATTGAAAATTTTAAAGGAAGTTATTCCATGCATACAATAGATAAATGAGGCTGTGTGAAATGAACGAAAGTAAGATTGTTTTATTAATAGGTGTCGGTTTGATTGGTGGGTCTGTCGCTCTAGCTATTAAAAAGGAGCATCACGCCCGTGTGATCGGGTATGATGTCAACATTGATAATTGTAAGCTTGCTCAAAAGTTAGGCATTATTGATGATTACACAGAAATATATGAAAGGATCGCAGAAAAGGCTGACTTAATTATCCTTTCCTGTCCCGTAGAAATTGCCGAGTGCTTCCTTGAAAAGTTATCAAAGCTTGCTTTAAAAGAGGATGTTCTTATTACGGATGTTGGTAGTACAAAAGGGCGAATAATGGAAAAAGCGGAACTTCTTTTTGGTCATTCAAATGCTTATATTGGTGGACATCCAATGGCGGGCTCACACAAAGTTGGACCAGGAAGTGCCAAAGCCCATTTATTTGAAAATGCCTACTATGTCTTAACACCTTCCCAAAACGCGAATGGGAAGGTGGATCAATTAAAAGAATGGCTGAAAGGTACCAAAGCTAATTTTATTATTATGGATCCTAAACGGCATGATCTAGTGACAGGCGTTGTTAGCCATTTTCCGCATGTGGTGGCGGCAAGCCTAGTTCGGCAAGTACAGGGCCATGCTGCACAAGATAAAAATATACAGTTTCTTGCAGCAGGTGGTTTTCGGGACATAACACGTATAGCTTCCAGTAGTCCGGTCATGTGGCGGGATATCGTTCAACATAATCAACCTATTTTACTCTCCCTGCTTGAAGAGTGGATAAATGAAATGAAAGAAGTAAAGCAATTAATTGAGAGTGGCGATGGAGAACAGTTATTTACTTATTTTGATGGCGCAAAGAAATTCAGAGATTCATTACCTGTACGCGCTAAAGGGGCCATTACATCGTTTTATGATTTGTATGTGGATGTTTTGGATAAACCGGGTGTCATTTCGGATATCACAACGATTCTTGCCGAGAAGTCGATTAGCATTACCAATATACGTATTATTGAAGCGCGAGAGGATGTATATGGTGTCCTTAGAATCAGTTTTCAAACCGAAGAAGATATGGAATCTGCTAAACAATCATTAGAAAGTGAAGGGTATGAAACGTATATT
Source organism: Bacillus subtilis (assembly GCF_008764245.1). GTDB lineage: Bacteria > Bacillota > Bacilli > Bacillales > Bacillaceae_C > Lederbergia > Lederbergia ruris. The sequence goes on from NZ_VTQV01000019.1 coordinate 52,587, forward strand.
AGTATGTAAGGAGCGAAGGGTATGGAAACAGATAAAACCAATATAGTTCCACTTAGGGGCACCGTGAAAGTGCCTGGTGATAAATCGATTTCCCACCGGTCGATTATGCTTGGGTCTATTGCTAGTGGAAAAACGACGGTTCATGGACTTTTGACAGGAGACGATTGTCTCCATACAATTGAATGCTTTAAGCAGTTGGGCGTTAACATTTATCGTGATGGAGAATATGTCGAGATTGAGGGAAAAGGATTAGCAGGGTTAGCCGAACCCACCGATGTACTAGATGTTGGAAATTCAGGAACAACCATTCGCTTGATGCTTGGGATACTGTCTAGTCTTCCATTTCACTCTATTATAAAAGGTGACCGTTCTATTGCAAAAAGACCAATGGATCGAGTGTCGAATCCTTTGAGAAAAATGGGAGCAAAAATTGACGGACGTCACGATGGTACGTTTACTCCATTAGCTGTGAGAGGGGGAGAGTTATCGGGTATTGACTATATTTCACCTGTTGCAAGTGCCCAAGTAAAGTCTGCGATATTACTAGCTGGGCTCTTTGCAGAAGGGATAACGAGTGTCACAGAACCAGAAGCATCCCGTGACCATACTGAACGAATGATTCAAGCATTTGGAGGAGAAGTGACAACGACTGGCTTAAAAAAATCGATCCGTGGGAAACAGCAATTAGTAGGAACCACGATTTCGGTACCTGGTGATATCTCTTCTGCGGCATTTTTCCTTGTGGCCGGCTCCATTATCCCAGATAGTCAAATCACATTGAAAAATGTAGGTGTTAATCCTACCAGAAGTGGAATTTTAGATATATTATGGGAAATGGGGGCAGATATAACCGTTGATCATCTTCACGATCAAGTTATGGAACCCTATGCAGATCTTACAGTGAGCGCCTCTTCATTAAGCGGGGTTACTATAGAAGGGGATATGATTCCTAGACTGATTGATGAAATTCCGATCCTTGCTTTAGCCGCTACACAAGCTGAAGGGACGACCATTATTAAAGATGCGGCAGAATTAAAAGTAAAAGAAACGAATCGAATTGACACAGTTGTGGAAGAATTAAAGAAAATGGGTGCAAATATTGAAGCGACATCAGATGGGATGATTATTTACGGTAAATCGTCCCTACACGGGGCCAATGTTAATAGTCATGGCGATCACAGGATTGGCATGATGTTGGCAATTGCCAGTTGTCTAACGAATGAGAAGGTAGAAATACAAGATAAAGAAGCGATTACCATCTCTTATCCAGGATTCTTCCAGCAATTGAAAGCTTTAACGCATTGCCCGTGATCGTCTTTGCCCCATTAAACGTAACAGTTTAAAAGGAGACTCATCAGATGCCCCGTATTATTTCAGTTGGAACCGCAACACCGGAATTTGCTGTTCAGCAAGAAGAGACAATGCAACTTGCCAAAAGGTTATTTTCTGATTCCATGAAAGATATTGATCGTTTGTTAAAAGTGTTTAAAAATGGGGAGATTAAAAAAAGACATTTTGTTAAGCCTTTAGAATGGTATACAGAACCGCATTCCTTTTCTGAAAAAAATAAGGTGTTTATTGAATCAGCAGTAGGACTTTGTCTTACTGCTATTCGGAATTGTTTTGCTCTGGAAAAGATGAAAAAGGAAATAGCTTATGATGAGATTGAAGCTATTTTTCTGATTAATACGACTGGTCTATCCACCCCCAGTTTAGAGGCGAGAATCATCAATCAATTGCCATTTTCCTCACATACGAAAAGAATTCCCATTTGGGGCTTGGGCTGTGGAGGGGGTGCTAGTGGCCTGTCAAGAGCTTATGAATATTGTCTTGCCTATCCGGGAGCAAAGGTCTTAGTTGTGGGAGTAGAATTATGCAGTCTCACATTTCAATTGAATGATATAAGTAAAAGTAATCTTATTGGCACTTCGCTTTTTTCAGACGGAGCAGCTGCTGTGCTGGTAGGAGGAGACGGTGTGCCCTACGATGACCTGGTGGATTCCCCATTGCCAACTATTTTAAGCACGCAATCGACCCTCATGAAACATTCACTTGATGTGATGGGGTGGCAATTTGAAGATGATGGATTTTATGTCATTTTTTCTAAAGACATTCCGACTCTCGTCAAAAATTGGCTTCAGCCTGTTATGTTACAATTTCTTGAGCAAAACAAGCTAAACGAATCTGAAATTGATCATTTTATCGCCCATCCCGGTGGAAAAAAAGTAATTATGGCGTATGAAGAGGCTCTACATTTGCCAACAAATAAAACCGCTCAATCACTAGAAATATTAAAGGAATATGGAAATATGTCCTCTGTGACCGTTTTCTTCGTCTTGGAACGTTTTATGAATCAACCGGTATCTTATGGCGATTATGGTATGATGGCTTCTTTAGGGCCAGGATTTAGTTCTGAATTGTTGTTATTAAGGTGGGAGTAGAGATGTTTTTCCTAATAATCCTTACTTTTTTGGTGATTCAAAGATTAATCGAATTATACATAGCCAGCCAAAACGAAAGATGGATGTTACAAAAAGGAGCAATCGTATACGGTCAAAAACATTATCCCTATATGATCATCCTGCATGTTTCTTTTTTTCTGATTTTAATCGTTGAGGTCGTTTTATCTGGCCAAGAGCCAACACGTTTTTGGCCGATTCTTTTGGGCATCTTTTTTCTGCTCCAATTAGCGCGTTATTGGGTCATTTTCACACTAGGGAAATATTGGAATACGAAGATTATTGTTTTACCTGGTGCTGATCTTATTGAAAAGGGACCTTTTCAATATATGAAACATCCGAACTACATGATCGTTACATTGGAATTATTGGTTGTCCCGCTTATGTTTCAAGCATATATAACCGCTATACTATTTTTCTTCTTAAATCAGTGGATGCTTCTCATTAGAATTCGTGAGGAGAATCAGGCTTTACAGCAAAATTTGGCTGGAAACAAGTAAAATACATAGTGGTTTTGTCGCGGTCTCGCGACAGTCTGTGATTTCGGGAATGCTTTTAAGTTGAATGATTTTCAGGTAGAATTAGATTTAATTGAATGAAAAGTAATAAAAATGCGTGTTCAAAAAGGAGGATAAAAAGGATCAAGAAGTTCGAGGCGGAGCTGTTTCGAGCAGCGGACTTGTACAGGATGTACTGACTTCCGTGTTGCCCACAGGACGTGGGCGGTTTTAACGGAAGATCCTTATCACCTGATACATGAGCAGCGTAGAAACAAGCCAACAAAGAAATTCGCAGTGTCATTTTTACCGGACTTTTTTGAACATCCTATAAAAGAGGAGTTTACTTAATCCATGGATAACGTTTTACTAACTTCAAGCCGGGAACAACAGCTTGAACAGGCTCTAACATTATTGGAGCGTTTCAAGCAACATGAAGATCAGGAAAGAGTTGAAAAAACACTAAAATTAATCGAAAAAATATATATGAATGAAACAGTGATCGCTTTTAGTGGTCATTTTTCAGCCGGTAAATCGACGATGATTAACCACTTAGCAGGGGAGAATATATTACCATCAAGCCCGATTCCAACGAGTGCAAACATTGTGAAGGTTCATCGTGCGGCTGAGGATTTTGCTAAAGTGTATAGTCATAATGCACGCCCTTTACTTTTTACCGCCCCATACGACTTCACGGCAGTGCAGAACTATTGTAAAAAGGGGAATATTACTGAGGTTGAAATTGGTCGCAAGGATTTAAAGCTTCCTGATGGTTTAACAATCATGGATACTCCTGGTATTGATTCAACCGATGAAGCACATCGTCTTTCCACAGAATCCGCTTTACATATTGCGGATGCTGTTTTTTATGTAATGGATTATAACCATGTTCAATCAGAGCTGAATTTTATGTATACAAAAAGTCTTTTGCGACATGGTGTTAAGCTATATTTAATTATCAATCAAATTGATAAGCATCAATCTGAAGAATTATCTTTTCAATCTTATAAGCAATCAGTACTTGATGCGTTTGCATTTTGGGATGTACAACCCGCTGGTTTCTTTTTTACATCCTTAAAACAAATGGAGCATCCGGAAAACGAATTTGCTTCGGTTAAAATGGTGATTCAAGATATTTTCTCACACCAAGATGAATGGAGTTCAGCTACTTTTACCTCTTCTTTTAAAAAATTGGTAGAAGAACATGAGGAATGGCTTGATCAAGGCTTTCAAAATGAAGCTGTAAGCTTAAAAGAGGAAATTTCTTTCTATGCTCAGGGCCATGAAGAGGTTTTCCAAACGGAGAAAAGGTTAAAAAACGAAAAAAAACAGATAATAGCTGAATTAGCAACAGTCGGGGATGAGTATTCAAGAGAATGTGAGAAGATATTGCATAATGCTTATTTAATGCCATATGAAACGAGGGAACGTGCAGAACAATTTCTTCAAGCAAAACAAACTGATTTTAAAGTCGGTCTATTATTTAGCAAGAAGAAGACAGAAGATGAGCGGAAAAGGCGACGACAACAATTTACAGAAGCTTTAGCGAAACAAGTGGAGTCTCAAATCGTCTGGCATTTACGACAGTTGGCAAATACTGTCCTTGATAAGGAAGAGATCCATAATAGTGAATGGCAAATAAACGCGCAGTCTCTACAGATCAACTGGTCTGAAAACCTTTTAGATGAAACGGTTAAAAAGGGAGCTGGCGTAAATGGTCAATATGTACTGCATTATTGTGAGGAAGTAGCGGGAAAAATAAAGCGGCTCGCTAAAAAAGAGTGGGAGCAATTTATAGAGCCCATCGTCATCCACAAACAAGAAAAAGTGACAAATATACTTGAAGAGCTGGATGAGCAGATCGCCGCCATTTCAAAAGCATCTAGAGCGAAACGGGAGCTCAATCAATTAGAAGATGTATATACAAAGATGAGGCAGGAAATCACAGTTGTAACAGGTACAGAGGCAAATACCTTGCAAAAACTGCGCGAACAGTGGCAAAAAGATGCAGAGAACTTCATCATTTATCAAGCGAATGACCAGGAAGAAAGTCGAAAGAAGGACATCAGTCCGAGCAATCCAACGCATACGGATGTAGCACAGGGAAATGTACTTGAAATGTCTCAGGTAATTCAGCAATTAAAACATGCGATCCAGTTATTGAAAGAAGATCCGTATTTTAAAAGAATGACTTCACAATTACAGGATAAAGTACAAACATTGACTGAACGAAATTATACGATCGCTTTATTTGGTGCATTTAGTGCGGGAAAATCTTCTTTTGCTAATGCCTTGTTAGGGAAAGCAGTACTGCCGGTTTCTCCTAATCCGACGACGGCCGCGATCAATCGAATTTGTCCACCAACAGCAGAATATATACATGGTACAGCACTGGTTTGTTTAAAAAGTGAACAGGATATGTTGGCTGATGTAAATAAGGCATTATCGTATTTTGATCAACCTTGTTTATCTTTAGCAGATGCTTACCAAAAAGTACGTACATTAACCATTTCTACGAATCAAAATGAAAAGGAGAAAGTCCATCTTTCGTTTTTAATGGCTTTCCAAAAGGGATTTCTCGACCATCAGTCTCAATTAGGTCAAACATTCAAAACAGACATGGAAAATTTCCGGCATTACGTAGGCAATGAGGCACAATCCTGTTTTGTTGAATCGATTGATTTATATTATGACTGCTCATTTACAAGGCAAGGAATTACGCTTGTGGATACACCTGGCGCAGATTCGATTAATGCAAGACACACTGGGGTAGCTTTCGATTATATTAAGAACGCAGATGCTGTGTTGTTTGTCACCTATTATAATCATGCTTTCTCAAAAGCAGACAGAGAATTTTTGATCCAGCTCGGGCGGGTGAAAGATAGTTTCGAATTGGATAAAATGTTTTTTATCGTTAATGCAATTGATCTAGCTGATTCACAAACTGAAATGGAGGAAGTGCTCGATTATGTTAAAGACGAACTCATTCAAAATGGGATTCGCTTTCCAAGAATATTTGGTCTTTCAAGTAAGTTAGCTCTCGATGATCTGGAACGAAAAAAATCACAAATTGATCAGTTCCAAACTGCATTTGATCAGTTTCTCCAATCTGATATGCAGCAAATGGCACTACAATCCGCGAAAATAGAGTACAACCGTGCTTTACAATTTCTAGATCAGCTAATAAAAACAGCGAATGAGGATGAAGAACATAAAAATGAGCGTCGAAGAGAGTGGCAACAAGCAAAAACAGCAATGCTAGATATATTGTCTAACGATCATTTTAAAATTTTGTCACAACAAATGGAGCAAGAGGCAGAAGAATTAACCTTTTACGTGAAGCAAAGAGTTTTTTATCGGTTTTCACAATTTTTTAAAGAAGCGTTTAATCCTGCTGTTTTAAAGAAAAACGATCAGAATTTGCTTAAGAAATGCTTACAAGAACTCTTGGAAGCTGTTGGATATGATTTTTCGCAAGAAATGCGTGTAACCTCTCTAAGAGTGGAGAAACATACGCAAAAATTACTAACTAACTATTATTCAAATTTACAAAAAGACTTACAAGCCATTAAAGCAGATATCACTTTTTCGCAAGTGGAATGGACTACTATTCCAACACCTGAATTTGCAGCAGCTTTTGCTGACAGTGAACGAAAACCATTTGAAACACAGTTTAAGTATTTTCGTAATCCAAAAGCTTTTTTTGAGCAAGATGGAAAGAAAAAAATGGAGGAGGGTTTTCTGGAAATTCTTTCTCCTTTAGCAGATGAATATTTACAGCAAGAATATAAACGAATTAGCGAAGTTTATTTACAGTATCTTATTCAGGAATATGGAAGATTAATCGCTCATGTGGAGCAGGAAGTCATAGACCAGTTTGATTCTTGGTTTGAAGCTTTAGAAGGTCAAGAAAATTTAGCTAAATGGGTAAAAATACAGGAATCTTTAACATTTATGTAGGGAGGATATGCTATGCAGTCCATTAAGTCTATACAATGGCTTTTTGATCATCTACATTCAGATTCATTGTGTGTGATCGATTGCCGCTTTTCACTAAAGGACTCTTCTTACGGCAGGAAGGCTTATCAAGAAAATCATATTCCTGGAGCCGTCTATTTTGATCTTGAGCTCGACTTGTCTGGCCCCGTTGAAAAACATGGGGGGAGACACCCTTTACCGAATGTTCAGGAATTAGTAGAAAAACTGGAAAACAAAGGGGTTAGTCATAAAGATACGATCATTATTTATGATGATGGAGAAAGTTGTTTTGCTGCACGATGCTGGTGGTTATTAACCTATTTAGGCCATGAACAAGTTTTTATATTAGATGGAGGGCTGAAAGCGTGGAGGGAACGTGGTTATCCTCTAACAAGCAAGCCGACGGTTAAGAAAAAAGTGAAGTTTATCCCTTCTCTTAAAACAAATATGTTAGCTACCTATAAAGAGGTAAAGCAGCGAAGTCAAGATCAACAGGCAATATTAATCGATTCACGAACAGAAGAACGTTATTTAGGAATTGTCGAGCCGCTGGATCGCATTGGTGGGCATATTCCAAATGCCCTCAATTATGATTGGTCACAAGGGTTAGAAAATGGCAGGTGGAAAACTACAGAAGAACAAAAACAAAGATTCGCTTCCCTTGATCTAGAGAATGAAGTGATAGTTTATTGTGGATCAGGTGTTACGGCAACACCAAATGTTCTTGCTTTAATGGAAAGTGGCTTTAAAAAGGTAAAGCTTTATGCTGGTAGTTATTCAGACTGGGTTTCTTATCCAGAAAATCCAGTGATTACAAGCAGAAAATAAAAACCATACTATATTTTTATAAGGAACCTTTGTCCAGACGTCAGTCCATACTTATGGTATAATAATTATTTATTATGCTGAAAAGGGGTTCTATAATTGAAACATCATCTGTTATTAGTGGATGGAATGGCGCTATTATTCCGGGCGTTCTTTGCTACAGCTGTACAGAGAAATTTTATGACCAATAGTCAAGGGGTACCAACGAACGCTGTTCAAGGTTACTTAAAGCATTTATTAACAGCGGTCGATCATGTGCAGCCGACACATATCGCGATTTGTTGGGATATGGGGAGTGTCACCTTCCGGAATGAGATGTATGCGGAATATAAAGCAAATCGGCAAGCACCACCTGTTGAAATGGTTCCGCAATTCGATTTGGCAAAAAACGTGACAACAGCGTTAGGGATTTTAAATATCGGAGTTAAGGGTTATGAAGCGGATGATTGCATAGGAACTCTTTGTCACGATTTAAAGCAAGATGAGGAGCTAGTTTTAACCGTGCTAACAGGTGACCGCGACCTCCTGCAAATTGTTGACGAGAAAGTGAATGTTTTATTGCTTCAAAAAGGAATTGGCAATTACCTTCATTATACGAGAGACGTTTATGTCGATGAATTTCAAATAGAGCCTAAGCAATTCATTGATGTCAAGGCATTGATGGGGGATCCAAGTGACGGATATCCAGGTGTAAAGGGGATTGGTGAAAAAACAGCTTATAAGCTAATGAGAAATTATGAAACAATCGAAGGCTTATTCGCGAATTTTGATCAACTTACTCCAACCATTCAGAGAAAATTAGAACAAGACGAGGAAATGTTACACCTTTCAAGGAAGCTGGCAACCATTCATTGTAATGTTCCTTTGGACTTTTATTTAGAACAAGCTAAATGGCAATTAGATCCAACTAATACAATGACTGTCATAGAGGAGTATGAATTAAGAAGTGTGCGAAACACTTTATTAAAACTTCATCAAACAACAGCACAAACAAGTTTGCCGCTTTGATAGAGATATAAAAGGAGTAAGATCATTGATTGGAAGAAACGATCAGCTTGGAAATTACTTACTTCGTTTAGAGGAGAAGGGTTTTAAATTTGGCGAAGATATCATAATCTTTATTTATTTTGGTAAGCAATCAACAGGTTCATCGGATTACTTAGCAGCATTATCCATTGAATTAACATTGAAATGTCAAAAGCGTTTTGATCCAAGTTTTTATTTATCGTTCCTCGAAAGACTACAAGCACACAAAATTACAACGAAAAAACAAGCTTATGCACTTGCAAATCAGTTAGGATTATTAGCGGTCCAAGAGACTTAAATCTTGGATCGCTATTGATTTAGATGAATGGCTTTTTTGGCAAGAGCATCAGCTTGTTTATTTTCTTTTGATGGAATCCACTTAATAAAAAACAGTTCAAATCCTTCTATTGCAAGTAAAATTTCGCTTAAAAGCAGCCGATATTTTTCGTTACGGACAAATTGTTTCTCAACAGCCTGAACAACCGCAGATGAATCGGATCTTACGGAAACAATCGAAGCCTCGGCTTTAACACAAATTTCTAATGCTTGTAATAAGGCGTGAAATTCGGCTTCGTGATTTTCCATTTCTCCAAGTGGAATAGAATATGATTGGGTTTCACCATTGTTTTTAATGAAAATTCCAGCACCGGATGGGCCAGGATTGCCGGCACTCGCACCGTCAATATACACTTCTATCAATATTTGACCACTCCTATGGTTAATTTTTTCGAAGAGGGGAACGATTTTATTAAGAAGAATTTGCGAACAGGATGTTGTCCTTATGAAAGTAAAAGTAAAATTTATTTATAAAACCTCCCCACAGATTGCTATTCCAATGGAGTCGGATTGGTTCAATCTGAATTTAATTGAACGATTCTTAATGGATTTACAAAATACGGGAAGAGCTCATGATCTTATTATTATGGACGAAATGGAAAGAGAATGGAATCAAAAACAATTTACAAAGTTACAAAAAAAGATGGAAGAAGAGCCGACTGAGCCTGTCGTCTACTTTGATGGTGGCTATAACAGGGATTTAAGGAAAGCAGGAATTGGGATTGTGATCTATTATAAAAAAGGAAACCGTTCTTATCGGGATCGCATGAATAGTCTTTTTGAAGAATTGGAAAGTAATAATGAAGCTGAATACGCCGCCTTATACAATTCACTTCTTATATTAGAGGAAATCGGTTTTAAGAATGTACCCGTCCTTTTTAAAGGGGATGCACAAGGTGTGATGAAACAACTTAAGGGGGAGTGGCCATGTTATGAAGAAGTGCTTAATAGATGGCTGGAGCGAATAGAGCAGAAAATCAAATCTTTGGGGTTAAAAGCGAAGTTTGAGATCATCCCTCGAAAAGAAAATAAAGAGGCTGATATCCTTGCAACGCAAGCGTTAGAGCATAAAAATATACGAAGTCATACAGAAATAGATGCTGGAAAATTAAAGGATTGATTGAATGCAGCGCATAGAGCTATTAAATGAAATGGATCAAGTGTTGGATACTTATTGTAAAGACTGTTTTCTTAAGAGCCATTTTAGACAAACGTATGGGAAAAATTATGCCCATCGATTTTGCATACAAAATTGTACAGTCGGCCAAGAACTACAAAAATTAGGCCATACCCTAATGAAAAAATATTAAAAGGCTGGAGAAAGACTCCAGCCTTACATTTATATATTATGATAATTTAACTACATTAGCTGCTTGAGGTCCACGGTTTCCTTCCACGATTTCAAAAGAAACTTCTTCGCCTTCCTCTAGTGATTTAAAACCTTCGCCTTGAATTGCAGTGAAATGTACGAAAATATCTTCTCCGCCTTCTACTTCAATGAAACCGTAGCCTTTTTCGTTGTTAAACCATTTTACTTTACCGTTTTGCATGTACCTTTTTCCTCCTAGACTTAAGCACTTATGTGCCTTGAAAAAATATTATCATCAAAGAAATATAAGAAAACCATATTAAATTAGATGATAGTTTTACTATACACTTAATTATGGGGAGAGTCAAGGAACAAAAGAAGATAGCGGGAAAGAATAATCAAATACGATCCTAACTTGTTAATGCGAACACATTATAGTACACTTTTATTGAATGAATGGAGACAGGAGGAATTTTTATTGCCAACTCCCAGTATGGAAGACTATATAGAACAAATCTTTTTATTAATTGAAAATAAAGGTTATGCCAGAGTATCCGATATAGCAGAGGCGTTGGAAGTTCATCCTTCCTCTGTAACAAAGATGGTACAAAAACTTGATCGAGGAAATTATTTAGTATATGAGAAATACCGCGGGTTAATTTTGACCTCTAAAGGAAAGAAGATTGGTAAGCGCTTGGTCGAACGTCATGATTTGCTTGAAGATTTCTTGCGCATTATTGGTGTAAAAGAAGAAAACATTTATCATGATGTTGAAGGGATTGAACACCATTTAAGTTGGAATTCCATTGATCGAATTGGCGATTTAGTTCATTTTTTTGAAAAGAATCCAGATCAAGCCGAGGCATTGAAAGTTCTCCAAAAAGAGAATGAGCAAGACATTGACAAAGAACCCATCTAACCGGTTCTTTTTTCGTCGTTTAGGAAAAAAATTAGATTCTAACTTTCGATTGGATGATAAAGATGAATATTTTTTCGGCTGAAAATATTACAAAGACTTATGGGGAGAAACAATTATTCGAAAATATTACTTTTCATATTGAAGAAAAAGAAAAGATTGGGATTATCGGTATCAATGGAACAGGAAAATCAAGTTTATTGAAGTTAATCGCAGGGCTGGATGATCCTGATGCCGGTTTTTTTGACCACCCTAAAAAGTATTCCATTGCATATTTGCCGCAGACCCCGGAATTGGATGCCAATTTAACCGTATTGGATCAAGTATTTCAAAGCAATGCTCCTGAAATTCAATTAATGAATGCCTATGAATATACATTGATTCAATTAGAGGAAGATCCACATAATCGCCCATTACAAAATAAATTATTGGAACTACAAAAAAGAATGGATGCGGAAGATGGATGGATCGCTAGCACAAATGCAAAAACCATTCTAATGCGACTAGGTATTCATGATCTCACACAATCGATTGGTTCATTATCAGGTGGGCAAAAGAAACGTGTTGCACTGGCACAGGTATTAATAGAGACCCCTGATTTATTATTATTAGATGAACCTACCAATCACCTTGATTATGAAACGATTATTTGGCTAGAATCTTATTTAAATAATTCGCCTCATGCTGTGATGACTGTAACCCATGACCGCTATTTTTTGGATCAAGTCGCAACACGTATACTAGAGATTGATCAAGGTCGTTTATTCTCTTATACAGGTAACTATGCTTCATTTCTTGAAGCTAAAGCGTTAAGAGAAGAACAGGAGGCAAAAGAAGCCGGAAAGAAGAAAAATATATATAGACAAGAGCTTGCCTGGATGAGGCGAGGCGCAAAAGCGAGATCAACAAAACAAAAAGCTAGAATTCAACGTTTTGAAAAACTTGAACAAGAAATGGGAAGTAAGGGTAAAAATGAAGAGCTCAATCTTACCCTAGAAGGAAATAGATTGGGGAAGCAGGTTTTTGAATTAAGAAACGCAAGTCAAGCATTCTCAAATAAAACAATCTTAGATGATTTCCACTTATTGGTGAATCGGGGCGATCGTATTGGGATTGTTGGAAAGAATGGTAGCGGAAAATCGACACTATTAAATATTTTAGCTGGTCAAGTTTCTCTCGATCATGGGGAATTAATTGTCGGACAAACAGTAAAATTCGCTTATTATACACAGGAAACTGAACCAACCCCAAAAGATCAACGAATGATTGCTTATATTCGAGAAGAAGGAGAAACAGTCGAGACAAGCAATGGGGAAGTGATTTCTGCTACCCAAATGCTGGAGAGATTTCTATTCCCGGCACATACTCATGGAACATGGATTAGCCGTCTATCTGGAGGCGAAAGAAGACGATTATTTTTATTAAAACTGCTTATGGGGAAACCGAATGTGCTTCTGTTAGATGAGCCTACCAATGATCTAGATACAGAAACATTGACGGTTCTTGAAAACTACATTGAAGATTTTCCTGGGGTGGTAATATCCGTTTCTCATGATCGCTATTTTCTTGATAAAACGGCGGACCAATTGCTCATTTTTCAAGGAAATGGAAAAATTGATACTTTTATAGGAGCATATACTGAATACTTACAAGAGTCCGAATACCGTGATCGAGAAGAGAAGAAACAGCAGGCGAACGAGAAGCAATCCGTAAAGCAAGCAAAAAAAGATACTAAAGAAGAAAACAAAAAGAAAATGACTTATAAAGAGAAAATCGAATGGGAAACCATTGAAGATAAAATAATGGAATTAGAGCTAAAAATAGAACAAATGCAATCTGAATTAAATGAAGTCGGAAGTAATTATGAAAAAGCAGAACAGTTATCAATGGAAATTGATCAAGCAAATAATCAACTAGAGGAACTCATTGCACGCTGGACTTATTTATCAGAGCTTAGTGAATAATGGAAGCATGGCAAAACGGTTGGAATATTAGAGAGTGTGTAGCCGATATGATACAATGTTTTCAAATCCATATTATAATTACGCATCATGTTGAGAGGGGGAAGTGGTCTTGAATATTAAATCGATCGAACCAACGCCTAGTCCAAATACGATGAAAATTAATTTAGATGAGGAATTACCTGCTGGTAAGAGTAATAATTATAAGAAAGAGCATGCGCATGAAGCCCCACCTCTAATAAGAAAAATATTAGAAATTGAAGGTGTAAAAGGTCTTTACCATGTAGCTGATTTTCTTGCAGTAGAACGGAATGGGAAGTTTAGTTGGGAGGAAGTACTGCCTCAAGTTAGAAAGGTTTTTGGAGAAGAGAATGTAGAGACAACAACACAGCTAGGTGAGGCGGACGAACATTTTGGTGAAGTAAACGTCCAACTTCAAACATTCAAAGAAATTCCTCTACAAATAAAATTAGTAACGGCGGATGAAGAAAAGCGTTTTGGCTTGCCAGACCGCTTTTTAAAGGCAATGCAAGAAGCTCAAAAAGAAGACGATAACTATATTATGTTAAGAAGATGGAAAGATATGGGCGTACGTTATGGAGATCTCGAGCAATTAGGAGAACAAATAGCGGAGGAGATTAATGCAGCGTATCCAGATGAACGATTACAATCACTCGTTGAGCGTGCCCATCGCCCGATCACAGAATTGCCGAAGCGAACATTAATAAAGCTAACACCCCAAATGTTAGATAATCCAGACTGGCGTAAACGATTCCAGCTTTTAGAACAAATGGAAGATCCAACACTAGAAGACCTTCCAGTGCTGGAAAAAGCTTTGGATGATGAAAAATCCTCCATCCGTCGCCTCGCAGTTGTTTATTTAGGGATGATAGAAGATAAGCGAGTTTTGCCGCTTCTCTATAAAGGTTTACAGGATAAAACTGTACCGGTTAGACGAGCTGCTGGTGATTGTTTATCAGATCTTGGTTTTCCAGAAGCAATGCATGAAGCAAGTAAAGCACTAGCTGATAAAAGTCGAATCGTTCGCTGGAGAGCAGCAATGTTTCTCTATGAAGTCGGAGATAAAAGTGTCCTTCCCGCTTTAAAAGAAGCTGAGGACGATCCCGAATTCGAAGTTCAATTACAAATAAAAATGGCGATAGAGCGAATTGAAGGAGGACAGGCGGCGAAGGGATCCATTTGGAAACAAATGACAGAAGCGAGAAATAAGTGAGCTTGTCTCCGGACCAAATGGATACCGATTGTTGCTGTCACTTAGCCATAAGTAAAAGATAGGAGTGAATGAAAATGTCTATGGCATATGAAGAATATATGAAGCAAATTGTTCAACCCATGAGAGAAGAATTAACAAATGCTCAGTTTAAAGAATTATTAACAGAAGAAGATGTTGTCCATTTTATGGAAGAAGTGAAGGGAACCACTTTGGTTGTGATCAATTCTGTTTGTGGCTGTGCAGCGGGGCTGGCAAGACCAGCGGCCATTCACGCCGTTTCTTCCAGCGAAACAAAACCTGATCACCTTGTAACAGTTTTTGCTGGGCAAGATCGAGAGGCCACCATGAAAATGCGGGAATATATTAAGGGTTATGAACCATCCTCGCCATCGATGGCTCTTTTTAAAGAGAAAGAACTGGTTCATTTTATCCCTCGAGAAGACATTGAAGATCATGATGTCGAAACCATAGCTCAAAATCTGATGAAAGCTTTTACTGATTTATAATAATATCAATAGCTAGACGGTACTAACCTAAAATAAGATGCATCCCCTAAAGACTTTCCCTTTTGTACTTCACATATAGCTCCATTTTTAACGAAGTCAGCAGGAAACTTTGTGTTGGATGCTTCTTTTTTATAATTAATAAGCAAATAATATTGACTATTGATACTATTTATTTTACTGTAAGGATATACATTCTTTGTATATCCGTTGAACAAACTTGGTTTAAGATTCGTTGGGTTAGCACTTGTTTAAATTTGGAAGATGAAAAGAATAAAAGTTTAGTATTAACCAGTTCACATTATGAATGAGTATGGCATCGCTTACAGTAAAACGAGTATGGAGGAAACAGGATGAGAAATGTAAAAGTCGGCATTATCGGATGTGGAAATATAAGCAGTATTTACTGCCAAGCTGGTAAAAAGTTTGAATGGATAGAGATTCTCGCTTGCGCAGATCTCGATTATTCTCGTGCTCAAGCACGGGCTGATGAATTTAATATTCCAAAAGCTTATACAGTCGAGCAACTATTAGCGGATCCAGAAATTGAAATTGTGATTAATTTGACGATTCCTCAAGCGCACGCAGAAATTTGCATTCAGGCACTTGAAGCAGGAAAACATGTTTATGTGGAAAAACCGCTTGCTATTACACTTGAAGACGGCAAAAGGATCCTGGAAATTGCTGAAGCAAAAAACTTAATGGTAGGTGGTGCACCCGATACCTTCCTTGGTGGTGGCATTCAAACATGTCGTAAGCTGATTGATGAAGGAGTGATCGGGGATATAGTAGCGGCTACAGGCTTTATGATGTCACCGGGACATGAATCGTGGCATCCAGATCCTGCGTTCTACTATCAGTATGGTGGCGGTCCAATGTTTGATATGGGACCATATTATATTACGGCTTTGATTAACTTAATCGGACCGATTCGTAGAGTGACGGGTTCTACAAGTATTACTTACAAAGAGAGAACGATCACAAGCAAGCCAAAATATGGCGAAAAAATAACAGTTGAAGTTCCAACCCATGTAACAGGTTTGCTTGATTTTGAAAACGGAGCCATTGCTACGATTATTACCAGTTTCGATGTTAATGGTTCGACACTTCCAAATATCGAAATATATGGATCAAAGGGAACCATTATTGTCCCAGATCCTAATACATTTGGTGGTCCCGTTCGGATAAAAAGACAAGGTCATTCAGAATGGGAAGAAATTCCGTTATCACATGGGTTTACAGATAATAGTCGGGGCATAGGTGTAGCCGATATGGCAAAAGCACTCAGGAATGGAGAAAAACACCGGGCAAGTGGTTTATTAACACTTCATGTATTGGAAGTGATGCATGGGATCCACGAGGCTTCTAATAAGGGTGTCCATTATAATCTTACGACAACATGTGAACAGCCAAAGGCTTTACCAGTTGATTTTTAAAATGAATTTATTGAATTAATGAGGGAGATGTATATACATGAGTAAGAAGGCATTAATTGTGTGGGGTGGCTGGGACGGTCATGAACCCGAACAAATAGCAGATCTTTTTAAAAAAATTTTAGAGAAAGAAAATTTTGAGGTGGAAGTGTCTAATACATTAGATGCTTACGCAGATGGGGAAAAGTTGAAAACACTCGATCTCATCGTTCCTCACTGGACGATGGGTAAAATTGAAAACAAATATGTACGCAATGTCTCAGAGGCCGTTATAAGTGGCGTGGGATTGGCAGGCTGCCACGGGGGCATGTGTGATTCATTCCGAAATGATGTAGACTGGCAATTTATGACAGGGGGGAATTGGGTGGCACACCCCGGAAATGACGGGGTAGAGTACATGGTGAATATTAAGCATTCTTCCAGCCCATTGTTAGAGGGGATGAGTGATTTCAAAGTGGTGAGTGAACAATATTACTTACATGTTGATCCTGCCGTTGAAGTATTGGCTACAACACGATTTCCTGTTGTTGAAGGTCCACACTCAGCGAATAAGTCGGTAGATATGCCGGTTGTATGGACAAAGCGGTGGGGTGAAGGGCGCGTGTTTTACAATTCGCTTGGACATCACGCTGACATTATTGCCAAACATGAAGTGACAGAAATAATGCGAAGAGGATTTTTATGGGCTGCTGAAGGAAAGAGATTAGTAGATGAATCTTTAAGAAAAGTAGCATTTTATTCCGGGATGGGAGATAGTCAATAGAATATATTGAACAAATCGGTTCATAAAATTACTAGAGAAGGGAATGGTAAAGGATGGCAGAAAAGAAACAATTAAGAATTGGGATGGTTGGTTATAAGTTTATGGGAAGGGCCCACTCCCATGCCTACCGTGATGCAGCTTTTTATTTTGATCCTAAGGTAGAACCTGTCTTACAAGCGATATGTGGACGAAATGAAGAAAAAGTGAAGGAAGCTGCCGATCAATTTGGCTGGAATTCTTATGAAACAGACTGGCGTGACTTAATTAAACGTGAAGATATTGATTTAATCGATATCGTGACGCCAAATTATAATCATGCTGAAATCGCCATCGCTGCTGCAGAAGCAGGGAAACATGTCTTCTGTGAAAAGCCATTAGCTCTTAACTTGGAACAAGCACAACGTATGCTGGAAGCGGTTGAGAAAAACAAAGTGCTTCATATGATTAATCATAATTATCGGTTTGCGCCCGCAATCCAATTTGCGAAGAAGTTAATTGAAGATGGGCGACTTGGAAAAATTTATCATATTCGTGCAACCTATTTACAAGATTGGATTATGGATCCTAAATTTCCACTCGTTTGGCGTTTAAATAAAGAGGTTTCTGGATCAGGTTCGCATGGTGATCTTGCCGCTCATAGTATAGACCTAGCTAGATTTCTAGTAGGGGAATTTAAAGAAGTAACCGGCATTCTAGAAACATTTATCAAACAACGTCCACTTGTGGAGGACAGTGACGGTTTAAGTGGTAAAGCATCAACTGACAAAGTTGGAGATGTCAACGTTGATGATGCTAGTGTATTTATAGCGCGTTTTGCGAATGGAGCTATAGGTACTTTTGAAGCTACCCGGTTTGCGGGTGGAAATAGAAACGGAAATCGCTTTGAGATTAATGGTGAAAAAGGATCGATTCGTTGGGATATGGAGCACATGAATAATTTAGAAGTCTACTTCCATGATGATGAGCCAGGAATCCAAGGATTTCGAACGATTACTTGTACGGAGGAAATACATCCGTTTGCAGGAGCGTATTGGCCAGCGGGGCATATTATCGGCTATGAGCACACATTTATAAATCTTGTAGTGGAATTATTAAATGGAATAGAACAAGGCTATAGTCCGTCACCTAACTTCTATGATGGAGTAAAAAATCAAGCGGTTTTGGAAGCGGTTGAACAATCTTCTCAAACGAAACAATGGATAAATATTCCTGATGTTATCCAAAACCTAGAACTCGTAGCAAAGAAGTAGGAGAGGATAAAAGCGCAAGTGGCCGTTTAGTGAGGGACAAATCTTTTTAGGAGCCTGGCAAAATAAAGGTGTTACAGTAAGCTTTTGCCGTTGACTACGTAAGCTGGTACCAGTAGTTTACTAGCGCTGGCCAGTATACCAGTGTCAAAAATTTTATAAATTACTAAGCAGTGGAAAAATAGCTTCGGGCGAATGCCCGAAGCTATTTAATCCGCTATTGCTAAATAAACAAAGTAAGCGATCATAATAAAAGCTCCAATTGTAATAATTGCACTAGTCACAATTATAGCCTCCCTACATGATTTGAGATACATACATTATAACTGAATATAATTTTTTTACCATTTTTAATAATTTTGTCATCTTTTTATAGCTATACTAATGGAAAATAGTATAGAATAGACATATATATAGAAGAAGGGAATCGTTATTTATGAGAGCATGGATAAGGAAATCACTGATTATATTAGTTTCAGTTCTTACTTTCGGTGTCGTCACCCCTTCCCACGCATTTTGGTCTCAAAACCAAGAATTTCCAAAAAGTTCTAACTCAAATACAACTTCCCAAAGTCGTTCATCTGAAAATGAAGTACAAATGCCCGTTACTTTTTCAGAAAAAGATCCCGAGGATGAAATTGTAGATGCTTTGATTGGAAAGGCCGAGCAGCAAGCAATGTTAAAATTCGGTCCGAAAATTTCCCATGTTATTGAATCTGAATTTAACGAAGTGATCATGCCGCGTATCATTGAGGCTATTGAAATGACCGCAGCTCAATATCCGGGGGATGAACTTAAGAATCTAGCAATCACTGAAAAACCGGGGGGCGGAGTAAGCGAAAAAATCTTTAATGTTTATCATGCTGAGACAGGTAAGGATCTTATTTTATTTCATGTTCGAAGAGAAAAGCCACCTTTAGCAGGCTACCAATTTAATTTTCATTACCACACTTATCATGATCAATTTCAGACACACTATGCAATGGGCACGATTTACTGGAGCAAAGACACTCCCCCAAATTGGCAAACCGTATAAAAAAGCAAGTTCGCTAACTTTATAGTCGAACTTGCTTTCTTGCATTTTCCATTAGTGCACTTAAATGATCATGATATAATAATATATAGATAGTTTTAATCGGAAGTAGGAATTAAAAATGCGAAAATGGCTCATTATTCCAATCATTCTTTTGGCTGTTTTTTTTGCATCGGATAAAACCCGTGCTGATTATAAGGGGATATTATTGGGCGAAAGCGATTTATACCGAACATTACAGCTTCACTCTGGCGATTTACTTAAGGAAATCGTTGTGCTGCCAGAAACTCCTTACAACTACAATGATGCCAAAGAAATCATCTTTAGGTTGGATCAGTTACCACAATCTATTTTGCAAAAAACAGCTCAGCACCATATAAAAATAATCTTGTTTACTGGGAAACTAACAGATAATGATAGTGTCTCCTACCTTCAAGGACAAGTACCCAGAGGCTATACAGAGCCGGTTGTTTGGGATAATATCCCAGGGATAGGAGGTTCTGAATTTGTTTATGTGAAGATTGGTCATAGTGAAAGAGGAAAAGGACATGGATCTGTTAATTTAGAGTATCATGAGTTTGCCCATTCCTTAATGAATTTAGTGTATAATGATACAATAGTTTCTAGTGAAATAAATAATCTGTGGTCTCTTGAAGCTGAATCAATTTTTCCGGGAAATGAGTACTTTTTAAAGTATAAAGAGGAATATTTCGCGGAATGCTTTGCCTATTATTTTTTTTCTCCTGAAACAAGGAGTATTTTACAACAAAAGGCCCCTAAGACATATGAATTTTTTAATAAGTTATAAGTAGTGAGGATGTGGACGTATTGGAACAATATTTGAATTTGTGCAAGAAAGTATTAGATGAAGGTCAAACGAAGGAAGATCGAACAGGAACTGGTACAATTAGTATTTTTGGACATCAAATGCGATTTGATTTGCAAAAAGGTTTTCCATTATTAACGACAAAAAAGGTTCATACAAAATCAATTATTCATGAACTTTTATGGTTTTTAGCTGGTGATACAAATGTACGATATTTACAGGAAAATGGCGTTAGAATTTGGAACGAATGGGCTGATGAGAATGGAGAATTGGGCCCGGTTTATGGAAAACAGTGGCGTTCTTGGGAAGCGGCTGATGGTAGAACCATTGACCAAATTAAAGATGTTCTTCAGCAGATTAAAACAAATCCTGATTCTCGAAGAATGATCGTGAATGCTTGGAATGTAGGTGACATTAATCAAATGGCTTTGCCACCGTGTCATTGCTTATTTCAGTTTTATGTGGCAGATGGGAAGCTTTCATGCCAACTTTACCAGAGATCTGCGGATATATTTCTTGGGGTCCCTTTTAATATTGCATCCTATGCATTGCTTACAATGATGATGGCTCAGGTTACAGATCTGCAACCAGGAGAATTTATTCACACTCTCGGTGATGCCCATATCTATTCGAATCATCTCGACCAAATTAAATTGCAGTTACAGCGAGATCCTCGGCCACTGCCACAGATGAAGTTAAATCCTGAAGTAACAGATTTGTTCCAATTTAAATATGAAGATTTTTCCCTTGAAGGATACGATCCTCACCCAGCCATTAAGGGAGTGGTAAGTGTATGATCTCCTTTTTATGGGCGGAAGACGAAAATAGACTAATTGGTAAGGATAATCAATTGCCATGGCGACTTCCAGCAGATTTAAAATATTTTAAAGAGACGACAATGGGTCATCCCATTGTGATGGGGAGGAAAACCTATGAATCGATTGGGAAGCCACTACCTGGAAGGACAAACATTGTTTTGACAAGAAATCCTTCTTTTAAAGTAGATGGATGTGAGGTTTTACATTCCAAGGCAGATTTTTTATCATGGGCTAAAAAAACAGATGAAGAAATATTTGTGATTGGCGGGGCAGAAATATATCGTTTATTTATTGATGAAGTAGATCAATTATATGTAACGAAAATATTTGAACAGTTTGAAGGAGACGAATATTTTCCTAAAATAAACTGGGAAAACTGGCAATTAGTCTCAAAGAAACCCGGAATAAAGGATGAAAAAAATCCTTATGATTATGAGTTTAGAAAGTATGTACGCAAATAGATGAAAACTAGAAAATCAAAGTGTGGGATAGTTGGTGTAGAGTAGAAAACAGGAATTAGATATTGTCCTCTTTGTCCTCGGGGTTCAGAGTTTTCCACC
>NZ_VTQV01000001.1:0-176994 GCF_008764245.1 Bacillus subtilis
TAGCCTTTGAACCTTATGCTCCAAATTTGTACGTCGCTGAACAGGCGCTTGCGCTTTTGTTCTATGCTCGAGGATGATGATTCATATATGTTTTTCTTAAATGATCTTTCGTCACATGTGTATAAACTTGAGTGGTAGATAATTGAGAATGTCCAAGTAATTCTTGAACAGTTCGCATATCGGCCCCATTATTAAGTAAATGTGTAGCAAAACTATGACGCAGCATGTGAGGGTGAATTTTCCTAGTCATGGAGGCCGTTTCGATTATCTTAGATAAAATATATCTTACGCCTCTTGATGTAAGGGGTCCCCCACGGGAATTGATAAATAGAAACGAATGTTCATCTTTCCCTTTCATTAATTCATTTCTTACATTATGAATATAGTTCTGTAAGGCTTCGCAGGCAAAATGACCAAAAGGAATATATCTTTCCTTTCCCCCTTTTCCTCTTACCAAGATTGTCGCCATATCAAAGTCAATGTCTTTCAATCGAATACCTGTACATTCACTAACTCTTATTCCTGTTGCATATAACAATTCAAGAAGTGCTATATTTCTCTTCCCTAAAAGGGTAGTTTGATCGCATGCTTTAAAAAGTAAGGAAATCTCTTCTTCATAGAAAAAACTAGGAATTCTTTTCTTTGTTTTAGGCTGAACTACATAAGTGAAAGGATTCTCTGTTACATGCTTTTCCCTTAGCAAAAATTTGTAAAAGCTTCTTAAACAGGAGATTTTCCTTGCTGCTGACGATCTAGCGAGTTTCCTTTGATAAAGCTCCGTTACATAAAGACGTGCATCTAAATATTCTACTTCTTGAACAGACTGGATCCCTTGTGATTTCATGAACAAAAAGAATTGCTCCAAGTCCTTTTTATAAAATTCAATTGTGTAAGAAGAATAATTTTTTTCAATTTGCAAGTATTCAATAAAAGAAAAAAACAACTCGTCTGAAGATTCTTTCATCCCCTCACCTCATAAGGCTATTAAATAGTATCACATTTTATTTACCATAGCAATAAATGTTACATATTTTTCACAAAGTTTCGAATTGTTGTGTAGGTAGTTCAATCAAAAGGTTTAACTTTCATTATTTTACCTTATTCGCGCTCGTATTAAAAATTTAGAGACTCAAAAAAACTATTCCTTCGAAATAACCGGAATAGTTTTTACATGTTCTGAGGCCAACAGGATGTTGGTCAGAACGGCGTTGCGCCAGGACGGCGCGAACTTAGCCGTTCATCCTTATTATCCAAATTTGTACGTCGCTGAACAGGCGCCTGCGCTTTTCTTTATTGCACTGGTTTTTCTTTGTAGTCACAATCCCTACATTGTACTTGAATGCCTTTTTTGATTTTTTTCTCTACAAGTACACCATTACATTTTGGACAAGGCCGTTCTAATGGTTTATCCCATGATACAAAGTCGCATTTTGGGTACCGATCACAACCATAGAACAAACGTTTTTTCTTACTTTTTCTTTCAATTATATTCCCTTCCTTACAATTAGGACACCGAACACCAATTTGTTTTACGATTGGTTTTGTGTTTCTGCAGTCTGGAAAATTACTACATGCCATAAATTTACCGTATCGCCCCATTTTAATCACCATCGGGCTTCCGCATTTTTCACAATCCTCTCCTGCGGGCTCATCCTTCACCTCGATTTCACGCATTTCTTTTTCTGCTTTTTCTAAATCCTCTTCAAATCCTTTATAAAACTCATCTATAACCTCAACCCATTTTACTTTTCCTTCTTCGATTTCATCCAGTTCAGACTCCATTTTCGCTGTAAAAGCTACGTTGACGATCTCTGGGAAAAATTCCATCATAAGCTCATGAACCAATTCACCTAATTCAGTGGGCACAAATCTTTTATTATCTAGTGCCACATATCCACGCCTTTGAATCGTATCCAAGGTTGGCGCATAGGTGGAAGGACGACCAATTCCTAGTTCTTCCAGTGTTTTTACAAGTCTTGCCTCTGTATAGCGGGGAGGTGGTTGAGTAAAATGCTGTTTAGGCAACAGTTTTTCTGCTATCACTTTATCCCCTTCTTGTAGATCAGGAAGCATATTTTCTTTTTCTTCTTGCTGATCATCTGTACCTTCCACATACACTTTCATAAATCCAGGAAATTTAACCTTTGATCCATTCGCGCGAAAAATTACAGAACCATTCAAAATATTGACTGTCATCGTATCCATAATCGCGGAGGCCATTTGACTGGCAACAAACCTTTCCCAAATTAATTTATAAAGTCGCAATTGATCCCTAGATAAATATGCTTTAACAGAACTCGGCTGTCTGTAAACACTTGTCGGACGAACTGCTTCATGAGCATCTTGGGTATTCCCTTTCTTGGTAGCCTTGGATTGTCCTGCCTTTTTGAATTCCTTGCCATATTGGGTCGTAATATATTCAGCCGCTTCCTTTTGCGCAACGTCAGAAATTCTAGTTGAGTCTGTCCTCATATAAGTAATTAAACCAACGGTTCCTTCTTTGCCAATTTCAATTCCTTCATAGAGTTGTTGAGCAAGCATCATCGTCTTTTTCGCTCTAAAGTTTAATTTTCGAGCTGCTTCCTGCTGTAAAGAAGAAGTTGTAAAGGGCAAGGCGGGATGCCTTTTCCTTTCTTTTTTCACAACGGAATCAACTAGGAATTCTTTTCCCTTTAACATGTTCATAATGGCATCTACGTCTTCTTTGGAGCTTAATTTCTTTTTCTTTCCATTCACGCCATAGTAATCTGCTTGAAAAGAATTTCGCCCTTTTTTAAAATCTCCGTTAATCGACCAGTATTCCTCAGGAGTAAATTGCTTTATTTCATTTTCTCGATCAATAATAATTCTAACCGCTACAGATTGAACTCTCCCCGCACTTAATCCTTTTTTGACCTTTTTCCAAAGAAGGGGACTTATATTATAGCCTACCAATCTGTCTAAGATTCGTCTTGCTTGTTGGGAGTCAACAAGATCCATATTAATGGCCCGCGGATGTTTAAAGGAGTCCTTGATAGCATCTTTGGTAATCTCATTAAAAACAACTCGGCAATCTGATTGAATATCAACCCCTAAACTATTTGCTAAATGCCAAGCAATTGCCTCACCTTCACGATCCGGGTCAGCCGCTAAATAAACTTTTTTTGCCTTTTTAGCAGCTGTTTTTAATTCCTTTAAAATGGGACCTTTCCCTCTTATAGTGATATATTTTGGTTGAAAGTTATTTTCAACATCGATCCCCGTTTGACTTTTTGGTAAATCTATTACATGTCCCATGGACGCTTTTACTTTATATTTTTTCCCTAAATAACGTTCAATGGTTTTCGCCTTTGCCGGCGATTCCACGATCACTAGATAATCAGACATAAAAAATCCTCCCTAAAACTCTAATCACCAATAAACATCTTCTTTTTATTCTGCTCCATCGTTGGGTATATTTGTTTTTGTTATCACATTAAATCAGAGTAAATACTATATGGCTCCCTACATTTTGTCAATCCTAAGAAATAGCCTTAAACCAAAAAGCGCTTCCTTATAAAATAAAATGAAAAGACTAAATTGGAAGTATTTTTATTTATAACGTGTTTATAAAGGAAAGTCAATTTTTGAAATATAACTCGTCTAAGATATCTTCACTAGAACCAACGAGCTTGGCACCTTGTTGAATAAGATGATTTGTACCTTCGAATAATTTATGATTAATCGGTCCTGGGAAAGCATAGACCTCTCTTCCCGAATCTAATGCCATGTCAGCAGTGATTAATGATCCACTTCGTTTTTTGGCTTGAATGACGAGTGTTCCGACGGATAAACCGGCAATAATTCGATTTCGCATGGGAAAATGCCATTTTTCCGGTTTTCTTATAGGAGGGTATTCCGAGATGATTAAATGCTCTTTTGCCATTAACTCAGCAAGTTTTCTATTTTCACGAGGATATATATGGAAAAAACCGCCACCTAAGACACCTATTGTTTTTCCTCCATATTCAATTGCTTGTTTGTGGGCCATCGTATCTGCCCCCTTAGCCAAACCGCTCACAATCGTTAACTTTTCACGAATTAAGTCTGGCATCACAGTGCGAAGAGAGTTTTCAGCAAGATGATCTGAGTCGCGCGCACCCACAATGGCCAATAATCTTTCTTGCATCAATGCACTATTTCCTTGTGCAAATAGTGCCAATGGCGGATCATAAATTTCTTTTAATAAAGAAGGATATTCAAAATCCTTAATCGTTATAAAATCAATATTCCGAGATTGATAGAGTCGAAATAATTGTTCGGGATGTATTGCATCCAATTCTTTCAAAAAAAGCTTCATCTTTTGATCATTTAAACGGAAAATTTGTTGGAGTCTCGATGGAGACATTGTATAAAGATGGGATAAAGATGGGTCTAATTGAAGGAGTTTTCTAATGGAGTGATTACTTAAGACGTTAGAATGGACTAAGTGGAATAATCTTTCTCTAAATATTTTAACCAACCCTTTCTTGTATTGTCATACACAGAAAGCCCCTAGTCTCAGCGAAAAGGAGCTTTTCTGCACAAATTTCATTAAAAATTAATGTGTTTTACATTTCTCATATAGACCTTTTTTCTTAAGCTCTTTAATCATTGTTTCACCAATAACAGAAGGTGTCTCCGCTACTTCGATTCCACACTCATTCATAATGCGGATTTTCTCATCAGCCGTTCCTTTTCCACCAGAAATAATGGCTCCTGCATGGCCCATTCTTTTTCCTGGAGGTGCCGTGCGGCCACCGATAAATCCAACAACTGGCTTCGTCATATTTTCCTTAATCCAATAGGCAGCTTCTTCTTCCGCAGTTCCGCCAATTTCACCAATCATAATAACGGCTTCTGTTTCTGGATCTTCATTAAAAGCTTTCAATGTATCGATGAAATTTGTACCATTCACCGGATCTCCACCAACTCCTACAGCGGTCGATTGGCCCACACCTTCTTGTGATAATTGATGAACAGCTTCATAAGTTAAAGTACCTGATCGGGAAACGACTCCCACATGGCCTTTTTTATGAATATAGCCCGGCATAATACCGATTTTACATTCATCTGGTGTAATAACCCCCGGGCAATTTGGCCCAATTAATCGTGTTTTCTTCCCTTCCATATAACGGACAACTTTGACCATGTCCAATACTGGAATATGTTCCGTAATACAGATGACAAGATCAATTTCGGAGTCAACTGCTTCTAAAATCGCATCTGCTGCAAAAGGAGCCGGGACATAAATAACAGATGCATTCGCGCCAGTCTCGTTTACTGCATCTTCCACCGTATTGAAAACAGGAACTCCCTCTACCTCAGTTCCACCTTTACCTGGAGTCACGCCACCAACTATTTTGGTTCCGTATTCAAGCATTTGTTTTGTATGGAATTGTGCTGTAGACCCAGTAATCCCCTGCACAATTACTTTTGTATTTTTATCAACAAAAACACTCATGATTTTCCCTGCCTTTCCTATTTCGAATGGTGCACATCGGCTTATTTAGATGTATTCATAAATCACAGCTTAACCAACTAATTCAACTATTTTTTGTGCTCCATCAGCCATTGAGTCAGCTGCGACAATTTCGATACCTGATTCATTTAATATTTTCTTACCAAGTTCAACATTTGTTCCTTCTAGTCGAACAACAAGCGGAACCTGAAGTCCTACTTCCTTAGCAGCTTGTACAACTCCCGTAGCAATGACATCACATTTCATGATGCCGCCGAAAATATTCACAAAGATTCCTTTTACATGTTCATCCGCGAGAATGATTTTGAATGCCTCTGTTACTTTTTCAGCCGTTGCCCCACCGCCGACATCAAGGAAGTTAGCTGGGTC
The DNA here is from genome assembly GCF_008764245.1 of Bacillus subtilis. Taxonomy (GTDB): domain Bacteria; phylum Bacillota; class Bacilli; order Bacillales; family Bacillaceae_C; genus Lederbergia; species Lederbergia ruris. The sequence goes on from NZ_VTQV01000001.1 coordinate 5,849, forward strand.
TCCGCCGTAGTGCTTAATAATATCCATTGTGGACATCGCGAGTCCTGCTCCATTGACCATGCAACCAATGTTGCCATCAAGCGCTACATAGCTAAGATCATATTTCGATGCTTCAATCTCTTTTGGATCTTCTTCATCCAAATCACGGTATTCCAGGATATCTTTATGCTTAAATAATGCGTTATCATCAAAATTAAGTTTTGCATCCAATGCCATAACATTTCCGTCTCCCGTTACAACAAGTGGATTAATTTCAGCGATAGAGCAATCGTTATCAACAAATGCATTGTAAAGACCCATCATGAATTTTGCAGCTTTTCCTATTAATTCTTTTGGTATATTAATATGAAAAGCAAGTCTACGTGCTTGGAAACCCGTCAAACCAACAACTGGGTCAATCGTTTCATAGAAAATTTTCTCTGGCGTATTAGCAGCAACCTCTTCAATTTCAGTACCGCCTTCTTCGGATGCCATCATCACCACTCGATCTGTTGCCCGATCCACTACGACTCCGACATAATATTCCTTCTTAATATCGCAACCTTCTTCGATAAGAAGACGTTTTACTTCTTTACCCTCAGGGCCTGTCTGGTGGGTTATAAGCGTTTTCCCTAATATTTCATTCGCGTATGTACGAACTTCTTCAAGACCTTTTGCGACTTTTACCCCGCCAGCTTTCCCTCTTCCACCAGCGTGGATTTGTGCTTTTACAACACAAATATCAGAACCAAGTTCTTTTGCTGCTTCTACTGCCTCATCAACATTAAAAGCGACTTTTCCGTTAGGTACAGTCACTCCATATTTTCTGAGGATTTCTTTACCTTGATACTCATGGATATTCATTTTCCATCCTCCTGTCATACAGTAAAAAATTGAGTTGCCGTTTCTATTGTATTAAAAGGACAACCTTATGTCCACTATTGAAGTTTACCAATATATTAAGCTTTAAGAATCATCGGCCTTTTTCTGATCCAACCGATATACAAAAGCAAACACCTCAGCCACGGCTTGGTATAATTCTTCAGGGATCGCTTCATTTATGTTCAGTTGTCCCAATAATTCAAGTAATGCGGGATCTTGTTGAATAGGAATTTGATTATCCTTGGCCGTTTCCATAATATTCTCGGCTATTAATCCTCTTCCTTTCGCCAATACGACTGGCGCCTCATGTTTGTCACTTTGGTATCCAAGGGCAATGGCTTCCTTTCTACTTTGCTTGTGCTGTTTTTTCATATTCTAATATCAACCCCAGTATCAAAGCTTGCATTATTAGAAAATGGGTACTCTCTCGTTTGCTTGTTTCTAGCATCAGATGTCTTAAAGTGCACTCCAGACAGACTATAATTAAGCTCTTTCAAACCTGCTTGCAAAATCGGGATAAATGATTGAGCCTGTTCTTTTATTTCTTGCCAATCATTCATAATAAGAAGATGAACAATCCGGTTTTGAACTTGCATATTCACAACAGTTGATTTTAAATTTTCTAAATCCAAATAAAAAATAATATGACAATAATCCGCATCAAAGTTCCCATCATCTGTCTTTCTACCTGTCCATTGAATTGTAAGATTTTTCATCTCGGCACCCCATTGAATAGGAACTTCATAGAGCTGTGTTTGGATAGTATGATTGCTAATAGAGAGAAGTTGTTGGCCGTTCATTTTTAATAATACTTTTTCTGCAACTTCTTGAATGCTAGAATTCATCTGAGTTGAATTTTCTTGCACAAGTTTGACGATTAAAGGTTTGAATAGTGTGTCGATTGTTTCCTTTTCTACTTGATTGTGAAAAAGTTGTGCTTCATAGTTTAGTCCTAACCTAGTTACAGATTGCTTTATTTTTGCTAATAGTACGTCTCGACCTGTCGTTGCATCCACCCTCTGTTCTAGCCGTTTGGCAGTCATTTCCCAATCATCTAGTAGGCTTAATAGGGATTTTGCCGTTTCACTAACAGTTTCTTCTGCTAAAAGAAGCTGCCTTAGCTGTCCGATGGAAGATGAGAGTGGTGTCGTTTCTTTAGATACTGCATACAGGGACTTAAATATGCTATCTGTAAAAGGAAGCTGTTTTTTATTCATCATCTTTAAGACCTGCATAGCCATCTCTACATCATCTATGGAAGATAGGAAACGTGCACCTTGCTGTATTTCCTCCTTCGTAAAGCAAAGTTGTTCAACCATAAGAAATTCTGTGAATTTATGATGTAACTTTGTATTGCGCAGGCCTAGCAAATGAGGAGAGTGGTTAGGTTGCATATTATTGTTAAAGAGCTTATGTTCTTTATCAAGGACTTTTAAGATGATCTCCCCTGAGCTATAAGACACCTGAAACCAATACCCTTTCCCGCTTATTAACGGGGCTTCTATTTTCGCCATTAACTTTTGTCCACCTAGCCAGATTTCCGCATATTGACCAGAAAAAAGTTTGCCCAGTTTCCCATAAAAAATCTGCCCTGATTTAAATAGCATACTGTTTCCTTCGGCTGTAGCGGGCATTCGCAAAAAAGAACGAATAATAGAATTAAATTGCATTTTTCCTTAATCCCTTTCTTCGGATAGAGATTTAATCGGTGCAAAAGAAGTACGATGAATCGGACATGGTCCAAATTGACGAATCGCTTCTAAATGTCTTTTGGTTCCATACCCTTTATGCTCTTGGAATCCATATCCAGGATATTGAGATTCATAATCTGTCATCAATTGGTCCCTTGTTACTTTAGCAATAATCGAAGCTGCAGCAATACTTACACTATTCATATCGCCTTTCACAATCGACCATTCAGGGTAAATACTGTCTAGTTGAACGGCATCGATAAGTAATAAGTCTGGCTGCATCTGTAAATTCTGTAAAGCCGCAAGCATAGATTTTTTGGTAGCTTGTAAAATATTCACTTCATCTATTTCTTTTGCTGAAATAATGCCAACACCAACCGCAACAGCTTCATCGGTAATTTGCTTATAAAGCTGATTTCGTTTGTTAACCGTTAATTTTTTTGAATCATTTAATCCTAATATGTAATGATTTTCAGGCAAAATAACAGCGGCTGAAACGACAGGCCCTGCTAGTGGGCCACGTCCCACTTCATCTATTCCCGCAACGAAATGATATCCCATTTGCCGAGCCTTTGTTTCATAATGAGACATCGCCTCATATTGCATGTAGTGTTTTTTCTCTATATCCCTTTGTTTGTACCAACGATCTAAAAGGGATTGAACCCCTTTTCGTGAATCCATTTTTAGCTTTACTAATAATGGATCGTTCTCATTATTTATTTTCGAAAAGATTTCTTCAATTTCACGAATCGATAATGTATTGATACTATTTTCTGTCATATCTCTACACTTTCTGGTTCATCAAAGGATAGGTTACCAAATTTTTGCATCCTTATATCTCTTACTATTTTTTCAGCGGTTTTCTCATAATCGGGTTCATTTTCATTTGTTATGTACCCCATGGAAATAGCAATTTCTTTAAATAAAGTTAAAAGATCTGTTGGTAACTCAGCGATTTGGTATTGTTCCATAAGCCTTCCGGGATAACGAGAATGAAGAAATTCCAAACCAAATTCAGCAATATCTTGCATATTTAATAATGTATCCTTAATGGCCCCTGTCAAAGCAAGTTTATAGCCCGTCACAGGATCTTCAAACTTTGGCCATAAAATCCCAGGAGTGTCCAAAAGTTCAAGTTCTTTCCCAACCTTTATCCACTGTTGCGATCTTGTAACTCCTGGCATATTTCCTGTTTTAGCTATATTTCGTTTCGCTAGCCGATTAATCAACGTTGACTTCCCAACATTGGGAATACCAATAATCATCGCCTTGATTGCTCTTGGACGTAGACCTTTTGCTTTATCCCTCAACCTTTTGTCTTTTAGAATCTCTTCCGATGCCTTCATAATTTGATTCATCCCTTTACCGGCCTGGGAATTAACAGCTAACGCGATTAAGCCTTGTTTTGCATAATGAGCAATCCATTCTTCCGTTACATGTCGATCTGCCATATCTGCTTTGTTTAATAGAATTAATCGTGGTTTTTGTTGGATGATTTCTTTTAGCATAGGATTGGATGATGATACAGGTATGCGTGCATCTACAAGTTCAAAAATAATATCGACTAACTTTAACTTTTCCGTGACTTCCCGTCTTGCTTTGGCCATATGGCCTGGAAACCATTGTATCGTCATAGCACTCACTCCACTCATTACTTCACCATTCGAATATCTTGCAATGGCCAGAATACAACACTAGTGTCACCGATGATTTCTTTCATGGAAATTGTCCCAATATGGCGACTGTCCTTACTAGAACGACGATTATCCCCCATGACAAATACTTCTCCCTCAGGTACAACTTCTAGGGTAAAATCCTCTGTTAACGGTCCATCAAAAATTTCTTGCTTTGATTTTTCCAAATAAGGCTCATCATAAGCTTTTCCATTGATATAGAGTACATCATCCCGATACTCTACTTTGTCCCCTGGTAATCCGATGACCCGTTTTATATAATCTTTATGCTCTGGTGCATGGAAAACGACGATATCAAATCGGTCTGGTTTACCAAGTTTATTTACAATCATCTTATCTCCATCATGCAAAGTAGGTGTCATGGAATAACCATCCACCACTATAGGAGTAAAGACAAAATAACGAATAATAGCAGCTAATGCTACCGCGATTAATAAGGCTTTTGTCCATTCCCAAAGTTCATTTTTTTCCTTTACTGTCTTTTCATCATCCATCCCAATCACTCCAGTACCAACCTGTTTTCCTTTCTATTGTACAGTAAAACGAGACAATAAAAAACTTTCATTCCCTACCTTTGTAAAGTATATAAAAAGGAGCTTGTGTACACAAGCTCCTCCTTTTGCATGTTACATATAAGGTCTTTACAGCATTAGCGAATTTCTTTAATTCGTGCTGCTTTACCGCGTAATTTACGCATGTAGTAAAGTTTTGCTCGACGAACCTTACCACGACGCACGACTTCAAGTTTTGCAATTCTTGGAGTGTGTACAGGGAAAGTACGTTCAACCCCAACACCATAGGAAATTTTGCGAACAGTGAATGTTTCACTGATCCCACCACCACGGCGTCTAATGACAACACCTTCAAAAAGCTGGATTCTCTCACGAGTACCCTCAACAACTTTCACATGAACACGCACCGTATCACCAGCGCGAAACTTAGGTAGATCTGTTTTAAGTTGCTCTTTTGTAATTTCTTCAATAATTTTGTGCATCGAATTCATCTCCTTCCAACCGAAGTTCATACAAACTTTCATCCTTGCAGCGGAACATCGTTGTTACTGGTATAACTCTATGAGTCATGACCACTAAATTATATTATCATATGGATTCATTCATTGCAATAAGAAACACATGTCCGCTATTCTAGTAAATCCGGCCGCCGTTCTCTTGTTCTTTTTAACGATTGTTCCTTTCTCCATTCTGCGATTTTAGCATGATTCCCTGATAATAATACATCCGGTACTTTCATCCCTCTAAAATCGGCAGGTCTTGTGTAATGCGGATGTTCTAATAATCCGGTTGAGAACGAATCATGGATAGGAGAATTTTCATTTCCAAGGACCCCAGGAAGTAAACGAACGACGGAATCAATGACAACCATCGCTCCTAGCTCCCCCCCTGTTAAGACATAGTCTCCGATTGAAATTTCATCTGTCGCGAGATGCTCTCTTATTCGTTCATCATACCCCTCGTAATGACCACAAATAAAAATTAAATGTTTTTCCCGTGCTAATTCTTCCGCTTTTCTCTGGACAAAACGTTCTCCTTGTGGACATAATAAAATGATCCTTGGTTTCGTATCTGTTTTTTCTGTTAAGTGTGATACAGCATCGAAGATCGGTTGAGGCTGCAATACCATTCCAGCTCCACCACCATATGGATAATCATCGACCGCATGATGTTTGTTTTTAGAAAATCGCCGAAAATTTTCAACTGAATAGGAAACAGCTTCTTTTTCTTCCGCTTTTTTTAAAATGGAACTTCCTAATACACCTGTAAACATTTCAGGAAATAGAGTTAAGATATCGATTTTCATATGTCCAACAATCCTTCAATTGGATGAATTAAAATTTCTTTCTTTTCGATTGAAATCTCCACTACTACATCCTCGATATAGGGGATCAAGTATTCTTTTCCTTCTTTTGATTTGACAACCCATACATCATTAGCTCCAGGTGTGAGGATTTCATTTACAACTCCAATCGGTTTACGGTTCTCGTCTAGCACTGTACAACCGATAATTTCATGAAAATAATATTCACCTTCAGGGAGGGGTTCTAATTGCTCTTCTGAAACTTTGAGAACGGCATTCCTCCAATGTTCCACTTCATTAATATTGTTATACCCTTCAAATGAAAGTAAATCGAAGTTTTTATGTTTGCGATGACTTTTGATTGTGAGCTTCAGAGGAGATTGATTGTTTGGCAAAAAAAGATGAAGATGCTGACCAATTGCAAATCGCTGTTCAGAAAAATCAGTGTTTGATATCACCCTTACTTCTCCTTGAATGCCATGCGTATTGACAATTTTCCCAACATTAAACCATTGTTCCATCTTATCACCTCTCCCTGATTTCTGTTATGATTCCATCTTTGACCACGATCGTTCTACCACTGACTTTTTCTTCCCAATTATCACCGACACTAATTTCAATCATTGCCGAAACCTCTTGATCTTGTAATTCACTTCCAAGCGGGAGAATTTCTAATTGTTCGATTTGAAACTCAATCATTTTTATTCGCTCTTTCCGAAGATCAATTTCCTTATCAAATTGGGTTTTTAATCCACCTGCGGGATATTTGCGATTCCGTTCAAGCTTTTTCATTTCGAAAAAGAGTTGGTCACATTCCTTTTGCAGCTGTTGTTTGTTTTGCTCGTATTTCTTTAACAATTGATCTTTACTCTGTTCCGTCAACACTTGTTTGACATTTACTTTCTGGAGAATCTTCATCTAATCATCCTCAGAGCATTTTTATGTATATTATTTAATATCTTATAATACCTGTTCAAAAAGGAGGATAAAAAGGACCAAGAAGTTCGAGGCGGCGCAGTTTCGAGCAGCGGAATGTATGCAGTTAGATACATGAGCAGCACAGAAACAAGCCAACGAAGAAATTCGCAGCGTCATTTTTACCGGACTTTTTGAACATCCTTTTATAATAGCAAAATGAAGGGAGGTGTCTACGCCTCCCTTCATTTAGAACAAGTTTTAGCACTAGCGGACTTTTAGCTTCATCCTACATGAAGTCTCAATCGCTATGGGCGCCTCCACTTGACTCAGTCGATTTCCAAATAAACCTTCTTTTGTTGTTTTTGCCCTGCTGCTGCATAAATAACTGCTCTAATGGATTTTGCTACTCGACCATTTTTCCCAATTACTTTTCCAATATCATCTTCATGAGTAATAAGTTTATAAATGACGTGGCGTTCTTCTTCCTTTGTCTCCACACGAACGTTATCAGGAAAATCAACAATAGGCTTGACGATCGACAAGATTAAATTTTCCATGCTTTATCCCAATTATTTGCCAAGCTTGGCGTTATGGAATTTTTCCATGATTCCTTGTTTTGAAAACAAGTTACGAACCGTATCAGATGGTTTTGCACCATTTTGCATCCATTTAATTGCATTTTCTTCATTAATTGTCACTTGAGCCGGTTGTGCAACCGGGTTATATGTGCCAATCTCTTCAATAATTCTTCCATCACGTGGAGAACGAGAATCTGCAACTACGATACGATAGAAAGGAGCCTTTTTTGCTCCAATGCGTTTTAAGCGAATTTTAACTGCCATTTTAATAGCACCTCCGAATAGTTTCACACAAGATATAATAATATCAAATAAGTGTTTTGGTTGTAAAGTATTTTTTCTTAACACGACTAAATTTAATTAAAATTACATAAAAGGAAGCTTAAATCCTTTCTTCTTCCCTTTTTGTTGCATACCAGACATTTGCTTCATCATTTTCTTCATCTCTTCGAATTGCTTTAAAAGCCGGTTAACCTCTTGAATGGTTGTGCCGCTCCCTTTGGCAATTCGTCGTCTACGTCCCGCATTGATAATGTCAGGTTGTTGCTTTTCCTGTGGTGTCATGGAATGAATAATGGCCTCCACCCGATTAATTTGTTTTTCATCAATCTGTAGATTATTCATTCCTTTAATCTTATTAGCCCCAGGCATCATTTTTAATAATTCATCAAGTGGGCCCATATTCCGCATTTGCGATAATTGTTCTAGGAAATCATCAAAATCAAGCGAAGCATGTCTGATTTTTTGTTCTAACTCTTTTGCTTTCTCTTCATCTACTGAGACTTGTGCTTTTTCGATTAATGTAAGCATGTCTCCCATGCCAAGAATTCTGGAAGCCATTCGTTCTGGATGAAAAGCTTCCAATGCATCCATTTTTTCGCCCATACCAACAAACTTAATGGGTTTCTCCGTCACTGCGCGAATAGATAGGGCCGCACCACCCCTTGTATCTCCATCTAACTTTGTTAAGACTACACCAGTAATTTCAAGTTGATCGTTAAAGGCTTGTGCAACATTTACAGCATCTTGCCCAGTCATCGCATCGACTACTAGGTAAATTTCATCAGGGCGAGCAACTTCCTTTATGTCTTGTAATTCTTGCATAAGCTCTCCATCAATATGCAAGCGGCCCGCTGTATCAATCAACACATAATCATAATGTTCTTCCTTCGCCTTTTCAATTGCTTTTTGTGCAATTTCAACTGGACTGACTTGATCTCCCATTGAAAAAACGGGTAAATTTAACTGTTTGCCAATCGTTTCCAATTGTTTAATCGCAGCTGGCCGGTATATATCAGCCGCAACCAATAATGGCTTCCGATTATATTTCTTGCGGAGTAAATTAGCTAATTTTCCTGTCGTGGTTGTCTTACCGGCCCCTTGAAGACCAGACATCATAATAACCGTTGGAGGCCGCTGAGCTACAGCTATTTTACTTTGCTCTCCCCCCATCAAATCGGTCAGTTCTTCTTTTACCACCTTGATAACTTGTTGACCGGGAGTTAGACTTTTCATAACTTCTTGTCCAACCGCTCTTTCGCTCACCTTTTGGATAAACTGTTTGACAACTTTAAAGTTGACATCCGCTTCAAGTAAAGCAAGTCGGACCTCACGCATCATTGCCTTTACATCCGCTTCCGAAACCTTCCCTTTACCGCGAATTTTTTGCATTGTTGCCTGTAATCGGTCGGCTAAACCTTCAAATGCCATATGGCCGCCCCCTAATCCAATTCATCAAGCAAACCTAAATAATGCTCCAACATCACTTTATCTAATTTTCCTTCATCCAGACAAAGTTTCATTTGCTTGGTGACTTTTTTTCGTTTTTGGTATTTATGAAATAATTTCAACTTTTCTTCGTAATCTTCCAGCATCGCTTCTGTTCTTTTTATATTATCATAAACAGCTTGGCGACTGACCTGGAATTCTTCGGCTATTTCACCCAATGAAAAATCATCCAAGTAATAAAGGGACATATAATTCCTTTGTTTTGGAGTCAACAACGCTTGATAAAAATCAAATAAGTAATTGATGCGCGTAGTTTTCTCAAGCCCTGTCATGTAAAACCCACCTTGTTAAGTTAAACGCCTTTACAGCAAAATAATACCGATAAAAGTTTGGATTGTCAAGGCCGGCTATTTTTTTATTTTTCTTCGTCTACCTCGTCTATCATATCAGAGAAAAGTCCATACACATATTTTTCGGGATCAAATTCTTGGAGATCATCCATTTTCTCACCGAGCCCGACAAATTTCACAGGCAAATTCAATTCATTACGAATAGCGAGCACAATGCCACCTTTAGCTGTTCCATCAAGCTTTGAGAGGACGATTCCACTGACATCCACGGCTTCTTTAAAAGTTTTCGCTTGAATCAAAGCATTTTGACCTGTTGTGGCATCTAAAACAAGTAAGACTTCGTCTGGTGCACCTGGTACTTCCCTTTCAATGACACGCTTTACTTTTTCCAATTCTTTCATTAAATTTACTTTATTTTGCAAACGCCCAGCCGTATCACATAGAAGAATATCCATTTTTCTTGATTTTGCTGCCTGTAAAGCATCATACATCACAGCCGCTGGGTCTGAACCTTCCCCTTGTTTTATGACATCTACACCGACACGCTGTCCCCATACTTCTAATTGTTCAATCGCGCCAGCCCGAAAGGTATCGCCGGCAGCCAACATTACTTTTTTTCCTTCTTGCTTAAATTTATGAGCTAATTTGCCAATTGTCGTTGTTTTCCCTACTCCATTGACCCCAACAAATAATATAACCGTTAATTCATGATCTCTTATCGCCAATTCCGAGGATAAATTCTCCCCACCATTATAGATCTCAATCAATTTTTCTGATATGACGGGTTGTAGCTCCCCAGGATCTTTAATATTTCTTCTTTTCACTTCTAACTTTAATTCTTCAACTAAGTCCATCACCGTTTCAAACCCAACATCCGCTTGAATGAGAATCTCTTCTAATTCTTCAAAAAAGTCCTCATCTACTTTCCGATACCGAGCAACGAGATCATTTACTTTTCCAGCAAATTGATCCCGAGTTTTAGCTAATCCTGTTTTAAACTTTTCGGATACGGAATCTGTTGAGGAAGTAAACTTATCTTTTAATTTATTAAAAAAACTCATTTTAAAATCCCCCAATTTCTCGTATTTATTAGACAATTTCTTGTGCGTTTTCCAACTTGACAGATACAATTTTAGACACTCCAGATTCTTGCATTGTCACCCCGTAAAGCACATCAGCTCCTTGCATCGTACCTTGACGATGGGTAATGACAATAAATTGTGTCTCTTGACTAAATGCTCGTAAATAGTGACTAAATCTCTGTACATTTGCTTCATCTAGAGCTGCTTCAACCTCATCTAATACACAGAAAGGAACCGGTCGAATCTTTAAAATAGAGAAAAGCAAAGCAATTGCTGTTAAGGACCTTTCACCACCTGATAATAGACTTAGGTTTTGGAGTTTTTTTCCTGGTGGTTGAGCGACAATATCCACTCCTGTATTGAGTAAATCCTTAGGATTTGTTAACTTCAGCTCCGCACGACCACCGCCGAATAAAGCCCGAAATACTCCCATAAACTGGTCTTGAATTTCATGAAAGGTTGTTCCAAATCTCCTTTTCATTTCGTCGTCCATTTCATCCATCACTCGAAATAGATGTGTTTTTGCCTCTGTTAGATCTGTCTGCTGTTCCAAAAGAAAATGATACCTTTCATAAACCCGATCATATTCTTCTATTGCCCCTAGATTAACAGAACCAAGTTCATCAATGCCAAGTTTAATTAATTTTACTTTTTTTCGTGTTTCCTCAACAGGTAGGATGAGGGGGTATTGATCTTTCGCGCCTTCATATGATAAGGAATAATCTTCTCGCAGCATATGAAGCAGGTTGTCTAGTTCAACATCCAAACGATTTTTCTTAACCTCTTCATCTCTTAAAGCATTACTAATGCCTGTGTATAATCTTTTCTGTTCTTTTAGATTGGCTTCCTTTTGCTCAATCGATACTTGTAATTGGAATCTGTTTTCTCTTTCCTTATTCAAACGCTCTTCGATTCTGTCTTTTTCGCTAGAACCTTGCTGTATCAGCTGAGCTAGGTCTTCTTCACTTGTTTGGTGTCCGGTCATCTCTCCCTGGATAAATCCCCATTCATCCATAAGTGAGTTTTTATGCGTTTCAATCTCCTCAAATTCAATTGCAAGATTCTTAAGCTGCTTCTCAGTAGACTGAAGTTGTTCATTTACTACAGCATATTTTGAAGACAGTTCATTTATTTCTCTCTCAAGAGATTCTTTTGATTGTCTCTCCTCATTTCTTTGCTTGGTTAATTCGTCTATTTTTGCATTTAAAGAAACAATTTTTTCATTACAATTAGAAGTAATTTCTTCTAAAGCACTCATCCGTTCCTTTATTTTGTTTTTCTCTTCTTTTAACTCGGTTGTTTCTAAATCATAAAGGGCAAGGCGCTCATCAACATTTTTTTTCGTCATCTCTATATGGGAAAGCCCAGCTTGAGCTTCATTTTTCTGCATACGGAGTTTCTCGCCATTCTCTTTCATCGCTTCTAATTGTTGCTCACTATTTGCTAACTGATCTTTAAGGTCTTGCCACTCTTCTTCAAGATTTTTGGTTTTGTTTTTCATTTCTATTAATTTATTTTTAAGCTCTTCTAGCTCGGTTTTCCTACCTAATAAAGAAGTCGTTTTTTGTTTAGAGGTACCTCCTGTCATCGAGCCCCCTGGATTCACGACATCACCATCAAGCGTGACAATTCGATAACGGAACTGTAACAGTTTCGCCAATTGATTCGCTCCTGCTAATGAGTCAGCAATCACAATATTGCCGAGCAAATGCTGTATCACTTGTGTATAAGAATGATCACATTCCACTAGGTTTGCTGCTATCCCAATGAAGGAGGGATGATTAGATAGATCCCTTTGTTGATTTACAGGTATATTCCTTCCCTTAATAATATCCATAGGCAAAAACGTCGCGCGTCCTAGTTGTTTTCTCTTCAAAAAAGCAATCGCATTCCGAGCGTCAGCTTCCGAGTGGACAACGATATGTTGCATAGCCCCACCAAGTGCTGTTTCCATTGCCTTTGCAAATTTTTGAGGCACATGGATCAATTCTGCGATCGCTCCTTCAATTCCATCTAGTTCACTCTTTTTGGCTTTCAGTACTTCCTTTACACCATAATAAAACCCCGTATAATCCTCTTCCATTTCTTCTAAGGTGTCTTTACGAGATTCAGCCTTTTGAATAAACTGATAAGCTTTGTTCAACATAGCATTTTTCGCTTCATATTTTTCTTTTATTTCTTTGGCCAAAATTTGCGCAGCTCGAAATTGTTCAATTTGGGAAGTTAACTCATTGTCAATCTTTTCTACTTCCTGCATTTTCTCATCTAATTGAGCCATAAACTCTGCTCGTTGTTCAAGATATTTTTTATTCTCTTGATCTAATCGGTTGCTCTTTGCAATTTGTTGTTCTAGTTGCTGTTGTAGATAACGAAATTCATTTTTTGCAGTTGCTTGTTGATTTAGCACCTCAATATAATCACTTTTTAATGATTCGATCGTCTCTTCAATTGAATCATTGAGGGAACTAGCCTTTTTCTTTTTGTCTAATAATATTTTTTTGAGTTTTTGAGCTTCATGTCTTTTTTTATCGAGTTCAGCTTTCGTATCCGCTTGTTTTTGTTTCATTTGGATTATTTTTTGTTCCGCATCTTTAATGTTTTTCTGCAATTGCCCGGAGTTTAAGGCTGCATTATTTTTTCTTTCTTTTAAGATACCCAGTCTGCCTTGAAGCTTTTCTAAATCTTTAGACGCAGTCAGTAAAGCAGATTGCCATTCAGCTATTTTTTCATCAAAGGCACCCAATTGGGTTCTTTCATTCTCTAACGATAATTCGATCTGTTGAATGTAAGAAGATAAATCTTTTTCCTGTGCCGTTAATTTTTCCAACACTTGTTTAGCTGTCTCCCATTCGGTATGTTTTTCACCAATTTCATGGACAGTTAAGGCAATTTCATGCGTCTCTAAATCCTGTTTCTTCTGTAAATAATCCTTTGCCATTGATGCTTGCATTTCTAGAGGCTCCAACTGGCCTTCTAATTCATGTAAAATATCATTGACACGATTCAAGTTCTCAGTCGTTTCTTGGAGTTTGAGAGATGCCTTTTTCTTGCGGTTTTTATATTTTAAGACGCCTGCTGCCTCTTCAAATATCGTTCTTCTTTCCTCAGGTTTACTATTTAATATCTCTTCAATTTTCCCTTGACTTATGATCGAGAAAGCTTCTTTTCCTAGTCCTGAATCCATAAATAAGTCAACAATATCTTTAAGTCGACAGCTATGACCATTTAATAAATATTCACTATCGCCAGACCGAAAAACTCTACGAGTGACACACACCTCATTATACTCAACAGGTAATGTTCCCTCTTCATTATTTAAGGTAAGCGAAACTTCTGCGAAATTAAGCGGTTTTCTGGAATCACTTCCTGCAAAAATGACATCTTCCATTTTCCCACCACGTAATGATCGTGCAGACTGTTCCCCTAAAACCCAGCGTATGGCATCTGTTATATTACTCTTTCCACTTCCATTCGGACCTACAACCGCTGTAACACCAGGCACAAATTCAAGTGTCGTTTTCTCCGCAAATGATTTAAATCCGATAATATCTAGTTGCTTGAGGAACATCAGCATCCCCCTCTTTTTCCCTGGATTATTGTTTATGTGAGCGTAAATGATCTAAAGCCATCTGCGCTGCATGTTGTTCCGCTTCTTTCTTTGATCGTCCTTTTCCTTTACCAAGAATCGCGCCCTCTAGAGAAACTTGAGAGACAAATATTCGATTATGGGCAGGACCCTCTTCTTGTAAAATCTGATAGGACAATGTGCTTGCCCCATCTTTTTGAACGACCTCCTGAAGTTGGCTTTTAAAATCCATCGCATGCGAAAAAGCACCTGCATCTACTCTAGGGTAGACAACTTTTTCTAGTAGTGCAATCACCTTGTCTAACCCTTGATCAAGGTATAATGCGCCAATGACAGCTTCAAATGCATCCGCTAGCAGAGCTGGCCGTGCTCGTCCCCCTGTCATTTCTTCCCCCTTACCTAGAAGAACGACCTCGCCAAATCCTAATTCATTTGCAAACTCAACTAGAGCTGGTTCACAAACAATGGAAGCGCGAAGTTTAGTAAGCTCCCCTTCACTAATAGTCGGAAACTTTTTATATAAGTATTGGGAAATGGCGAGTTCTAAAACTGCATCACCTAGAAATTCTAAGCGTTCATTATCTTCATAGCTTTTTTTTCGATGCTCATTCACATAAGATGAATGGGTAAGAGCCTGTTTTAATAAAGTTTCATTTTGGAATTGAATGCCCATTCTAACTTGAAAATCTTTTAATTTTTGATTATCAGAATTACTTCTTGTTCTACCTCGCTTCGTTTTGCGCATAGATCCTCACCTAAGTTGATTTTTTGTAGAGATTCCCCTATTTGCTAAATGCCTATACTAGATTAAACTATTTTCTTCACAGTGTATACTTTTAAAAAAATTCTATACAACCTACCAAAAGCGCAAGCGCCTGTTATATTTCCTACACAAGTAGAAAGACCCGTCAACAACCGACGGGTCATATCCTTACATTAGATTAGGCATTACTTTCTATGTAATTGACAGCATCGCCTACTGTTGCAATCTTTTCTGCATCATCATCAGAAATTTCCATATCAAACTCATCCTCTAATTCCATGACAAGTTCAACTACATCAAGTGAATCTGCACCTAGATCGTCTTTAAATGAAGCTTCAAGCGTAACTTTTGATTCTTCAACACCTAATCGATCCACAATAATTTTTGTTACACGTTCAACTGTGTTCGCCATTTTGTCACCTCCCCTCAAGTATTATAATCGAATCTCTTAAAAAGATAAACATGGCACCACAAAACTTTTCATCCTACATATACATGCCACCATTCACATGGATGGTTTGACCTGTAATATATTTAGCATCATCAGAAGCAAGATAAACAGTTAAGGAAGCAATATCTTTTGGCTCCCCAAATGTTCCTAGGGGAATTTGCTTCAGCATCGCCGCTTTTGCGTCTTCCGGTAGTTTTTCCGTCATATCTGTCGTAATGAACCCAGGTGCAATCACATTTACCGTTATTCCTCTTGCAGCTAGCTCCAAAGCCGTCGTTTTTGTTAAACCAATTACGCCCGCTTTTGCCGCGGAATAATTCGCTTGTCCAGGGTTCCCGCTTGATCCGACAACAGATGAAATATTGATAATTCTCCCATACCGTTGCTTCATCATTTGTCTTGATACGCTTTTCGTACAATTAAAAACACCTTTTAAGTTTGTGTCTAATACATCGTCCCATTCCGATTCTTTCATTCTCATTAATAGGTTATCCCGTGTAATGCCGGCATTATTCACTAAAACGTCGACTTTATCGAATTGCTGAATGGTTTCCTTTATCATGGATTGAACGGAAGTAGGATCTGAGACATTACATTGATAAATAATCGCTTTTCTTCCTAATGCGAGAATCTCGTCCATTGTTTCCTTTGCTTTTTCTTCATTACCAGAGTAATTCACAACAATATTTGCCCCTTCCTTCGCTAGTGTAAGGGCAATTTCTTTTCCAATTCCTCTGGAAGCACCTGTGACAATGGCTACTTTATTTTCAAGCTTCATCCATCATTCCTCCTTAATGCCGTAATAGCCGCTTGACAGCTTTCTAAGTCTTGAACCGATAAAGTTTTGACATCTCTACTAATTTTTCGAATCAGGCCTGTTAATACTTTTCCTGGTCCAATTTCCACAAAGGTATCAACACCGAGTGCAATCATTTTTCGTACAGAATCCTCCCATAAAACTGGAGAATATAACTGCTCTAGCAGAAGTTTTTGAACTTCATTTTGGTCGCTTGTTGGCTCTGCTGTTACGTTAGCAATTACCGGAATCTGCGCATCTTGAATATGAATCTCGTTTAAAACAGCTGTAAATTTTTCAGCTGCAGGTTTCATTAAAGCCGAGTGAAAAGGACCACTCACTTGCAATGGCAGTACTCGCTTCGCTCCATTTTTTTTCGCTTCTTCTCCTGCTTTAGTAACTCCTTCAACCGAGCCTGAAATCACGATTTGACCGGGACAATTCATATTGGCTAACTGTACAGGGTTTCCACTATCCGCTACCTGCTGACAAATATCAGTTAAAAGGTGCCGATCCATCCCAAGGATAGCTGCCATTGTTCCTTTTCCATTCGGAACAGCTTCTTCCATTAATTCTCCTCGTTTTGCAACAGCATAGACAGCATCGGAAAAAGTAATGGCTTCATTGGCAACTAATGCGGTATATTCGCCAAGACTATGTCCAGCTGTATAATCTGGTTGAATACCAGCTTCCTTGAGCCCCTGTAGAAGAGCAATACTTGTTGTAAGAAGAGCCGGTTGAGCGTTTGCTGTCTTTGTTAATTCTTCTTGAGGTCCATTCAGTATAATGGATGTCAAATCTCTGCCTAACCTCTTATCCGCTAAATCGAATATCTCTTTTGCATTCTGTTTGCTTTCCCTTACAGAGGCTCCCATTCCAACTGTTTGAGATCCTTGACCAGGAAATACAAAGGCTATTTTCCCCATATCCATCTCTCCCACCTTATTCATTGTCTATTTTTAATGAGTTCGCAATTGTTTCGGAGATATTATGCTGCACCATTTCTCTTGTTTGCCTAATTGCATGATAAATGGCATTCGCATTGGAAGAACCATGTGCTTTTACAACTGGTGCATTTAGTCCAAAAAGACAGGCGCCGCCATATTCCGTGTAATCCATTTTATTTTTAATTTGCTTTAAATCTGTTTTAATAAGGCCCGCTGCTAGTTTATTTTTGAAACTATTCATAAAGGTGTCTTTTAGCATAGAAAATAGACTTGACGCTGTCCCTTCAATTGTTTTTAGAACGACATTGCCCGTAAAGCCATCTGTCACGACCACATCAGCCAAGCCTTCCAATAAATCACGAGCCTCAATATTGCCAACAAAGTTCAATTTGGAATCTTGAAGTAAGGCAAAAGCTTTTTTCGTCAAATCATTCCCTTTATTTTCTTCCGTTCCTATATTCAGCAAAGCCACTTTCGGATTCGTAATCTTCCTGACATTCTGTGCATAAATACTCCCCATAATCGCATATTGTAATAAATGTTCCGGCTTAGCATCTGCATTCGCCCCTACATCTAAAAAAACAAATCCTTTTCCATCTAAAGTTGGTAATGTCGGAGCAAGGGCAGGACGATCAATCCCCTTGATTCTCCCCACAATAAATAGACCAGCTGCCATCAAGGCTCCAGTATTGCCTGCAGAAATACAGGCATCAGCCGTTTTATCCTTGACAGCTTGAGCCATCATCACCATGGAGGCCGTTTTTTTTCTTCTCACCGCTTTAACCGGCTCATCTGTCGATTCAATTTTTTCATCTGTATGAATAATGGTTATTCGATCATTAACTATGCCATATTTTCTGATTTCAGCTTCATTCCCGAATAATGTACATTCGATATCAGAAAATTCCTCCATCGCACGATTTACACCTAAAATGATTTCTTTAGGAGCATGATCTCCCCCCATAGCATCGATTGCAATTCTCATGCTTTCTCACCTTCTGACGTTTGACTAGAACGAAACATCTCAAATTCGCCCTTAAACACTAATTCTTTGTCGACGTAACTTTTTACATCTACAATTGTACGATCTCCTTGCCACTGCTGTCTCCGAACTTTCGCCTTCGCGATCACTCTTTCACCCGCTTTAACTGGCCGCGTAAAATGAATATTCACCTTGACGGTTAAGGCAAGTGCATCGTTTATCACCGCCACCGCAAGCGAATTTGCTTGTGCAAATAGATGGTGCCCTCTCGCGATCGCATTTCGTTTAAACGTATGCTCCTTTTTGACATCAAAGATCGAGATCGCAGATTCGTCTAATTCAATATCAATAATATCTCCAATGACTTCTTCGATCGGCAAAGCTCTCACTTCATCTTCTACATGCTTTTCTGCTACCGTTTTAATTCTTTCTCTTAACTCGGGAATAGCCAACTCCATACGATCAAGCCGGATGGTTTGTACACTTACAGAAAATTTTTCCGCCAATTCCTCATCCGTTATAAATGGGTTTTCATGGATTGTCTCTTGTAATAAATTTTGACGTTCTCTTTTTGAAGGTCTCATATTTCATCAGCACCAATCAAGATATTAAGACTAGGTATTAATAGTAGTATATAAAAAGAAGGAGCAGTGCGCAACCTTTACGCGGGCCTACAGGACGTTGGTCAGAACGGCGCGCCTTTAGCCGTTCAACCTTATGACCCGTGTTTGCACGTCCCTAAACGGGCGCTTGCGCTTTTCTTAACTCAATCTAATTTCTCACCATTTAATACTTCCGTCATTTTCAAATAATTTCGTAATGGTAAATATTCCGGACTTTCCCAAAAATCATCTTGTTCAAGTAGAGTAACCGTATCATTCCTGGCCGCTTCAAGGGCGCGATAATCATGAACCATATCAGCAATTTTAAATTCGGGTAGACCGCTTTGTTTCTTTCCAAAAAAATCACCTGGGCCTCGCAACTCTAAATCTCTTTCGCTTAACACAAATCCATCTGTGGTTTCGGTCATGATTCTCATCCGCTCTTTTCCATTATCTGACTTAGGATCAGCTAATAAGATACAGTATGATTGTTCACTTCCTCTGCCAACCCTTCCGCGAAGCTGATGAAGCTGGGAAAGACCAAAACGTTCTGCATCATAGATCACCATGAGGGAAGCATTGGGAACATTCACTCCCACTTCGACCACAGTTGTAGAAACAAGTAATTGAAGCTGATTTTGGCTAAAAGCCCTCATCACATCGTCTTTTTCTTTTGCGGGTAATTTCCCATGCATTAATCCAATGTTATATTTTCCATGAAAATACTGTGACAATACCTCATAAACATCGATCGCATTTTGAACATCTAGTTTATCCGATTCTTCAATGAGAGGACAAATAATATAGGCTTGCCTTCCCTTTACTAATTCTTTTTCAATAAATTCAAAGACACGGTTGATACTATTATGTTTCACCCAGTATGTTTCGACCTTTTTTCTTCCTGATGGCATTTCATTAATAATCGAGACATCCATTTCTCCAAAGACAGTGATCGCTAAGGTGCGCGGGATTGGTGTTGCTGTCATGAATAACACATCTGGTGTTTCCCCTTTTTCGCGTAAAATTCTGCGCTGTTCAACACCAAAACGATGTTGCTCATCGGTAATGACTAAGCCTAACTTCGCGAAAATAACATCATGCTGAATAAGTGCGTGCGTTCCTATGAGGATATCTATCTCACCTTTAACCAATTTGCTAAGTATTTCTTCCCGTTTTTTGCCTTTTACTGAGCTGGTTAATAATTCGATCGAAACACCAGTTTGTTGGAATAAAGAATTTAGAGAGGTAAAATGCTGTTCTGCTAAAATTTCTGTTGGCACCATCATGGCACATTGATAACCAGCCGTTACACTAGCAAAAAGTCCTATAGCAGCTACCACTGTTTTACCTGAGCCTACATCTCCTTGTAATAAACGATTCATCCGATACGATGATTTTAAATCTCTACAAATTTCATTGACTACTTTTTTCTGGGCATCCGTTAATTCAAATGGGAGGGATTGGATAAATGCTTTTAAATGTTGCAAATTATACTGTTGGGAAAGGCCTTTAGATGCCTCCCTTTTTAATTTGCGAAAGGCCTGCAGTCTTAATTGAAAAACGAAAAATTCCTCATAAATGAGGCGGCGCCGAGCTTCTTTCACTTCAGAAAGACTTTGCGGAAAATGAATTTTTCTTAGAGCTAGTTTCCTGCTTGGCAATTTATATTTTGTTAATAAAGCTGAAGGTAGCGTCTCATTGATGAGATCTCCATAGTCTTTAAAAGCTTGTTCTATAAATCTTCGTAAAGTCTTAATCGTCATCGATCCCTTTAATGGATAGACAGGTTCAAAGTCGTTGGTATGTTCCTTTGGATTAACCTGGATATCTTGTCCGGTTATGGTCAAACGATGCTTATCCCATTTACCAGATACGATGATCGTATCTCCAATGGCGATTTTTCTCTTTAAAAAAGCGCGGTTAAAAAAAACTGCTTTAACTAAATACTGATTAATGAGTAGGTGAATCACTAATCTATTTCTCTTTCTACCATAATAAACAATCGCTGGCTCACTATGTACTTTTCCCTCGATTGTGATTTTTTCTCCATGGGCAACTTCATTTAAATCACGTAATCTAACATCTTCATATCGATAGGGGAGGTAATTGAATAAATCATCAATAGTATTAATTCCCATTTCAGAGAGAACTTCAGCCGTTTCCTCCCCGATTCCGTTTAATAATGTTGTGGATCCTTCGAGCAAATTATTCACTTTTATTGCACTCCCGATATGTTTTCTTTCTATTTCATGTTTTTATATCTTTGCAAAAGAAAAAGAAGGGTTTCCCCTTCCATTCTATAACAATTTATATCATTTTGCGTGTTTATTCTACTGAAAAAATATATGGATACAGTGGTTGTTTCCCATTGTGCACTTCTATTTCAAGATCTGGATATTGATTATGAAGGTCTCCTACTAGCTGATCCACTTCGTTCGAATTCATATCTTCCCCATAAAGAATCGTAAGAATTTCAGAATCTTCATCAAGCATTTCGTTAAGAAGAGTTTTCACTGCACTCTCCATGACTTTATTAGCCTCTACAATTACTCCATCATGGATTCCCATATAATCATCTTTTTGAATCGACAAACCATCAATCACCGTATCGCGAACAGCATACGTAATTTGTCCTGTTTTAACCTCTTTCGCAGCTTCACTCATCCCTTCCCCATTTTGTTCAAGGGAAAGTGAAGCATTAAAGGCCAATACTGCAGCTAAACCTTGAGGAACGGTCTTTGTAGGTACAACAAATACCGCTTCTTCTACCACTTCAGCCGCTTGCTCCGCCGCCATAATAATATTTTTATTATTAGGAAGAAGGAGAATTTTTTCTGCATGAGTAGATTGGATTGCCTTTACAATATCTTCCGTACTTGGATTCATCGTTTGGCCACCTTCAATGACCTTTTCAACACCTAGACTTTTGAATAGTTCAGCAATCCCTTCTCCCATTGAAACAGCGATCATGGCATACGGCTGTTTTTCCTTTTGAGTTGGGTTGTTTGTACTTTGATGTCTTTTGTCGTTTTCTATAATCGTGCTATGTTGCTCACGCATATTTTCAATTTTCATATTGATTAAGCTACCATACTTTTGGCCATAACTAAGGACTTCTCCTGGTTTTTCAGAGTGAATATGAACTTTCACAACATCATCATCTGAAATAACAAGGAGAGAATCACCAAATCGGCTTAAATCTGCTTGAAAAGTTTGTTCCGAAAATTTCTCCTTCTTAGGATCAAATTTCACCATGAATTCAGTACAATAGCCATAAACAATATCATCCGTATGTAGATATCCTTGTACACTCTGATGATGTTGTGCATTCACAAGTTCATCCATACTTGGTTCTAGGACAGGTGTATCTGGTAAAGTTTCTCCCTTTAGAGATGCTAAAAAACCTTCATATACACAAACTAATCCTTGCCCACCACTATCAACAACTCCGACCTCTTTCAAAACTGGTAATAAATCAGGAGTACGTTTTAAGGATGCTTTTGCCTCATTTAACACTGATTCCATAATGACAATGATATCTGCTTCGGATTTAGCGGTTTCGATTGCTTTTTGGGCAGAATCCTTCGCAACAGTTAGAATCGTCCCCTCTACCGGTTTCATCACTGCTTTATAAGCCGTTTCTACTCCAGCTTCAAAAGCATGCGCAAATTCTTTTGCATTTAAAATGGATTTTTGTTCGATATCTTTCGCGAACCCACGAAAAAGCTGTGATAAAATCACACCTGAATTCCCGCGCGCTCCCATTAATAGGCCTTTCGATAAGGCCATGGCTACTTTTCCAATATGGTTCTGTTTATTTTTTTGGGCTTCTTTTGAACCAGAAGTCATGGAAAGGTTCATGTTGGTTCCTGTATCCCCATCAGGTACAGGAAAAACATTTAAGGCATCGACCATCTGAGCATTGGCTCCCAAATGGTTGGCTCCTTTTTTGATCATTTCCGCAAATTGATTTCCATCCAGTGATTGTATAGACACTAGTTTTTTCCTCCTCCATTACGGGTTCAGTTCACTACACGAACCCCTTGAACATAAATATTAACAGTGTCAGCAGCAACTCCTATTGTCTGTTCAAGTGTATATTTCACTTTGGATTGTACATTATGGGCAACCTCAGATATTTTCGTTCCATAACTTACAATGATATACATATCTATGTGTAAAGCTTCTTCTTCCTGACGGACAATTATTCCGCGGGTGAAATTTTCTTTTCGTAAAATATCTGTTAGACCATCCTTAATTTGATTTTTAGAAGCCATTCCGACTATCCCATAACAATCGATCGCAGCTCCACCAGCAGTAGTCGCGATTACTTCATTGGATATATCAATATGACCGTAGCTATTTTTCAATTCTATGGACATGCAAATTCCTCCTTAGTTGGTCGAAATCCCCCACATCATACATACTCTTTTCTAAAACGCACTCACAACATAGATAACAATATCTTACTATAATGGCAGCTTTTTTTAAAGCATTGCTTGTTTTTGAATATCCATATTTCAAAAAAATTCAGCTTCACCACCAAACGACTAATAAGAATGATTGCAATCAGCATATTTCTATGGTAAATTATTTAAGTGTCTGAGGAAACTTGAAGGAATGAACGAATGAATAGTCTGACTTCAGTGACAGGAGGGAATACAGAATGGCAAAGCAATGTGTTGTTACAGGTCGTAAAACAAGATCTGGGAATAAACGTTCACACGCAATGAATGCGAATAAACGTACATGGAAAGCAAATCTTCATAAAGTGAGAATCCTTGTAGACGGTAAACCTAAACGTGTGTGGGTTTCTGCAAGAGCACTTAAATCCGGTAAAGTTGAACGTGTATAATATAGTTATTTGTGACCTGCGTCTTGCATGCGGGACTAATCAAAAAAGCGCCCATAATGGACGCTTTTTTGTTTGTGATTTACTTTAACAGATTCAGGAATTAGTTCATCTATAAGGGTCAGCGGCTTACCCCTTTTTAAAGGCTCCAAGCATGGCCCTTACAATTCCACCCAAAAATTTTGGAAGTTTAATCGTATAAAATCTCACTTCATTCCCTCCTAACCTAGAAAATGCCCACATTTACTCTTGATCATTATATACAATGTTTATAAATAGGTACTTACTCTTAATCATTACTTCTTATCATCATTAATATGCCTTTTTCAAATGAAAAAGTACCAGTTTTTTGTATAAGTTCATTGCTTATACATAAAGAGGAAGTAAAATCAATATTTTGATCAATAAGTGGGTATTTAAAACCGGATAGGGATAAGCTGTTAACTTCCATGCTTAGTGGAATGAAAGAAACGTATTTTTTATTTTTGTCCCAATATATTTGATGCTTCCCAGGATAAAAAATAGCTAATTCATTTTGCAAGTCAATGATTTCAATTGGATCTGAATGAGGCTGCTGATACTTTACTAACATAAACGCATTGGCTAAAAAATGATCCAATCTTCCCCCGGTTGCCCCAAAAATTTTGATGCTAGCAGGTGCTTGACTTGTTGCCCAGATTAAAGCTAATTCCATATCTGTTTCATCTTTTTCAGGCTGATGAATGTCCAATTCATTCACACTTTGTTGAATGATTTTCCACTCCTCTGCAGAGACAGAGTCAAAATCACCGATCGCGATGGTTGGATTGATGTTATGTTTTAATAAATAATAAACGCCGCGATCCACACCAACCCAAAGTGTATTCTCATCATCCATTAAGGTAAGATTCGGTATGTGTTGGATTGGGCCGCCGGCGACAATATTTATTCTTTTTTTACTCATTGCCGATACTAGAGCGGAGTTCTTGAATGGCTAAACTTCGATCCGTACGTCCAAAAATCGCCGAACCTGCTACGAAAACATTCGCTCCAGCTTCTTTACAGAGTTTTGCCGTTTTCGTATCAATCCCACCATCAACTTCAATATCGATCTCTAAATTCTTAGCTTGGATCATCCTTTTAATTTCTCTTATTTTCGGTAATACCGCATGAATAAAGGTCTGTCCTCCAAAACCAGGATTCACCGTCATTAATAAAACCATATCGATTTCTTCCAAGATATTTTCAATCGCCGAAACGGGTGTAGCGGGGTTTAGCACAACACCAGTCTTAACACCTAATTTTTTAATTTCTTGAAGGGTTCGGTGAATATGTTTATCTGCTTCCACATGAATGGTGATGAAATCTGCTCCTGCTTGCGCAAATTCATGGATATATCGTTCAGGATGTTCAATCATTAAATGAACATCCAATGGTAAATTTGTTACTTTCTTCACAGCATCTACAATTAGAGGTCCCATCGTAATATTCGGAACAAAATGACCGTCCATTATATCAATATGGATGTAATCCGCTCCCGCTGCCTCTACTTCTTTAATTTCTTCTCCTAATTTCGTAAAATCTGCCGATAATATGGAGGGTGCAATTTTCATAACATTAATACCTCGGCTTTCTATCTTTAATTTCCGCTAAAAATTGTAAATAATGCTGATAACGTTCGCCAGAAATTTCTCCTGTCTTTACTGCAGATTTAACCGCACAATGTGGCTCATTATCATGAAGGCATCCGCGGAATTTACAGTCGTTGCCTTTCTCTCTTAATTCAGGGAAAGTCCAGGCTAGGTCTTCAATGTCTAATTCATTAAACTCCAATGAGCTAAATCCAGGCGTATCTGCAATTAAACCATGATCAATTGGAATGAATTCAACATGTCTTGTCGTATGCCGACCACGGCCTAGGTGAGTCGAGATCTCACTTGTTTTCAACTCCAAACCAGGTTGCAAAGCATTTAACAATGAGGTTTTCCCCACTCCTGATTGCCCGGCAAACACACTCGTATGATTCCCAATAATAGAACGAAATTGTTCAATCCCTTCCGTCGTATGGGAGGATAAGAAAATCACTTCATATCCAATTCGTTCATAAACAGAAAGGCGCTCTTTCAACGTTTTTATTTCTTCTTCTAGTAAGAGATCCATCTTCGTAATGCAAATGAGAGGGATTATCTGATGGAACTCAATCAAGACAAGAAAGCGATCAAGTAAAACCGGATTAAAATCCGGTTCTTTTGCAGAAAAAATCAAGATCGCCTGATCAATATTCGCGATCTGTGGCCGCATCAATTCATTCTTCCTTGGTTTGATTTCCATTATATATCCTTCTTTGTCATTTTCCGCTTGATAAACGACATGATCTCCAACGAGAGGGGTAATTTTATTTTTTCTAAAAACTCCCCTGCCCCGACATTGAATAATTTGCCCATTGTCTTCAACGTAGTAAAATCCACTTAAAGCTTTTATAATTGTTCCTTCTGACATGTCACCTTTCCTTTCATTTTAGAGATCTTTTAGTCTCCCGGATATGGTACATCATCTTCCTTAATGACAGTATTTCCGCGCATGACCTTATAACTTGCTGTGCTTCCTTTTTCTATTCTAAATGTTACCTCTCTTACAGTTGTTTCAGTAATGGTGAAGGTATCAGCTGGAACAGACATATTGTTATCCATATCTTGAATCAATATCTTAATTTCTTGAGGAGGATTCTCCTTCTTTTCTTCTTGCTCTTGCTCCTGTTCCTCTTCCTCTTCTTCATCAACGTTTTCTTCTTCATTAGCTGAAGGATCATATGGGATGGTGATTTCTTTTGTTACCTCTTTAAAAGGAATTTCTTCTTGACCTTTTGAAATTACAACCTTTACTTTATCCCCTTTAGAAAGTTCTGTTCCTTTTTCAGGATCCTGCGATATAACAGATCCTTCAGGCACGGAATCATCATATTCCTCGGCAGACATATCAATATCTAATCCAGTTGAATCTTCGTAATCCTCTAAGCCCTTTCGGTTATAACCAGCTAAATCTTTTAGGGTAATTTGTTCCTCGCCTCTGCTGACAACAAAATGGACAGACTCTTCATCTGGAACAACTTCTGTGTTGGGGCTAGGGGTTTGCTCAATAATTGTACCTGCCGGGGAATCATCATATACTTCCTCTTTTTGAATATTATTAACGTCAAACCCTAGTTTTTCCAATAAATCCTTCGCATCTTCAAATAATTCGCCTGTATAATCAGAGAAAGCTACCTTTTCTTTCCCTGTACTTATATATATCACAACAGTATGGCCCTTTTTGACAGGTTTTCCTGCCTTCGGATCTGTTTTGACTACTTTTCCTTCGTCAACCTCTTCGCTAGACATCTCTATCGGGTCACCTATTTTCAATCCTTTATCAACAAGTGCTGTAACGGCGTCATCATATTCTTCTCCCTTTAGGTCAGGGATTTCAACCGTTTGGGCAGCACGAATCGCTGGTAAAATAAACATCGAAAAGACAAAGAGTAATATCAATAAAGCTGTAATGCTCCCCGCAACCCACGGCCATTTTTTGCGTTTTTTCTTTTTCGGACTAGGTTTTGCATCCTTTTTCGGATCCTTTTTTGGAACTTCTTTGGTTTGTCCGTTATTTGGATGTGGAATCGTTTTGTTGTTCATCGTTACAAGGTCATCTTCAGAGATAATCGGAATCGCCTTCGTTGCTTCATGGTCTTCTGGAATGGTAAACTTGGGCTCATTTATTCGATCAGGATCCAATGCTGTATCTAAATTTGCTTCCATTTCTTCCGCACTCTCGTAACGCTGGAAAGGATCTTTCGTCGTTGCTTTTAACACGATATTTTCGACACTTTGAGGAATCGTTGGGTTCCATCGTCTTGGAGAAGGTGTATCTGATTGCAGATGTTTTAGTGCAATCGAGATAGCAGATTCTCCAAAAAAAGGCAATCGACCTGTTAAAAGTTCGAACATCACAATCCCTAAGGAATAAATGTCAGATTTTTTTGTCGCCATCCCCCCTCTTGCTTGTTCCGGTGATAAATAATGCACAGATCCTAAAACGGCATTTGTCTGAGTAATCGAAGTGGCACTTAACGCCATCGCGATGCCAAAATCGGTAATCATGACGTGACCGTTATGATCAATTAATATATTTTGTGGTTTTATATCTCTGTGCACAATATGATTCTGATGGGCATGAGCAACCGCTGAAGTCAGTTGTTTCATAATATCGATTGTTTTTTCAATGTCAATCGGATGATAACTTTGAATATATTCTTTTAAGGTCATCCCATCAACAAATTCCATGACAATATAATAGATATCATCTTCTTCTCCGACATCATAAATGCTTACGATATTTTCGTGGGTTAAGCTTGTCGCTGATTGTGCTTCCCTTTGAAATCGACGAATAAATTCATCTTCATTGGCAAAATCTAATCGTAATATTTTAATGGCCACATCACGATCAAGAATCATATCATGAGCCAAATAAACATTGGCCATACCGCCCCCGCCGATTAATCGGATCACTTTATAACGGCCGCTGACTCTTCTTCCTATTAACATTAATTCTTGCACCTGCTTTCAGCTTGTGCTTCAAAAATGGCAACGGAAATATTATCTTCTCCACCGTAATGATTAGCTAAATCGATAAGTTTTTTTGCCTTCTGGTCAAGCTCCATTTCGTTTTCGATAATTTCCTGCATTTCAGCTACTGAAAGCTTGTTGGATAGTCCATCCGAACAAAGTAAAAGTTTATCATTTTCTTCTAGTGTAATGGTTAAAATATCCATATCTGTTTCCGGTTCCGTTCCCATTGCTTTTAGCAACATATTTTTTCTTGGATGAAACTCCGCATCTTCTGCCGAAATTTCTCCTGCTTTCACAAGTTCATTTACAAGTGAATGATCTTCCGTTAATTGTTTAAATCCATTTTCATTATGTAAATAGCAGCGACTATCCCCTATATTGACGATTGTCGCAAACCCATCTAAACACAACGCAGCAACCAAAGTGGTTCCCATTCCTTCGCATTCGGGGTGTAACTGAGAATGTTCAAAGATTTTTTTATTCACGTGTTCTACTTGAGTTCGAACCCACTGCTCAGCCATTTCAGGTGAAGTAAAGCTTTCCGTGTTTTCCCATAGTTCCCCTAAGCTTGACACGGCTATTTCACTAGCAACTTCCCCAGCATTATGCCCACCCATTCCATCTGCCACCACAGCAAGATAATGGTTAGCGGAATTTAAAAAAATCCCCCCACTATCTTCATTAAGTTTTCGTATTTTTCCCTGATCTGTTTTAAAAATCGCATCCATATTCTCTTCTCCTCTTTAAGCTACTCGCTTATCTTTAAGGGTTAGAATCATCCTTACTGATCCTTCTTTTTAAAAGCAGCAATAAAAAAGCCATCACCACCAAAGTCTTGTGGTAGAATTTGAATCTTATTCGCTTTTGGATCAACTAGATGAGCTAGACTATCGGGTAAATGAATGTCATGTGGTGTAAAATTTTCTTGCTGTCGTAAAAATTCATTCACAGTCTCGAGGTTTTCTTCAAGATCAACTGTACAGGTACTATAGATCAGCAGGCCACTCTTTTTTACCAATTTTGCAGATTCGGTTAAAATTTCTAATTGCACATGACTCAACGCGGCAATATCTTGGATCGTTTTAGAATATTTTATATCCGGTTTACGTCGTAAAACCCCTAAACCAGAACAAGGAGCATCCACCAAAACACGATCGAAAGATTCTAGCTGTAACACTTCACTTGTAGTTCTACTATCTATCACTCTCGCTTCTATATTATGAAGCCCTATGCGTGCTGCATTTTCATTTATGAGCTTTACTTTATGAGCATGAAGATCAAGTGCGACAACCTTTCCAGTCCCCTGTAGTTTTTCTGCAATATGGCCTGTTTTCCCTCCCGGTGCTGCACAAGCGTCAAGCACAGTGAAATCAGGGGATATTTCCAATGCATAGGCAACAACCATAGAACTTTCATCTTGAATACTAAGCAAACCAGATTCATACGCTTGCGAATGAGCAATATTTCCTCTTAACACCCTAATCCCTTCAGGGATAATCGGACTTGGTTGAACGTCAAAACCCTCTTCCTTTAATAAAGAGACGACCTCACTCGTTGTTATCCTATGCGTATTCACTCTGGCGGTTTGAACAGGTGGTAAAAGATTATATTCGCACATTGCTTTTGTTTTTTCCCAACCGAATTGCTTATTCCACCTTTGTACTAACCATAAAGGATGGCTTGTCTCAACCGAAAGTCGTTCTACTGGATCAACAATGGCGGTAAGAGATGGCAATCCCTGTCTTTGCACCTGTCTTAAAATTCCATTCACAAAACTGGAAATTCCTTTATGTCCACGCCTTTTGGCAATTTCAACAGCTTCAAATAGAATGGCCCGATCAGGAATTTTATCTAAATAAACCATTTGGTATATAGATAGGCGCAGTAAATTTAATACCCAGTGATCAGGTCGCTTACGCAAAAAAGGCTGAAGATAATAATCTAACGTTAATTTACGTTGAATGGTTCCATAAACCAACTCAGTAAGCAATCCAATATCAGGGCCTGTTATTTTTTCTTTTTGAATGACTTGGTTTAATAATAAATTACTGTAAGATTGCTGTTTATCAATCAACTCCAATATATGAAGCGCGGCTTCTCGGACAGATTTTTTCTTTTTATTCATTATTTTGCCCCAATCGGTCGCCAAGTTTGATGGTCGAGCCTGTTCCATGTAAAAATTGTTCAGTCGTCATTTTCTTTTTACCTGCAGGCTGTACCTCTAATATTTTTATCCCTGTTTCATTATTGGTTGAAACGATAAAACTGTCTTTTTCCATTTGTACTATGGTACCTGGGGAAGCTTGTTTGGAGATTTTCACCTTTTCCGCTCGCCATATTTTTAATGTTTTTCCTGACCAAATAGTATAAGCTACTGGCCATGGACTTAACCCCCTGATTTGGTTATAAATCGTTTCGCCTGTTTCATTCCAATTAATTTTTTCTTGTTCCCTCTTAATATTTGACGCAAAAGTAGCAAATTGGTGATCCTGAGGGACTGGTTTTATTTTCCCCGCTAATAGATCAGGGATCGTTTCGGAAAGTAATTTAGCTCCAACTAAACTAAGCTTATTATGTAGACTTCCAACATCATCATTCTCTTCAATTGGTACTTCAACTTGCGTAAGAATATCGCCGGCATCTAATTGTTTCACCATATACATAATGGTAATACCCGTTTTTTCTTTTCCTTGTAATAATGCATAGTGGATAGGCGCTCCCCCTCTTAACTCAGGAAGTAACGAAGCATGCACATTAATACAACCAAATTTCGGACCCTCTAATAAAGATTCCGGAAGTATTTGGCCATAAGCGGCTGTTACCAATAAATCAGGTTTCAAATCTAAAATTTTCTTGACTTCCGCCTCATCACGAACCTTCTCTGGCTGTAATACAGGAATGCCATGCCGTTCTGCCTCTAGTTTGACGGGCGGAGCCGTTAACTTTTTTTTACGACCAACTGGACGATCTGGTTGTGTCACAACTCCTACGACTTCATATTGATCCTCCACTAGCTTTCTTAGAATCGGAACTGAAAAATCAGGTGTCCCCATGAAAACAATTCTTGTCATCTCTCTCACTACTTTCTGATACTTATCTATTTTAGGCCAACAGGGTGCGGAACGCCGCTAAACAGGCGCTCTCCGCTTTTCTTTGGCTAGCTACAGCGCCTAGCGACTAGCAAACTTTCGGTGTTACATCATGTTATAAGGATTAACATCAATAGAAATTGTCAAACCTTCTTTGTTGTATTGTTGCTGGTAATGTTCTAGCAGTTTTTTTAAAGTCGATATCAACTTCGGTTCATGTTTGTATTTTATCAAACATTGATAACGATATCTATCATTGATTCGTGGAATGGGAGAGGCAGCAGGTCCTAATATGACCGCCTGCTCTGAGAGATTAGCATGAATAAATTTCGCCATCTTCTCTGTAGCAGATATAACTTCCATTAAATCTTCATGACTGACAGTTACTAATGATAAATAAAAAAAAGGCGGATAAGAACCCATTTTTCGAAGGATCATTTCTCGCTGATAGAATTGATCATAGTTTTGTTGCCCTGCAAGCTCCACACTATAGTGCTCAGGAGTATACGTTTGGATGACAACTTCGCCTGTTAATTCATGTCTCCCTGCCCTTCCACTTACTTGTGTAAGTAATTGAAAAGTTTTTTCCGCCGCTCTAAAGTCAGGCAAATGAAGCATTGTATCTGCACTTAACACACCAACAAGTGTAATATTGGGAAAATCCAGCCCTTTTGCAATCATTTGCGTCCCTAACAGGATATCCGCTCGTCCTGATTTAAATTGATCAAGCAGCTTTTCATGGGCCCCTTTTCTTGATGTTGTATCAACATCCATTCGAATGATCCTCGCCTCAGGTAACACTTTATTCAATTCTTCCTCTACCTTCTGGGTTCCAGTTCCAAAGTAACGAATATGTTGACTCATGCATTCAGGACATTTATCGGGAACCCCTGTCGTAAATCCACAATAATGACATTTCATCTCATTCGAAAAACGATGAAAGGTTAAGGAAATATCACAATGTGGACATTGCATCACATATCCACAATCGCGACAAAGTAAAAAAGATGAATGCCCTCTTCTATTTAAGAATAAAATCGTTTGTTCTTGCTTTTCTAAACGATCTTTTATTTTTTCAAATAGCTCTACAGAGAACACCGAGCGATTGCCACTTCTCATTTCCTCGCGCATATCCACGATCGAAACAGCTGGTAGAGCCATATCATTCATCCGTTTTGATAATGTTAATAGATGGTAAACGCCTTTTTGCGCTCTAGCAAAAGATTCAAGCGAAGGGGTTGCACTCCCCAAAATAACCGGACAATGATGATGTTTCGCCCTTTTTATTGCGACATCACGAGCATGATAGCGCGGCTGCTCCTCTTGCTTATAACTTGTTTCATGTTCTTCATCGATAATGATAATTCCGATATTTTCCAAGGGGGCAAAAATAGCAGAGCGAGCTCCAACAACCACTTTCGCTTCTTTTCTTTGTATCTTGCGCCATTCATCATATTTTTCACCTAAAGACAATCCACTATGGAGAACAGCGACATCATCCCCGAATCTCCCTTTGAAGCGGTCTACCATTTGCGGGGTTAAAGATATTTCTGGTACTAAAACAATCGCTTCTTTTCCTTTTTCTAATACTTTTTGGATCGATTGCAAATAAATTTCCGTCTTCCCACTTCCTGTTACACCGTACAATAAGAATGTTTGATACTCATTTGCTTCAATTCGGGATAAAACAGGGGTGATTGCTTTTTTTTGTTCCTCTGTCAAAGCCAAAGGCAAAGTACGTTCAAATTCTTTATGTGCAAATGGATCCCGATATACTTCATCTTGACTTTTTTGTAGTATACCTTTTTTGACGAAGGCTTGAATCGCCGTAGAAGAAGTCCCACTAAACTCGATTAACTGTTGTGTCGTAAAATTTTCCTTCAGGTGCTTTAAAAGAAATAAAATGAGTTTCCTCTGAGCAGTCGCATTCGCCCTTATTTCATTTTGATGGGCCGTCAACTCATTTTCAGTCAAAAAAGTAGTGTAAACATTTACCGTCTTTTTTTTAGCTCGGTCTTTTATATCATAAATAACCTCTGCATTTCCCCGATTTATTTGCTCGCGTAATTTGGGAAGAATTTCTCTATGTTCAGCTTCTTTCCAAGTTATTTCTTCTTTGTTCAAAAAAAGCGATTCTAACTCCGGATTAGATTCTGAATTGGTTCGGCGGATATATTTCTCGTATTTTGCTTTCATCGCTGCAGGAAGCATGGCATGAAAGGCAGATATTTTAAACGAAAGTGTTTCATTTGCAATCCACTGTCCTAATGCTAGTAACTCATTATTTAGAACAGGTGTTAAATCCAATAGCCCGCTAATTTCTTTCAGTTTCTTAAAACTACTTTCCGTTTTTACATCCATTACAAAGCCTTGAATAAACCGAGGACCAAATGGAACAGCTACTCTCATTCCTGGTTCAACGACATTCAGCCATTTTTCAGGTATTAAATAATCAAAGACCTTATCTGTTCCAAGAGCCGGAACATCGACAATGACTTCAGCAATCATTTATGATCTTCCTCTGTCCTATTTTTCACGATTTCTTCTAAGATTCGTTTTGCGGTTTCATTTTTACTTAATAAAGGTAATTTCTTTGGTCTGTGATTTTTTTGCACAATTGTGACGATATTTGTATCTGCTGAGAAACCAGCTCCTTTTGCCGTAAGATCATTGGCGATGATCATATCTGCATTCTTTCTTTCTAGTTTGCCGTAAGCATGTTCTTCGAGCTTTTCCGTTTCAGCAGCAAAGCCAACAAGATACTGATGTTCTTTTCGTTTTCCTAATTCCATTAATATATCCTTTGTTCTTTCAAATTCTAAAATGAGATTGCCGTCTTTTTTCTTTATTTTTTGCTGGGAAGTTTGTTTTGGACGATAATCGGCCACAGCTGCACTTTTTATCACAATATCGGCAGAAGGAAAGTATTTTAACACTTGCTCATACATATTCTCTGCCGTTTCAATCGAGATACATTTCACACCCGTTGGTACGGGTAATGTGCTTGGACCAGAAATTAATACTACTTCCGCCCCCATTTTCTCTGCTTCTTCTGCTAGTGCATAGCCCATTTTTCCTGAAGAGTGATTCGTTAAATAACGCACAGGATCAATCTTTTCTTTAGTTGGCCCCGCAGTAATGAGAACTTTCTTGCCTTTAAGTGGCTGTTCTGGTTCAGAAAAATGCTGATCAATGTAGTCTACAATCGTTTCAGGTTCCTCTAATCTCCCTTTCCCGACATAACCACAAGCTAGATATCCATCACCAGGTTCAATAAAACGATGACCAAATTGATGTAATGTATCAATATTTTTTTTCACAGCTGGATGATCATACATATGCACATTCATTGCTGGCGCAATCCACACGGGAGCTGTCGTGGCAAGTAAAGTCGTGGAAACCATATCATCCGCTAAACCATGGGCTAATTTTGCAAGCATATTGGCTGTTGCCGGTGCAATTAAACATAAATCTGCCCAATCAGCTAAGTCTATATGAGCAATCACCTCGGGATTATTTTCAATAAAAGTATCTGTGTAAACCTCATTTCGAGATAAGGCTTGAAAAGTTAGGGGTGATACAAAATTCGTAGCTGATTTTGTCATCATTACTTTAACGGAATAACCCGATTGAACAAGCTTGCTTGTTAGTGCGGCTGCTTTATAACAAGCAATACCACCTGTCACACCTAATAAAATATTTTTCTTCATTTTATACATCCCCATTTATAATTTGACTACTAGTATGTATAACCAGAACTAAAAGCGCAAGCGACTATTACAAGGATAAACGAATAAGGGCGCGACAACAATCGCCACGCCATCCTGACCTACTCCTGTAGACCTATAGAAAAGACAACCATATCTTTATAGGTTGTCTGTTTCAAAAACCCCATATTAAATATCTTTTACTTTCAAAGCTCCTGAATAAATTTCTTCCAAAGCTTTTCCTACAAACTTATGTGATTCGTAATTCTCCATTAACGGATGCGATTTTTCCTGTAAACGACGAGCCCTGCTGGCGGAAACCGTCACAAGAGAATATTTAGAATCAATAACATTTAACAACTTATCAATAGATGGATATAGCATTATTTTCCAACCTCCAACATTTTAATATACTTTTCTGCGATTCGTTCAGTTCGATAATGTTCAGCTTGAACAATTGCATTAATACGATCAACCGCTTTTTCAACATCATCATTTTCTACAATATAATCATATAAGCTCATCAATTCAATTTCTCGGCGAGCGGCTTCCATACGATTACGAATAAGTTCCACCGATTCAGTGCCTCTCCCGACAATCCGGCTTTGAAGTTCATTTAAACTTGGAGGCATTAAAAATATAAATAACCCATCAGGAATTTTTTCTCGTACTTGTTTAGCCCCTTGAACTTCGATCTCTAGAAAAACATCTTTTCCAGAGTTTAATGTGTCGTTCACATAATCCAAAGGGGTACCGTAATAATTCCCCACATATTCAGCATATTCCAAGAGTTTTCCATCTCGAATCATCTGTCTAAATTCTTCCTTGCTCTTAAAAAAATAATCGACTCCATCTATTTCACCTTCGCGAGGAGTTCTAGTTGTGGCCGAAATGGAATACTCAAATTGAGCATCGGGACGCGAAAATACAGCTTTTCTTACTGTGCCTTTTCCGACTCCTGATGGACCGGAAAGAACAATCAATAACCCCTTTTCTTTCATGTTGTTCCTACCCTTCTTCATTCTCATCCTTGCCAAACAACCGCTGAGCAACGGTTTCAGGCTGGACAGCTGAAAGAATTACATGTTCACTGTCCATAATAATTACTCCCCTAGTTCTTCTTCCATAAGTAGCATCAATTAATGTTGCACGATCTCGTGCATCCTGAATGATACGCTTTATGGGAGCAGACTCGGGTCTTACAATCGAAATAATTCGATTGGCTGAGACAATATTTCCAAAGCCAATATTTAAAAGCTTGGTTTGCATAATGCTCCTCCAGTCAACTATCGGTTTTTTTGTACATTTATATACATTTATACATGGATATAGTCCTGAATTAAAAAAGGTAATAGAACCTTGTCTATTACCAGCCTCTTTAAAATTATATCACAATTTATTTCTTTTTTCTTATAATAAAACTTCCCGCGAGTAAAAAAGTTGGTAAGGCACTCATCACTGCAATTAATAACCAGTCCATACCTATAATCGGAACAGTATGGAAAATGGGTTGTAAAGCAGGAATATAAATGACACAGATTGTCAATGCAAAGGAGAAGAGCACGGATAATACTAGATATTTATTTTCAAAAGGGTTTCTTGTAAATACAGACACTTCGCTCCGACAATCAAATACATGAATGAGCTGTGCCATAATTAACGTAGCAAAGGCAACGGTTTGTGCATAAGCGAGATTAGCAGGATCGCGCTGATAGATAAACATAAATGCTAAAAGGGTCGAGATTCCTATTAAGAATCCTCGGGAAATGATCTTCCAGCCTAATCTTCTAGCAAATACCCCCTCATTAACGGGACGCGGCTTCCTCTTCATCACATCGTCCTCTGGCTGATCTAATCCCAATGCCATCGCTGGTAATCCATCTGTTACTAAGTTTACCCATAATATCTGAATGGGCACAAGGGGTAGGGGCATGGACATCAGCATCGCAAAAAGCATAACGAGGATTTCCCCTACATTCGATGCTAATAAGTAACGGATAAACTTTCTAATATTTTCATAAATATTTCGCCCTTCATGGATCGCCGATTTTATGGTTGCAAAATTGTCATCCATCAAGATCAATGAGGAGGCTTCCTTCGCAACGTCTGTGCCAGTGATTCCCATCGCAATCCCGATATCTGCTGACTTGATCGCAGGAGCATCGTTGATACCATCCCCTGTCATCGCGACAATATGTCCATTACTCTGTAAAGCTTTTACGATTTTTAATTTATGTTCGGGTGTAACTCGAGCAAAAACAGCGACATTTTCTACCACTTTTTCTAATTCTTCCACCGTTAGTTGATTCAGCTTTTGCCCATCCATGACTAAGTCATTCTTCCCGAGAATACCTAATTGTTCCGCGATCGCACAGGCTGTTGCTTGATGATCCCCTGTAATCATGATTGTCTTTATTCCGGCTTGCTTACATTCTGCTACTGCCGCCTTTACTTCAGGGCGTGGCGGATCAATCATACCTTGTAAGCCAATGAAGGTTAAATCCTTTTCAATCTCCTGTTCATCTTGAGGATACACATTTCCATGAAATGGTTTAAAAGCAATCGCAATCGTTCGTAAAGCTTGTTCTGCGAGTCGTTGTACGGTCGCCTGAATTTCTTCCCCTATCTCCCCACTAAGCATTCGCTTTTTTTGTTCCCATAAAATCGATTCACATTTATCGGCTAAAACATCTGGCGCCCCTTTTGTGATGACAAATTGCTTTCCATTTTCATCCTTAACAATGACACTCATCATTTTTCTTGCGGAATCAAATGGATATTCTTTTTGAATGGTGAATTGCTTTAATAATGAATCACGGTGGATATTCGCTTTCACGGCCGACATTAGGAGTGCTCCCTCAGTCGGATCTCCATCTACAATGACTTTTCCATCCTTCATCATCAGTTCCGCATGGTTACAAAGAACGCCGAATGTTAGTAATTGTTTAATCGCCTTCTCATTCCCAGGGTTGATCTTTTGCTCATTATAGTAAAAATGTTCATGATCTTCCCCTTCAAGTTGATACGTTTTTCCCCCACTCCAAATACGTGTTACAGTCATTTTGTTTTGTGTCATCGTTCCTGTTTTATCTGAACAAATCACAGAGGCACAACCTAATGTCTCAACGGCTGGTAATTTACGCACGATCGCTTTTTTGCGAATCATTCTCTGAACGCCTAATGATAAAGCAACCGTCACAATGGCAGGTAATCCTTCCGGTATGGCGGCGACTGCAAGTGATACTCCTGCTAGGAACATTGTAAAGACATCATGTCCATGAATAATTCCAACAACAACAACAAGCAGTGTTAAAGCCAAAGCAACCGTAATTAAAATTTTACCTAATTGTTGCAACCGTCTTTGCAGAGGAGTTGTCATCACGGTTGCTGTTTGAATCATGTGGGCAATTTCCCCCATTGCAGTTTTCATTCCAGTTGCTGTCACAATCCCCATCCCATTACCACTTGTA
The DNA here is from genome assembly GCF_008764245.1 of Bacillus subtilis. GTDB lineage: Bacteria > Bacillota > Bacilli > Bacillales > Bacillaceae_C > Lederbergia > Lederbergia ruris. The sequence goes on from NZ_VTQV01000001.1 coordinate 44,394, forward strand.
ACCAATGTACCTTTAAAAGCCATGTTGTTTAGGTCACCGAGATTTGGATTCGTGTCTTGAATGACATCTGTATGTTTCGTAGAAGGGATAGATTCTCCTGTTAGAGCTGATTCCTCTATTTGTAAATTATTCGCTTGGAGAAGACGCAAATCAGCCCCTATTCGATCGCCACTTGAAAATCGTAATATATCTCCAGGTACCACATCTCGGGAATTAATTTTCACCCATTGTCCTTCTCGTAATACAGATACCTGCGGGGCTGAAAGGTTTTTTAAAGCTTCTAAAGATTTCTCCGCCCTTCTTTCTTGGACAAACCCTAAAATGCCGTTTAAAAAAACAATCGCCATAATGGTAATCGCATCGATATACTCACCGAGAATACCTGAAATAAGTGTTGCCCCAAGTAAAACAAGGACCATAAAATCTTTGAATTGACTAAAGAATAATAAGATTGCTGATTGCTTTTCCCCTTCAGATAATTCGTTCCATCCGAATTTCTTTCTTTTTGTTTCAACCGCTTTATTCGTCAGCCCCTGTTCAATGCTTGTGTTTAAAGATGCTTCCACTTCTTTTTCTTGCATTTCATAAAACTGCATGCCCCTCACCTCATCACTCTCTTTCACTTAACATACAGAAGTTGTCCATGTAATAGCATGCTTATTCAGTTGGAGTAGATTTCATGATATAATTTTGCCTAAGAGGATGTTCAAAAAGTCCGGTAAAAATGACACTGCGAATTTCTTCGTTGGCTTGCTTCTCCGCTGCTCATGTATCTAAATGCATACATTCCGCTGCTCGAAGGCTGCGCCGCCTCGAACTTCTTGGTCCTTTTTATCCTCCTTTTGAACACGAACTTTAAGCACAAAAGTTTCGAATATAAAATGGAAGAGGTCGTTTTGTCATGCCTTTTGATGGTTTTTTTACTCGGGCAATTGTATCTGAATTAACGTCCCTACTTGTTGGTGGTAGGATTAGTAAAATACACCAGCCTTTTAAAAATGAAATTGTCATGATTGTGAGAGCGGCAAGGAAAAATTATAAGTTGCTTATTTCCGCCCATCCTAGCTATGCAAGGATGCAAGTAACCGAGGATACATTTGAAAATCCGCAGGAACCGCCGATGTTTTGTATGATTTTGCGAAAACATTTAGAAGGTGCCATTATTGAGGATATAAGTCAAGTTGAAATGGATCGAATCATTATTTTAAAGATCAAGGGTCGTGATGAACTGGGCGATATTCGCTATAAAAAGTTGATCATCGAAATTATGGGTAGACATAGCAATATCATTTTGGTCGATGAAGAAACAGAGATGATTCTAGATAGTGTAAAGCATATCCCTACAGCTTTAAATAGCTATCGGACTATTTTACCTGGAGCTCAGTATATTTTGCCACCTGCACAAAATAAACAAAATCCGTTAGCAGCAACAGAGGAAGATCTATTAAGAACCATTGATTTTAATGCGGGAAAATTAGACAAACAGATTGTTGAAAGTTTCTCGGGAGTTTCTCCATTACTTGCGAAGGAGATCGTTTATCAAGCCGGACTCGCGAATCGAGAAACAGTGCCCAAATCTTTTTTAACAATGATGACTAAACTTGAAGCGCATCAATACCAACCTAGTATTACAGCGACAAGTCAAAAAGAGGAGTTTTATTTATTTCCAGTTACATCGTTGGCTGGTGAAGTGAAACAATTTGCAACTTTAAGCGAAATGCTGGATCGATTTTACTTTGGGAAAGCGGATCGGGATCGCGTAAGGCAGCAAGCACATGACTTAGAGAGATTGATGAAGAACGAAAGGGAAAAAAATGAGGGAAAGTTAAGGAAATTGGAGCAAACATTAGCGGAAGCTGAGAATGCTGATCAACATCAACTACTTGGGGAGTTATTAACCGCCAATCTTCATCAAGTTCAAAGAGGAATGAAGGAAATTACTGTCCCGAACTATTATGATGAGCATTATCAAGATATAACTATCCCATTAGATGCGCGAAAAACCCCTTCGGAAAATGCGCAAATGTATTTTACTAAATATCAAAAAGCGAAAAACGCGGTTCAGGTGGTAAAGGAGCAAATCGAAAAAACGAAGCGTGAAATGGATTATTTTGATGGGCTAATCCAACAACTTGACTCTGCTTCTCCTCGTGATTTAGAAGAAATTCGGGAGGAATTAGGGGAAGAAGGTTATTTACGTTCCCAAAAGAAAAATAGAAAGAAGTCGAATACAAAACCTGCCATTGAGCGTTATCAAGCTAGTGACGGAACTGATATTTTCGTGGGAAAAAATAATAAACAAAATGACTATTTAACGAACAAAATCGCCGCAAGAGATGAAATTTGGCTACACACGAAGGACATTCCTGGTTCCCATGTCGTGATCCGTAGCAAAAATCCTGGAGAAGCGACCATCCTGGAAGCGGCCATGCTTGCTGCTTATTTCAGTAAAGCGAAAAATTCCGCCTCCGTGCCTGTCGACTATACAAAAGTTAGACATGTCAAGAAACCGAATGGCGCAAAACCGGGATTTGTCATCTACGATAATCAGCAAACCGTCTACGTAACACCTAATGAAGATCAAGTAAGAAAAATGCAAAAATAGGTAGCTGACATTACCCGGATTATGTTGAATAATATTATATAAAAAAACTTTATAGGAGTTGCTGCAACTCCTATAAAGGATGAATTTATACTATTTTCCCTGCCACTGTTCAGGGTGCTTCCGCCAATTTTCAAGTGTTACTTGATCATTTTCCTCGATCACGCCTTGGTTTAAGGCAACCTGTATTAAGGTTGTGTAGCCTGTTAATGAATAAGCTTTTAACCGTGCCTCTTCGAGTCTTTCTCGTCCTTTTTCCAATTCATATGTAAAGATCGATACAATCCCTAATACTTCGACACCTTCTGCTTGAAGGGCTTGTGCGGCAGTAATCGCACTACCTCCAGTAGAGATTAAATCTTCTACCACAACAGCTTTTTGCCCCTTCGTAATTCTCCCTTCAATTTGATTTCCTTTCCCATGACTTTTAGCGGATGAACGAACATAACACATTGGCAATTCGAGCTGATCACTGACCCAGGCTGCATGTGGAATACCTGCTGTAGCGGTACCTGCGATGATTTCTGTTTCTGGAAAATTGTCTTGAATTAACTTGGCCAAGCCGGTCGCAATTTCCTTACGCAAAGAAGGATAAGATAGAGTTAAACGGTTATCACAATAAATAGGGGATTTTATACCAGATGACCATGTAAAAGGATCATGAGGTTTTAGTGATACAGCCTCGATTTCTAGTAATTGTTCTGCCATTTTCTCTGCCAAATTCATTATCAATTCATCTCCCATTCTGATTTTACTTCTTGATAAGCGGCAACTGGATCTTTCGCTCTTGTGATCGAACGACCAACAACAATATGGGTGGAGCCAATTTCCTGTGCTCGCTTTGGTGTGACAATTCTTTTTTGGTCATCAGCCGAATGCCCAGCTAGCCGAATGCCCGGTGTTACCCGTAGAAAATTTGCATCGGTTTCATCTCGAATCGCCCCTGCTTCTAAAGCAGAACAAACAACACCATCTAGTCCAGACAAAAAGGCCAATCTAGCATAATGAAGAACAGAGTCTTTTAGCGGATGGTCAATTAACTGTTCACGTTGCATTTGCACTTCACTTGTACTGGTCAATTGTGTAACGGCTATGATTTCTGGTCTCTTTTTCCCTGTTACAGTTCCTTCAACCAGCCCTTTTAAGGCAGCGCTCATCATCTCCATACCACCTGCAGCATGAATATTCACCATCTCGACTTCAAGGCTGGCAAGCACCTTCATCGCCCGGTAAACAGTATTCGGAATATCATGTAATTTTAAATCAAGGAAAATCTCATGCCCTAATTCTTTTAACCATACTAATAAAGCTGGACCTTCCTTGTAAAATAATTCCATTCCTACTTTTACATATAAGGATTCATGATCAAAATGCTGTAAAAATTGTTCTGTTTCATTTTTCCCTGAAAAATCTAGAGCAATAATAGGTTTAGCCCGCATATGTTTTCCAGCTCCTTCCAACCAATTCGGATATATGAGATACCTGTAATTCATCTAATTTTCTTGGAAGTTCTTCAATTAATCGTGGGCAAATAAAAGGATCAGAAAAATTCAATGTTCCAACGGCAATGGCACTCGCTCCAGCATAAAAATATTCAATGATATCATCCACAGATTCAATCCCACCCATGCCAATAATGGGGATTTTCACCTTTTGACTTACATCATGAATCATCCGAATCGCGACTGGTTTGATGGCTGGCCCAGACAGCCCTCCACTTTGATTGGCTAATATTGGTTTACCTGTTTTTAGGTCGAGCCGCATACCAAGTAGGGTATTAATCATCGTTAACCCATCTGCTCCAGCTTCTTCTACAGCTTGTGCCATCCCAACAATATCAGCAACATTGGGGGAAAGCTTCACATAGACTGGAACACTTGATACATCCTTCACTTGCTTTGTCAATTCAGCTGCGACTTCCGGGATCGTGCCAAATGCTATTCCACCTTTTTTGACGTTGGGGCAGGAAATATTTAATTCAAGCGCACGAACATTCGATGCCTGCGATATTTCTTTCGCCACTTCTACATAATCGTCCATTTCGGAACCAGCAACATTGGCAATGATTGGCACATCGAATTGCTCCAGCCATGGTAATTCATTCATGAGAACACCTTCAAGACCAGGATTTTGCAAACCAATTGCATTCAGCATACCAGCCGCTGTTTCCGCCACTCTTGGGGTAGGATTGCCAAACCTTGGTTCAAGTGTAGTCGCTTTAATCATAATGGCCCCTAATTTATTTAGATCATACAATTGGCTAAATTCCTGACCAAATCCAAAACACCCGGAAGCTGGCATCACTGGATTTTTTAAAGATAGACCAGGTAATTCGATATTTAAACGACTCATGTTAATACCACCCTTCCAATTGGAAACACAGGCCCATCACTACATACTTTTACATAGTCTTTTCCATTAACTGGTTCATTGACATGGCATACACAAGCAAAACAAGCACCGATCCCGCATCCCATTCTTTGTTCCATAGACAAAAATCCTTTTCGATCTTTATAACGTTGTTGTAAAGCATTCAGCATAGGCGTTGGACCACAAGCAAATAATCCATCAAAGTGTAGTTGTTCTTTCTCGATGACATCTGTGACAAACCCTTTTGTTCCATGGGAACCATCGACGGTTGCTACAAAGGTTTCTCCAAATTCAGCAAATTCCTGTTCATAAAAAACAACTTCTTTAGTTTGAAAACCAAGCACATGGATGGTTTTAACACCTTGTTTATGAAGTTGTGTTGCTAATTCATACAAAGGCGGTACTCCAATTCCACCCCCAACAAGTATAGCCGTTTCTCCTGGATGGAATTCATTCAAAGGAAAGCCATTTCCAAGCGGGCCTAATACATTAAGCTGACTGTTTTCGGTTTGCTGAGCCAGCAAGTTCGTCCCTTTCCCTTCCGCTCGATAAATGACCGTAAATTGCTGTTTTGTTTGATCAATCTCCGCAATACTTATCGGTCTTCTAAGGAGGGGATCCAGTCCCGGATTTGTCCGAATATGGACAAATTGACCGGGCTGGTTCATTTGCTTCACCATTGTGCCTTCCAATGTTAACTCATATATATTCCTAGCGATCTCTTGTTGCGAAATAACCCGCATGATTTCTTGTTGAATCAAAGTTGAATCGCCTCTTTTCCTTTGTTAACTCCTCCTACCATTGGTGTAGAGGAGAAAACCATGGATTCCAATACCCCCAAAATTGCTTCAGCCGTATCAAGCGACGTTAAACAAGCAATCCCGTTTTCCACAGACTCTCTTCTGATTCTAAAACCATCTCGTTCAGGCTGTTTTCCTTTTGTTAAAGTATTAATGACAATTTGTGCTTGTCCTTGGCGGATGACATCAATAAGAGTAAAGCCTTCAGATCCAATTTTGCCAACAACTTCGACTGGAATTTGATCATTTGCAATCACATTTGCTGTTCCGCTGGTGGCGAGAATACGATAGCCAATAGACGAGAATCTTTGCGCCAATTGACGCGCCTCTTCCTTGTCTTTATCCGCAACTGTAATTAAGACTGTTCCATATGTTTTAATTTCCATTCCAGATGCAACAAGTCCCTTATATAAAGCTTTTTCCATCGTTTTATCTTTTCCCATGACTTCACCAGTTGATTTCATTTCAGGACCTAATGAGATATCGACTCTTCTTAGTTTTGCAAATGAGAAGACAGGTACTTTTACATATACGCCTTCTTGTTCCGGTACAATGCCTGTTTCATAACCTAATTCTGGCAACGGCTTACCTAGAATCACTCTAGTTGCTAGATTCGCCATCGGAACCCCCGTAATTTTGCTTAAGAAAGGCACAGTCCGACTTGAGCGCGGATTAACCTCAATCACATATAATTCATTTTGCGAAATGACATATTGGATGTTTAACAAGCCAACAATTTCAAGCCCTCTCGCTAAACGCTTTGTATAATCGACAATTTTCTCCTTCATTTCAGAGCTAATGTTTTGTGGAGGATAAACGGCAATCGAATCACCGGAGTGAACACCCGCTCGTTCTATATGCTCCATAATACCTGGGATCAAGACATTGTCGCCATCAGAAATGGCATCCACTTCAATTTCCTTTCCTATTAAGTAACGATCAACCAAAACCGGATGCTCTGGATTAATTTTCACTGCATTTTCCATATAATGTAACAGCTCTTTTTCTTCGTAAACAATTTCCATCGCTCTTCCACCTAAAACATAGGATGGACGAACAAGAACAGGATACCCTATTTCTGTGGCAATTTTCACTGCTTCCTCCACAGAGAAAGCTGTTTTCCCTTTTGGTTGTGGAATCCGTAAAATTTCTAATGCCTGTTCAAATTTATCACGGTTTTCGGCACGGTCAAGACTTTCTAAGGAAGTCCCCAAAATTCGAACTCCCCGACTTTCTAACTCAGCCGCTAAGTTAATCGCTGTTTGGCCTCCAAATTGAACAACGACTCCTTCAGGTTGCTCAAGATCGATCACATGCATCACATCTTCGATTGTCAATGGTTCGAAATAAAGCTTATCTGAAATACTAAAATCCGTAGAGACCGTTTCAGGGTTGTTGTTAATGATTATGGCTTCATAGCCTGCCTCTTGAATTGCCCATACACTGTGGACCGTTGCATAATCAAATTCAACCCCTTGGCCAATCCGGATCGGACCAGATCCAAGCACAACCACACTTTTCTTATCGCTTTGCGTTGATTCATTCTCTGTTTCATATGTTCCGTAGAAATATGGCGTTTCGGCTTCAAATTCACCTGCACAAGTGTCTACTTTTTTATAAACAGGTAGGATGCCTTGCTCTTTCCGCCATTCGTATACATCTTTCTCTGCGATGTTCCATAGTTTGGCCATCGTCTTATCACTAAAACCGAATTCTTTTGCCTTTCGCCCCCATTCAGTATGCATGGGAGATTCTCGTAATTGTTGTTCAAGCTTAATGATTCTTTCTAGTTTATATAAAAAGTAGAGGTCAATTTGACTCCAGTCATGAATTTGTTCAATCGAAATCCCTTGTCTTAATGCTTCTCCAATGAAAAACAAGCGTTCATCTGTTGCCCGCTCAATTTGTTTTTGTAAGACTTTTGGTTCAATCTCCGCATTGCCTGGAAGTTCAAGATGGAAAATTCCGCTTTCCAATGAACGTACTGCTTTTAATAGTGATTCCTCAAATGTTCTACCAATGGCCATGACTTCACCAGTTGCTTTCATTTGGGTTCCTAATCGTCTATTCGCAGATTCGAATTTATCAAATGGCCATCTTGGAATTTTCGTGACGATATAATCGATGGTTGGTTCAAAACAAGCATATGTTTTTCCTGTCACAGGATTCATGATTTCATCCAATGTATAACCTGCCGCAATTTTGGCAGCGAGTTTAGCGATTGGAAAACCAGTCGCTTTGGAAGCAAGCGCAGACGAGCGACTCACCCTTGGATTCACTTCAATGCAGTAGTATTGAAAACTCTCTGGATCTAGCGCAAGTTGTACATTACAACCTCCTTCGATTCCGAGAGCACGGATCAATTTTAACGAGGCATTCCTCATAATTTGGAGCTCACGGTCACTAAGAGTTTGGCACGGTGCGACAACAATCGAGTCTCCTGTATGGATGCCGACAGGATCAAAGTTTTCCATATGGCAGATCACGATTGCATTATCATTTGCGTCTCTCATCACTTCAAACTCAATTTCTTTGAAACCTGCAATACTTTTTTCCACAAGACATTGATGAACAGGACTATTTTTTAAACCACTTGCCACAATTTCTTGCAAATCCGCCAGATTTTCACAAATTCCTCCACCTGTTCCCCCTAGAGTATAGGCAGGTCTTACGATAATTGGGTAACCGATTTTTTCTGCAAACGAAACGGCTTCCTCTACTGTATGGATGATATCACTCTCTGGGACTGGCTCATTTAGCTGGTTCATTAAAGCCCGAAATTGATCACGGTCTTCCGCCTGTTCGATAGCCGAGAGCTTCGTTCCAAGAATTTTAACATTGCATTCTTCTAAAATACCTGCTTGTGCCAGTTGCATGGCCATGTTCAAGCCAGTTTGGCCACCTAAAGTTGGTAAAATCGCATCTGGTCTTTCTTTTCGAATGATTCTCGCCACAAATTCCAATGTTAACGGTTCAATATAGACGGCATCGGCAATTTCTGTATCTGTCATAATCGTTGCAGGGTTGGAGTTGATCAAGATGACTCGATAGCCCTCTTCCTTTAAAGCGAGACAGGCTTGAGTACCCGCATAATCAAATTCTGCGGCTTGGCCAATGACGATTGGGCCAGATCCAATCACGAGTATGCTTTGAATATCGGTTCTTTTAGGCATGTTGTTCCACCCTTTCTTGTTGTTGATTCATCAAATTCATAAATTGATCAAATATTATTTTCCCGTCTTCAGAACCCGGAGCAGCTTCCGGTTGGAATTGAACAGAAAAAGCGGGTAGTGTGGAATGTTTCAACCCTTCGATGGAATTTCCATTTAGAGCTTGATGGGTAATAGTCAGTACATTTTGATCAACGGACGCTTCCACTACCTCGTATCCATGGTTCTGAGAGGTAAAAATGATTTTCCCTGTGGCGAGATCTCTTACAGGATAACTTGTTCCACGGTGACCAAAATGCATTTTTTCTACATGGCAGCCATTCGCAAGGGCGAATAATTGATGACCAAGACCAATCCCGAATAGAGGAGTTTCTTTTTGAACAATCCGGATCATTTCACATACATGGAGAATATTCTTCGGATTCCCGGGTCCATTCGAGAGTAGGATCCCATCTGGTCGATAGCTAAGAATTTCTTCGCCTGAAGTGTCATAAGGGACAACCATAATATCGCAACCACGTTCTGTTAATTCTCGTAAAATACCATGTTTTAGCCCAAAATCCACTACAACAACATTTCTACCGCGACCTGGACTTGGGAAAGGTTTTGTTCTCGATACTTGTTTAACCTCATTCGAAGGATAAGTGGTTGCGCGTAATCGAATCAGAACGTCCTCCGTCTTCTCCTCTACATGACAAATGATGCCTTTCATTGTTCCTTTTTCTCTGATCAATCTTGTTAGTTTTCTTGTATCAATACCCGTGATACCTGGAATTTCCTTAAGCTTTAAAAATTCTCCGATCGACATATTCGAGCGCCAATTAGATGGAAAGTCACAAGCTTCTTTCACAATCATTCCTTTGATCATCGGTTGAATACTTTCAAAATCATCGCGATTTATTCCATAATTGCCGATTAGCGGATAGCTGAAGGTCATAATTTGACCATAATTGGAAGGGTCTGAAAGGATTTCCTGATAACCACTCATACTACTATTAAAAACAACTTCACCGATTACCTCTTTTGCACTTCCAATCGCTTCTCCCTGAAAAACTGTACCATCTTCTAACACAAGCTTCCTTTTCATCGAGCTTCTTCTCCTTCCGACCATTTCAATTCCCCATTAACAAAAGTGGCTACTGGCCATCCTTGACAATTCCATCCCGTGAACGGTGTGTTTTTTCCTTTAGAGACAAAATCACTGGGGTCGATTGTTTTTTCTTGCTTTAAATCAATCAATGTGAAATCAGCTGAGACCCCTAACACTATTTGCCCTTTTTCAAGGTTAAAAGTTTGCGCTGGTTTAATGGTTAACCAATCAAGAAGTTGTTCCAATTGAAAAACGCCTGTTTTGACAAAATGTGTATAAAGGAGTGGGAAGGCTGTTTCTAAGCCAACGATTCCAAATGGTGCTTGACGCATCCCCTTCGCCTTATCCTCAGCCGTATGGGGGGCATGATCAGTTGCAATAAAATCAATCGTGCCATCAAGCAATCCTTCAATCAGTGCCTTGCGATCTTCTTTCCCCCTTAAAGGAGGATTCATTTTAAAGTTCGTATCGTTTCCAGGAATATCCTCATCACAAAGCAGTAAATGGTGGGGCGAAACCTCAGCTGTCACTCGAATCCCTGCCCGTTTCGCATCCCTAACTGTTCTTACCGACTCTTTTGTACTAATATGACAAACATGATAATGACAATTCGCTGCTTCTGCTAGTAAAACATCTCTAGCAATTTGGACGGATTCACAAATTGACGGAATGCCTAGAATACCCGTTTGCCGAGAAAACTTTCCTTCATGTACGGCTCCTCCATAAATAAGGGAGTTATCTTCACAATGAGCTACAATCGCCATATCAAGCTTTGCCGCCTGCTTCATTGCTTCGTACATCTTCCCTGCCTCTTGCACACCGACACCATCATCTGTAAAGGCAAATGCTCCAGCTTGTTTTAAGGCTTCAAAGTCAACCAGTTCTTCTCCTTTTTGGCCGACCGTAATCGCTGAATAGGGTAACACATTGACATAGCCTCTCTTTTTACATTCATTTACGAGCCAACTCATTTGTTCAGCTGAGTCTGGCACTGGATTGGTATTCGGCATGGCCGCAACAGTCGTAAAACCGCCCTTTGCGGCAGCAAGTGTACCTGTTTCAATCGTCTCTTTCTGCTCCCCACCTGGTTCACGTAGATGAATATGGACATCAACAAATCCTGGGCTAAGGAGTAAGCCGTTTGCATTCCATTCCTTTTCACCTTGATTTGAAAGATCTTTTCCTAATTCTTTTATTATTCCATCCGTGACTCTTACATCTACTCTCTCTGAAGAGTTTGTTTGTAAACTCGCATTCTTAATTAACCAATTCATTTGCAACACGCCTCCTAGGATTCTAGTAATTTCCTTAAAACAGCCATTCTGACATAAACACCATTTTCCATTTGTTTAAAAATTCTTGAGCGCTCACACTCTACTAAAGAATCAGCTATCTCTACTTGACGATTCACCGGTGCAGGGTGCATAATAATGCTCCCATTTTTCATTCTTTTTTCACGTTCCACTGTCAACCCATGTTGCCTGTGATATTGTTCAGCTGTAATCGCCGATAAGCTTAAATGGCGCTCATGTTGGATTCTAAGGAGCATGACAACATCAACAGATTCAATAATTTCGTCTATTTTGTAGTTACACGTTCCCTTATCCAAAAACCATTCATCCGGCCCAGAAAAAACAACTTCTGCTCCCAATGCCTCTAATGCTTTTACATTTGATTTGGCCACCCGACTATGATTTAAATCCCCGATAATTGCCACCTTTAGACCTGCAAAAGAACCAAATTCTTGTTGGATTGTCAGTAAATCTAGTAAACATTGGGTAGGATGCTGTCCACAACCATCTCCGCCATTTACAAGGTGCAGCCCCACTCTATCTTTTAAATTGTTATAATAGGCTTCTTGTTCATGTCGTATCACAGCAATCGAGATCCCAATCGATTCTAAAGTACGAACTGTGTCATATAAACTCTCGCCTTTTGTTGTACTGCAGAACCCTGCCTCAAAAGGAATCACATCTAGGCCAATCTTTCGTTCCGCCATCTCAAAGCTTGTTTTCGTTCTTGTACTTGGTTCAAAAAACAAGTTGGCCGCATATGTCTTTTGTGTCGGAGACCAACTGTCGCCCTTGGCAAATGAATCAGCAATATGTAAAATTTCCAATATCTCACTTGTCGTTAAATCATTCATAGATAGCAAATGCTTCATTCCAGTAGCCTCCCCATTTCCCCATAAAAAAACCCTCTGTCCAAATCTAGACAAAGAGGGTACAAAAAGAAGCAGGCAAAAATGGCTTCCTGTTTAACCTCCCTTTGTCAGCCTCTCTGGACTGTCTTTTAAAAGGGAATTATTTATTTTAAAATATTTACCTGGTCAATTCCGTCGGATTCTTCAAGTTCAACAACAATCTTTTCTTGACGGGATGTTGGGATATTCTTACCAATGAAATCTGCTCGGATTGGTAATTCGCGATGACCACGATCCACTAATACAGCTAACTGAATAGAAGCGGCACGACCAAAGTCTACAAGAGCATCCATGGCAGCCCGAACTGTTCGCCCTGTATATAACACATCATCGACCACAATCACTTTTTTATTGGTGATCTCGACCGGCAATTCCGATCCTCTCACTTCCGGTTCAGCATCAGCTGTTTTATACGAGAGATCATCTCGATATAAAGTAATATCCAATTCTCCTACAGGGATGATCTGTCCTTCAATTTGCTCGATTCGTTTCGCTAATCGCTCAGCTAGATGAATGCCTCTCGTTTTAATCCCAACGAGAATACACTCTTCAATCCCTTTATTTCGTTCTAAAATTTCATGGGCAATCCTCGTTAAAGCCCGTTGAATCGCTTTTTCATCCAAAACCAATGTCTTTTCCATCTTACTCACCTCTTTTTAAAGAAATGAAAAACCCTCACACCTTAAGGCATGAGGGTATACGAATCCCAAATGAATGACTTATGTCACGTTGACACAAGTAATGGTTTGTATCCTTCATAGCCTCACAGGACTACATTAAAGGTTCATATGTAACTATTCACACTATATACTTACCATTGACTATTGTCAATGGTTTTTTAGTTTTTCGGGATAAATTTTGCGTTTCTAGAGATGCCTTGACTTTTCGTGCATCCAACCCCACTCTGGATCGACGTTTTCGGGGATGCCTTGACTTTTCGTGCATCCAACACCACTTTGGATCGATGTTTTTGAGGATCCCCCGACTTTTTGTGCATCCAACCTTATTTTGGATCGATGTTTTTGAGGATCCCTTGACTTTTCGTGCATCCAACCTCACTTTGGATCTGTTTTCGTAATCTTTGAGTATAGGCGGGGGAACAAGGACAGAGAAACTCATTTCAAATTATTTAACAACTCCTGAAAATACGTCGGCAATGGGCTTGAAAATTCCATATATTCTTTTTTACGCGGATGAATGAATCCTAATACACCTGCGTGTAACACTTGTCCATTCGTCTCCAATGTTTTTCTTGGACCATATTTGGGATCTCCGACAAGTGGATAGCCGATATATTTCATATGAACACGAATTTGATGGGTTCTACCCGTTTCTAGTACACATTCCAATAATGTATATGGATCCAAACGTTCTATCACTTGAAAATGCGTAACCGCATGTTTTCCACCATCGACCACAGTCATCCTTTGTCGGTCTTCTTTATCACGACCAATCGGGGCATCAATTGTTCCATGATCATGAGGAATGACACCATGCACAAGAGCGAAATACTTTCGAGTTACTGTTTTTTCCACTAATTGGTTAACTAATTGTTCATGGGCATAGTCATTTTTTGCGACCATTAATAAACCAGAAGTATCTTTATCAATTCGATGGACAATGCCCGGACGTAATACTCCATTAATGCCTGATAAATCTTGACAGTGGGCCATGAGACCATTTACGAGAGTCCCTGTATAATGTCCAGGTGCAGGATGGACGACCATTCCTTTCGGCTTGTTCACGACAATGACATCTTCATCCTCATAATAGACATCAAGATCCATTGGTTCTGGTTGGACATCCAGCGGTTCTGGTTCTGGTATAGAAATGTCAATTTCATCGCCTATACGACATTTATAATTTGCTTTTGCTTTTTTCCCATTTACTTGAACACGTCCATCACGAATCCATTGTTGTATTTGCGTACGGGACCATTCTGTATGAAATGCAGTAATCACTTTATCGATGCGTTCTCCATTCCCGTCTTCAACTGTAAAGTGTTCAATGTTGTTCATTCTTTTTCTCCTTTTCTTCCCGAGCTTCCTTAATGAGTTGGATAAACATAAGAATGACTCCTATCGTTAGGGCCGAATCAGCGATATTAAAGATCGGAAAATCATAAGTGAAAATATAGGTATCGACAAAATCGACCACTTCTTGGCGAAAAACACGGTCAATAAAGTTGCCAAACGCCCCTCCCAATATAAAACTTAAACTAAGTTGGAACAGGTATTTCCCTTTTGCATGCTTTTCGAGATAATAAATGATCCCCACAACAACAATCACAGTAATAATATAAAATAACCACATTTGATTTTCTAATATTCCCCATGCTGCACCACGGTTCCTGTGGGAGGTTATGTAAAAGAAATTTTGAATAATTGGGATGCTTTCCCCAAGCTCCATATTTTTCACAATCAGCCATTTGGTCAACTGATCAAGAGCCACAATAAAGAATGCAATGATATAAAAGATCACTGGCTAACCTCCGCTTCAAAATGAAATCTATTCTTATGTATTTTAGCATAAATACGCACGCAGAACGAACCTATTGTGGAAAAATAGCTCTCCTCAGAAGTGGAGAGCTATCGATCATTTATGCGTAATTCTCTTTTACAACTTTTGCACAGCGCGGACAAAGGGTTGGGTGATCTTTGTCTTGGCCGACATCAGGAGTTACAACCCAACATCTTTCACAGGTTTCTCCTTCAGCCTTTTCCACTACAATCGCCCCATGTTCTAATTTCAAAGCTGCTTCAGGAGCCTCTTCAATGCCGCCACCAATCGCAAAATCAGAGACAATGAACAATTGTTTCATATTGCCATGTAACTGTTCCAATAAAACTTTCGTTTCCTCATTGACATATAAGGTTACTTTTGCTGTCAATGATTTTCCGATCACTTTTTGATTACGTGCTTCTTCCAAAGCTTTCAATACATCATCACGTAAATTTAGGAATTCGCTCCAGCGCGCTTCAATTTGCTCACTATGCTCTATTTCTTTAAACCCAGGCATATCTGTAAGCTGAACACTTTCTTCCTGAACGCCTGGTACAAATGACCAAACTTCATCGGCTGTATGCGGCAAGATTGGAGAAAGAAGTTTCACCAATGTCACAAGCGATTCATACATCACGGTTTGCATGGCACGTCGTTCATAATGATCCTTTGCCTCAATGTATAAAATATCTTTCGCAAAATCCAAATAAAACGAACTTAAGTCAAGGGTACAGAAATTATTCACTTCGTGGTAAATGTTCATGTACTCAAAGTTTTCGTAGGCATCCCGAACTTTTTGGGTAAGGTTATTTAAACGAACAACTAAAAATTGATCCACTTCTCTTAATTTTTCATAGGGAATTGTATCCGTATCTGGATTAAAATCAGCGAGATTCCCTAGTAAGAAGCGAAATGTATTTCTGATTTTCCGATAAACTTCACTTACTTGCTTGATAATGGGATCTGAAATCCGCACATCGGCCTGATAATCAACGGAAGCCACCCAGAGTCTTACAATTTCTGCTCCATATTGATTCATCAATTTCGACGGAACAATCACATTCCCAATCGATTTACTCATTTTACGGCCTTCCCCGTCATTGACAAAGCCATGACTAAGGACGCTTTTATAAGGTGCTTGACCGGTTACCGCAACAGCAGTTGTTAACGAAGAGTTAAACCAGCCACGGTATTGATCCGATCCTTCCAAATATAAATCAGCCGGGCGTTGGAGATCACTCCGTTCTTCTAACACGCCTTGATGAGATGAGCCTGAATCAAACCAAACATCCATAATATCTGTTTCTTTTGTAAACTGTCCATTTGGACTACCTGGATGTTCAAATCCTTCTGGCAGTAACTCACCAGCTTCCTTTTCAAACCAAATATTCGATCCATGTTCCCTAAAGAGCTTGGCAATATGATTAATTGTTTCATCGGTCATAATAGATTCGCCATTTTCTGCGTAAAAGACAGGAATGGGAACGCCCCATACACGTTGTCTGGAAATACACCAATCACCACGATCGCGAATCATATTAAAGAGACGAGTTTCGCCCCATTTTGGTACCCATTGTACATTCTTTACAGCTTCTAATAATTCCTCTCTGAAATCCTTAATCGAGGCAAACCACTGAGAAGTTGCACGGAAAATAATTGGTTTTTTCGTCCGCCAATCATGTGGATAGGAGTGAGTAATGAAGCTTAAATGTAACAAGGCACCGACTTCATTTAATTTTTCTGTAATAGCTTTATTCGCTTTATCATAAAATAAACCTTCAAATCCTGGGGCCTCGGCAGTCATACACCCTCTATCATCGACAGGACAAAGCACATCGAGACCATATTTCTGTCCAACATAAAAGTCATCTTCCCCATGACCAGGCGCTGTGTGGACACAACCAGTTCCTGACTCAATGGTAACATGCTCTCCCAAAATGATTGGCGATTCGCGATCGTAAAGAGGATGCTTCGTCGTAATATTTTCTAGTTGGGACCCTTTAAATGTTTGTAATACCTCGGCATTATCCCACTCTAAAGTTGTTTGCACAGATTCTAATAGAGCTTCCGCAATCACATAGTTTTGATCCGCCACTTTGACAACAGCATAATCCAAATCTGGATGAACAGCGACAGCCAAATTGGCTGGGATCGTCCACGGAGTTGTCGTCCAAATAATAAATTTTGTCCCTGTTTCAAGGATATTCTTTCCATCGGTCACTTCAAAACTTACATAAATGGAAGGTGAGCGTTTATCTTTATACTCAATCTCCGCTTCAGCTAATGCCGATTCACTTGATGGAGACCAATAAACAGGTTTTTTGCCTTTATAAATATAACCCTTCTTCGCCATTTCTCCGAAGACTAAAATTTGCTGTGCTTCGTATTCAGGCTTAAGTGTAATATACGGATTTTCCCAATCCCCGCGAACACCAAGACGCTTAAACTCTGTTCTTTGATTATCAATTTGTTCCAATGCATACTTGGCACAAAGTTCCCGAAATTCTTTTAAGGACATTTCTTTTCGTTTAACACCTTTGTTCGTAAGAGCCTGCTCAATTGGCAAACCATGTGTATCCCAACCTGGAACATATGGAGCGCAATATCCGCTCATTGATTTATAACGAACAATAAAATCCTTCAATATTTTATTAAGTGCATGCCCCATATGAAGATTCCCATTTGCATATGGAGGGCCATCATGCAATACATATAATGGCCGATCCTTCGTCCGTTCTTGCACTTTCTTATAAATATCTAGTTCTTGCCAACGAGCTTGCATCTCGGGCTCTTTCCTAGGTAGATTTCCTCGCATAGGAAAGTCTGTCTTGGGCATTAAGAGCGTTTCTTTATATTCCATTTATAAAATCCTCCTATCATTTAAGAAAAGCATAAGCGCCCGTTTAGCGACGTACAAACTTTTTAGGGGCCTGACGAGATAAAGGAAACACGATGAACCCGAAGGGTGAATCGATGTTGACTTATCGTAGGAAGGCACCGAAAGTTTGCTAGTCGCTGGGCGCTGGAGCTAGATCCAACATTAGCTAAAATTTATACTTTCCTATCCTGTTATAAAAAAATAGCCTCCTCATCCCTTGTAAGGGACGAGAAGACTATTTCCCGCGGTACCACCCGTATTAGCAATGAAAATTGCTCACTCTTTCCGTATCGTGGAGGACCGCTTCCGTTTACTCATCAAAGAATTTCAACGCAAGAACTCTCGGGTGATTTTCGATTTCTACTTTTCCCAGGCTTACACCGTCCCTGGTTCGCTAAATAAAGAGGTAGAAATGTACTCTCCCTGTCATCGTTTCATTATCCATTACAATATTATTACATCATTATAGAGGATATCTTTGTCATTCGTCAATATTCACTTTCAGCTTCCTCTAATCCTTTTAATTCTGTTGTATCGACGTCATATTCCATCAATTTATCCCAATCATCATTGTCAATCAAATCCAATTGAGCTTCAATCAACATTTTGAACCTTGTCCGAAATACTTTCGATTGTTTTTTTAATTCCTCAATCTCTAAAGCAATTTTACGAGCTTTGCTCAAAGATTCATTGACAATTCGATCCGCATTTTTCTCCGCTTCACGAATAATCAATTTAGCTTCTTTTTGAGCATTCCCCTTCACTTCTTCAGCAGCCTCTTGAGCAACAACGATTGATTTATGCAATGTATCTTCAATGGTACTAAAATGTCCTAGACGTTCATTTGTACCTGCCAGTTTGTCTTCCAGTTCTTTCTTTTCACGTAAAATAATTTCAAATTCTTTAATAATCTGGTCAAGAAATGAATTGACCTCATCTTCATCATATCCACGCATTTTTCGACTAAATTCTTTATTATGTATGTCCACGGGCGTTAAAGCCATTGTGACGCCACCTCCACTAATCTCCTACATAGCTATCTTTATTATACAAAGTTCGACGTAATTTAGCTAGAATCCTTTTACTTTTTTTTAGATTATTTTAAAACACCTAATTTTACTCGTAGTTTATCCTTTTTTGTCATCCCAAGTATTTCTAGTAAAGTGCATCTTCCCAATCCTCTTACAGAGACGACATCTCCTTGAGCACATTCAAAAGATGTTTGCTCGATGATCCCCCAATTTACCTTCGTCTTACCTTGTTGAATTAGAAGTTGTGCCTTGTTTCGAGAAATTTGAAAAGCAGTTGCAGTCAGTGTATCTAAACGAAGTGAACTCATCGTAGTTTCTTTTTCTTTCCACTGTTCCTTTGGAGATAAGATCATAGCCAAATCCTGTTTTTCAATCGATATTTTTGCCTTCCCGATTTGATTTAAATGGACACGGATATAATCTTCCATTGCAAGATCAGTTAAAAATTGAACTTGATCTTCATGAATGATAATATCACCAAATTTTTCACGTTTTATTCCTAAGGACATAATGGATCCAAGAATCATCCTATGATCCAATTGGACAAACTTCTTTGGGTAGTTCATTTCATATAAGCCAATTTGGAAGTCTTCTACTGTTGGCTGATAATATTCAGGAAAAAGTAAAGCCCTTTTTCTTTCACATTGTTCTGTTCCGCCAAATAATTGGTACTTTATTTCATTTTGCTCACCAATCATCGATCGCAAAATATATTGCTCGCGTGGATCTAAAAAGTCAGTTAGTTTAGGTGAATAGGTTTGATCAACATATTCTCGCCAAGCGATGACTTGATCGATAAATTCCTTCTCCTCGGGACGAAAATGTTGATACACTTCAGACATATTTTCCTTCCTCCCTTTAGAACCACAATGCTAATGAATGTACCCCTCTTGCCGCAAGGTTTAAAACAAAAAAGGCAGCTAATGGAGAGATATCAATCATACCAATAGGCGGGATAAATCGCCGAAACGGCTCTAAATACGGTTCACAAATCCGAGCAAGAAATTGTCCAATTGAAGTTTCACGAGCATTAGGAAACCAGCTCATTAAAATATAGATAATTAATGCCCATGAATAGATAGTAATAATTTGTGACACAATCCCAAAAACAAAATTCATTCCTTAATTCCACCTCGAATCATCAAAGTCATGCTCATTCATCAGTTCTGATATATTCCCTGAAACTTCTACATTATCTGGTGTACATAAAAAGATATCATGGCCAACTCTTTGTATGTCACCACCTAAAGCATACACAGTTCCACTTAAAAAATCCACAATTCGTAAGGCCTGATCCCGATGAATACGTTGCAAATTAACAATCACGGCTTTCCGATTAACAAGATGGTCTGCCACCTCTTGTGCTTCCGCATAAACTCTTGGCTCAATTAGAATAACTTTTGAAGATTTTTTGGCACTTTGTAAGCTGACAACATTTTGCCTCCGATCTGCCGGCACACGTTGCTCTTCTTCAGGTGAGATGTCTTTTGAACTTTCTTCTTCCACATATTCGTATTCATCTTCAAGCATAAAGAAATTCTTAAATTTCGATTTTATTCCCATTTATTCGCCCTCCCTCTCGTTATTCTCCAACCAGAGCCGTGCCAATCCTAATATAGGTAGCACCTTCTTCAATTGCAATTTCAAAGTCATTAGACATTCCCATTGACAACTCTGTACATGGTGCATGGGGAAAATCAAGATGATGAATTTCCTCTTGTAATGCCTTCAAGTTTCGAAAACAATCGCGTATCACCATTTCATCTTCTGTAAGAGGCGCCATAGTCATAAGTCCGATTGTGCGAATATTAGGGTACATCTCTAATTCTTTGACAAAATCAATCGCTGCCTCTGGCTGAATTCCATGCTTCGATTCCTCTTTAGACATATTGACTTGCACAAAACAGTTGATAGGTGAAATGGCACGTTTATTAATTTCCTTTGCTAGGGAATGCCTGTCCAAAGAATGGATATAGGAAACTTTGTCTAAAATATTCTTCACTTTTCGTGTTTGCAGACTTCCGATAAAATGCCATATTGGCCTGTTTCCTAACGTCTCCCATTTAGAAAGCAGGCCATCATCCCGGTTTTCTCCTAAGTGCTGAATCCCTGCATCCAAAGCTTCAGCGGTCCTCTCATTCGACACATACTTTGTAACAGCAATCACTTTTACATCTTTAGGATCTCTATCCACTTTGGAACAAGTTTGCGCAATTCGTTTTTCTATAATAGATAATTTATCTTTTACTTTCACAAATCAAAACTCCTATTGATATTGATGTTTTTTCTTTTTAAATCGCGAAAAGAGATATTTTTATATAGTGTACCATAAAAGCCTCCAGGAGATAAGAAATATCACTATTTTGGTTTATCTAATTGTTGTTGCACATATTGATTCCCCTTATGTCTTACTAGAATCACATCTTCACCAATTTTCACAATCTGTTCCCAAGGAATAATCACTTCCTCTTCTCTCCCTAAAAAACCAAAAAGTCGTGTTGAATTTCCAATGATGATCGTTTCGATTCTACCTGTATCCAAGTTGATTTCTATGTCTCCTACATGTCCAAGTCTACGACCATCCGCAATATTAACCACGTCTTTCACTTGAAATTCCGAAATCCTTACCATAATGGCTCCCCACCTCTTTGTTCAGCTCTTTATATATATGTATGCTCCAGTCAAATAGATATTGTCATTAAAGTTAGAAGTGAGCAACAAGGTAAAATATATTGTTTGCTATACAAGAAGAAAAGTCTGACTCTAGAATCATTTGATTCAGAATCAGACTTTCGTTGCTTTTTACAAAATGTTTTTATTCATTTGTTTAATGGCAGCTTTTTCTAGCCGAGATACTTGGGCTTGAGAAATCCCGATTTCTTCTGCCACTTCCATTTGTGTTTTCCCTTGAAAAAAACGTTTGCGAATAATCATTTTTTCCCGATCATTCAATCTTTGCAGCCCGTCATGAAGCGCTATTTCTTCAATCCATGTACTGTCTTTATTTTTCTCATCACTTAATTGATCCATTACGAATATGGGATCGCCCCCATCATTATAAATCGGCTCAAATAAGGAAACTGGATCTTGAATGGCATCCATTGCAAAAACTACTTCTTCATGTGGAATGTCTAATTCTTTGGCAATTTCTGCAGCTGTCGGTTCACGAGATGTTTTGGCCATTAATTTTTCACGTACATGTAAAGCCTTGTAGGCAATGTCCCGAAGAGATCGCGAAACCCTGATAGGGTTATTATCCCTTAAATATCTCCGTATTTCTCCGATAATCATCGGAACGGCATATGTAGAAAATCGGACATTTTGGCTTAAATCAAAATTATCGATTGACTTCATGAGTCCTATACAGCCAACTTGAAACAGATCATCTACATATTCCCCCCTGTTATTAAAACGTTGAATCACACTTAATACAAGACGCAAATTACCATTCACTAATTTTTCTCGAGCTGATCGATCACCCTGCTGCATTTGCTTTAAAAGTTCCCGCATTTCTTCATTTTTTAGGACAGGGAGCTTCGAAGTATCCACACCGCATATGACTACTTTATTTCGCTTCAACTTTTTTCCCTCCTTGCAGGAGCTGATTACAAAATTCAGTATCTCCTCGGAAGGGAAATATATGCATCCGCATTTTTTCAAAAAAGCTTGGACATGACTTTAATTCTTGTCTACTCTATCGTTATCCGCTCTTTTTTATTAAAAATATTTTTTTCATCCACTTTTTTAACTCCCTAAACCATTTTATTAAATTCTCTTCGCAATCTTTTAATAATTCTTTTTTCAAGTCTTGAAATATAGGATTGAGATATTCCCAATTGGTCGGCTACATCCTTTTGGGTTTTTTCCATTCCTCCATTTAGACCAAATCTTAATTCCATAATTTGTTTTTCACGAGCAGAAAGTTTTTGTAAGGCAGTTAATAGTAGCTTTTTATCTACATTGGCTTCCAAATCTTTTGTAATGATATCCTCTTCCGTACCAAGGACATCAGATAAAAGCAGTTCATTCCCATCCCAGTCAATATTTAAAGGCTCGTCAAATGAGACCTCTGATCTTGTTTTATTATTTCTCCGCAAATACATCAAAATTTCATTTTCAATACAGCGTGAAGCATATGTAGCCAATTTTATTTTTTTCTCTGGGTTAAAGGTATTCACAGCTTTAATTAATCCAATGGTTCCTATACTAATAAGATCTTCAATATTAATCCCTGTATTTTCAAATTTCCGCGCAATATATACAACTAAACGAAGATTTCTTTCGATTAACATCGATCTTGCTGTTTTGTCACCATGGGGAAGTTTTTCTAGTAAAACTTCTTCCTCATCTTTTGTTAAAGGAGGTGGTAATGCTTCACTTCCGCCAATATAAAATATTTCATCTGATTTCATACCTAATTTTGTTAAAAGCCGATACCAGTAATACTGAATCCGTAAGCGTAACTGTTTCATTCCTCTTCCTCCTTTAAAAATTATGATGCGGAATTCATTGCGAAACCAGGGGCCATTTGTGGATGGAGAATACATTGAAATGTTCCATCCCCTGACAGTTGTTGAGTCGTAAACACAATAAGCACTTCCGTTTCAATCTCTCTCCCGCTCTCTTCTTGGATCACTACCTTTTCCGGCTTAAAAGCACATAAGAGTTGATTGTTTTTTCCTAAAGATTTCGCCGGAATAAGTCTCATAATGTGAGTCCACTCTGTCGGCAAAAAAGTAGAAGAGGTGTAAAGGTCATTTTGAACATCTGCAACATTTTTTAGTTCCTCAGGAAAATTGCCCTGGACAGATTCAAGGGAGACGATCATAACAGGTTTTTTTGAGATAGGATCATATAATTGGTTCCCACTGTCAATAAGTCCTTTAAGCTTTAATTCAACTCCATTTATCAAAATATAGACATCATACAAGACATCATATTGAATGCTTGTCTTTGTTAAATGTCCAATTCTATTTCTAGAAAAGAACCAAGCAATTGGAAAAGCCACGGCTACAGAAAGCCAACTAATCGGATCACCATATCCTCGTACACTTTCTATTGCAACTGAGTTTCTTAAATCCAAATGAAAGGATAAAAAGTAATGGGTGCCCATTAGAATGCCTCCCATTAGAAAGGTTGCAAAATAAAAAGTAAACAAGGAAGCCAAAAACATTGATAATCTTTTATAGCCAAATGTCACCCAAACCATTAATAGGGACAAACTCCACTTTATAAAAGGATGCATAACCCCTGTAGAGAGTGGCGTAATCGCCATTAAAATAATGCTTGATCCTATTAATCCACCTAATAATATTTTAAAAAGGGGGATCTTTCTTTTTAAATAAATAGATGTAGCCCATAAAAGGAAGCTGTCTATAAGAAAGTTTAACAGCCATATAATGTCTAGATAAACAACCAAATAAACCTCCTCCCTCTCCTATATCTTTCCTTCTCTTACATATATATAGAGTATAGAACACAAATATTCTAGATTGTGTCACATTCTGTAATGAAAAACTTGGAAGTTTTCGCTTGTTTAGCCGAAGTTTGTCAAAATAAGAAAAGCGCAAGCGCCTTGATCGGCTCCGACACGCAAATGTTCTTGAACCTATGAAGGGTGCTTTTTCCCTTCATAGGTTCAGAAACATTTGACCTCGAGGGGGCTAGGCGATGAAGCTGGACATCAACCGCGACATAAGCAAGCTATCAATAAGCAAAGATTTTATAGTGCGCTAAGCACCAAAAAACCAACCCTTGGAAAAGAGTTGGTTTAAACTTATAATCTATTATCTTCTTCTATTTCTATTTCTTAAAAATGTTGGGATATCTAATGTATCTTCAACGGATTGGCCGGATTGGCCAGATTGCACTGGTTCACGATGCTCTTCTTTTTTTACTTCGTGAGCAGGTGCCTTTTCCTGCTGACTCACATTTGGTTTTAATTGTCCAAATGATGGTCTGGATTTTTTTGGTTGGGCAGCTGCTTCATCAAAACCTGTAGCAATTACTGTAACAACTATCTCATCTTTAAGATCCTCATTAATGACAGAACCAAAAATCATATTGACTTCTTGATCTGAGGCGGAGGCCACTATATCGGCTGCTTCTTGAACCTCGTATAAACTTAAATTACTGCCACCAGAGATATTCATCAAAACCCCTTGCGCACCATCAATAGATGTTTCAAGCAATGGAGAAGAAATAGCTTTTTTCGCTGCTTCTGCTGCACGGCTTTCGCCTGATGCAACACCGATTCCCATTAGGGCCGAGCCTTTGTTTGTCATAATCGTTTTGACATCGGCGAAGTCCAAATTAATCAAACCGGGAACAGCGATCAAATCAGAGATACCCTGAACCCCTTGTCGCAGTACATTATCAGCCTCACGAAACGCTTCTAGCATTGGAGTGCTCTTGTCCACAATTTCTAATAAACGATCATTTGGAATCACGATCAAGGTGTCTACCGCTTCTTTCATTGTGCCAATTCCACCACTTGCCTGATTCGATCGCTTTCTACCTTCAAATGTGAAAGGTCTTGTGACAACTCCAACAGTTAAAGCACCTATATCTTTGGCAATTTGCGCGATCACAGGTGCTGCTCCTGTACCAGTTCCCCCTCCCATTCCAGCTGTGACAAAGACCATATCCGCTCCTTTAAGAGCTTCTTCGATTTGCTCTTTACTTTCCTCGGCAGCCTTTTTACCAACTTCAGGATTAGCTCCAGCTCCTAGTCCTCTTGTAAGCTTCGCTCCAATTTGCATTTTTATTTCAGCTTTTGATAGATTTAAAGCCTGTGAATCAGTGTTAACTGCGATAAATTCGACTCCTTGAACATCATGTTCAATCATTCTATTTACCGCATTATTTCCACCTCCACCAACTCCAACTACTTTAATGGTTGCTAAAGAATCTAAATTAGTATCGAAATCTAACATTGGCAAGTCCTCCTATTTTGTTTAATAACTGGGATGCCTACTCGAAAAAGTGTCCAAAAAATTTCTTTACTTTTGCGGTAATTTTTTCATCCGGATTTTTTTCAATTTTTTTAGTATGTGTCGGTTTTACAGGCTCTGTTTGCTCATAAGATTCAGAGGTAGAACTAATATTTCTTCCTTCTAATCTAGCAGTTTTATAAGCGTGTTTAATTAGTCCGACGGCCGTAATATACTGTGGTTCACGTACACCGATATAATCTGGGATCGCAATTCGAACCCGATTATGAAAGATTCCCTGTGCCAATTCCAAAATACCAGGAACATTCACGGCGCCCCCCGTTAGGACAATACCTCCCGGTAAATCTGAGACACCCATTTTTGTCAATTCACTTTGAACGAGCTCAAATATCTCTTGTATCCTTGCTTCAATTATATCAGACAACTCTAATTGATTAAATTGCTGATGTTGGTCACTTCCAATAATTGGAACACTAAAAACCTCATCTTCAGATGCCTCATCATAATAGGCATGTCCATGCTTTTTCTTAATCTTTTCAGCATCTTCTGTCGTTGTTCTGAGTCCAATCGATAGGTCTTTCGTAATATTATCTCCACCAACTGGAATCACTGTTGTTCCTTTTATGTAACCATGTTCAAACAATGCAATGGTCGTAGATCCACCACCCATGTCGATCAATGCTGTCCCTAAATTTTGTTCATCCTTAGATAACGCGGCCGAAGCAACAGCAAGCGGTTTAAGGACAATATCAACAATTTCTAAGCCAGCTCTTTCAACACATCGAAGTGTATTATGTAGATTTGTTTTGGAACCAGTCACAATGATGCCTTCCATTTCAAGTCTGACACCGATCATTCCCCTTGGATCTGTAATTTCATCAAGTCCATCTACAATAAATTGATGTGGGATAATATTAATAATTTCCCTTTCCGGTGGAATAGAAACAACTTCTGCTGCATCCATTACTCTAGCAACATCTTCATCCGTAATTTCTCTGTTTTCACTTGAAACAGCCACGACCCCGTGACAGTGCTGAAGACCTACTTGGTTGCCAGCAATGCCAACAATTACTTGGTTAATTTGCATTCCAATCATTCTTTCAGCCTGTTCGACAGCCCGTCTGATCGAATGGACTGTCTTGTCAATATCCACGATGGAACCTTTCCTAATCCCCTCGGAATTGGCGGTGCCTACTCCGATAATATTTAGTGAATGATTGGTCATTTCCCCAATAATCACCTTGACTGAGGATGTACCAATATCTAGACTGACATATATTTCGCTGTTGCTCATTTTCTGGCACCCCCTTGTTTCGTTCCTCTTCTATTATTGTCTTCTATTCTGTTCATGAATAATCAATCCTTGAATATGCTTAATTAACTAATTCGTCACCTAAAAGAATTTTCCTGTTTATCATACTATTTATTTCGAATTTTCTCTAGTATTTCCCCACTTATTAAGCAAGATTCTTCGAATAACTGCTATATTTTGGAACAATCGGACTCCAAATGCAAACACTGCAGCTAAATATAAGTCTACACCAAGGTGCACTCCTAGAA
Source organism: Bacillus subtilis (assembly GCF_008764245.1). GTDB lineage: Bacteria > Bacillota > Bacilli > Bacillales > Bacillaceae_C > Lederbergia > Lederbergia ruris. The sequence goes on from NZ_VTQV01000001.1 coordinate 71,553, forward strand.
AAGCTAAACTTGCTGCAAGTAAAATATTAAAGAAAAAACCAGAAACGAACACCCGATTGTCGTATAAATTTTGTAAATACGCCCGAATCCCACCAAATAAAGTATCTAAAGAAGCTAATACGGCAATGGACAAGTAATTTGCATATTCATCTGGGATGTGTATGTCCGTTAAAAAACCTAAAAGTATTCCTATTAGGAGTCCAATGATGGGAAGCAACAAATTACACATCTCCTTTTTCATCCACAGACTCCATATTCTTGGTCGTAATTGGATTGACATAAGCCGGCAATTCGATCGACACTTTCGGGTCTGATACATCTATCTGTAAATCATCTATAAAAAAATCATCTAATACAGGGGATATTTGCATATGATTATATAGCTTCTCAGCCACTTCCGAACTGTCCGTTAGCACGAGGATTTGAAATGGAAGATCATTGATTGAATGGGTTCCAACCTTTGTTTCCCCGTTAATATCACGGATCACCGTTGTGTTAATGTATCTCTCCCCATCAATGGCTATAGCTTTTGCTCCATACATATTTAACTCATTAATTAATCTTTGTAAAACAATGGGAGATGTTTGGGGTGGTGGCTGCCCAAGCAACATGCTTTCGTCTATTGTATCTACGGTGAGAATAATACCTGGACCATCTATTTTAGTTAAACCTGCTTCCTTCTTCAATTCCAAAATGGTCTGTTTCAAGACGTCTTCTTTATTATCTTGCAGTTCGGAAGAATAATCATGGATTTTTTTATCTTGAAGACGAATCTCATCTAAAAGCTTCGCTTGCATGTCCATCTCATTATTAATCGCTTCTCGTAGCTCCCAAGCATCCCGCGCATCTCGATTATTTGGTTTTTGTACTGTATTAAATTGCACAGCTACCATAAAACCCACTATGAACGTGATAAGTGTAAAATATAGTGTCGTTTTATTCGCCATTATGACGACTCTCCTAAAATTGGATCTAACACAATCTGCTTTTTCTTTTCAATTGTAAACATAATATTATCATTTACTAATTGATCCCGCACCCCACCCTTTAATGTCACTGCAGAGGTAAGTATGTCCGCATCTCCTATCGCAGTAATTTTAAAAGGCGCTGGATAAGGATTACCGTAAACTGTAATAACCGGGCCCGTACATACAATGTAAGAATCAGATTTTAATCTTTGTCCATTTATGGCAATAGCAGAAGCTCCAGACACAAATAATTCATTCACTACTTTAAAGACGTGATGCTCGTGAACAAGGTAATTATTAGCATCTTCATCTTTCTTATAATCCCCGTCTTCCAGTAAAATTTCGACCCCTGGCCCCTTCACTTTTACTTTCCCTAAATACATACGATATTTTTCTGCATCGGCGGCTAATGTTTGATAATCCTCTTCTTCTTGGAACAATTCCCTCTCTATTTGCCTTACATTATCTTGTTTACCATACAATTCTTTTTGTAATTCTTGGTTCCGATCTTGAATGGATATCAATTGGTTTCGTAAATCTTTTTCTTTCATATACTGGCTATCTGCAATTTTTACATTTGAATGCTTATCTTTTCCAGTCTGACTATAGGAAAAAGCTAAGATAAAGCCAAATATCAGAAATACGAAGGAAAATATGATATATTTACCTTTCTCCCTCCTCACTCATATCTTCCCCCTCATTCTCATATGCTCTAAAAAATGATCCCACCTCAAAGTCAATCACACCTTTAATATTTGGATCTAATTGTCCCACAACAGAGGGGTAGTGCGCCATTTTTTCCGCTAAAGTCGGAATGGTAGCATTCACTTCGTTCCCATCATTCATATATAAATAGATATGGTAGGGATCTGTATTTTTAGGATCATGTTGAATTTCAGAAATGGAATAGTATATTTCCGTTGGAATGTCTTTTAGTTGGCTAATGAGGTCTTTTAATATCTCGTCCTCTTTAAATCCAATTAAAATGGGGGCATTCATCAACAGGCTATTTTTCTCTTGTAGCATCTGTCCATTTTCTAAAACTGGCTGAACACGATGATCATTCATTAATAAAGCAAGACTTGAGTGTTCTTTTATATGTACCTCAACTGTATTGGGAAATTTAATTTTAACATCTATATCCTTGACTTCTGGGAGCTTTTTTATTTTTTTTCGCACATTTTTTTGGTTTATATTCCATAAACTCCCACCAGGTTCTAGCCCAGATATAGATAGAATGTCCTCTTTAGAAGCAATTTTATTCCCTTGAATATCGATTTCTTTGATATGACTAAGAGGGGATTGGAAGTAAACAACCACAACAATCAATAAAAAGAATACGGATAATAAGATGATTAATCTTCTGTTGGCTTTTTTTCTTCGATGTTCTTTTATCTTCGGTATCCTATCCTCTAATGATAAAACCTTCCCTTTTTCCATAGGCATGCCCCCTTCCCACCTTATCTATTTTGTAATGGGACTCTCAAATTTCATCTTATTAATGTTGTTTTATCAATTGAAACATCAGATCAGCTAAACGTTCAGATGCATCCCGCATGCCAAGCTTTCTAGCATGATCTCCCATGATGTTTCTCTTTTCATCATTTAGCATGATCGAATCTAATGAATCTAAAAATAGTTTGCTAGACAATTCCCTTTCTAGCAACATAATGGCCGCTCCATGTTCTACCAATGTTTCAGCATTCTTCTCTTGGTGATTATTTGTCACATAAGGACTAGGAATTAAAATGGAAGGAATGCCTATAGCTGTAATCTCAGCAAGGGAAGTGGCTCCCGCTCTGCCAACGACTACATCAACGGAAGATAGCACCTTTTGCATTTCATGAATAAACGGAACAATGGCAATATTAGATTGTTTTCCTAATAATTTTGCTTCTTCCATTACATTGTCATAATGTACTTGTCCTGTCACGTATATGACTTGATAAGACCTTTTTGATAAGGAGGTTAATGATTTAACCACTGTCTCATTAATCGGTCTTGCTCCTCTGCTTCCTCCTGTAATTAAAACCGTTGGGATCCCCTCTTTCAACCCAAGAGATTTTAATACCCCAGGTTTTCTTTCTCCAACAACCTCTGAAGCACGTGGATTTCCCGTTAATATCGCCTTATCTTTTGGAAAAAATTCTTTCACTTCTTCAAAACATACAGCAACCTTATCAACATATCGACTGAGAAATTTATTCGTTAGTCCAGGTACACTATTTTGTTCGTGAATGATCGTGGGGATTTTTTTCTTTGCCGCTGCATATACAACTGGTCCACAAACATATCCGCCTGTTCCAATCACGATATCGGGATTAACTTTTTTTAAGATATTCTTACTATCTTTCACACCCTTTATAAAGCGAAAAATGGTTTTAACATTTTCAAAGGATAATGATCTTCTAAACCCCGTTATATGGATCGATTCAAAAGGAATATTTTCACGAGGAACGATATCTGCCTCCAACCCTTTTTCTGTACCAATATATATGAATTCCGTTTCTGGATATTGCTGCTTAATCGTCCTAATTAAAGCGAGCGCCGGATAAATATGTCCACCCGTACCTCCACCCGTGACCACTATTTTCACATTCCCACCTCTGTCTCAATCATTCTGTTTTTTGAACATCCTCTTGTAGTTAAAAAATTCACCTTCATCATTATCTTACTATATTTTACTCGATAATAAAGTGTTCGTCATCGAATGTTGTTTAAATGTAATAAAAATATAAGAAAAACCGGGCAAAAGGCGACCCGGTTTTTCTTATTATATACGTGAGTATCGACTGATGTTAAGGAGGATTCCCACAGCCATTAACATTAATGTGAGAGAGGAGCCCCCATAGCTGAGGAATGGGAGTGTAATGCCTGTTACAGGCATTAATCCTGTTACAACTCCGATATTGATCATCACTTGGATGGCAATCATGGATATAATGCCAACCGCCAGGAAGCTACCAAATAAATCTGGGGCGCCAAGAGCGATTCTGATCCCCCGCCACAATAATAAGGCAAATAATAATAGAATGAGACTGCCTCCGATAAATCCTAACTCTTCTGCCAGAATGGCAAAGATAAAATCAGTTTGTGGCTCTGGTAAGTAAAAGAATTTTTGCCTGCTCTCTCCTAATCCTAGCCCAAATAATCCCCCTGGTCCAATCGCATATAAGGATTGGATAATCTGAAAGCCCGTGTTTTGCGGGTCCTGCCATGGATCTAAAAAAGATGTGATCCGGGCTATCCTATATGGTGCAGAAAGGATTAGACCGACAAAGCCAGCTATTCCACACAACCCAAGGGCGACAAAATGAGCGATCCTTGCCCCCGCGATAAAAATCATAATCATACATGTGCCAACCATCACAGTCCCTGTTCCTAAATCCGGTTGTAGCATAATCATTCCAAATGCAAGAAAAACGAGAGATAGTGATGGCAGTAATCCTTTTTTAATCGTTGTGATATAACGTTGTCTCTCAGAAAGAAATTTCGCTAAAAAGGCAATCATCGCCAACTTCATAAACTCTGAAGGCTGGATAGAAAAGGCGCCGACACCTAACCAGCTTCTTGATCCGTTTCGTTCCATCCCAACGCCTGGAATAATAACCAGAATTAACAATACAAAACATACAATCACCAAAGGCTTGGCCCATTTTTTTAATACCCAATAATCCACATTCATAATCACAAACATGGCAACAATTCCGAGAGCGGCAAATAGAAACTGGCGCTTCACAAAGAAAAATGAATCGGAAAATTTATGGTCAGCCCATACAGCACTCGCACTATAAACCATGATTAATCCGATTGCTAGTAATAACATGGTAGACAGAATTAAAATAAAATCAGGGGCTGTTTTTTTCAATGGCAATGCACAACACCTCGTAACTAGCAATTTAGAGCTTTTTAAGGGGTGTCAGCCTTGCTTCTCTATTGATGTCCCCTAAAAATTCTTGCTCTCTTCCAGTTTATGCACAGCCTCAATGAAAATATCACCGCGAACTTCAAAAGTTTTATATTGATCCCAACTAGCACATGCCGGTGAGAGTAAAATAACATCTCCGCGAGCAGATAATTCATAGGCTGTAGGCACAGCTTCTTCTACATTATCGACATGTACAATCGTTTGTATTCCTGCCTTTTTTCCTATTTCATCCAATTTTTTTGCCGTTTGACCAAATAGAACAAGGGCTTTTACATTTGATAGAGAAGGAATGAGGTCTTCAAATTCATTACCACGATCTAAACCACCTGCTAGAAGAATGATAGGATCCTTAAATGCCTTCAAAGCACTTGAAGCAGCTAAAATATTGGTCGCCTTTGAATCATTATAAAATCGTCTTTGGTTGAATTCTGATACGAATTGAGTCCGGTGCTTCACACCTGTAAAGGTAGACAAAATCGTAACGATGTCTTTCGTTTCCACCCCTTTTAGTTTGGCAGCGATCGTAGCGGCTAAGATATTTTCTAAATTATGGGCACCAGGTAGAGCAATCTCGGATATGTCGATTATCTCTTCTTGGTCATATATTAATTTCCCATTATCGATAGACGCACCATTTTCAAGATATCTTGTTGTGGAAAATGGGATAATTTGTGCATGACTTGTTTGCGCTAAATTTAGTAATACCTCTTGGTCTGCATTCACGATTAAATAATCATCTGGTGTTTGGTTTTTAGTAATATTCATTTTTGCTTGGGCATATTCATTCCAAGAACTGTGATAATCTAAATGAGCCTCATATAAATTTGTTAAAATCGCAATATGAGGGCTGAAGGTTTCAATGCCCATCAATTGAAAGGAAGATAATTCTACGACCATTGTATTCTCTGAAGTCGCTACTTGGGCTACTTCAGATGCCACAGTCCCAATATTTCCAGCAATGAGCGGCTGTTTATGTGCCTTTTTAAGCATCTCAAAAATTAAGGTTGTCGTAGTCGTCTTTCCATTAGTACCTGTGATACCAATGATATCTGCTTCAGCAATTTGGTATGCAAGTTCGACCTCCGTTATGATCGGCAGCCCCATATCCACGGCTCCCTGTATAATGGGGTTAGAATAGGGAATGCCCGGATTTTTCACGATCAATTCAAATCCCTCGTCTAAGAGTTCCACAGGATGACTGCCACAGATTACCTTTATCCCCTGTTCTAGTAACCCTTGAGCATCTGGATTTTCTTCAAATGGCTTAAAATCATTCACTGTGACGAAAGCACCTAATTGATGTAATAGAGAAGCCGCTACTACGCCACTTTTTGCGAGCCCTAAAACTAATACTTTTTTATAATGATATTGTTTTATATTTTTCACTCTACAACCACACCTCTACATAAATTCCTAAAATGGAACAAAGAAGTCCGACAGCCCAAAAAGTCACAACAACGCGCCATTCCGACCATCCCGATAATTCATAATGATGATGCAAAGGACTCATCTTGAAAATTCTTTTTCCAGTTGTTTTAAATGATGCAACCTGCAGAATAACAGATAGCGTCTCAATTACGAAGACAGCTCCAATGACGAGCAAAATAATTTCCGACTTTAATAAAATTGAAATAGCGGCAATCGCTCCACCTAAAGCTAAGGAGCCCGTATCTCCCATAAACACCTTTGCAGGATGGGCATTGAACACTAGAAACCCTAAGACTGCCCCAACAATCGCAACAGAAAAGACAGAAATATCAAATTGCGATTGACTCCATGCCACAATAGCAAAAGCACCAAAAGCGATAGCGGCCGTACCTGCAAGCAGGCCATCTAATCCATCTGTTAAATTAACCGCATTTGAAAACCCTACTAGCCAAAATACAATGAACACAGCATAAAACCAACCAAGATCTATACTGAAATCAGTCATTGGGATAGCAATAACGGTCGAAATATCGTTTGTTCTTAACACAATATAAAAAATAATGGCAATCACAATTTGACCAATTAATTTTTGCATGGATGTTAAACCTAGGTTTCTCTTAAAGGCAATTTTTATAAAATCATCTAAGAAACCGAGTAATCCATACCCTAACGTCACAAATAATAATAAATAAGTCTCCCAGCTTGGTTGTGAAAATTTCCACATCATGATTAATGTTGTAATAAGGATGGATAGGACAATCAATATCCCTCCCATCGTTGGGGTTCCACTTTTCTTCTGATGAGACTTCGGTCCTTCTTCCCGAATACTTTGCCCGAATTTAAGCCTTCTTAAAAACGGGATAAAGATCGGAGAAAGCAGGACAGTAATGAGAAAACTAATAAGTAAGGAAAATAAAATAACTCTTTCCATCATAATTTCTTCGCTCTCCAATTCCAAACGCTGTTTTTCTTTTAATGAACGACGCTCTTTTATAAATCGTCATCTAACAATGTAAATCAGCTTTTTATTTTTATAATCTTCATCCAGCAAAATAGTTTACTTCTTCATAATAGCATTTAATGAAACCAAGCGATCATCAAAGTCATACACTTTATCACCAATGATTTGATATGTTTCGTGCCCTTTACCTGCCACAAGAACAACATCGCCTTCTTCGGCTAAATCGATAGCACACTCAATCGCCTTTTTTCTGTCAGGCTCAATCAGATATCGTTTGCCTACTACTCCTTTTTTCATGTCTTCTATTATCGCACTTGGATCTTCACTACGGGGATTATCTGAAGTGAAGATAGGATCTGTCGCCCATTTACAGGCAATCTGCGCCATTAATGGTCGTTTTGATGGGTCTCGATCCCCGCCACAGCCAACGACACAAAATACACGTTTATCGGCAAATTGTTGAATCGTTCTTAAAACATTTTCCAAGCCATCTGGTGTGTGTGCGTAATCCACGATAACGGCAAATTTTTGCCCTCCATTCACTAATTCAAAACGACCTGGAACACCTTTAGCCTGTTCAACTGATTGTATAATGCTGTGGAAAGGAATTTTCGACACATACGCAGTTGCAATGGCTGCCAAGGCATTATACACATTAAATTCTCCCGCTAATGGTAAGTGAATCTCCCTTTCCCCTTCTGGAGAAAGAAGTTTAAATGTAACCCCATGACTATGGTAAGTAATGGAATCCGCTTGAAAATCAGCTGCCTTGTTAATTCCATAGGTGACTACATGGGCAGATGTTTCTGAAGCCAATAATTCCGCAACCTCATCATCGGCATTCAGTACAGCAAATTTAGGATGTTTAGTTGAATAGGTATTTCCTAGTTTAGAAAACAATAAACTTTTTGCCCTTTTGTATTCTGCCATCGTATGGTGGTAATCAAGGTGATCTTGGGAAAGGTTTGTAAAAACAGCCACATCATAATCACAGCCATTAACTCTCCCTTGTACCAAAGCATGAGACGATACTTCCATAATGGCCGTGTCAATTTTTTCTTCAACCATTTCATGAAAGACTTTTTGTAGTTCTAAGCTATCAGGCGTTGTGTTTTTTGTTTCCAAAACTTTGCTTCCGATTTTGATATTAATGGTTCCGATTAAGCCTGTTGAATGATCTGCATCTTTAAAGATGGAGTCAACCATATGACTTGTTGTTGTTTTTCCATTTGTTCCGGTAATGCCAATCAAATGCATTTTTTGAGTCGGATGGTGATAAAAGGCATCTGCTAGAATGGCCATTGCTTTTTTTGTATCTTTCACTAAAATGACAGGTACTTCTAACTGTAAAGGCCTTTCCGCTACAATAGCTACTGCTCCTTTATTTATGGCTTCCTCAGCAAAATTATGCCCATCAAAAGAATGTCCCTTTATACAAATAAACAAATGTCCTTTTTCTACTTTTTGGTGATTGTTCGATATTCCAATTATTTCATCATTTTCTTCCGGTGCTTCAATAAATGGAAGTGATTGTAATAGCCTATGCAAATCCAATAATCTTCAATCCTTTCATAATGGTTAAGAAAAGCGCAAGCGCCCGTTTAGCGACGTACAAACTTGGATAATAACGCTGAACGGCTAAAATCGCGCCGTCCTGGCGCAACGCCGTTCTGACCAACATCCTGTTGGCCTGAGATAAAGGAAACACAGTGAGCCTGATAAGGCGAACTGATGTTGACTTATCGTAGGAAGGCACCGAAAGTTTGCTAGTCGCTGGGCGCTGGAGCTAGATCCAGCACTAGCCCAAATTTATACTTCTATCCTTGAGAAAAGCCGTCCCATTATATAAGCTAGAATTTCCTAAAATAATGCTTCTGTAAAAATACAGAAAAAAACATTCCTATCTATTTTACATAATAATTGAATTTGAAGCTATCCTTGAAGCATGATTTTTTGTATAAATTTTTTAACGAACTTAAGAAGCGGTCATGAATGAATCATGCCGCTCCGTTGTTCTCAAGAAAAGCGCAAGAGCCTTGATTTAAGGTAGAACAGCTAAGACGCGCCATCGTGGCGCAACGCAGTTCTGCGCCGCCCTAGCGCTACGCCGATGAACTCACATCCTGTGAGCTTCTCGGGGCTAGGCGCTGGAGCTAGATCACTCAAGATAGACTCTGATTGCGGAGCCCTCTTCTACCTTTACACCTGGTTTAGGGCTTTGCTGAATGACTTTTGAACCCTCCCCGCTTGTTTTAAGCTTTAAGTTATACATTTGCTGTTGAATTTCCTTGATTGACATCCCCTTTAAATCAGGCACTGTGATCATGACGGGATCATTCCACTTTTTTTCTTTTTCTATTTGGTTTTCACGGGGTTTGACGCCCATGGCTTGCAAAGAATCTTCTAAGATATTTCCTACAATCGGCGCAGCGACCGTGCCGCCAAATTGAACGGTACCTTTTGGATTATCGACAGCCGTGTAGACAACAATTTGTGGATCATCTGCAGGTGCAAATCCGATAAATGAGACAACATAATTATTTTCTAAATAACGACCATCTTTTGCCTTTTGTGCCGTACCTGTTTTTCCTCCAACACGATAAGAGTCTACAAATGCATTTCCACCTGTACCTTGAGCGACAACACTCTCAAGCGCATGTCTCACTTCTTTTGAGGTAGACTCTGAGACCACCTTTCTTTTGGCAACAGGAGTTTTCCGCATTACAACTGCTCCTGTTCGTGGGTCTACAAGTTCTTTCGCAATATAAGGTTGATATAAGGTTCCTCCGTTGACTGCAGCAGCAACAGCGGCTACTTGTTGGATAGGAGTAACTGAAACCCCCTGTCCAAACGATGTTGTCGCCAGCTCAACGGGACCAACCCGGTCCATTTTAAATAAAATACCCGTTCCTTCTCCAGCTAAATCGATCCCCGTTTTTTCTCCAAAACCGAAACCACGAATATAATCAAATAATTTTTCTTTGCCTAATCTTTGACCCAACTCCACAAAACCTGGGTTACAGGAATTTTCAACCACCTCAAGAAATGTTTGACTCCCATGCCCCCCACTTTTCCAGCAACGTAGGTTCGCTCCACCTACTTTAACCGAACCATGATCATGGAAATGTTCTTCTTCTAAGTTCACTTTTCCTTCTTCTAGGGCAGCGGCGAGTGTAATAATTTTAAATGTTGATCCTGGCTCGTACGTACTCCAGATAGGAAGATTTCGATTATATACTTCCTGAGGCACATTTTGAAAATCAGCGGGATCAAACGAAGGCCTGCTAGACATTCCTAAAATTTCTCCCGTATTCGGATCCATCGCAATAGAAATAATGCCATCTGGGTTATATAATGCTTCCGCATTATCTAGTTCCCTTTCAATGATCGATTGAATTTTAGTATCAATTGTTAATTTTAGATCATAACCATCTTGAGGAGGATCAAATTCATCTGACATCTCCGGCATTCTTTTTCCTTTCGCATCCGAAAAAAACTGTACGGACCCCTTCTCTCCTTTTAGTTCTTTATCATAATATAATTCTAATCCAGCAAGACCTTGATTATCTATGCCGGTGAATCCTAACACATGCGATAAATATTTCCCAAAAGGGTAATGACGCTTTGAATCTTCCGCAATATAGACCCCTTTTAAATCTAAAGCTTGAACTTCTTTTGCTTTTTCAAAGGTTATTTTTCTTCCTTCAGGTAATCTTTCAATAGAAGAGTTTTTAGAGACTCGTTGATAAATATCCTCTTTGGAACCTTCTAATACTTTTGCGAGCTTCTCAGCCGTTCCCGCAGGATCCTCTATCTGTCTTGGGATGACATATACCGTTGGGGCGGATTTATTTTCGGCAATCGAAACATCATTCCTGTCCACAATTTTTCCTCGTTCAGGTTCAAATGGAATATTTCTACTCCATGAATCTCTTGCAAGATCCGTTAGGGCTTTTCCCATACCAAACTGAACATACCCTAATCGCACATCAATAATAAAAAATACAAACAGTCCCGCTATTAATATAAATGACAGTCTTTTTCTTACCGTTACGGTAGATACACGCTTCAAAAAAAGGACCTCCTCTTCCAGGGCTCGTTCCACTATATGCGAAATTCCTCGAACATAGAACGATTTCAGCAAAAGAAAAAGAGGATGTTCAGTTTACATCCCCCAAATATAACTTGTAACTATTCATCTGCTTTTTTCTTGTTCAATGCCTCTCGAGGAGACTGAAATTGGATCTCTAATGTTTCCCCCGGTTCCACCACTGTTCCTGGTTTAGAACTTTGTTGCAATACATAACCTTCTCCTTTTATGTTAAGGGTTATATCGGCCATTTCAGAAAGATTGATCACTTCTCGTTTCGACCATCCTTTCATGTTAGGGATGGTTGTAGGGCCATCTGTTTTCAGATAAACCTTTTCACCAACAATTAACGCCTCTTTGGAAAATGGCGATTGTTGAATAATCTTGTTGCCTTCACCAATGACTATTGGGTTTAATCCTTTTTCTTTCACCCATTTTGTGGCTTCACTCACGCTCATTTCAGAGAAATCAGGAAGCTGAACCGTTTTGGCCTTAACAAATTCTTCCGGTTTGATATTTAAATATTGTAAACTGCTTTTCATCACCGTATTAAAAATCATCGAAACAGGTTTACTTCCACTTTCATTTTCGTCCAAGTGCGGCCGATCGACCATCACATACATCACTAACTGCGGATTATCAGCAGGGGCAACACCAAGAAAGGAATAAATATAATTATTTTTCCCTTTCAGATATCCGGTTGGCCCTGCTATTTGGGCTGTCCCCGTTTTTCCCGCCACTTGATAACCCTCAATATTATAGATTTTTCCTGTTCCGTTTTTACCGGTGACCACTGTTTCTAACACTTCTAACACTTCTTTAGCCGTTTCTTTGCTAATCGGCTTCCCTGCTACCTCAGGCTTTGTTTCTTGAACAGTTCCATCATTGGGATTCACAACCTTATCTACAACATACGGCTTCATCATCACGCCTTCATTGGCAATAGCAGTCATTGCTTGAACCATCTGAATGGCAGTGACCGTTGTACCTTGACCGTATACACTCGTGACCTTTTCAACAGGATACCGATAGAGAATCTTGCCGGTAGCCTCATTAGGTAAGCCAATATTGGTCCGTTGTCCAAATTTGAAATCCTCCATGGCTTCACGCCAAGCTTTTGTGCCCATTTTTTCAAGTAAATAAGCAAATCCTACATTGGATGATCGTTGCACACCTTCTAAGTAAGAAATGGTTCCCCAGCCTTCCCCACCATTATGATCATTTATTGTACTTTGGCGATCCACTTGGTATTTACCAGAAGGGAATGTATCAGCTGGTTTAAATACACCTTCTTCAATCGCAGTAGCTAATGAAAAAACCTTCATCGTAGAACCAGGTTCATAGCTTGTTTCAATTACTTCATTGTGCCAAGACTTCTCAATCCCCTCCCTTGTCTCGGGATGGAAAGTGGGGGTCTGACCCATTGCTAAGATTTTCCCAGTTTTTGGCTCTGCTACAACCGCCATAATTCTTTCAGGAGAATACTTTTCATCTACTTGACTGATCGCATCTTCTAAAAAGGTCTGAATTTTTTTGTCCAACGTTAAGTATATATCCTGGCCATTTTCAGGTTCTTTAATATGTTTCTCCGAGTTTGGTAATATATAATTCCAAACATCCCCTTCATATTGCACGGAACCATTTTTCCCACTCAAAAGATCATTATAGCTCATTTCTAAGCCAGTTCCAGTAAGCTTTTTTTTCCCATCTTCTTCCACTTCTTGCGTATAGCCAATAAGATGGGAAGCAAAAACACCATTTGGATAGAACCTTTTTGTATCCTTTAAAAATCCAATACCAGGTAAATGAAGGTCTTCAATCTTATTTTTCACACTATGGGATAGATCTTTTCCCGCTTTTCCGAATTCCACTTGTTTGGCATCTTTCGTTAAAACAGCATAAATATCCGCTTCTTCCATATCGATGTATTTAGCTAATTGCTTGGCTGTTTTAGCAGGATCGACGACATGCCTCGGCTTCTTTTTATCGATTGTTAATGCTTCATCTAATACTGCCACTAATGTATAAGACTCTGAATCTTCTGCGATAATCTCTTTGTTGCGATCAAAAATAGTGCCTCGTTTCGCTTTCAAAACACCTTGACGTAAATATAATTCTTTTGCTTCTGCGGCTAGTACCTTTCCCTCTACTTTCCCAGTTGTTTGAATGGTCACAAATCTAACAATTAAGACAAAAAAGAGCAGGCAAAATATAATAAAAAATACTGCCGCTCCTATATTCCTATTCTTTTTATGACTACTCATTTTTCCCCAACCTTGACATTATTCCCGTCTAAATTAAGACCTTTTTTCTCCGCTATTTCCTTAATTCTTTCGTATCTGCTCATTTCCTTCACTTGAGCTTCAAGTTCACTATTGACTGTCTCTTGCTCTTGAATAGCCGTCTTGACATCTTCCACGTCTTTATTCACTTCATACACTTGCGCATTGGCTGAAATAATTTGAATGGACATAACAGCTAGAAAAGCGATTAATAAAAAAGCAAGGACTTTCTCCCCAGGAGTGATCTTAGCATGACGTTTAACTTTTTTAATTTCTCTTTCCGGCTGTTGTGCTGGTTGATATTGATATTGTTGCTTTCGGGCTAAATTACTCAAATAAAAGTCCCTCCGTCTCCATAAATACATATTCTATATGTACTAAATTTTCTCTGCAATCCTTAACTTTGCCGATCGAGCACGATTATTAACCTCTAACTCTTCTTCACTTGGAATAATTGGTTTTCTGTTAACCAATTTCAATATTGGCTCATAGCCTTGAGGAATCACTGGCATCCCTGGTGGCAATGGTGGCCCCTCACTTGCTGTTTTAAAGACCGTTTTGCAAATTCGATCTTCCAAAGAATGAAAAGTAATGACACATATTCTCCCACCCGGACGAAGCAATTCAATCGCCTGTTCAAGTGAGGATTCAAATGCATGCAACTCATCATTCACCGCTATTCTTATGGCTTGAAATATCCTTTTAGCGGGATGTCCCCCTTTTCTTCGTGCAGGTGCTGGTATCCCTTCTTTAATTAGTTCAACTAGCTGACCCGTCGTTTCAATAGGAGCCTTTTCTCTGGCTGCTTCAATCTTCCTAGCAATTTGTTTGGAAAACTTTTCCTCACCATATTGGAAAAAAATTCGTACCATGTCTTCATATGACCACTCATTTACAACTTCATAAGCTGAAACAGCACTACTACGGTCCATTCTCATATCAAGTGGTGCATCGTGATGGTAACTAAAACCTCTTTCCGGGTCATCTAACTGTGGTGAAGAGACGCCCAGATCGTATAGTATCCCATCTACCTTTTGTACTCCAAGCTCTGCAAGTCGATCTTGAAGATGAACAAAATTACTTTGAATGATTGTGAGTTTACTTTTCTCATGAGAGAGTGTTTCCCTTACATGAGCAATAGCTGTTTCATCTTGATCAAACGCGATTAATTGTCCTTTGTCTGATAACTGTGAAAGGATTTTTTGGGAATGGCCACCACCACCTAAAGTACAATCAACATATACCCCGTCAGAGTGAATGTTCAGTCCTTCCGATGCTTCATTTAATAATACTGTCGTATGTTTAAACATGATGCCCCCCTATTCTATCCCTATTGGTCAATCAAATATCAAAATCAATCATATTCTCAGCAATTTCAGCAAATGATTCTTCTGACTCTGTAAAATATTCTTCCCAAATTCCTTTATTCCAAATCTCTATACGATTAGAAACGCCTAAAACTACACATTCTTTTTCTAATTTTGCATAGCCAATCAATGTGGTGGGCAAGTTGATTCTACCTTGCTTATCGATCTCACATTCAATCGCTCCGGAGAAAAAAAACCGTGTAAAAGCCCTCGCATCCTTTTTCGTCATCGGTAATGTTTTTAACTTTTCCTCCAACTGGCGCCATTCATCAAGAGGATATCCAAATAAACATTGGTCAAGACCTCTTGTAATAACAAATGATTCCCCAAGAGAGTCTCTAAATTTAGCTGGGACGATTAAACGCCCTTTCGTATCAATGTTATGTTGGTATTCTCCCATGAACATGAGACATGCCCCCACTTTCTATCTCTAATTTACCACAACCTACCACTTTTCACCACCTTTTTTTCCTTACAAATAAAAAAGACTTCTAATTGCCGAATAGCCGACTAATTAGAAGCCCTAAAAAAACTATATTCTAATAATTTTGTGCCTTCCATCAAACTCGAATGACAGGGACATTAATTCATGGATAAATGACTCTCCTCTTTCATTTAAATAATAAAAGATATTCCATATCCTTTCCTGTGGGCTGCCATTCGGACGCAAAGATCTTTCAACCCGTTCATATTTCTCTAATTCACTTTCATACCTTTCTTTTACATACCAATCTGCTTTCTTTTTCAGAAACTCAATTTGCTTTGTATGAAAAGCTAGGTTTTTATGTGCAAGAGGTAAAAGTCCACGTTCAGTATGTTCAAGCCTTTCAAAAACAGATTGGTAACGTTCTTCTAGAAACTTGTTCATATCATCCAATATCATTTCCAAATCTCGGTCTGTTACAGAATCAAGATAAGTTTTTTGTTGTTTTTCCACTCCATTTTTTAAAACATCCTCAATCGTTAGTTGTAAATCATCTAGATCCCGTTCAATATTTGGTTCTATAAATGTAATATTTATCCTTGGTACAAGGGGGGGCATTTTCATATCCCATAATTCAAATGCTTGTTTTAACTCACCCCAATACGCAATTTCTCCTGGACCGGCGATAAAAGCTAGAGATGGAAATAAAGACTCTTGCATCAGTGGTCTTGTAACGACATTATTACTGAAAATCTCCGGAGTCTCTTTCAGTTTCTCAGACAAATCTAGGCGATCCATTTGCCAATCTGTTTTTTCAACTTTAAACCGATCTGATTTCGAATCATAATCCAATAACAATCGCTCATTTCCCTCATATAAAAACAAATTGGCTGATTGCGGATGAATCTCAAGCATACGAGTGAATCCATAATGGTGAATTAGCTTTTGCTGAGTTAAGACCTTTTCTGTAATTAGAGATGCTTGATCAATCACTTTTGAAAAAACAGGTTTTTCCAAATTCCTTAAATGTCGATCCGCTGCATCAATCACTAATAATCCATAATCTTTAAATAAAGACATAATAATCGTTGTAAAGAAATCTGTGATCGTTTCACTACGATTACTTGCTTCCAGCACGGAAGCGAACACTTCTTTCGTATATTTTCGTTCTCCTAAATGCATAAAAATAGTCTCCAGCCATTTTTGCATTTCCTCTTTATTATATACGATATCAGAGGCCATTTTTTTCAAACCTTTTTGTTCTGGGAAATTGACCTTCTTCATCTTACGTCCTGCTTCAGCATACACATGATTAATTTCTAAAAAATCATGGTCTTCGCCAGCAATCCAAAACACAGGAATAACTGGAGTCCCCAAATTTCTTTCCTGTTGTTCCGCCAATTTAAGTATGGAAATAACCTTATGTATGGTGTAAAGTGGGCCTGTTAATAATCCAGCTTGTTGCCCTCCAATCACAACCGTGGATTTGTCATTTTGTAATTTTTCAAGTGACTTCCTAGTTTCATTAGACGTAGGGAAGCGCTCCATATAGTTTTCGATACAAGCGGCAAGCGCTTTTCGATTAAAATCCCTTTTCATTAAATCGTTATAGCGTTTTTCATAAACCCCGTTCTCTGTTATATCATAATGAAAAAAACCTTTCACTGGTTCTTTTTGTTCCATATAAAGAGAAGCAAAGTCGTTCGTTGCTGGAATGACGATGCTTTCAATTTCCATTAAATAACTCCCTTTCATGCATTGGTAAAGGTAGATAAAAGTATAGCAAAATGAAGAAAAAATTGATATTAAATTGTCCTAGATGTCTTCGAAACCGTATTCTCTCTCCATTCCTTTGATTATTTCGAATAACGTTGCCGTAATAGGCAAAAACATTCCTTTTTTTTCGGCGTGTTCCAAAACAGCTCCTACGATCGCATCGATTTCCGTTTTTCTGCCTGCAATCATATCACTGAGCATGGAAGAGCGATTTTCTTTCGTACTATGACAAATATGAATAATTTTTTCTAATGACTGCTTTGTATCTATTTCAGGGAAAACCGAAGATATTTCAGCATGCAGGCTTTCAAATACCTTGTAATAATGGGGATTTTCGATAAGGCTTCCATTTTTCACTTTAAATATAGCTGTTAAAGGATTAATAACGCTATTAGCGATTAATTTATCGAGCAGGATTTTTCGATAATTTTGGTAAAAGCAAAAAGGAAATGCTTCGCTGACACTGTCAGGAAAATCAATCAAACTCTCTTTCCTTCCGCGAAAAAGGGCAACATTCGTTATCCCTATACCTGTGTGATGAATGTGATTTGCCCCGATTTTTTTCACCCCATGTTCAACGGTCCCAATAAAGATTGTCTCATGTGGCAATGTTTCTAGTAATTTAATATGACCAATTCCATTTTGAATAAATAGAAGTGGTGTATTAGCGGGAAGAGTCAAGAAATGCTTCAGTAAGGACGCAAGATCATATTGCTTAACGGCAATGATTATTAAATCTTGCTTTTCTAATTTATCAAAATCAGAATATGCCGTCACAACATATTTCATATCCTTATGTGAATTTGATAATAGGATTCCCTTTTCATTAATGACAGTAGCTTGTGTATTTGTCCTAGTCAGTAATACAACCTTATGATTTAAACTAAGGTAAGTGCTAAACAACAGACCTACTGCACCCCCACCAATAACTCCTATCTTCATATCATCACCTGCATTTTTATATTCTTTATTTTTAAAATTAAAATCCATTAAAATAAACTGATTTTTTATTAAGTTTATATTATAATATTCCTAACTAAATTTCATTTATCAGACATAAAGATGTAGATAAGAAAAGGAGGTTTTGCATATGCCACAAAGTGTGAAAAGGCTTAAGATTAATTTTAAAACCCTAGAGGAATTTAAAAAATTTAAAGAATTCGGCATACAAGAGCTGTCCATGATAGATGATCTGCAAGCGAATATGATTGAAGATAATACTTTTTCCCCATTCTATGGGATCTATTTTGGTGATAAACTAATTGCCAGGATGAGTTTATATCAAACCCCCGCTAAATATGATCAATATTTTAACCCTCCACAGGACTATCTAGAATTGTGGAAACTAGAAGTGTTACCTGGATATCAGAAAATGGGTTTTGGCAAAGCCCTTGTAGACTATGCTAAGAGCTATAATATGCCGATTAAAACAAATCCGCGTATGAACTCACGACCTTTTTTTGAAAAGATGGGATTTGAACCGGTCCATTATGAAATGGAAAGGGATCGTGGAGAGGAGCCGTTAGTTTGGTATCCTAAAGGAGTCACCCCTCAATAATTTTAATAATATATGAAACTATTTTACATTATCATCGTATATTAGTATGCAAACATTTATAACTAGGAGGTATTTCTTTTGAAAAGAACAGGTGAAATTACATTAGGTGTTATTGGGGTCGTATTAAGTGCATTTACCAGTTTAATTGGTATGTTCTTCCTGTTTATGGGATCAGATGCAGTGAAAAATGAGGTTGCGAATGACCCCACTCTTGCCAATGATCCAGCCTTATCAATGGAAGAAATGGATAGCTTTCTGAGCATCTTTTCCGGGTTCGGATGGGCGATTATTATCGCAACCATTATTGGACTAATTCTTGGAATTATTGCGATCGTTAATGTTGTCGGTAATAAAAATCCAAAAGTGGGCGGCTGGATGAATATTATCGGAGCGGTGTTAATGGGGATCATTTCTGTTGGCATAGCTTTTCTTCCCGCTCTGCTTTTACTCATCGCTGGGATTATGTGTTTTGTCCGCAAAGCACCGCCTGAAGAACCAATCCAGTCACAAACGCTATAAAAATATGATTGACAGAAAGAGGAGCCGACGCATACATTCGGCTCCTTTTCCTATTTTACTTCAACCTGCTTACCAGCCGATTCTTCCGTAAATTCATCTGCTATTTTCCTAGCCTTATCTAAAAGATACATTAAAGAGTGATAATCTTTTTTTAATTGCTGATATTTTTCAACCACTTCTTTTACTTTTTCATTAGCTGTTACATTAAGGGCCTCTAAATTTCTTATTTCCTCCTTTAAACGCTTATTTTCTGTTTTATAGGAATCTAATTCAGCTAATTCTTTTTCTATCTCGCCAAGAAGAGAGGTGGCGTTTGCCAATATTGTAGAAGACGGCTGTTGCGCTAACTGGTTGTTCTCCATCTCCTGCGAATCCGTAGTGGTCGCTGGAGCCTCCCCCATCTTAAGTTGTTTTCTAGCCTTTTTTGCCTGATTAATTTCTTCTTTATACTGTTTTCTAATATTAGAATTCCACCGAAACCCGCATGCGGCTGCGGTTCTTTTCAATTTCTTTCCAGCCTCTTCAAATGCTTTAAGTTGTGTACTACCCCCGCGTATATGAGATAACACTAATTCAGCTAATAGAAGATCCTCATCCGCAGACCAAGCATCCTGCCGTGAAGTTGTCATTTTATCACCTCTACTTTTTTGTAAGTATATGCCACTACACTGAAAGATAGAATCAGCCTGCAAAGAAAAGCGAAAGAAAGACAACAGTGGCCAACAGGTTGTTGGTCAAAACGGCGTTGCGCCAGGACGGAGGCCAACAGGATGTTGGTCACAAAGGCGTTGCGCCAGGACGGCGCGTATTTAGCCTTTGAACCTTATTCTCCAAGCATGTACGCCGCTAAACAGGCGCTTGCGCTTTTCTTGTCCAGCTCCAGCGCCCAGCGACTAGCAAACTTTCGGTGCCTTCCTACGATAAGTCAACATCAGTTCGCCTTATCAGGCTCACTGTGTTTCCTTTATCTCGTCTAGGCCCCTAAAAAGTTTGTACGTCGCTAGACGGGCGCTTGCGCTTTTCTTGCAATAAAAAAGTGCGAAGAGCCATGGTCTCTTCGCACTTTTTATTGCAATAATTATTTGTTCACAACTTCGCTACCTTTATAAGTTCCGCAAGCTTTGCAAACCCGATGAGCAAGTTTCTTCTCTCCGCAGTTTGGGCAATCAACCATGCCTGGGACTTGTAGTTTAAAATGGGTCCGACGTTGTCTTTTCACTGTTTTTGAAGTTCTTCTTTTTGGTACAGCCATAATTCCCACCTCCTTAAAATCAAATAGATATCAGAAAAGTATTATTCCTCTTCGTTATCTAGTAAGGCAGCAAGGCCAGCTAGACGAGGATCTACTTTTCTATCCTTCTGTTTTTCATCTAGATATTGCTCTTCTGTCATAACATTCCAATCTTTTCCCGACAGCGTGTCTCTATTCAATGCTTCTTGTGAAAAGACTTGCATCGGAATATTCACAAGGATCAATTCTTCTATGACCGGAATTAAATCCACTACTCCGTTTTCAGGTTCATGCACGTTTTCGTCTATATCATCACTTGAAATTTTATTCATATTAAGTGAATAAATTTCTGTTGAAGAAATATCGATTGGATATTCAGTATCCACTAGTGTACGAGCACAAGGTAAAATTAAAGTACCTTTCAGTTGCAGATGAAAGGTTGCTTCTTGAGAATCTACTTTAATATTCCCCTTAATCTCGATCGGAGAAGCGTCCCTAATTTCTGAATTTCTGTTTGTAAGATCCTTTGAAATATCAATAGTTTGGTCAATTTCCACTTCAGAATCTCGCATTTTTTGCAATTGAGAAACTGTCCATTTCATGTTGATCACCTCTTGGCAACAAAAGTAATTATAGCTTTCAGGTTCTCGTTTGTCAATATATGTACATTATCAGCTTACCCATTTTTTCTTAAAAAAGTCTTATCAATTTCTTTGTTTACCATAATTACATTATGTTTATATTATAAAATGAAGTTGTTTTTATTTTCCTCCAACCTTTAGTATCATAATAGAAAGTAACGTTCGGGAGGAGCAAGTCATGAAAACAGTAGGAATTGTAGTAGAATATAATCCATTTCATAATGGACATTTGTATCAATTACAAAAAGCTAAAGAAGAAACACATGCTGATGTCGCGATATGCATCATGAGTGGCAATTTCTTACAAAGAGGAGAGCCTGCTCTCGTTTCAAAGTGGTCTAGAACTAAAATGGCATTATCAGCTGGAATTGATCTTGTAATTGAGTTACCCTTCGCTTTTTCTGTACAAAAAGCTGAAATTTTTGCTTATGGAGCTGTTTATTTACTTAATGCATTAAACTGCAGTCATATTTGCTTCGGGAGTGAATCAGGCCAGATCACTGAATTTCATCATACGATCAACTTTTTAAAGCAACATCGTTTGCGATATGAAAAATATATAAAAGATTTTATTAAAATGGGAATGAGTTATCCTTCTGCTTTATCAAAAGCCTATGAGGCTTTGTATCCAAAGAATGAATTGATTGATTTATCCAAACCAAATAATATTCTCGGGTTTCACTATATGGATGCCGCTTCTGAGATCAATCCCCATATACAATTTATTACGGTAAAAAGAAAGAACGCTGGGTATCATGATCCCGCATTTAATGAAACCAATATAGCGAGTGCTACTTCCATAAGAAATAGAATACAACATACAGATCAAATCGATTCAATTAAAAACTATATTCCGAAGACTAGCTTTTCCGAATTACAAAGTTACCTTTCTCATTTCGGCCAACTTCATTCCTGGGAAAATTATTGGGATTATTTACAATACCAAATTTTATCTAAGAGTAGTGAAGAATTAAAATCCATTTATGACATGGAAGAAGGTCTGGAAAATCGATTTATCCGGGCCGCACAAACTGCCAAAGACTTTCAAAGTTTCATGGAAACAATGAAAACAAAAAGATATACATGGACAAGGTTACAACGAATCTCAACTCAAGTTCTTCTAAATGTACATAAAAAGGAGATCCGTTCCTTGGGAAGAAAACCACAATACATTCGCCTGCTTGGAATGAGTCACAGTGGACAAAAATATTTAAGGTCAATAAAAAAAGACTTAGAAATCCCCTTGATTTCCAAAGTCTCTGCACAACAAAATCAAATGCTAGCGCTCGATATAAAAGCCACACAGATTTATGCCCATGGATTACAAGAATCCTTTAGATCAAAGTTGCGTGATTATGAATACAAGCAACCCCCTATTATGTTTTAAAAGGGGGGTTCTTATCGTTGTTTATGGTTTGAATCCTCATGCTCCTCCAGACCCTAGTGCTGAGCCCATTTTCAACATGCCCCATCGCCTCCTCGAACATCTTATGGTCTAAATGTGATTTTTATGAGTATATTGATATTGTGGATGTTGGACAGGGGGTATACAGTATTGGGTAGGTTGACTTTATCAAAAATGAAAACATTACTATTAGCTTTTTTAGTTACTTTAATGGCTATATCAATGATCACTCTGCCAGAGGATTCATTAGAAGCATCCATACGCGGATTAAAAATGTGGTGGGAAATTGTCTTTCCTTCGCTCTTCCCCTTCTTTGTCATATCCGAATTATTAATTGGGTTTGGGGTTGTTAAATTCTTGGGGGTTCTTCTCGAGCCTTTTATGAGACCTTTTTTCCGTGTTCCCGGAGTTGGCGGATTCGCTTGGGCCATGGGCATGGCCACTGGTTTTCCTGCTGGCGCTAAACTAACGGTTCGGCTAAGGCAAGAAAAGCAATTGACCAAAGTAGAGGCGCAAAGATTGGTCTCTTTCACAAATTCATCAAGCCCATTATTCATTTTTGGTGCCGTTTCAGTAGGCTTTTTCCATAATCCTCGTTTAGGTTTTTTATTAGCCGCCGCACATTATTTAGGTAATTTTTTCGTTGGTTTTATTATGCGTTTCTATGGTGTAAAAGAAAAAAGGCTAAAAAAACATAAGGGAAAAAAAGCAATACCCAATATTTCAGAAGCATTATCGGCTTTACATCAAACAAGAATTCATAATCAAAAGCCGATCGGGAAACTGCTAGGCGATGCCGTCATGTCATCCATTCATACTTTACTTATGATTGGCGGATTCATTATTCTCTTTTCTGTGATCAATAAATTATTATTTCACCTTCATTTTACACCAGCGATCGCATCTTTACTTGACTACATTTTGCCTATTTTTCAATTACCAAAGGAATTTGGCAACTCTTTAGTCGCTGGAATTTTTGAAATTACATTAGGGAGTCAAATGGCAAGTGAAGTCCAAGGTACTATACTACTACAACAAGCCATCATTGTTAGTTTCATTCTTGGCTTTAGTGGTTTTAGTGTTCATGCTCAGGTGGCTAGCATATTAGCAACCACTGATATTGCTTATAAACCGTTTTTCTTTGCACGTGTGTTGCATGGATTTCTTGCAAGTATTTTTACGGTTTTACTTTGGAAACCCTTTTCCAATTATTTTCATATTCAGGCAATCGAGACAGCTGTTCCTGTTTTTCTTCAAGACCATGATCGATGGTGGGAAACGATTTTGCTTACATTTAGCAAAATAGGTCCTTTATTTACGATTATCTCCCTGACCATTTATATTTTCTTCTATATTAAAAAGATGGGCCGTACCCGATTTTAAAAAAAGCTGTATTTATCCTGAAAATTTTCAATGGATAAATACAGCTTTTCCTAAAACTCATTCACTAAATTTCTTATCAAGTGCTTTTTTCACTTCACTAGGGACTAGTTCAGAAATGTTCCCTTTATATTTGGCTACTTCTTTTACAATGCTTGAACTTAAAAAGGAATATTGATTATTCGTCATAATAAAGAATGTTTCAATTTGTTCATTTAATACTCGATTCATAGATGTCATTTGCATCTCATATTCGAAGTCTGAAACAGCTCTTAATCCGCGAATAATCGCGTTCGCATTTACACTTTTCGCATAATCAATAAGCAAACCATCAAAAGTATCGACAATGACATTGTCAAAGTCTTTTGTTACGACTTCTAAGAGCTCCACCCTCTCTTCAAGTGAAAATAAAGGGTTTTTTGAAGAATTATTCAAAATCGCAACCCGAACTTCGTCAAATACTTTTGCTCCTCTTTGAATAATATCCACGTGCCCCATTGTAACGGGATCAAAACTCCCTGGACAAACTGCAATACTTTTCATGATGTCCCCCTTGCTACTTCTTTATAAATGGATAAAGCCGTAATTCCAAATTGACCTGTCCTATCACAATGTAATTCTCCCACGGTCGCGGGCAGTGAAAGTTCAAAATCATGTTCCACTATAATCATACCTTGCTGGATAAGCAGATGATTTTTTTCAATGGTATGTAAGATGGTTTCTAATTTTTGTCGATGATAAGGAGGGTCCAAGAAAATATAATTGAATTGGATATCCCTTTTCATTAAAGCTTTTAAGGCTCGCTCTGCATCATTTCGATAGATTTCTACTTGACTGTTCAAATTGCAATTTTGAACATTGTTTTTGATTGTTTGAATGGCTTGACGGTCTTTATCAATAAAAATAACCTTTTCCATGCCACGACTTAATCCTTCGATTCCTAAGGCGCCGCTACCAGCGAATAAATCGAGGGCGATGCCACCTGTAAAATAAGGTCCAATAATATTAAATAGCGTTTCCTTTACCTTATCTGTTGTCGGTCTTGTTCCATTTCCCGGTACTGCTTTTAACGGCCTTCCCTTTAAATTTCCAGAAATTACTCTCATATCGTCACCAAATCTTATTGAAGTTTCACTTTATCCTACCACAATCTAAATTACCTAACAAATGAAATATACAGTTCTACTTTATGCTGCTCATCTTTCTGAAGTTTCGTGGCTAAATTAGTATATTTCTTTTATTTATAGGCCATAATAATCGTAACGGCATCAGAATGATGCTGTTGCCAACCGCGGAGAAGACTTACATTCCCCTTAAGTTCTTCCTCCGGTTTCTCCTCTCCCTTTTGCCTTCTAAACCGTTTAGACGGCAATGGAAGGACCCTGCAGAAATTGCAGGGTTATTTTTCTTTAATATGAATCGTATTTGCATCTTGTTCTATCTCTACGTTAAATAACGTATGAATAAAGGGAATCTCCATTAAGATCGTTTCCTGACAGAAAATGACAGGTGCTTCGCCGATGCCATATCGTTGTCCATTTAAATCAAAAAACCGTTTATTGGGATAAAAGCGATAATGGATCTTCCCCTTATCCGCTTGAACCATGTTCTGATCCATTATTTGTGTTTGAAAATCTAACGCCTTTAATAGGGGGAGGACATCCATTAGCCATTTATCATTCTTATGGAATACATCAAATTCTCCTATATCTTTTCCATTTAATCGCACCTTTCTAGAATCATATTGGATCAATGGTGAAAACGGTTGATCTTTCTCCGTATTATGAGTAAAAAAGCGAATCTTTCCTCCTAAAATTTCACTTAACATTAAGTCAAGATCTCTACTTTTTAATTGTTTTTGTGTATAGGTTCGAAGCATCTGCTTCCATTCTTCTACTTGCTCTATGGAAAAATAACGATCTATTTCCGTATACATTTTTTTTGCCTTAGAATCTTTCGGTGGCTCGCCTAATATGACTGCGGCTAATACTTCGGCGAGCCACTCCTCCTCTGATTTGAACAAAAAAGCATTTTCTATATCCATTATCACCCATTGTTGCTGAAGATCTTTCCCATTATCTTCTGGTGGCATAATCCATAATCGATCTTTTTTTATTTCCTTATGCTGATCAGTAAGAATCAGATATAAGGGCTCTTCACTAAATGGCCTATAGTTGATTTTCCCCATTTTTTTGCTTTCCTTAGTCGAAAACAGGGATACTTCATCATGAAGATCAACGATATGTAAAGGTTTCTGTTGCCAGTACAAGATAACATCTTTTTCTAGCCCTTCTAAATAATAATAATCTAAAAGATCCATTTTTTTCTTAGTTGTTTCTCTTGTGTTCCCAACCCAACTCCCCTCTTTCCAGTCAAATTCACTAAGTTGGATCTTATGTGATTGAATATCAACACCCTCTAATTGAATAAGCCAATCTTCTAGCAGGAAACTTTTAGGCTTCTGTTTAGGGGTTGTAATCGTATAAGTAAAACTGATTTCTTCTTCTTCCACCTCGATGTGGCTACTTTTTAATGAACATATTTGATTGTTTCCCACATTACATTTAATATCATTTAGTTTATCCGGAATTTTCAACTTAAATAGCTGATTGGGTAAGTCCTTAATCACTTGCTTGATTTGAATTTGTCCCTGTACATGTTTCATATAAACCACTTCATTGGCTGATATGGTAACTTTTCCATTATTCGAGGAATAAACTTTCCATTGATAAAATAATGTACTCCCAGTTAAAAAAAGCAGGATAAGGGTCAAAATAATATGTCTTTTCACTGCAATTCTCCTTAGTCATTCTACTAAAGATATCGGTTCAAAACGCCTATTGTTTTGAACGATAAAAAGCTGTCACAGAAGAAGGAAGATCTTGTCCAACCAAAAAACAGGATTTCTTTTTCTTCTATAACAGCTTATTCATATTTACAAACCAATTCGATAGTCATATTCTTTTGCTTTGTCTGGCTTCGAATTTTCATACACCGTTTTTAAAAATGGTTTATATGATAATTCAACTTTTTTGACAAAAGGCATATAAGCTAGTTTTTCCGCTTTTTCCTCTGCCTCCGCTTGTGCAGTATACATGACTACATACTTCATTCTTTTGGATACATAATGAATATTGCCGTATCTTCTTAAGGTTTTCACATTCTTCAAATTATATAACCAAATGATCAATCCCTGTCTTTCACTAAACATATATCTTCCCCTTTAAATGACCTAGGCAGAACAACCACAACCCCCACCGGTGCCACAATTTCCACCACAAGATGAACCTGTCTCGAAAAATGGATTTCCAGTAGGAACTTTTATTTGTTCTGAAACAGATCGAGCAATCATGATACTCACTTCGTCTAATAAAGATTGTAGCTCGTTTTCTGCCCTTCGGAAATTAGCAATGTTTTCATCTAAATCCATTTCCCTTTTCCGCTCCCGGGTCTTCACCATAATTTCTTTATAATCGGGATGGTATCGTCCAAATCTTTGAACGTCTTCGTATAAATCCTTCATCTCAAGAAATGACTTGATCTTCCTTTGAGTCTCTGGATTCTCTTGCAATTTATTGTAATAAAATCTATATTTATCAGCAACTTCTGAATGGATAATTTGCATGCCAATGCTATCGGCTTTTTCTAGTAATTGCACCGTTTCGATTGTAGCAAGCATATGCTCACCTCCAATCGCTATTTTATCATGTTTTGCATACGGTTGCGACAATTCTTCACAATTTGACGTAACAATTTGTGATTTTTACTAGCTTTATACACATCATGATTTAAAAAATAGTCACCTCAAAGCTCTTTGATAATTGGAAGGTTTGTTCATTTAATCCGACAACTTCTATTTTCATCTTATGTGATCCAGCCTCTAAATTTTTTATAACGAAAGCTGCCGTATCGTATTCATCGTGGAATTCTCCATCAATATATACATTGATTTTGGCGGAGTTTCTATCCGCGTTGTTAAAAGATACCTCCGGAACAAAGCATTCTACTTTGACACGGTTTCCTTCAACAAAATGTTGTACTTGAATATCGGAATCTTTCTTCCCTAACTCCGATGCCTCGGCTGTAAAAGATTCAGGCTCAGGTATTTTTTGACCACAACCCGTGATTAAAATGAATATAATCGATAAAAAAATGAATCTCCACATGATTATCACTCCTCCCTTTTAGTTTTTACAAAAGGAAGAGCTTCATACCAGAAATCTTATTTACTTTGAGGTGTTAAATGCTTGAAGCATATTCATCATCATGGATGCCATATGCATATTGTTTGAAAATTTTTCAATACGGTGAGGGATCGTCTTTTTAAAATAGTGTAAAGAGGCAACTTCAAATTGTTCAAGCTGTTCTGGTTCTCGTGATAATTTCCGATACCATTGTGGTTGTTCCCTTAAAAACTGTTGCAATTCTCTCTTGTTATAAATATATTGAATGATTTCTTGTCGCATTGTTTTCCCTCCCTAATCTTTTCTGAAAGAAAAAGGATTATTAGCTCTTGGTTGTTGTGTGCCTGATGATGGTGTACCTGTTTGACCGCCTGATTGACTAAATTGGGTCAACACACCTTGTACCGCGCCGATTGCCTGACTTAGCTGCTGAATATGATGTTGCAATTGATTTCCATCCATATTCTTTAAGATCTTTGTGATTTGGCCGATTGATAATTTACTTTCTCCATCTTTATTTGCATTTTTTTCTGTTTTACTTGAGCTTTCACTTTTCCACTTAGGGTCGTCTTCCCCAAGTAAATACCAATCCTCAAATAACTCTTGCCACGTATATTCTTCCCGTCGAACCGCTTTAATTAAATGAGGATGTTGCTGAATAAATTCCTTAAATTCCTTCACAGAAGGATGAAGATCTTTACTCATTACGTCCCACCTCGCCTATACAATAATCCTATATATAGATTATGTTTGCCTGACAAAAAAGTGAGTAAAGGACAAATTCATGTATGAGCGAGTTGCATAAAATATCATGACTTTAGAAGTACCTGCAGCACTTCTTATTCTACTTCAATAAAAGTTTGAGTATAATACTTTTGATAAACCCCTACACCTAAATTTGTATACTTATCATCCAATAACGTCTTCCTATGGGTATCAGAATTGAGCCAACCTTCTACTATAGCAGGACCATCTATATAGTCTTTGGCTATATTTTCTGCGGCTGCATCGTATTCAATTCCTTGTGAATCCAGTCTTTCCGCAAGCGAACCGTTTTCGGGTGAATCATGGGAAAAATAGCCAAGTTTTGCCATATTCTTACTATGATCGTATGCAACGGCCGACACTTCTTCATCCCATTTTAAGGGGTTTAAATCAAAGCGTTCCCTAATAATATTTGTAATATCAAATACTTGTTGTTTGCTTCCTTCTTCAATTGCCCGCCAATCATCCCTTTGTAATTCTTTCGGCTCTAACAGCCTTCCATTGTAAACTAATTCATATGGTTTTTGGGTAATAAGTGTTTTTTTATCTAAAAAACGGATACTAGATAAAGTCCCTGTATATTTGTCGATGGATAATTGGGCGAATATTTCACCTAAAGGGACAAGTGGACGAATATATAAATCCTCCTCGGATAATTCAAATCGATATGTCCCATCTTCTGTGGAAGCTGTAATCTCCGTTTCTAAAATAGTCGATCGAAAAATATCCTCAACAGGCTGGCCAATCGTAAAAGGAGCTACATTTAATTGGTTCCCAATCGCATAAATCGTGACAACCTTTTTCTTTGTAACGCCGACCTGCATATATGTTCCATTAAAACCTCTATATATCCACCAATCATACCCATAGGCAGATGGTTCAATTCTTTCTGGCTTTCCATAATCTTCTATAATTGCCTGGCTGTCTTTCCCAATATAGACAGATAGCCCTTCCTGGGGACGAGTTGTATCCTCCATTGTATCTTCATCATCCATAAAATAGTCAATTTTAGGGGGAGTGGCAGAATTTTGATCTTTCAAAGGTTCATCATCTTCATTAGTAGAATGTGTAAAAATCATCAGTATAAAAATAAGTGTCGTTATAATACAAACACGAACAAAAGTACGCAGCCTTGACCCTCCTTCCTCTAAAAAACATTCTCTCTTTATCCCTAATTAATTTTTATTATGTATATAATGATTCCATTCTAACATTGTTTTCTTCTCAATGAAAATGAATAATAGATAGAATGCAGGGATTCTCATGGTTTATTTTTTCCTTTCCAAACTAGAAAATCATTCGCCTAAAAATTGTCACCTTTTAACTAATCTTCCCTTTCAACGAACTCATAACATTGCAAGTTCTTGATTTTTCGACTATTATATAAGAGGAATAAATAATTCTTCTCATGTTAAAAGTAAACCGATCAATCAATTGGATCACAAAGGAGGTACATACCTTGAAATTTGAAAATACCAAAATTGAAACATTACATATGGACTTGAATCGATTGGATGAAGTAATGGAAGAAAACGCTATGGTAAGAGCGGGACAATGGGATTATGAGCGTGTCACTTATGACCACAAATTTCAAATTCGTGAAGGGACATACTATTTACGAGTTCAGGGCTATGCAACACAAGGAGATGTGGGAGCACATGATGCTTTCATTCAACTTATGACCCCGATTCTGGGTAAACATTATTATCCTCATGGCGTGGAATATGGAGAAGATGAATATTTTCCAGATCACCTTGTGAAACAATGTCAGCAAATGCTTGAAAAAATTTATAAAGATCTATCCGTGTTTGCCGATTAATACGAATCGAAAATATGAGAGATCGTTCAAAAAGTAGAACATGAAGATGCCCTTAACTTTCTTCATGTTCTTTTTTATTGCAAAATAATCCCAGCTTTTAAGGGATTATAGATTGTTTATTAGTGCCTCTTCCATATATAATAGTAAGGAGAAATCGTATGTGTAAGGGGGGCCATTTTGTCTAGACTTTTGAAAAAGAAATATATTATCGCTTTTATTCTTATTGTATTAGCGGCTGTTTTATTTTACTTTATTTTACCTATATCTGTACCACTGATATTAGCGTTGTTTACGGCTATTATTTTGGAGCCCATCGTTACCTTTATCCAAACAAAGGTTAAGTTAAAACGCCAATTTTCGATTATTATTGTTTTTACACTTTTTACCTTAATCCTCGCTTTCACGATCTTTTTTATTTCTACGAAGGTTGTGGCGCAAGGTATTAAAATTATAGAGGATGCACCAAGTTATATTAACAATATTACGAGTATTTGGCATAATTATGAAGAAAATTTAAAACATGTCGCACAGGATTTTCCCGACGAAGTTGTCAAAGCCTTTACGGAAGAAATTAACAATGTTTTTGATACGTTAATTACAGGGCTTAAACAATATGTGAGTATTGAAAAGATTAGTGCCTTCCTATCCTATATTCCCAATTACCTAGTTAGCTTCCTTGTATATCTAATTGCTTTATTTTTATTTATGATCGATTTGCCGCGTTTAAAAATTAGTATTTATAAGTATATGACGGATAAAACTGCAGAGAAGTTTAAATTTATGACGACACGTCTTTCTTCTGTCATAATTGGCTTTTTTAAAGCACAGTTTCTCGTTTCACTCATCATCTTTGCAGCGACATTATTAGGACTTTTATTAATTCAACCCAAAGTAGCACTCATGATGGCGATTATCATTTGGATTATTGATTTAATCCCTATTATAGGGTCCATCATTGTCATGGCGCCGTGGTCTTTATACCATCTATTAGTTGGGGATACAGTAGTCGGAACAAAATTAGCCATTTTGGCTGTTATATTGCTTGTCATAAGAAGAACCGTTGAACCAAAAGTAATGGGACAGCATCTTGGCCTTTCGCCACTTGCCACATTAATATCCATGTATCTAGGTCTCAAATTATTTGGAGTATGGGGTCTTATTGTAGGTCCTGCCAGCTTGATCATTTTCAAATCAGCAAGAGAAGCAGGGATTATTAAATTGAATTATAAGATTTGATTCAATAGAATCAATTTCACTAATTGCTTTTTGTAAAAATACATGCCGTTCAATGTAAATTGCAATAAAGCCCGTAACATAACATGAGACCTTATACACCGTTGATTTCCGTTGCAGGCGGACGCTTTCCGGGGAGCAGCCCACTCTTGCGGGGTCTCACCTGTCACGCTATCCCCCAGGAGTCGCCGCCTTCCACTCCAATCAACTAGTTTATCTTTTGAAATTTGGCCATAACAAACTAAGCCCTCTTTCATTTCATTTTTTAAAGGGGCACTAGGGATATTTACCTTTATCTGACAGTAAAATAAAAGTTTTCCAGAATTATAGTTTCTGTAATTCGTACAAGCTATGAAAGATCCCTTGCCTCTCAAGCAATTCTGCTACGCTTCCAGACTCTTTAATCGTTCCATCTTCAATAACGATGACCTTATCCGCATGTTTTATCGTTGATAATCGATGGGCAATGACAATCATCGTTTTATGACCTTTGAACCGTAAGAGTATTTCACCTAATTCATGTTCAATCATTGCATCAAGGGCTGAAGTAAATTCATCAAGCAGCATAATTTTCGAATCATGCATAAAGGATCTTGCTAAATTAATCCGTTGAATTTCTCCTCCTGAAAAATTCGTCCCGTTATTTTCTACGATCGTTTCATATTGATTGGGTAAACTGCTAATAAACAAATCCACTTTTGTCTTTCTAGTTATTTGATTGAATTTTTCCCAATGTTGAGAAGTCATCTGTTCTTTCGTTAAGGGATAAATAATATTTTCAAGTATCGACTTATTCCAGAGTACACTGCTTTGCGGGGTATAACCCATAAATTCCCGTAACTGTTTTATATCAAATTCATTAATGGGATCATTATTAAGAAAAATTTGTCCCTTTTGTGGTTCAAGATGTCGATGGAGTAATTCAAACAATGTGGATTTTCCTGACCCACTGATACCTACGATCCCAATAAAACTTCCAGGCTCAATTTCAAGGTTTATGCCTTTAAGTCCAGCCAATTCATTATTCTCATAATGAAAGTGAATATTTTCTAATTTTATCGTTGGAATCGTCTCAAAAACTAGATCTTTTTTGCCATTATGAAACGTCTCCATCAAAAGCAGATCATTTATATTTTTCGCAATTACTTTCATTCGCTCTATATCAATGTTAGTGGTGAATAATGTTTTGAAAATCGTGTATAATCTAGGAAGAATAACAATAAAGGCAAGTAAAGTACCGACGGAAATTTGGCTTCTAAAAATCAAATAGAGACTACAACCGTATATTACACCCGTTGCAACTGAAATAATGATCTCGGCCATCAGGTTAACAAATGTGTTATGGAATACTTGCGATCTAGTATTAATTTGGGTGAGATCCTTATTCCATTTAGCCCATACCTTCCTTTCAGCTTCTTGCCCATTATGAATATGCACCGCTTTTATATTTGTAAAAAAATCGTTCAAATAATTTACACCACGATCTAAAACTGTAAAATATTCCTTATCAAGCTGATATGTTTTTTTCTTGAATGTCTTCATCAGGATCATTAAAAGAGGAAAAGAAATAAGAGAGACGAATGTTAATTCAACACTCATTGAAAACATGATTCCCACTGTGATAACAAGAAGAATAATATTGGAAATAAAAGCCATGAATGTGTCGACAATAAAAACATTGCATAACTGTCCAATTTGTGAAGTTAAGCGGTTAATGATTTCTCCTTTTCCGATCTTATCAATTTTAGATAACCCCACATTTAATAAATGTTGAAATACGTTAACACGAAGTTCTTTGGCCAGTTTATTCCCTAGTTTATTGTTAAAATAGGAAGTAATTCCGTTAAATACCGCAAATAAAATGGGAACAAGAACAATCGTGATAACAAGAATAATCGCTTGTTTCATATCTCGAGTAGGCAATACTTGATCAAATAGTTTTTGAAAAGCAAGTGGTTGAACAATGGAGACCAATGAGGCGATTAAGTTAAAGAGCAAAATTAGCAGCATCATCATTTTACTATTCTTTACTGTAGCCAAAATGATTTGTTTGGTTGACACTAAAATAGTCCTCCTTATTCCTTCTACTGAAAGAAGGAGTAGCCGATATTTATTTACATGGCAGAAGACTATGACTATCGATAGATGATAGCCATAGCCTTTCTACTGAGATTCAATCAAGTTTCTTTTCTTATTAATTCCATTCTTTCAATCGAGCCATTATTTTTTTCATAAACTGCACAAGTTTTCCTTCTGATTCACGCTGTTTCTGCCACTCATTATAACTGGCAATCGTAATCAGTAACAAACCAACAATCAATAGATAGCCCCACCATGGCATATTGCCCCAATAAGGTCTTGTTTGATACATAACATTAAACAGTAATGTCCCTAGCCCGACAAAGAAATAAGATTTGATTTGAAACTTCATACCTAATAAGAAAGCCGCTAACGAGAGTGTACCAATAATGAGTGCATCCCAAATCGTGCTGCTTTGAATCGCATCATGAATGAGATAAACCGTAATGACTACAAGTATAACGGTTTGGATGTGATTCATAACTTGTTTTTTGTCTTTCCATGTTCGTGTGGCCAATAAAATCGACAAAGTTAGAATCGGCAATGCTCGAAGCTCGGCATGTAGCAGCGGCGTAACAAGATCCAGATATTCTGATAATACTAAATAGTAAGCAGGTAAAATAGAAACACCAGATAAGGTAATATAAATCTTCTTCTCTATGCCTTTTTGGAGACGATTGATTTGTAAAGATAACCAACATGCGATCATTAGAAATGGAATGACCCGCAGCCAAACATTGTCTACTGTTAATGAAAGGATAAACTCATAGGCAACATAAAAGAGGGCGCCAACCGTATACCAATCTACTTCTGTCACCTTGTTCTTCGATTCCGTATAGAGACTTGTAAACAAGTATCTTCCAGTCCCTATTAACAAGATGAAGAAGAGCACACTTACAACCATAAGATGATCTGTTTCTATGATCCATTCTTGCTGCATCCACATTATAATGGAAGCAATCACCGGGACTAAGCTGAAAACTAACCATTTCCGAACATGTAGTAAATATAAACTTAACACCATCCAACCGATTAGAATGATGATTTCAACTACTGTTTCAATGTATAAGGTAATTACCGTCACAAGGAGATTTACATGAATGAATGGAATCATATACCATTCCATTCTTTTTTTCCAAACTGATGGAGCAAACCACCATACACTAAAGAACAGGATACTTGCTATAATCGCTGCATACTCAATTGGTAACTGAGAAATTATATTGTAATAGAGAATATGCATCATGATTAGCCATGGGATCATTGACATAGCCGCATATAAAAACAACTTAATCTGCCATTCTTTTTTCTTCACGAAAGTACTGTATAGATAAATGGTAAGGGTAATAAGCATAATAGTTGGATGAATCGAATGATCAAAGATCGAATCGATACAAAGGAACAGCATTACCCCAATCAGCGTAACATGGGCCAGCCAAAAGAAATATGGTTTTAACTCCCTGATATACTTTCTTCCATACCAGTCAACTACTAACAAAAGGACAGGGGCAAACATCATATACCAAGCATAGCCTTGCACCGAATCGATTGGAAAGAAACTATACAAGGACATATAGAAAAACAGTGTAATCACAGATACCAGGCTCCATAGCGGCTGCAGCTGAGAGCGTTGTATCAGCCAATACGCCAAGCCAATACCAATTAAAAAGATGAACGATCGAACCAACTGCCCATCGTTATAGTAATAAAATACCGCTTGTAAAACGGCTATATAATAACCGACTTGGCCAACGTAGAAGGCTGCCTGCGCTAAACCGGATCTATTCGTATGATCCCAAACTTTGCATACCGCTAATAAAACAATAGAAGATACAGCAACATGAAATGGAATATCCAATCTCACTTGATAAGCTGGAATCTGCTCCACTACCTCAGGATAAATCACAAACAGAGCCAGAATCCAACTAATCGCATGCAGCCATACGGCCACTTGTTTCTCTACAATCTTAGCAGAAGTCGATACAAGCAGGCTAAGGATTCCTAATAAAACCAGCATTATGGCCAGTTCGATAAATTCTCCTAGTAGCCATCCATAAAGCAAGGTGAATAACATAACTCCTGCACTAACATAATACGTACTTGTTCCAATTGCTTGGAGATATTTCCATTGTCTTCTGAAACCAATCATAAAAAACAGAAGCGCGGCATAGATAAACATAAAAAAATGCCAACTTATGACAAAATAAGGCTCAATCGCAGCATTCCAAAGCTGTATGCCAACACTGACAAGAAAGACTGGAGCCAGCCAGCGGAATACCTGTCTATTCGTGATATTGGATAGGTAAATATAGGTTCCGGCAATGACGAAGTAAGCTAGCAGCAACGTCCAAGAGTCTGATCCTTCCCTTATCATTAGGCCTTGAAAACTGATATAAATAAAAGCAAAAAGAGAAATAATCCCTGCTGTATAGTGGAATACCTTCTCGACAAATGTATTCTTTCTCATTATATAGGCAAAGGCTAAATATCCAGCACCTAACAAAGCATAAACAAAAACATCAATAGACTGAAGCCAAGAGAATTCTGTGAGCTGGAACACACCATACGCAAACAAGGCAATAAAAACAAACTGATAAGCCTTAGTATTATAGACAAATACCATGGCCATATAGAGAACCGCAGTCAATAAGACATTAAAGCTATAAAATAGTTCCTGTTCAAAGATCACCAGCATCAGTAATGTAGAAACAATCAAATTCAATTGCGCATAAGCTGGTAGTTCTTTTAAAAACAACAAGATTTTTGATTGCTGTTGACGGTGAAAGCGGTGATAGACATATAATAAACCGGCATTATAGATCATAATAAATAAATAAAAAAGATCTCTCGGCACTTGAATAGCCGCAAACAGAAAGCCAACAAAGAAAGATAAGAAAAGAAAGAAAATCCAGACAAATAACCTAGATCGATTGGCTATCGCATTTCGCATATATAATGGGAGTGGAATCAATGTACACATCATCCCCAAGATATACCTGCCTTCGCCACCAATCGTTAAATAGTAACCTAATAAACCGAAATAACCAATCGCTAATATTCCGATGGGGAGCAATAAACTTCCTAATGTAAGAAATGCAAAAGCGGTTTTATCAATTTTCAGGAATTTACCGGAAACGATACTTAATCCAAGGAAGAATAAAGAAACGCCTAGTAATGTAACAACTTTCATCAGCGCTCCCATTTGATCCCATGTCGACGTTGCGACCACTAAACCACTGATCAATAAGAACACAACGCCCATACTCAATAACCAAGTGATATTTCGTTCCCGAATTTGTTCACTCGATTTTTTAGGTTTTGACTGCTTTTCTTTCGTCTCTTTAACAGGTTTTTGTGTTGATGGAACGGTCTGTTCTGTTTTTATAGCAGGCGACTCGATTAATTCATTGGATGAATCAGCTGACTGTGGTTCTAGGATATCAACCGGACCCTCTTGCTCCCGCAATTGTTGAGCAATTTCTTTTATCCGCTGCATACGGTACTGCTGATAGGTCTGCATAAAGCGGTGAAACTCTTCTTCAGTGATAAAGCCCTGTTGGTATAATTGGCTTATTTCCTCTTTCACAATACTTTCTTTCGTTGACCTTGGAATCTCCTCCATCCCTTCCCCCCCTTTTTTTACTAATACTGTATATGGATGGCCATGATTGATAATAAATGGCACACCTTTAGTTGTCTTTCTACGTTATAACAACGCCTTCATTTTACCATAAACCCTGCTAGTTTTTTCATTTATCCCGAAATAATTGGCGGTAAGCCCCACTTCTATAATTCCAAGACATGGAATTTTTCAAGTAATCAAATAATTCATTCTGTATTTATTGTAAATTCTGCTTGATTTTTTCGTTTTCCAAGGTAAAAAGAGGAGCCCCCTTAAAAAGTCTATTCATTGACCTTTTTGGATAGCTCCTCTTTTTCTTATTTTATTCGGCATGTTTGGGATGATGTTGCAGTAAAGCGGCTTTATTAATCTCTTCACCTTCCAACTTCTCCTTCTCATACCAAGCAAAAAATACTTTTACGAGCATATAACCAAGCACGATTTCTTGAATGACCTTCATGATGACGCCACCCAGTTGCTGGTCCACTTTCGGTGCGACATTCGTAAACAATTCAGGACTAAGGCCACTTCCAGCAAGACCTGATAATGTAGAAGTAGGTACACAAAGTTCCATTGCTTTAAGCCACATTTCCCCATCCGTATAGGTTGCATAGATGGCAGTAGGTGCAAATATGATCATCCCACATGCTGGTAAAAGTAAAATGCCATCTGCTAAAATGTAACCTACTTTTTTCAAACCATGAATTTGATATCCCTCGTCAAGTTTATTCGTTATTGGCCACCATAAAAATAGGGCTAAAATGAAGAGAAGAATCGTATAACCAGCATGGAGAAAAATGTTCATCTTAACAGCATCCATAACGACGGGAATATGGTATATAGAAAAGATGCCATTAAACACAAGTAAAGCGATCAAAGGCTTTGTCATGAACTTAAAAATCGGATTAAAAAACTTAGACTGAATAAGTTCTTTCCACACCCAATTTGGAATGGAAACAATTAGGATTGGTGGTATGACCAAATATAAAAACGCCATTTGGAACATGTGGAAAGTAAACATAATATGAGCCATTAAATCGACAGGGGAACCTTTTGTCACATACAGAAGGGTCATGGCAATGATGAATAATATAGCCTGCTTTGGCTTAAGTGCTTCTCGGTCAGGAGCATTGCCTCTTAGTTTCACTGTTACAAAGAAATAAGCGGCAATTAAAAGTAAGACAAAAATCATAAAATATGGACTCCATAATGCGCGGAAGCCAAAAATACTTAAAGGCACGCTCTTCACCTCGTTTAGAATACTGATAGTACTTTTATTATACTTTTATAAAGAGCCGAATTCAACGCAGCCAATTGACATATTGATGACATTGCAAAAAGCCAGCCGATTAGGCTGGCTTTTTGCAGTTGTCTAGCTACAGCGCCTAACGGCTAGCAAACTTTCGGTACCTTCCTACGATAAGTCAACATCGATTCACCTTTCAGGTTCATCGTGTTTCCTTTCTCTCGTCAGGTCCCTAAAAAGTTTGTACGCCGCTGGACAGGCGCTTCCGCTTTTCGTGTTACCACCAAACGATGGTTAGGAATGCTAGGATTGTTGCAAATCCAATGATGACTCCACCGTAAATAAATAACTGTGGAGCTTCATGCCCTTTCTGATTCATGTGCATGAAATAATAAAGTTGAAAAATCACTTGGATCACAGCGAGTAACAGGATAAATGGAAGTACAAACCATTTATCAAATCCTGCTGCCACCGCGCCGAATGCGCAAAGTGTTAAGAAAATAGAAATTGCAAAAGAGATCACCTGATGACGCATTTCTTCAGCATTTCTTTTTCTTCGGTATTCATATTTCGTATCCATATCTCGTGAATTTAATTGTTCGTTTCCCATTTATATCACACCATCCCCATTAGATATACGACAGTGAAGATAAATACCCATACGACGTCAATAAAGTGCCAATACAAACTTGCTAGATAAAATTTGGGGGCATTATATAAACTTAACCCTCTATTCGCATTTCGCACCATAAGAGCGATAATCCAACCAAGTCCAAATACTACGTGACCACCGTGAAATCCTACTAGGGTGTAGAAAGCTGAACTAAAAGCACTCGTTGTATACCCAAAATCTAAACCGTGAGTATAATGCCAGAATTCATAAATCTCACAAGCCAAGAATGCCAAACCAAGAACAACTGTTATAAATAACCAAGCTTGCATTTTTTTGAAATGAAAGTTCTTCATATGGTAAATGGCATAAACACTCGTAATAGAACTGGTTAAAAGTATCATCGTCATAATAAAAGCTAATTTCAAATCAAAAATATCCGTAGATATAAGACTATCCTTATTTGGTACTTTGTCTTTCAATGCCAAGTATGTTGCAAACAGGGAAGCGAATAGAACTGTTTCGCCTCCAAGAAAGAACCAAAATCCCAAAAATTTATTTTTCCCTTCCAGAGTTGCTCTTTCGGGTGACTCAGGCCATGTTTTGGGTGTAAATTGCTCTTCAACATGCATTATGCCTTTACCCCCTTATCCTTTTTATCAACTAGCTCCGATTTTGGTATATGGAAGCCATGATCATCTTTTAAAGATCTAAGTAACATAGAACCAAATGCTACAATCAGACCGATAATCAAAACAGGATCTCCCCATGCATGATCATTACGGAAGATCGCCCCATAAGAAGCAATCATAAAGCCTAGGGAAATAAATACCGGGAAAATAGAACCGTTCGGCATATGAATGTCATTAACAGGTTCAGCCGGAGTCACTTCTTGCTTACCTTCCATTTTTTCAATCCAGTATGTGTCAATACCGCGTACTAAAGGCAACTGTTTGAAATTATAAAATGGCGGTGGTGATGGTAGTGACCATTCCAAAGTACGTCCATCGCCCCATGGGTCGTTGCCAACACGGACATTTTTTACTTGGGTCATAATAATATTGTAAAGCAAAATCAATACCGCTACAGCCATGAAAGCTGCACCGATCGAACTGATTAAGTTTCCTGTATTCAATCCCTGATCATCTAAGAATGTAGCAATTCTTCTTGGCATTCCCATTAAACCAAGGAAATGTTGAATAAAGAAAGTTAAATGGAAACCAATAAAGAATAAGACAAACTCAATTTTACCTAATGTTTCATTTAACATTGTGCCAAACATTTTCGGCCAATAGAAATGGACTGCAGCCAAAATGGCTAATACCACTCCACCAACAATAACATAATGGAAGTGAGCTACAACAAAGTAGGTATCATGGAACTGATAGTCTGCAGGCGCTACGGCAACCATGATTCCTGTTACTCCCCCCATTACGAAAGAAGGAATAAATCCAGCTGCATAGAGCATCGGTGTCGTAAATTTGACACTGCCGCCCCACATCGTAAAGATCCAGTTAAAAATCTTAATACCGGTCGGCACTCCAATTGCCATGGAAGCTACGGCAAAGATCGCGTT
Source organism: Bacillus subtilis (assembly GCF_008764245.1). Lineage (GTDB taxonomy): Bacteria > Bacillota > Bacilli > Bacillales > Bacillaceae_C > Lederbergia > Lederbergia ruris. The sequence continues at coordinate 112,645 of NZ_VTQV01000001.1, forward strand.
GGCGATATTACCTAGTCCAACTGTAAACATATGGTGAGCCCAAACCATGAATCCAAAAAATCCAATTAGTACCGTCGCAAAGACCATAGAGGAATAACCAAATAGTCTTTTTCTAGAGAACGTCGCAAAAATCTCCGAGAAGATCCCGAATGACGGTAATATTAAGATATATACTTCAGGGTGCCCAAATATCCAGAAGAAATGCTCCCAAATAATCGTGTTTCCACCCATTGCCACTTCAAAAAAGTTTGCGCCAAATAAGCGATCAAATGTTAGCAAGAATAATGCAACGGTTAACGGAGGGAATGCAAACAAAATCAATGCAGAAACAACAAATGTTGTCCACGTGAACATTGGCATTCTCATATAGGTCATACCTGGTGCACGCATATTAATAATGGTAACGAGAAAGTTAATTCCGCCCATTAGCGTTCCGAAACCAGAAATTTGTATACCCGTTACATAGAAATCAACACCATGATGGGGAGAATTAAGTGCAAGAGATGCATAAGATGTCCATCCAGCATCCGGTGCCCCACCCAAAAACCATGAGGTATTCAGTAAAATTCCACCTAGGAAAAATAACCAAAAACCTAAAGCATTTAGAAATGGAAATGCCACATCACGCGCCCCGATCTGCAGGGGCATAATTAAGTTCATTAACCCGATCAATATCGGCATGGCTGCCAGGAAGATCATAGTTGTTCCATGCATGGTCATTACTTCGTTAAATGTTTGTGCACTAACAAAACCATTGTTTGGCACAGCGAGTTGAATCCGTATAATTAAAGCTTCAATACCGCCTAATAGGAAGAAAAATCCTCCACCAGCGATATACAGAATACCAATCTTTTTATGGTCTACCGTTGTCATGTAGTCCCAAAGAGTGGCACCGAAGCCTCGCTTTTGAGCAATTGTACTCACAATTTAACCTCCTTAAATACTTGGGACTGTTTTATTCATTACCAACTTTTAATTCCATCAAATAAGCCGCTAATGCATCTAATTCATCATCTTTAAGATCTGGATAAGCACCAGTCATTTTGTTTCCTGGCTTAAATTGTTCTGGATCTTTTATCCATTCTTTCAAGCTTTCTTCATTATGTTCTAAGATCCCAGCGACCGTTTCCCTGTTACCGAAATCCGCTAAATTAGGCGCTGTTCTTGCTTGTGGCGGGGTATCATTGCTAGGTGTTACAGCATGACAAGAAATACAGCTGTCATTAAATACCTCTTCCCCTTTTTTCGCTAATTCAGAAGTTGGCACAGGTTCTTCAGCATTTTGCATATCTGCAACCCACTGATCAAATTCATCCTGTGGAATAGCTTTAACTTTAAAGTCCATGTAAGCATGTGAAGGACCACAAAGCTCCGCACATTTTCCGTAGAAAATATTATTTACCTCATCCGCTTTATCCTGATCAACGCTTAAGAAAAATTTGTTCACGTTTTCTGGGTTAGCATCTAATTTTCCGCCTAGTGGTGGAATCCAGAAAGAGTGCTTGATGTCAGCAGATTCAACATTAAAGTACACTTTTTGATCTGTTGGAATGACTAAGTCTTGACTTGTTAAAATTCCCAAATCTTCATATTCGAACTCCCACCAGTACAAATGAGCCCGTACATTCACAACGAGGTTTTCCCGATTTCCATCCTTGTCCTTCTTATCCATTGCTGAAACATCACCTTGTGAAAAAGTAGCAGCAACTGTAGGGACAGCAAGAACCAAAATAATGATGATCGGAATAACAGTCCAAATGATTTCTAATGTGTGACTACCTTCAACTTGTTTAGGTATTTCACTATTGTTTTTCCGGCGAAAACGGACTAAAACAATTGCAAATAGTACCACTACGACAATAACAACTAGAGTCATTATGCCTAAACTGAATAAAATCAGGTCATATTGCTGTTTTGCCACTTCCCCGGCCGGTTTTAAAGCAGAGAGAAACGGCTCGCCGCATCCTGATAGGACTAGCGCCAAAACCGCTATGACCGTAGCAAGACGCCATTTTCGCAGCCATTTTTTCATAATGTAATCAAACCCCTCTTTCGTAAAATGTCTTGGCAGCTATAGACATGCCTGTAATTATATGGATTTCTTATAAAGTAAGAAAGAATTCCCTAGAAATATAACCTTGAATGATAAAGTAGATTTTGTCTTATTTTCTTACTTTCGTAGGCAATAGCAGTCATCTAGATAACTGAAAAGATTACCATCGCCGTAAAAAGAATGGTTAAATAGTTTAGTGAGTAAATAAACATTCCGTTGGCCCATTTAACATCGTCTTTTTTCTTATAACCCATCATACCCATAATGAACCACCCAATATTCAAGGCAGTGGCAAATATTACAAATGGGATTCCTAATGACATCATAAAAAAGGGAATGGGTAATAGCAATGCCACCCAAAACATAATATGTTTTTTGGTTACAGAAAAACCCTTTACAACGGGAAGCATTGGTATAGAAGCAGCCCTATATTCCTCTACTCGCCTCATTGCAAGCGCATAGAAATGGGGTGGCTGCCAAATAAACATTAGTAAAAATAACATCCAAGCCATTGTAGGCAATGAAGGATCAACCGCAGCCCAACCAATTAGAGGTGGAATCGCTCCTGGAAGACTGCCGATAACTGTATTACTAACATAATTCCGTTTCGCCCACATGCTATAGACTACTACATAGCTGAAAACCCCAATGACTCCAAGGATACCTGCTATGATATTGGTCAGGAAGAGAAATATTAATCCCACTACGATGAAACTAAAGCCAATGATTAAGGTTTTAGAACCAGTTATTTTCCCTGTCACTGTCGGCCTTTTTTTCGTCCGTTCCATAATGTGGTCTATATCCCTATCTATGTAATTATTCAAGGCGCATGAACCTGCCATGATTAAAGATGAACCAGCGAGAGCATAAAAAACGGTGTCTAATGATTGGAGGAAGTGTCCATCCGTAAAAACAAAGGCTAACCACAATCCAGTGAAACTGGTAATGAGGTTGGAATTCACAATGCCGATTTTAATTAGTGCCGTAAAATCTTTCCATTTTGTGCTAGCTGGATGTACAGTTCTTTCCACACTTGCTAATGTACGACTATCTCCCATTTTTATTCCCTCCTTTCTAAAAGTTTCTTCCATCATTTACTATAATGCATTTTGCTTAACATTGCTTGCTTTTAACGAAAGTTTCAGTATTTGTTCACTAATTTAACTCGATTATGGCATTGGCATTTTCATATCTCACTTTTCTTTTCATTTAAGGTTGAAGAATCAAAGCCTCCAATGGATTATTAAAGCATAATTTCTTGCGAATATGGAGATAAAGAGAAATGTTTTTATGTCGAAAATGTGACAACTATAGTAAACAAATGAATCTTCCTTCTTATTTTTACCAAATAAAGGACAATCTTTCAAGCTTTGGGCTTTGCTGAACGAGCTGTAACAATATTGTCAGTTGTTTTTTTTCTCTCCTTTATGTAGTATCGGTAATGAAATGTGTATTTAAAAGAGGATGTTCAAAAAGTTAACTTATTATGTTCTTTTAAAGAAGGTGAAAAATTGAGTAGAAAATTAAAATGGTTTTCTGTTTTAACTTCACTCGTAATGTTAGGAGTGTTACTTGGTGGAGCTTTAGTAACAAAAACCGATTCAGGCATGGGCTGCGGACGCTCCTTTCCATTATGTAACGGGAAACTAATTCCTTTGGATGATATTACACCCGCATTGTTAATTGAATTCTCTCATAGACTTGTTTCAGGAAGTGCCGCCATTTTAGTTGCCATTTTATCTATTTGGGCTTGGAAGGCAATCGGAAAGGTTAGGGAAACAAAATTGCTAGCGATCTTATCGATCTCCTTTTTAATTATCCAAGCATTAATTGGTGGAGCTGCAGTGCTGTGGCCCCAATCTGATTTTGTTTTGGCCTTGCATTTTGGTATCTCCCTTATTTCTTTTGCTGCGGTACTATTACTTACCTTACTTATTTTTGAAGTCGATAAAAAATTCGACACGAACAAACTAATCATCGACAAGAGAATGACGTTTCACATTATCAGTCTAACCATATACAGTTATATTGTGGTTTATACTGGGGCACTTGTGCGACATACCGAATCAAGTTTAGTTTGTTCAGATTTTCCACTGTGTACAAATGGAGAGTTTTCATTACCTACTAATATGTATCAATGGATTCAGATGGGGCATCGTACAGCTGCTGCCGTTATTTTTCTTTGGATTGGATATGTGACGATACTGGCTATTCGGCATTATAAACATCAAAAAGTTCTCTACTTTGGCTGGATTATTGCCTTTATTCTTGTCTCGCTTCAAGCCATTTCAGGAGCAAGTGTGATTTTTACAAAAGCAAATCTATTTGTTGCCTTACTACACGCGATCTTTATATCACTATTATTCGGGTTATTATGTTATTTCCTACTCCTCTTGTCCCGTAATAGGAGTAATATGGCCAAACACCAAATTCAGCCAGAAGAAAAACATTCCGTTGATCCAAATAAATTAGTTACACATTAAAAGAACCATGCACAACAGTGTGCATGGTTCTTTTAATGTAAGTGTTGATAGGGTCTTTTAGGTTGAAAATTAGTTTGCACAGAAGAACGGTCCTTCTGTGATTTTGGGTGCTCTTTCCTATTTTCTGTGCGATATTTCTCATCATACTTCGAGAACATAGAAATATTTGCCAGTAGTCCCATCGCAATCGATAAGACGATTATGGATGATCCTCCATAGCTTATAAATGGCAGTGTAACTCCTGTGATTGGGAGCAGACCAGACATGCCTCCTAAGTTAATAATGGCTTGGATTCCGATCATAGAAGCAATCCCTATTGCAAGCATACTCCCGAATGAATCCTGACATTTCGTTCCAATCAAAATTCCTCGTAAAACAATATAAGCAATCCCTATAACAACAAAACCTACTCCAAAGATTCCTAACTCTTCAGAAATAACCGACATAATAAAATCTGTATGTATTTCTGGTAAGTAACCATACTTTTGTATCCCTTGGCCAAGGCCAACTCCTTTTAATCCCCCTGATCCAATGGCAAGATAGGAATTTACAAGTTGAAACCCTTCATCCCCTTTCGTACCAAACGGATCGAGAAATCCGCTTATTCTTTTCATGTTTCCTGATGTGAAAATCCGGTCAAATTTTAATAGAGCGAAAGGGAGTAATACAAGAAAAACGCCCATCCCCATCATTAATAACTTTGCAATTGTTCGAAACCCCATACCTGAACAAACAATAATAATCATCCCGATCAAAAAAGTAATCATAGCTGTTCCATTATCCGGTTCCATCTTAATTAAGAAGCAAACAACAACAAGATAAATAACTGGGGGCAATGCTCCAACATTAAATTGGTTAATATATTTCTGTTTATTGGCGTAAACAGCCGATAAATAGATAATCACACTTAACTTTACAAATTCCGAAGGCTGTATAGTTCTATTTCCTATCAGTTTAATCCAACTTTGAGCATTATTACTCGTATGGCCAATCATGGAAACGGCTAATAATCCACCGATAGATAGTATTGTCGTAACGATAAGAAACTTTTTATTTCTAAAAGCCTTATATGGGAAAAGTGCAAAAAACAAAAAAATGAAAAAACCAATAAGCAAATTAATTTTTTGTTTTTCGTAGAAATAGTCTGCAGAAACTTCATATTTTTGGATGGCAATGACCATGCTGGCACTATACACCATAATGAGGCCAAATAGAGATAAAAGTATGTACATAATAATAATTGAATAATCATATGATTTCAGGATTTTTTTCAGCATAAAATTCTTCCAATCTATGAATCAGTTTGCAGAGATACTTTCCACATCTTAAAAAACTCAAACAATTTCAAAAAACTGTTTGAGTTTATACAAAAAGGGCTATGCCTAAACCGCATCCTTTACTTTCTAATAGAGGCTTCATGTAGAACAGATAATTGTCTTTCTAGAGAATCCATTAATTCTTTTCCATATTTTGGATCGACTAGTCCAAGACGAACAGCAAAATCAATTTCGCGAGACAAGCCAAACATTTGTGTATCTAAAACTTCTTCATATAAAGGGCATTGCGGCATTGTTAGATTGTCCATTTGCACTTGAATCAGACGGAGAATTTTTTCTGCATCTGCCTTCAATAGTGCATGGGCTTTTTCCCGATGATCAACTTTCATATCCGACACCACATTTAATCCCCCTTATTCATAAGAACAAAATATATTCTCTTCCTTGCCTGTCCGCTCATAATCTAATGAGGACAATACTATTACTAAATTTTACAACTAAACCAGTGAAATTGCAACAGTAAAGACCATTACATCTATTTCAACTCTTGATTTCCCCACCAAAAATATCTTTTTATGTTCATGACTTTAATTTTTGATTCATTCACGCTATAATTGACATTTGTAAGAATCAAAGGCTTAAATTCGCGAAAAGAATCGCCACGCCTTTGTGACCTGCCTGCTGCAGGCCTAATGATAAGGGGGGCTATAGAATGGATTTGATCATGACCATAAAAGGAAATGTTAAATTTCCGATAACATTGGATGTTGGGGCTTGGATATTTGATGATCGTCGCATTGATTTAGATACATACTTCTCTGAAGATAAAAAACAAGATCGTTTAACAGAGGATGGAACGACTGTATCCAAGCATTGGGATCGTACTATTAAAGAGGGTGCCGCACCACAAAAAACGCGAAAAAGATATGAAAAAGCGAAAATGTTAACAAGCACCTTTGCAATTAAGTTAGAACCCTTTCTTAAAAACGCAGAACCTGCTCCAGAAGCAACCACTCTCGTATTTGAGACAAATACTGAAGATGTCTCTATTCCTTTAGAAGAAGGGTATAATATCCTTGTACAATTCTCAAATAAAGGAAAGGCTCTAAAAGAAGATGGACCTGTCCATATTCTTTTTCCAGATGGTTCTAATCTTGATCAGCCTATTAAGAATGTCAAAGCTTTTCGCGTAGAATAACACTTAATTAAGGCAGATGGTCCTCCCTCTGTCTTTTCTAGGATAGTGAGCGGAGCCAAGCCAAGCTGGAAAAAACCACCAACTTGTATTATTTATCCGCTTTTCGGCCTACTCCGCTAAACGGGTAGTTCTGTTATTACAATAAGTCTGCAGCTAATTGAGCAAGATGTGATCGTTCCCCTTTTACCAATTTTATATGCCCTGCTATTGCTTCCTCTTTAAAGCTTTCAAGTACATAACTTAAACCATTATTATATTCGTCTAGATAAGGATGATCAATCTGTTCAGGATCTCCCATAAAGATAATTTTACTACCTTCCCCTACCCTTGTTAAGATCGTTTTAGCCTCATGTTTCGTTAAATTCTGTGCTTCATCAATAATAATAAATTGATCAGGGATACTACGCCCGCGAATATATGTGAGTGCTTCGACCTCAATGGAGCTCATTCCTGCTAAAATCGCATCTAACTCTCCTGGTTTTTTGGTGTTAAATAAAAATTCTAGATTATCATAGATCGGTTGCATCCACGGTCTAAGTTTTTCTTGCTTTTCTCCTGGGAGATAACCAATATCTTTTCCAACCGGAATAATTGGTCGCGCGACGAACATCTTCTTATATACTCGTAAATCTTCAGTCTGCATCAATCCTGCCGCCAAAGTTAGCAATGTTTTGCCTGTACCTGCTTTTCCGATTAATGTTACCAGTGGAATATCCCGCCTTAATAGCAACTCTAATGCCATCGATTGTCTTGCATTCTTTGGCTTTATTCCCCAAATTAGTTCATTTTGTGCGGAAAGTTTTTGAAGGATCACTCCTGTCTCATCGATCATGCCAATTCCAGAAGTCGAACTACCTAACTCATCCTTAATAATGACAAATTGATTTGGAAAGAATCGCTCATTCGTGCAATTAGATAAGGATATCTCCCCACGTTCATAAAATAAGCTAATCTGGTGTATATCAATATACAGTTCTTGTACACCTGTATATAAATGGTCCAATTCAACGACTCGATCATTCAAAAAGTCTTCAGCAGCTAACCCTAGAGCATCTGCTTTTACACGAAGAAGGGCATCTTTGCTCACTAATATGACTGGCCTCCCATCGGCTTTCGCTTCTTCTTCAAGTGCAATATTTTTAGCAACAGCTAAAATTCGATTATCATTCGTCTTTTCAAAGAAAACTTCTTCCAACTGTTTAAAAGAGCGATGATTTAATTCGATCCTTAAACTTCCACCATTTGAAAGCTGGATTTTTTCATGAAGTTTTCCCTGTTCTCTAAAGCCATCTATCAGCTTTGCAATTTGTCTTGCATTCCTACCTATTTCATTCATATAACGCTTTTTTGCATCTACCTCTTCCAGTACAACGGCCGGAATCACAATTTCATTTTCTTTAAATGAGAAAAGTGCATTTGGATCTTGTAGCAAGACATTTGTATCTAAAACATATATTTTGCTCAATATTGATGCCTCCTGCCCCTTTTTTTCGATCTAGCTTCAACGCCTAGCAAATTTATAATTTCGTCTTATGAAACATAGGCGTAAGGTTGGCACTGTACTATTATAGATGCCTTACATCCCATTCAGATATTTGAAAGAAGTGTTACGCTTTTCATATCTTATGTCTTGGATCAGTCACCGGTTCATTAAACTTACTTATGGGGACCCTTTTTAATGAAATATATGAACTTCTGCATAAAGTTAGAAGATATATCAAAAATTAACCTCAAGAAGTAAAGAAATTATATATTGGAGGGGTTCAATTGCGTAAATCGTTTATTATACTTATGGCTGTATTAAGTATTTCGGCTTGCTCTCAGAAGCAAGAAAACATTGGTGAGACGGATGTAGCACCTAGAGGAGTGTCTGTTCAAGATAGTCATCTTGACTATAATCAGGGGCAAAATTATACAGATGATGAAAGAGCTAATCACTTAGCAAATCTTGCCGCAAGTGTTCCTGATGTTCAGAATGCAACAGCTGTTGTCATTGGGAATTTAGCCGTTGTAGGGATCGACATCGACCAGGACGTAGAGCGTTCAAAGGTCGGAACAATCAAATACTCGGTCACAGAAAGCCTACGACATGATCCACAGGGCGCAGGAGCCATTGTCGTAGCGGATCCTGATTTAAATGCTCGACTCAAGGAAGTCGGTGAAGATGCTCGTGCTGGTAAGCCAATTAGAGGCGTCCTGAATGAATTGGCTGATATTGTTGGTCGCATAATACCTGATGTGCCTTTACCTGAAGAAGGGAAAAATCCACAAGTTGAAGTAAATGAAAAGGATCAGCAAAACGATCAGGACATCCAACGGATACAAAAAGAACAATCCAATGATAAAAATCAGTAACTTCATTTGTTTCATGTTATAATTGGAATGAAGATCGTTATTTTTCATCCAGAGGTGAGCAAATGAAAGTACAATGTGTTATCTGTCACGTGCATGACACCTTAGAAGATGATTCATCTCTTGCGAAAAAACTACGAAATCGACCTATTCATACCTATATGTGTCCTAAGTGCTATGAACGAATAAGAGTAAATACTGAAAAAAGGAAACAAAATGAGAATTTCCACTTATTTCATGATCATAGGAAAAGGGTAGATTTCTAAGATTTATTTATATGCAAAAAAGAGGCTATCCCACGGAAGTGGTCAATGGCCTCTTTTTTAAAAGGAAAAAAGTATGAAATTTGGCTCATGCCGGATCTAGCGCTTGCGCTTTTCTTATACCGTACCTGCCTTTTTCTCTCTTCTCAAGCGAATTTTATAAATGATAAGGATGGCTGCCGCTACCATAAGCCCTTCTGTAATTGGTAGGAATATCGCTAAAAAAGTTAAGAACAGGCAACCTACGATTAAAAAAAGATAGATAATCAGTGATTTTAATATTGGTAATTTCTTTGCAAATCCAAGCTTATATACAAGAATCGCTAATGCCGTAATCGTCATCCAAAGCAGCCAATTCGTAGCAGTTGGATTATTGGTCAATGTATAGTAGAACTTTAATGTTGGCGAAAACCGTTCGATCGCTATTTGATCGGCGTTAACAGACCCCAACAAATACAATTGGTTTAGCATAAGGTAAAAGTTGATTCTCACTCTCCCCTTCCCTAGGCCTGCAGGATGCAGGTCACAAAGGCGTGGCGATTGCTGTCGCGAATTTAGCCTTTGATCCTTACTTTTGAGGGTGAAACTCCCTATAAAGGGTGTTTCAAACCCATCATAACATATATAAACGGGAAAGCCCAAAATTTTAGATCTGTGTTGTCTTTTTCTTTTTTGCCGCTTTCTCCCGCTCATTTTTATTTAATATTTTTTTACGTAAACGTATCGATTCTGGAGTAACCTCGCAATATTCATCATCATCCAGATATTCCAGTGTTTCTTCTAAGGAAAGTATTCTAGGTTTCTTTATAACCGATGTTTGATCTTTGTTTGCAGATCGAACGTTTGTCGCATGCTTCGTCTTCGTGATATTGACTGTGATATCATTTTCCCTATTATGCTCCCCAACGATCATACCTTCATAAATTTCTGTTCCTGGCTCTACAAAAATCGTTCCTCGGTCTTCCACCTGCATAATCCCATAAGTAGAAGCTTTGCCTGTTTCCATAGATACGAGAACACCTTGTCTGCGTCCTCCTACTCTGCCCTTCTCCATTGGGCGATAAGTGTCAAAGGTATGATTCAAAATGCCATAACCCCTTGTTAAAGTCATGAACTCTGTCGTATAACCAATTAACCCACGTGCGGGGACATGGAAAATAAGACGAACTTGTCCATTTCCATTGTTAATCATATCAAGCATTTCCCCTTTACGGGCGCCTAAGGATTCAATCACGCTTCCTGTATACTCCTCGGGTGTATCGATTTGCACACGCTCAATTGGTTCGCACTTAACACCGTCTATTTCCTTTATAATAACTTGAGGTTTTGATACTTGTAATTCATAGCCTTCACGACGCATGTTTTCAACTAGGATGGATAAATGTAGCTCACCACGTCCTGATACGATCCAGGCATCTGGTGATTCCGTATTTTCCACTCTTAAGCTTACGTCTGTTTCTAATTGATTCATCAGTCTTTCTTCAATTTTCCTTGAAGTTAAATACTTCCCTTCTCTTCCCGCAAAAGGACTATTATTAACTAGAAATGTCATCTGAAGTGTTGGTTCATCAATATGAAGAATTGGCAAGGCTTCTTGATGTTCGACTGGACAAATCGTATCTCCTACATCAATATCTTCCATACCAGATACAGCGATCAAATCACCTGCGAAAGCCTCTTCGATCTCGATTTTCTTCAATCCTAAGAATCCAAACATTTTGGTTACACGGAATTGTTTCGTTGTACCATCTTGTTTTAAAACAGCAACATGTTGGCCCACTTTCATGGTTCCTCTGAATACTCTGCCAATCCCAATTCTTCCCACATAGTCATTGTAATCAAGTAAAGAAACTTGAAATTGCAACGGTTCTTCCCTATTATCGATTGGAGCCGGAATAAAATCTAAGATTGTCTCATATAATGCTTCCATACTTTCATCTTGTTGTTCAGGATCTTTACTTGCAGTACCATTAATGGCCGATGCATAAATCACAGGGAATTCAAGTTGTTCGTCATTTGCATCAAGTTCAATAAAAAGTTCAAGGACCTCATCAATAACCTCAGCAGGTCTTGCAAAATCACGGTCAATCTTATTTACTACAACAATCGGTGTAAGATTTTGTTCTAACGCTTTTTTCAAAACAAATCTAGTTTGCGGCATACATCCTTCATAAGCATCAACAACAAGTAAAACACCATCTACCATTTTTAGAATCCGTTCCACTTCGCCACCAAAATCGGCATGGCCTGGTGTATCTAAAATATTTATTTTCGTATCCTTATATTGGATAGCTGTATTTTTAGCCAAAATGGTTATTCCACGTTCTCTTTCAATATCACCTGAGTCCATTGCTCTTTCTTCAATATGTTCATTTGAACGAAAAGTTCCCGATTGTCTTAATAGCTGGTCGACTAGTGTTGTTTTGCCATGATCAACGTGAGCGATTATGGCAATATTTCTGATATTTTCTCTATGGTTCAAAAGTGGTTCCTCCCTATATATTTAAAGATCGTCTGATTTATGTCACGGATAAACATTTCAGTTTTATCCCGATTGGTTCAACTAACAATCAGTGGGGATGAGGGAGCAGACTAAGATAACCACTTCCACATTGTTTCATATTCGTGACGCACTTCCAGTACGCCTCCATCTGATTGAAGTTTCACTTTATCATTAACCGAATTATTATACCACATACGCTGGAGAATTTGTAATATTTTTTGTACAATATAAAAGGAGCTTGTACAAATTTAATTTTTCCCTAGTTCGAATAGGATCATGTAAGATTGAGCATTTTTTAATAAGGAGGCTACATTCATGGGCGGTATAAAGTGGAATTTTTTAATATTAGCCACTGTTGCGGCTTTTTCAATCATGGGCATGGGAATTTGCTTAGCTGAAAATAGCTGGGTAGGCATTGTTTTGTGCTTTATAATCCTCTGTCTCGCTATGATGTATGGATTTAAACAGAAGAAAAAACTGCAAAAAGAGGGTAATTTATAAGTGATATTTTCATTCAGTGGGAATGGACACCCCACTGAATGAAGACTACTTAATCCGTAGCGATCTAGGTTAGTGGTATAGATTTTATACCAGCGCTTGTTCCGTGTGGGGATAGTGGTATGAATTTTATACCGTGTTCTAATCTGATAAGCATGACACCAGCGATAGCTAAACAAATGATACCGCCGATTCTTGATAATAATTTTCCCGTCCGTACATTCTTATCCTTCATAAGAACTCCACCTTTATTTCTGAGATTACTTTCTCATTGCCGCCGGCTGTACTACATCCTCTTCACTCATCTTCCGGATGATCTGCAATTACTTTCCGTCACTTTCCACATACTTGGAACCCTCATGTTTCTTGAACATACCTGCTTCACGGAAAATTTTCCGGAAATGAATCGTCATCATCACCAGGCTTGCGACAAAGAGAACATATCCCGTCCCAATCAAGTATGGGGCAGCGGTATAAAAAACAGACCAGTGAATATTGCCCGTGACAAGGGCATCGATATAATCATATTGATGGATCTGAAAAAAAGTCAGCGCACCGCCTGCGATATACATCATCAGAATCCAAAAAATATAAGCGGCTTTCGAATGGGTATTTTTCTCAAAATCAATCGCGGCTTTCACCAGAATGTGATCCGTCTCCTGTGCTTTTCTGTTCTTTCCAAATGAAATGATCTTCATGAATAGATTGGGAATGAACACAAGCAACATGATAAAGATGGATATATATCCAATCGGCAAGTTATATAGACTGATTCCATTGATGAAGAGACTTAAAAAGGCTGTGAGTAGCACATATCTTGCTTTCATCCCGCTCCTCCATTTCCGTCTATACGGTGTACCTTGTTTCGATGTACGCCATATCGCTTTGAATGATGTCTATTGTTCTACCGTTTCAAAGTTGAAGTTGTTAGACTCCATCACAAGGTTTTCCTGACTGATGGTGTTCATCACGTCGAATTGTTCTCCTAAGCTTCATTATTTATCAATGAAATAATGATATAAAATTTGGTCTAACGTTCCCTTTTGCACTTTTCCTTCCGCGAATGTCTTCACTTTAAAGAATCCAAACAGGCCGACGAAAAAGATGATGGGGATCATAAATATAATACAGCTGACACGATTCATCACAATCAGTCTCCGTAGTTTTTCATCTGCAATATCTTGCTGCTTCGTTTCCCTTAAAAAAGCCAGACAGGAGAACCAAGTGATCAGGTAGAATACTAGAATAATCAAAAAGCCGATACTTAAGCCAATTTTCATCACTTGGATGGAACCCTCATATGTATCCGGCAGGAAAACTCCCGTTAAAGCAGTAATCACCACTGTTAGTGCAAATATAATCGGAATAATGATGCCTAGACGGGCAGCCTTTCTGGACGATGTGATTAATAGGTTCCATAGTTTGCTTTCATCTGTCATCTTACCGGCTCCTTCTTATGCTTGTTTCTCGTGTCCTCCATTACTGAATGACCTGAATATCATCAATCCTCCCGGCGAGTTCTGTTGCCTGATACAACCGTTTCTCTTCTGGCATTCTTTCTGCCGGTACTTTTACGTGGATGATGAAACCTTCTTTATGTTTGATTTCCCCTAAAAACTCCGGCGGGAATTGAAAGTCCATTTTTCGAAATGCAGCTTCATTATTTTCTTTAAGTTCGATATGCAAACTTCCTTTCAACGCTTTGATAGGTGTGCCGGAATGATTGACGAACACTCCGGCTACAGTCATCGATTTATCGATAGGTTCATAGTTTCCACGTAAAATCACAAAAAAAACCGCCCCTTCTTTAAAGGGGAAGTCGTTCTCATCAAAGAATTTTTGTACATCCACTACTTCTTGTTGGATGTCGGAATTTTCCATTTGCTCTTCATGCGCTTTTGCAAGTACGATTTTTATTTTCTCCAACCTTCACACCACCTTGATCAGTTAAGGTCAATTCAAGTCCTCGATAATCTGCTCAATTTCCGCAATTTTACCTTGCAATACTCCCTATTCATTCCTTTTATGATTGTAAATAGTCGCATAACTGTTTATGAAGTTCAGGTCTTGCGGCAAGAATGGAACTTTTTTCAAGCATATTTACTGGATTTCCTTGCAAATCCGTTACAACTCCTCCAAGTTCTTCAACAATGATTTTCCCGCCAGCGAAATCCCATGGCGAGAGTCCTAAGCTTATGTACGCATCCAACCTACCCGTAGCAACGTAAGCAAATTCCATAGCAGCGGAACCATATGATCTAGCTCCCCGTACATCCTTTAATAGCGGAATAAACGTATGAGCAGCTTGTTCAGAATGGATGGAAGCCGGATTAAATCCAATAATCGCTTCATTTATATTGCCTTCCTCTAGCGGCGAGATCATTTCCTCATTAAAAAATGCCCCCTCACCTTTACTAGCCCAATAAAGCTCATCCAATATGACATCGTACAAATAACCTACTCTGCCAATTCCATCCTCTAAAATACCAATAGAGATATAGAAGTTTCTTTTCTGATGAACAAAATTCATCGTTCCATCGATTGGATCAATAATCCAAACAATTCCCTTTAAATCATCAATTTTATCTCCAAAACCTTCTTCTCCCACAATCTTGTGATGGGGATAATGTTCTTTAATTTGCTTTACGAAAAATTGTTCAGTTTCTTTATCGACATTTGTTACCAAATCATTGGCATTCGATTTTGTATCAATGTCTAATGCAGACTCAAGCGACTCTACTATCGATTTTCTTGCGTCCTTTAACCACTGTTTTACAGCTTGATCTACTTCATGCCATATTGCCATATTTCCACCCTCCATCTAACCCCCATATTTTACTATAGCATAGGGATTTCAAACCGCGTTTTCAAGCAATGTGTTTTACTACACAGGCATTGGCAAAATTCTTGTTGAACATGAAAGAACTTCCTTACTCAAAAAGGAAGTTCGATCTCGCAAATACTTCACAAAGCTTCCAGCTTAATAAGCTCTTCTCGAATGCGTGTAAGCTTCCGTTTTGCTTTTGACTTTTTATCCTCATTTTCTTCTTGCAATGCATCATACAGAACAGCTAATTCATAATTTAACTCTAATCGTAATACGGCGAGTCTTTGTTTATCTAGGTTTTTTCTTCGATAAGCATTCACTACTTGTTTCATGGAAGAAACACCCCTTTAGTTATTCGAAATATTTTTACCATTCCCTGGAATAACTTATTATAATATATGTTGTTGGAAGTGAAGGAGGAACAAAATTGGGTTTTTACCTTAGATAAGAAATTTCCTACTCTGAAGCTCTTTGTTTTTGTGTAATTGGCTATTGCTAATTTTGTACCCGGATCAAGATGGAATTAAACAATAAAGACGTATGTACCTCAAAGAGTGCCCGTACTTTCCTTTCTAATGGAGAAAGTTTTGTACTGATTTTCATTTCACATTTTTATTAATTGATTAGATGAAGTACCTTTAGCCTTTTTAATCGTTCTATACAAGGAATAGCCACTTGAATCTTCAAATTCTTTTCCAAACTTTTTTTCATCTGATTTAGCAGGAACAATTTTTTTGAATTTACGATATTCATCTAATAAATCATCCCGATCAACGCCTTTTTCGTACGCCTGCTCAATTTTTTGGAAAAACTGTATGACGGTCACAATTTCATCTTGGGTCCAATCGATAGAAAATGGATAAGAATATTCCAAACGAACTTCCTCCCTGTGCGCTTATTATTTCTTACATTCAGACTTCTATACTTTTTCTTTAAAAAAGTTGATCGAGTGTTTACTTGTGAAAAGCTATATGGTCACTCTAAAAGTGCCTAGATAACCTCACAATGTAAAAATGCCAGTTCTATAAAGCTGACGCCTAGTTCTTTATTCTTTGTAGCGTGGAGTTTTGATTAGACTTGGGTCAACTGTTTCATAGCCTTTGTCTCTTAAACCTTTTACAATGTCCTCTAAGGCCGCATTCGTCCATTCTCGATCATGCATTAACAAATTGGCACCGTTTCCTAATTCCGGTGCGTTAACCATGATATCGGCAATTCCCTCTTTGTTCATATATTCAGCGTTCCAATCGTAACCATATGTCCAATTCATTAATACCATCTTTTCGTCTTTCGCAATTCCTTTACTGATATCTGTATTTTTTCCGAAGGGAGCGCGAAGAAATTTAGGCCTTTCTCCCGTAATTTTTTCAACCTGGTCATTGACAGAGAGAATTTCCTCCTTTTGCTCCTCTGGAGATAGTGTCGTTAAATCTTCATGTGAGTACGTATGATTGCCGATTTCAAAGCCCATATCATAAATCTCCTTTACTACATCTTCTTTTTCAGGGGTGGTCATAAAATGGCCATTCACAAAAAAGATGGCTGGAGCATCGAGCTCTTTTAGCGTTTTCGCCATTTCTAAAGCGTATTGATCTGGTGCATCATCAATCGTAAGCAAGGCAACTTTTGGGTTTGCCTCATCAATTGGTACGATAGAATAAACATCACTTAATTCATATTCTGGGGCTTTTTCTTCTTCTGGTTGAGCTTCCGATTCTTCGTCCTTCTCTGATTGATTATCTTCTGCTGTCTCCCCTTTTTGCTGTTCATCTTGCTCTTTTTTGTCGTTTGCCTCAGTTAAAGGCTTGTCTACCTTCTCTGTCGACTGATTTGGAGAGCTCTGATTGCCACATCCTGCTAATACTCCTGCAACGATGAATATGGTTATTATTTTCTTCATAAGTTTCCCCTTTCCCTTTTTACATGGAAGTAACTTCCATTATAATTTGTCGACATATAGGATTCAAGGGATCGAATTTTGTTGAATTTTGTGGGAATTATCGAAATAAAAGGTGTAACATCCATTGTAACGATGCGTATGTGCATAAACTCATTAATGTAGTGAGGAGGGTCACCCGATTTGAGCCGATAATTTTTTTAGCTACTAAATAAGCCAAATAAAAAAAGACGAGGAATAGAAGAACTTTAGGAAGAAATCGATCTTTTCCTGAAAGCCATTGTGCAAGATGGAAACCACCCCAAATCATGATTTGAATGAGAGCCGCAACGTAATTTTTTAGAAGCATTGAATTCTCCACTCATTTCATTGAAGATTTACGGTATTTTAGATAGAAGCTGAGAAGGGATTATTCCTTATAATAAAAAACCTCCTCTTAGATAATATGCATGTTTATATATAAAATAAACCAAAAAAAGAGCTTTCTCGTTTACTTGAGAAAGCTCTTTAGGAAATTTATTTTTTACATAATATGAATAGGTGTACCTAAAGCTTTTTCTGCTGCTTCCATTGAAATTTCACCTAAAGTAGGATGGGCATGGATCGTCATAGCGATATCTTCAGCAGTCATTCCAGCTTCAATCGCTAGACCTAGTTCTGAAATCACATCAGAAGCATTGGAACCGGCGATTTGAGCACCAATCACTAAACCATCCTCTTTACGAGTAATTAATTTCATAAAGCCATCTGTGCTGTTAAGGGATAATGCTCTACCGTTAGCAGCGAAAGGAAATTTAGCGGCTGTTATGTCAATGCCTTCATCCTTCGCTTGTTGTTCAGTATAACCAACTGTTGCAAGTTCTGGTTCAGAGAATACAACAGCAGGCATGCCAATGTAATCCACTTCAGACGGTTGTCCAGAAATAGCTTCTGCCGCGATTTTACCTTCATAAGAAGCTTTATGAGCCAATGGTAGGCCTGGAACAATATCACCAATTGCATAAATATTATTCACGGAAGTGCGGCATTGTTTATCCACTTCAATTAATCCACGGTCATTCAACTTAACTCCTACTTGCTCAAGACCAAGTTCATCAGTGTTTGGTTTACGGCCGACCGTAACAAGGACATAATCTGCTTCTACCGTTTCTTCTTTGCCCCCGGCCTCATACGTAACTTTCACACCATCTTTCGTTTCTTCAACACCTTTAGCCATAGCTTTTGTTACTACGTTTACTTTTTTCTTTTTCAATCCTTTTGTAACGAGAGAAGTCATTTGCTTTTCAAAGCCACTAAGGATGTCATCCGCACCTTCAAGAATGGTTACTTCTGTTCCAAGATTAGCATATGCAGTACCAAGCTCCGTACCAACATAACCTCCACCAATAACAACTAGTTTTTCAGGTAATTCTTTAAGGTTCAAAGCTCCAGTTGAATCAAGGACACGATCAGAGAACTTAAATGTAGGTAGTTCAATTGGATGTGATCCCGTAGCAATAATAGCATTTTTAAAGGTATACGTTTGTGCTGATTTTTCGTCCATTACACGAATGTTATGGTCATCAACGAAATAAGCTTCCCCTTTAACAATCTCAACTTTATTACCTTTTAGTAAACCTTCTACACCACTCGTAAGTTTATTTACAACGCTACCTTTCCACTCCTGAAGTTTTGAAAAGTCAAGACTGACATTTTCAGCTTTAATTCCAAATTCTTCAGACTCTAGCGCATTCTCATAGCGGTGAGAAGCAGAAATCAAGGCTTTAGAAGGAATACATCCTACGTTTAAACAAACACCGCCAAGATTCCCTTTTTCAACGATGGTCACCTTTTGGCCAAGTTGAGCGGCACGAATTGCCGCTACATACCCACCTGGACCTGCTCCAATGACAAGTGTATCTGTTTCAATCGGAAAATCTCCTACTACCATTTCTTACCCCTCCATTAATAAAAGTTCAGGATCGTTTAGTAACCGTTTGATGTGGTTTAATGCATGTTGCGCTGTTGCTCCATCAATCATTCTATGGTCAAAACTTAATGATAGAGCTAACACAGGGGCAGCAATGATTTCACCATCTTGAACAACTGGTTTTTCCGCAATACGGCCAATTCCAAGAATAGCGACTTCTGGCTGATTAATAACTGGTGTAAACCACTGACCACCAGCAGAACCAATGTTAGTAATTGTGCAAGAAGCACCTTTCATTTCATTAGGAGCTAATTTACCATCTCTTGCTTTCACAGCTAATTCATTAATTTCTTGTGAAATATTAAAGATGGATTTCGCATCTGCACGTTTCACAACCGGTACTAATAATCCTCTGTCTGTATCAGCAGCGATACCGATATTGTAATAGTGCTTATGAATGATTTCTCCCGCTTCATCATCAAGTGAAGTATTAAGTGCTGGATATTCACGAAGCGCACTTACAAGTGCCTTGACGACATATGGCAAGAATGTAAGCTTAATATCTTTCTCAGCAGCTATAGCTTTGAATTTCTTCCGATGTGCAACAAGCTTCGTTACATCTATTTCATCCATCAACGTAACATGTGGAGCTGTATGCTTCGAATTAACCATAGCTTTTGCAATTGCTTTTCGGATACCACTCATTTTTTCACGTGTTTCCGGATATTCTCCCTCAGGGATAGCTACAGATGCTGCTTTTGTTTCTTCTTTCACTGGAGCTTCTGCTTGTTTCGCTTCTGGAGCTCCTCCTTGCAAGAAGGTATCAATATCTTCTTTTAGTACGCGGTTATTCTTACCAGAGCCATTTACTTGTTGAATATTAACCCCTTTTTCACGCGCATATTTTCTAACCGAAGGCATAGCAATAACACGTCTATTTGGGTCTACTTCGATTTCTGCTTGGGATCCGGCACCCGTTGCCTCTTCTTTTTGTTCAGTTTGAACTTCTGCTTTTTGCACATCTTGGCCAGCCTCAGCCGTAGATTGTACATCTGCTTCCGTTTTTTCTTCCCCATGATCTCCTTTAAATTGAAGATCTTCATAACCTGGAGCATCAAATTTAATTAAAGCCTGTCCAACTGTAGCTGTTTGACCTTCTTCTACATAAATTTCTTCTACCGTACCTGCGACAGGAGAAGGAATTTCTACTACAGCTTTGTCGTTTTGGACTTCACAAAGCGTATCATCTTCCTCAATTTTGTCACCTGGCTTTACAAACCATTTAACAATATCGCCTTCGTGAATTCCTTCACCAATGTCTGGCATTTTAAATTCAAATGACACGGTCTTCACCCTCCTGTTAATTCTTTGTTAAATAAATTTTTTAGATCTAGAATAGTACCTTGTTGATTTGTGTAAACAACGGGTGGAATCGTTTATATCCAGCGTCTAACGCTTTTCTTCTTTGTTGTTAAAAGTCTAGTACCTTTTTAGCTGTTTCCATAATATCTTTGTGATTTGGCAACCAAACTGCCTCAGCTTGTGAGAATGGATATACAGTATCAGGCGCCGTTACTCTTAAAACGGGGGCTTCAAGACTAAGAATAGCTCTTTCTGTAATCTCTGAAACCACATTCGCAGCAATTCCAGCTTGTTTTTGTGCCTCTTGAACAACAATGGCACGATTAGTTTTTTCAACAGATGCAATAATTGTTTCCACATCAATTGGGCTAATGGTTCTTAAATCGATTACCTCAACTGAGTGTCCTTCTTTTTCTAGTTCTTCTGCTGCTTTTAAAGATTCATGGACCATTGCTCCGTATGTCACAATCGTTAAATCGGAACCTTCTCGTTTTACGTCAGCTTTTCCAAGTGGAATTGTGTATTCTTCTTCTGGAACCTCTTGACGGAATGAACGATACAATTTCATATGTTCCAAGAAAATAACTGGATCGTTGTCACGGATAGCAGAGATTAACAATCCTTTTGCTTCATAAGGAGTGGATGGGATCACTACTTTTAGTCCAGGTTGCTGTGCCATTAGACCTTCAAGACTGTCTGCGTGTAATTCCGGGGTATGCACTCCACCACCAAATGGTGAACGAATCGTAATTGGTGCATGTTTCGTATTACCGGAACGGTATCTCCATCTAGCCATTTGACCATTTACAGAATCCATTACTTCATATATAAATCCGAAAAATTGAATTTCAGGTACAGGTCGAAAACCTTGTTCTGCTAAACCAATCGAAAGACCGCCAATCCCCGACTCAGCAAGTGGTGTATCAAATACTCGATCTTCCCCAAATTCTTTCTGAAGTCCCTCAGTTGCACGGAATACACCGCCATTCACGCCAACGTCTTCACCGAACACAAGTACATTTTCGTCGTTGCGCAATTCGGTACGAAGCGCATCCGTGATAGCTTGAATCATTGTCATTTGCGCCATGGCTTACTTCGACTCCTTCTCTTTATAAATTTCATATTGCTCCTGCAAATTATTTGGCAATTCCTCAAACATATTTGAAATGAGATCCGTTACCTTTTGCTTAGGAGTTTCATCCGCTTTTTTAATCGCCTCTTTGATTTCTTCCTTCGCTTGTTCGATCACTTTGTTTTCTTTTTCTTCATTCCATATTCCTTTTTCGACAAGGAAATTACGGAATCTTACAAGCGGATCTTTTTTCTCCCATTCGTTATCCGTATCAGAAGTACGATAACGTGTAGGATCATCCCCTGCCATCGTATGCGGTCCATATCTGTAACAAAGTGTCTCGATAAGAGTTGGTCCGCCACCGTTTACTGCTCGTTCTCTTGCTTCGTTAACAACTGCATAAACAGCCAATGGATCCATTCCATCTACTAGAACGCCCGGAATCCCAACAGAAACAGCCTTTTGCGCAAGTGTTTTAGCTGCAGTCTGTACTTCACGTGGTGTAGAAATCGCATATTGGTTATTTTGCACAATAAAAATTGCAGGTGCGCCATATGCTCCGGCAAAGTTTATTCCTTCATAGAAATCCCCTTGAGAGGTTCCACCATCCCCTGTGTATGTAACTGCCACAGTCTTTTTATTGCGCTTTTTCATTCCTAATGCTACTCCTGCAGTTTGCACGTATTGAGCCCCAATAATAATTTGTGGTGAAGTCGCATGAACACCATCTGGAAATTGGTTTCCTATAAAATGTCCTCTAGAAAATAGGAAAGCTTTATATAAAGGCAGCCCATGCCAAATAATTTGTGGTACATCACGATAACCAGGCAAAATATAATCGTCTTTTTCTAATGCAAAATGAGAAGCAATTTGAGATGCTTCTTGACCTGCAGTTGGAGCATAGAACCCAAGTCTTCCTTGTCTATTAAGAGAAATACTTCTTTGATCTAGAATTCTTGTATACACCATACGGCGCATTAATTCTTCTAATTGCTCATCAGACAAATCAGGCATTAAATCTTTATTTACAACCTCGCCTTTTTCATTTAAAACCTGGACCATCTCAAATTGACTTTCAATTTTTTCGAGCGTTTTTTCAGCATCGAATTGTGCCTTCTTTGAAGCCATTGAAGCCACCTATCCTTTCTATATTGATATTTTGGAATGGATCAAAAAGAGATTGTTATCAAATGACACTATTTAACGCCATTTTAAACGTATTTCTTAGTATAAGCTTTCCACATTTTCACAAAGAATAACAAAAAATGATTAATATGCTGGAAAACAAACTGTATTAATCCATTTCACAAAAAAACTAAAACAACTTTTTCACTTTTTTAGTTTACATGAGAACGGGAATTGCGTCAATAAATCTGCATCAAACAGAAAGTTTAAAATACTAACTTTACAAACTGTATTATATTTATCTAGCTTACTGTTATATAATTGTTTTTCTATAAAAACTGTTATAGATTAGCTTGTTACAACAAAGGCTGATTACTTAAAGAAGATTAACAGGAGCACGGTAATCGTTTCCTGTTAATCTTTGTTGTCATTCGTAATGTTAAAACCAGCTTTATTATAGAATTCTAACTTTTTCTCATTAAACTCTTCTGTCTTTTCATTGAACGTATTATTAGCTTCTTGAACTTTTTCATACGCATTATTAGAAGCCTCAATTTGCTTTTCGAGTTTTTCCATAGACAACTCTTCATCTTTCATTAATTCATAGATTTTTTTATCTTCAGAAAGTCCTGTAAGATAGGCTGAGTAGAGCGTATCGTAAGCACTATAACGCTCATCCATGAGATCCGCCAATTTTTGCGCTTCTTTTTTTAGTTCCCCATCTTTTATTTTGTCTAATTCTGTTTTGGCTTTTTGAAATTCTTCTTTGGATTTTTCAAGCGCCTCTTTTTCTTTGTCTATCAGCTTTCGTCGTTCATCTAAATTCACCAAAGCTTCATCAGCCAATTTTTGAATTTGACCGAACTCTTTCATTCCAAGTTCCATAATTTCATCAAACAAAGCTTTCTCATCCGATTCTAATTTGTTCATTGGCTTTTGCTGTTTTTCAAAAGCGTTTTCTTGTGATGCAGCATCTTCCATAACTTGAAAGACAGTTTCTTCCGGAGAGGAGCATGCCGCAACCGTTACGGCTAATATACCAATGGCCAGAAAAGTAATCAGTTTCTTCATTAAAACCCTCCTAACATCTTCCATTAAAACTATACCCTTATAGCTAGAATTTGACAACATTCTTGAGAATAAATAAGATAAATTTATACTTTTTATTAGGCCAACAAAATGTTGGTCAGAAGACGTTGTGCTGGGACAGCGTGAATTTAGCTGTTCAACATATATTTTTGGACTAGACTGGGGGGAAATGGATTTTATGATTCGAATGAAAGATATTGTGAGAGAGGGCCATCCTGTTTTAAGAGAAACTGCACAAGAAGTCAAAATGCCGCCATCGCAAGAAGATATCCGCATTTTAAAAGAAATGCAACAATTTTTGGCTAATAGTCAGGATCCTGAATTAAGCGAAAAATATAATTTGCGTGCTGGAGTTGGCCTTGCTGCTCCACAAATTAATATATCTAAAAGAATGATCGCGGTTCGACTTGAGGAAGAGGATGGTAAAGAATATTGCTATTCCTTAATAAACCCTAAAATTATCAGCCACTCTGTTGAAAAGTCGTATTTGACTGCGGGAGAGGGCTGTTTATCTGTGGATCGGGATGTTCCCGGATATGTACTTCGCCATGCACGTATTACGCTAAAAGGCTATGATATTGATCGGGAGCGAGAAGTAAAGCTACGATTAAAAGGAATGTCTGCTATTGTTTTCCAACATGAACTGGACCATTTAAATGGCATCATGTTCTATGATCATATTGATAAGGACAATCCACTTAAAGCTCCTGAGGGCGCCATTCCGATAGACCGCTAATGTTCTCCTTTCATCAAACTTTCTTTGATGAAAGGAGATCTTTTTATATACAAGAAACCGTTGCTCATTCAAAAGTCTCTTGTTACTATAGCAAGCCAACCCTTTTTAATCCTTTTGCAATCCCATCCTGATCCACCTTGGTTGTCACGACATCTGCAACTTCCTTCACCTGGCGTAAAGCATTCCCCATTGCTACTCCAGTACCAACTGTTTTCAACATTTCGATATCATTTAAGCCATCTCCAAATGCATAAACGTCTTCCATTTCAAAGCCAAGTTTCTCGATAAGTTTCTGTATCCCTTTTGCCTTTGATCCGCCTTTTGGGATAACATCAACTGAATTTTCATGCCATCTAATAAAATCAAATTCACTAAACTGGTCTGTATAAGCCTCTTCTTGTTTATTAACAAAAAGGAGAGCTTGATAAATAGTGGTTTGCCAATAAAAATCTGTATGAAATTGTGGGTGGGCTAATTGTAACGTCCCTAAACTCTCTTCAATACGTTGATCATAATCTACATTTGCTTTAAGTGTTGAACGATTCATATAGACAATCGGATGTCCTTTCTCTCTTGCCACTTTTTCCAATTCGCTAAGATTTTCGGGCTGTAGTGGGTTTTCGAAAATGACATTTCCATTAAATACAACAAATTGCCCATTAAAACTTACATATGATTCCATACCTAATTCTTTTAAGAGTGGTTCTACCATAAACGGGGCCCTTCCTGTTGCTAGGGCTGTGTACACGCCACTCTTCTGTAATTTTATGATGGCCTCTCTAGTAGACTGAGGTAATTCCTTATGATCATCCAGTAAAGTCCCATCGATATCAAAAAAGACAATTTTGCTCATTTCTTAGTAGCCTCCAATTTTTTCCTTCTCGTGGTGATGATAGTTTTTATCCAAAAGCATATAATAAATTTACATAAATTGCACAAAAAGGGACTTCTCCCGGATAAGTTACTTTTACTTTCAGCTTTAATCGGTTAAAATAGAATTAAGGAGTGAACCACAATGTTGAAAAAGCTCAAGAAAAAGCTTTTAAAACAGTGGAAAGACTTACTAAAAAAGAAAACGATCGCTTGACCTGCTATTCACCTTTTAATCAAGCCCCTCTGAAATTAGGAGGGCTTATTCTTTATTTTTAATAATGCATGCCATTAAATTGATATAAAAAAACAAAGAAATGCAATAAGGAGAGGTAAACATGATTTTTAAAGTTTATTATCAAGAAGAACTCAAAGAAATGCCCGTTCGTGAAAAAACAAAAACCTTATATTTAGAATCTACTAGCGAGCGAGAGGTAAGAAAGTCTTTAAAAAACCGCCCAATTAATATTGAATTTGTTCAAGCTTTGGAAGGGGCTTATTTGGAGTATGAAAAAAATAGCCCACACTTTACATTACAGGAGAACTCATAATGAAATTTGTAAAAAATGATCAAACAGCAGTATTTGCTCTTGGAGGATTAGGCGAGATTGGGAAAAACACTTATGGTGTCCAATTTCAAGATGAAATTATCGTCATTGATGCGGGAATTAAATTTCCCGAAGATGAGTTGCTTGGGATTGATTATGTGATTCCAGATTATACTTATTTGCTGAAAAATAGTGATAAAATTAAAGGTCTCTTTATCACTCATGGACACGAGGACCATATTGGTGGCATCCCATACTTACTTCGCCAAGTGAATATTCCGATATATGCAGGTAAGCTTGCCATGGGACTGATACGTAACAAGCTCGAGGAACATGGATTATTACGTCAGGCCCAACTGCATGAAATTCACGAGGAAGAGATCATTAAATTCCGAAAAACGTCCGTATCTTTCTTCCGTACGACTCATAGTATCCCGGATTCATATGGGATCGTTGTGAAAACTCCACCAGGTAATATTGTTCATACCGGTGATTTCAAATTTGACTTCACACCTGTTGGAGAGCCTGCCAACCTTACTAAGATGGCCCAGATTGGACAAGAAGGCGTACTTTGTCTTTTATCTGATAGTACAAACGCTGAAGTCCCTAACTTCACAATGTCAGAAAGACGTGTAGGAGACAGTATCGATGAAATTTTTCGTAAGGTGGAAGGCAGGGTTATTTTTGCGACCTTCGCTTCCAATATTCACAGATTACAACAAGTTACAGATGCGGCTGTTGCAAACGGTAGAAAAATTGCTGTCTTTGGACGCAGTATGGATGCCGCCATTGAGATCGGACAAGATTTAGGCTATATTCGCGCACCGAAAGATACATTTGTTAGTCCGCAACAATTAAATCGACTTCCCGCCAATAAAGTTACGATTCTTTGTACTGGTAGTCAAGGTGAGCCTATGGCTGCTCTTTCAAGAATTGCCAATGGTACACATCGGCAAATCCAAATACAGCCTGGTGATACGGTCGTATTCTCTTCATCTCCGATCCCAGGAAACACGATTAGTGTTAACCGAACCATTAATCTGCTATATAGAGCAGGGGCAGACGTGATCGCCGGATCGTTAAATAATATCCATACTTCTGGTCACGGAGGTCAACAGGAACAAAAATTAATGCTTCGTCTTATGAAACCAAAGTTTTTCATGCCCATTCATGGTGAATTCCGGATGCAAAGAATGCACGCAAAATCTGCCGTAGAATGTGGCGTTTTAGAAGAAAATTGTTTTGTAATGGATAATGGCGAAGTCCTCGCACTTAGTAGTGAGGCAGGAAGCATAGCAGGGAAAATTCCATCTGGCTCCGTCTATATTGATGGTAGTGGAATCGGGGATATCGGGAATATCGTTTTACGTGACAGAAAAATTCTATCTGAAGAAGGCTTAGTGATTGTTGTCGTTTCCATCAACATGGAAACTCACCAAATTGTTGCTGGTCCTGATATTATTTCAAGAGGATTTGTCTATATGAGAGAATCTGGGGATCTTATTAATGAGGCACAGAAAAACATTACAAATCACTTAAATAAAGTAATGGACCGAAAAACGACGCAATGGGCTGAAATAAAAACAGAAATTATTGATACTCTTACACCATTTCTTTATGAAAAGACAAAAAGACGCCCAATGATCTTACCTATTATTATGGAAGTCTAATAAGAAAAGCGTAAGCGCCCGTTTAGCGACGTACAAACTTTTTAGGAGCCTGACGAGATAAAGGAAACACGATGAACCCGAAGGGTGAATCGATGTTGACTTATCGTAGGAAGGCACCGAAAGTTTGCTAGTCGCTGGGCGCTGGAGCTAGATCAAGCATTAGCCATTTTTTATACTTTCTTACCATATATAAAAAAGCGGAGGATAATCCTCCGCTTTTTTATATGACCGCCCAGGCGTCTTGCGTCTTTCCTAGCCTAACACCTTTTTTTCAAAGCGATTAATATCTGTATCTGCCCCGATCACAATTAAAATATCGCCTGACTGTAAGGGCGCTTCTGCTGGTGGAGTGACAATAATTTCCCTTCCTCGTTTTATAGCTACAATGTTAATTCCATATCGAGCTCGTACATCTAAATCAATCAAAGAATGTCCAGCTAATAATTCATTCACCTTTATTTCTACAATACTATATTCATCAGAAAGTTCCAGATAATCGAGAATATTTTTCGAAACAATATAATGGGCAATTCGTCGCCCCATATCCCTTTCAGGATGTACAACATGGTCGGCACCAATTTTCTGAAGAACTTTTGCGTGATGATCATTTTGGGCTTTTACTGTTATATAATGGACACCTACTTCTTTCAAAATAAGCGTCGTTAGGATACTGGATTGAATATCATCGCCGATCGCGACGATGACGTGATCAATATTTCTTATCCCTAAATTCTTCAGAACCGCTTCATCTGTCGTATCAGCAATGGCTGCGTGAGTGGCAATCGCCGCATATTCGTTTACCCTTTCCTCATCCTTATCAATAGCTAGAACTTCCATTCCCTGTTCTAATAATTCCGTACAAATACTTCCTCCAAAGCGACCAAGACCAATAACCGCGAATTGTTTCTTCATACTCATTCCCCCAGCCTACAAAATAATACATTACTTTCCACTTTCTAGCTCTTTAGCAAATGTCCAACCATCTTCTTGATAAATTTTTCCTTCTTTTAATAGTTTTCCTAAAGCACGTTTAAATGACCCTTTACTCATATCAAATCGTTTCTTAATATCTTCCGGTTGGCTTTTATCTGTATAAGGCATCGATCCACCACGTCCTAATAAATAATCGAAAATCAGAATTGCATCCTGATCAATCCTTTCGTGCGTCCGTGGCATTAAAGAAATATTGATTGTACCATCCTTTTTTACATCAATAACCCGGCCAACGATTTCTTCACCTAACCGTGGTTCTTTTGTTCTTTCAGATTCATGAAGAAACCCTACAATCCCTTCATCCGTTATAATCGAAGAACCAACAAGAAGAACCCGGAACACAGTCCCATGAACAGATCGGTTTAAATAACCTTTATCCGCCTCTTTTGCTTGTGCTCTCATCACTTCATCCGTTGCTGGCATTGCAAATAATCGATCTTTATTATTCTTAACCAATGTACAGAAGAGCTTATCCCCTTCTTTAGGCCAAAGTTGCATTGAATCTGGTAGATCATCTAGTGATACAAGAATATCCTTTTTTAATCCTATATCAACGAAAACACCAAGTCCTTCTTTTATTCCGACTACTTCAACCCAATCATATTTCCCCACTTGGATAGAAGGAATCGTCTGTGAAGCAGACAACCGTCCTTGATGATCTTGATATAAAAACACCTCTATTTTTTGATCAAGCTCAATTGAATCATTTATTTCAAGATGATGTAAAAGGACATCCTCTTCACCATCTGACAAAAAATACCCGAAAGGTGCTTCACGCACCACTGTTAAACATGCTGTTGTTCCAGCTTCCATAATTGATCCTCCGATCTGAATATTCATTCCTGAATAATGTCCATTATATCATGTCGCCATGACAAAAAAAGGATATTAGGTTTTCTGTACTCGTTTTTCCACTCCCTTGTCTTTTGCATATAAAATTATAAATAAAAGTGTACCAATCAATGCGGAAATAGATCCCATTTTGTATATAAAGCCCCCACCAAACTGTTCCATCAAATATCCTCCTGCCGCACTGCCTATGATTGTGGCTAAACCATTAAAAGTAGCATAATAAGCGGTTTGACCTGTTGCAAGCATCTCTTCGGGGATGATCGTGGCGATATATTGTAGAGCAGAAACCATAAAGATTGCGAATGTAACACTATGTAATGCTTGTGAATAAATGATCATCATGGGGTCGGTGAGTAAGCCATATAAAAACCATCTACAAGTATAAAAGAAACTTGCTATTCCCAATAGTAGAAGCAACGGAATTCTTTTCATTAATATGTACATAATCGCTACAACAGGAGCTTCACTTAATGCTGAAAAGGTCCAGGCTAGACCAATCCTCCCTTCAGAAGCACCTAATGATTTTAGATAAATAGCCAACATACTATCGTTCATTCGGTGGGGGATCGCAATAAATAAAATGGCGATTAAAAAACCAAGAAATCGGGCATTACGAAAAGCTTGTTGAAACCCTTTCGTTGTCAAAGGCTTTCTTTCTACGATCGGATCCGTAAGTCGAATAGCAATAAATAAAACCCCAATAATAATGATCGAATAGATAATCCATAAATATTGAATGCCAATTATACCAATGATCGTTCCAAGAACAAATGAAGCAATTGCGAAACCGATGGATCCCCATACCCGGATGGAACCGTAGCTAACTCTCTTTTCTTTCGCAAAAACCGTTGACAGACTATCAAGTAAAGGTTGAATAGGTGACATAAAAAAGTGAAAAATCATCATCATTAAGATTAACAATGACATAGTTGGACTGAAGAAAACAGCTAACCCTGTTATAAGTGTTGCCATAAGTAAAAATATGATTACATTTTTAACAGACTGTTTTTTATCTGATACCACTCCCCAAAAAGGTTGGGAAAAGATAGCAACGATGGGACCGACAGATAGAACAATCCCAATTTGGGCAGGGCTTAAGCCTTTAAATCGAAATAACAACGGTAAAAACGCATTGATCATTGAAACAATCCAATAATAGAAGAAATTAAATAAAGATATTCTTAACATGGTCTAACTCCTTAGAGAATGACATAAAAAGGAGGATGAGCCGCAATCGGTCAACCTCCTTTTTGAAGTGCAATGAGCTACTTGAACTGAAACGGAGTTTTATCCTTAAATAGCTTTCATTACTTTAAATTGGGCCTCTATTAAGCGATAATATTCGCCTTGGTGCTCCATTAACTCGTCATGATTCCCCTCTTCAATAATCTCGCCTTGTTGAAGGACGAAAATTTTATCAGAATCTCTAATGGTTGAAAGTCTATGGGCAATTATGATTGATGTTCTACCTTTAAGTAAGGTCTGTAAAGCCGCTTGGATTTGAACTTCTGTCTCCGTATCTATACTGGCAGTCGCTTCATCAAGAATAATAATCCGTGGATCGGCCAAAAGCGCCCTAGCGAAAGATAATAATTGTCGTTCTCCAACAGACAATATATTCCCTCTTTCCTCAACTTCTGTTTCATAACCCATTGGTAATTTTTTAATGAACTTGTCAGCTCCTATCGCTTCTGCCGCTGCCTTTACTTGTTCATCGGTTGCAGCCGGATTACCAAAGCGAATATTCTCCATTATGGTACCTGAAAAAATAAAAGTGTCTTGTAAAACCACACTGATTTGCCGACGAAGTTCAGTTAAAGAAACATCTCGCAAATCTTTCCCATCAATCCGAACAGATCCAGCTGTCGGGTCATAAAAACGAGTGATGAGATTCGCAATCGTTGATTTTCCTGAGCCTGTGTGACCAACAAGAGCAATCGTCTGACCGGGCAACATTTCTAAAGAAATTCCGTCTAATGCTTTTCTCTTATCATCGTAAGAGAATTCCACTTTGTCAAACTGGATATGTCCTTTAATATCGCCTAATGGGAGCGGCTTTTCCTTCTCATGAACGATCGGAAGTTCATCCAAATATTCAAAGATTCGCTCAGAAGAAGCCATTGCCATTAGCAATTGATTATAAAGTTGACCGAGCCGAGAAATTGGCTCCCAAAACATCCCAATATAGAAAGCAAAGGAAACAAATTGTCCAAGCGACAAGGAACCACTTTGAATTAAATGGGCACCATACCATAAAAGTACCCCAGTACCCACGGCGTTCGTTATATCAACCAACGGGCGAAACATCGCACTCTTTTTCGTTGCTAATCGCCATGCTTCAAAGTTCTCGGTATTAACTCCATCAAAAAAAGCCATATTCTCGTGTTCCTGTGTAAAACTTTGGGTAACTCTAATCCCTTGTATACTTTCATTTAAATGAGAATTTAGTTTCGATTGTTTTAATCTCATATATTGCCAGGATCTACGTATGCTTTTTCTAAGTGTTGTTGAGATAAAAAACATTAATGGGAGTACAACTAATACCGCTAAGGTCAACTGTGGACTTAATGTAAATAGAATGACAATGACACCAAAGAGCATCAGTATATCCATAAATACATTAATAACTCCGTTCGTAAACAAGTCCTGTAACGAATTCGTGTCATTCATGATTCTGACAAGAATAGAACCTGCTGAACGTTGATCAAAAAATCGGTGCGATAACCCTTGTACATGGGTAAAAAGATGTTTACGCAAATCATAAATTACTTTTTGTCCTAATTCATTACTCCATTTAATTCGATATATATTTGCTACATAATTTATGACATATAAGACCGCAATACCTCCCACAATCCACATTAAATAAGATATGCTTTTCTCTTCTTTAATCGCCTTCTCTAAGGCATAGACACCGATCATAATCGGAATGATTAGGCGGATTGCCGTCGAAATCAGTACGGTGATAATAGATGCTGGCAATAAATTTTTCACGTATGGACCTAAATAATTTAATAAACGATACAGCTGTTTCCAGTTAAATGGTTTATCAATCAATTGTTCCGTCGAATAATGAAAACGCTCCATGACAAGCGGATTTAGTTTTTTATCTTTTTTCATCTATTACTCACCCTCTCTGTCCTTGCAAAATGGCCTTTTGATCTTGAAACTGAATTTTATATACGCGTTCATATAGACCATTTCCATGAATGAGTTCTTCATGTGTGCCTCTTTCAACGATTCTTCCATTCTCTAATACAAGTATTTTATCTGCATGTTTTAAAGACGAAATTCTATGGGCAATGATAAATGTCGTTCTTCCACGCATGACTTCTCTCATCGCCCCTTGAATTTTAAATTCAGTTTCCATATCAACAGCACTTGTTGCATCATCAAGAATTAAAATACTCGGATCGAGACAAATAGCGCGCGCAATAGCGATTCGTTGTTTTTGCCCACCGGATAATCCTAGTCCTCTTTCACCTAATACCGTATCATACCCATCAGGCATTTGCGTGATGAACTCATGAGCATCAGCTCTTTTTGCTGCGTCAATGATATCCTCCATACTTGCATCTGGTCGCCCATAAGCGATATTGGCTTTAATCGTGGAGGAAAATAGAAAGCTTTCCTGCAATACAAAGCCGATATTCCCTCTTAAGGCTTTTAATGAATAATCTTTTACATTTCTTCCATCGACAAGCACTTCGCCAGATTCTGCTTCATAAAATCTAGTGATCAGCTGAGTAATACTGGTTTTTCCTGATCCTGTCGCTCCAACAAGTCCAATGATCTCGCCAGGTTCAGCTTCAAAACTTATATCTGTTAAGGATAAATTATCTTCACCTGCATAGCGCAACGAAACATGTTTGAATTCGACTCTTCCTTCAAGACGTTCAGGCGAATAAGCATGCTCTTTATCCGTAATATCCTCTTTTGCCTCGAGAATTTCTAATAAACGCTCACCAGATGCTTTGGATTGGGAAAACTGGTTAATGGTAAATCCTAGATTCATAATCGGCCATAAAATATAACCAACCAAACTATAAAAAGCAACCAATTCACCAGGTTTTAAAGAACCTTGGATCACAAAATATCCTCCAAGGGACAGCAATGCGATTACACAAAAGTTTCCTAAGAATTCCATTAAAGGAAAATATTTCGCCCAAATATTCGAGGTGAAGATATTACGATCCTTATAGTCTTCATTGGAGATATTGAATTTTTGATTTTGAAATTCTTCTCGTGATAAGGATTTCACCGTATTGATCCCAGAAATACTTTCCTGAACATTTGTATTCAGTCTGCCAAAGGAACGACGAATATTCCGAAAAGCTGGATGAACAGCCCTATCAAACTTATAAACAACGAAAAATAAAAATGGCAATGAAATCATCGTCGCAAATGTTAATGGGACCGAATAATAAAACATAACACCAAATGTAACGGTCAATAACAATATAAGTCTAATAATTTCTGCGAAACCAAAAGATAAAAAGAATCGAAAAGTTTCCACATCCGCTGTTAACCGCGACATTAAATCTCCGGTTTTGGCATTATCATAATAACGAAATGGCAAAAATTGCAGCTTGCCATATAACACTTTTCTCATTTTATATACAGAGTTAATCCCAAATAAATCCCCCATATATTGCTGAAAAAAGGTTGCAACCGCCTTTACAAGCATAATCCCAAAAAAGGCCAGTGTTAAAGGAACGATCCAATCGTATTGTTGGTTTAACACAACATTATCAATTGTCAATTGAAGTATGATTGGATAAATAACTGTTATGGCCGTAACAAGGAACAAAAAAACAGTTGAAATGATAAAGAATTTTTTATATGGCCAATAATACTGCTTTAATTTTTTAAACGTTTGCATAAAGCACCCTCCTCTATGGCTTTCGGCCATGATACTTAATATATCGGTTTCCGAAATGAATTTCCACTGTTTTTTTATAAATTATTCATATTCATTCGAATATCCGACTCTCCCTACATCTAAAGTCTGAATAGCACTTTTATTAGAAGAAATCTTCCACACTCCAAATGATGATGTATTTTTTCCTTGACTATTATAATGGTTTTTATTTCGTCTTGCGAGGGAATTGTTTAAAAAAATAAAAAAAGATACCCTTGAAATCATATGGGCATCTCAAAAACATATGAATAAATTTTTTACTCAACGAACGAAATTTCTTCTTCGTCTTGTGGTTAGCAAGAATGCTCAACTAGTTTCATTGTCTTCAGTATGTAGCAATACAATTGCGAGAGCATTCCTCTCGCCTATTCAAAGGTTGAAATTATGAATGTTTATTCGAGATAAATGATCGAACTACATCTACAAACGCTTTGACTTGCCGCAGTTCGAAAACCGATTCATACCCTAACAACCAAGTTCCACGCTTTATCGCCTGTTGTTTATCATCTAATAATGGAATTTTATATACATCCGTTTCTGAACCGGAGAGAGTAATGGCTGGTAATATGGCGTACCCGATGCCATTATACGTCATTTGCTTACATGTTTCTATCTGGTCTACCACGATCGTTCTTCTTGGAAAGGTCTGAAATTGCCGATGCCACCAATCTTGAATTTCCTGATAATACGTGGAATCACTTTTGAATTGGATAAACGGGCGTTCAGTTTCCAACACCTCTTCCACTTTTTGAATTTCGCGATCGACTAAATAGAGCTGATCCTCAAAAAGATGATGTTTTATTCCTTTCCAATCTGTCGTCCCCCTAATAATTCCAAGATGGACTTCCCCTTCATATAAACTTTTTAATATTTCACTACTCCAGCCTGTGATTAAAGAAACCTTCGCATATGGGTATATACGAAGAAACTCTTTTAACACTTTGGGCAACCAATTTTGCCCAACGATTGAAGCACAAGCAATTTTTAATGTCCCATGAACATGGGTATGAAGGGCCTGAAGCTCTTCAAATACTTGATCTTGTTTTTCTAATATACTTTTCGCAAAGTTCACTACGATTTCTCCAGATGGAGTGAGGATCAATCCCTTTTGCGTTCGCAGAAATAAAGCTACGCCCCAATATTTTTCAATATTTTGCAGGCGTTGTGATAAGGCCGGTTGTGATACAAATAATTTTTCTGCCGCCTTACGCATATTCGCTTCCTTCGCAAGCACGACAAGCAACTGATAGTCAGATAAAGACATTTGTATCTCCCTTTCACCATTTTAAGAAAAACGCAAGCGCCTGTTCAGCGGTGTTCAAATTTTGGAACCAGGGCTAAGGGCGCCACGTCCCCATGTCTTCGCCGTTCTGACCAACTTCCTGTTGGCCTAAAAATATTAGCTCCCTTCACGGGAGCCATATTTATACATGATCTAATTTAACTAAATGATTTTTTAATTCCTTTAATAGGACCCTTCTTGTAAAGATTCCTTCGAAAAAACCTTCGCGATCTTCAACACATAAAAAAGGATAGTCAATTAACAAATCAAGGGCTTTTTCAAACTCTTCATCCACTCGTATTTTTGGAATTTGAACTTGCATGACATCTTCCACTTTTTTATCGCTTAATTTCTCAAATTCAATTCGTTCTAATCCGAGTATGGATTCCGTAATAAGAGGAGAACTAATCAATCCATGCAGTTTAAACTGTGCATCTAAAACAGGAATAGCGGAATAACCACTTTTTGTTAAGACTAACAAAGCATGTTCCAAGTTATTCCCGATTTGTACATGAGCAACTTTTTCGGATGGGATTATATAATCACTTATTTGTGGGTTCATGTTTTGATGACTTTGTAAGGAAATCATGTCAATCCCTCATCTCTTTATAATCTTAACTCTCCCCCATTTTAACATAAACCCGGTTAGAAAGCGCTTTATTTGATGTATTTTTAACGAATTTTTAAAAATGCTTGATTAGGATCGCTCTTTTTCTTCTTGAATCATTTCAAAGATCTCAATTGCAGCCATATCAATATCATCAAATTGGTATTTCTGTTTGTCATGATCTTTGCTATATTCCTCCACCTCATATGTATGAGAAGCAGGGAAGTATTTCACCTGGCATAAAACTTTTTGATTCACTTCAAATAATCGTTGAGGAATTTCCTCTTGCTCTCCATTATTCTGCATGGTTTCAAGCCTTTGTATAATGCTTACTAATTGTGACATTGTTAAACTCCTTTCTTGAAAGACAATGTAATTATAAAAGACTTAAGAACCCGAATGCAAACCTCACGACTAAAAAGTTATTGAGAAATAATAAATAAAGGAAGAATTCCTTATACGGAATGGCGCTTTTTTTCCTTATCTTTCTTTTTAGGTTGATAGATGCTATAATATTTACAAATAAAAATGGAAAGGTGTACACTAAATGGATGAACAAGCCAATAAAGCAATGGAACTGTCTGTTACCAATCTTTCGCAGGCTATTTTCACGGTCAACCGCCATGCCAAAACGGCAATAAATCCTAAATATTTATACATCTTGAAAAAGAATGCTCTAAATAAAATGATCGAAGAACAGAAAGCCACGAAAATCGGCCTCCACTTTTCGAGGAATCCCAAGTTTAGCCAACAACAATCAGATGTCTTAGTTCAATGTGGAGATTACTTATTCCATATACCACCGACTAAAGATGATTTTGGAAAACTTCCTCATCTCGGACATTTGAATCAGCATTCCCGCAACCCAAAAACCCGCATGTCCCTTAATACAGCCAAACGACTTCTTCAGAAATATACCGGTATAAGAGAAAATAAAGACCAAAGACCAAGCAATACACAAAAACCTGTATTCAAGAAACTAGGAGATAGCTTTTTCTAACGATATAAGCAATGGTCCCCTTTAATAATGAATAAAACAAAACGGATACTTCTTAAATCGGTATCCGTTTTGCTCTCTTACTATAGGATGTATTGATCAATTTTTGAAACGAGATGGTCTATATCTGGTTTAGCGACTTGGTCTACAGCTCCTAACGCTTGTCCCCGATGAAATAGATCCTCTGTAATAAGAGAAGAAAAGATGATAACAGGTAATCCTGAAAGATGCGGATTTTCTTTCATTCTCCTTGTTAAATGGTGGCCATCCATTTGCGGCATTTCTATATCTGTGATCACTAATTGAACTTCTTTAAGTATGTCCTTTCCTTGTTCAACCATCGTTTCTAAATGATTTAAAGCATCTCTTCCATTCTCAAAAAATTCAACATGCTCATAACCAGCAGCAACTAAAGTGTCTGCAAGAAGTTGTCTTAATAATGGTGAATCTTCAACAACAATCAATCTTTTTTTCGATCGCTCTCTATTTTCCACTTTTTTTAATTTAGAAGGATGAATTCCCGCTTCAGGATTAATATCTACCATAATTTTCTCAAAATCTAACATCAGAATCATATCATCCTTCTCTTTAATTACGCCGATTACATTTGAAGAGTCTAAAGCATATAAATTGGAAGGCTTCTCGATTTTATCCCATGATATTCGTAAAATACGATCTACATTATGAACATGGAAAACAACTTGCTTGCTATTAAACTCTGTAACTATGAACTTATCCTGTGAAGAATCATGTTCAGCTTCTCTCTCCATTCCCAAAGCACGCTCTAGACTCACAACCGGTAGCACTTCTCCGCGTAATTGAATAATTCCTAACAAATGTGGATGTGAATGTGGTATGGGAGTTGCAGGGCTTGGAAGAATAATTTCTTTCACCTTTAATACATTGATACCAAATACATGTTGATTGATCTTGAATTGGATTATTTCTAACTCATTTGTACCACTCTCTAATAATATTTCTGGCTGATTCTTCACGATTGTTTTCCTACCTTTCTTTGATCCCCCCATCTTCCATGGGCAGATCCCAATATTTCATTAAGGCTTGTGTACCACTGTTTTCTTCCCCTTGCTCAGCAAGAGAATCATATAATCTTTTTGCAAGCTCTAAGCCAGGCAAACGAAGGGACATCTTCTCAGCCTCTTCAAGCGCAATTCCCATATCTTTAATAAAATGTTTAATAAA
Organism: Bacillus subtilis; assembly: GCF_008764245.1. Classification (GTDB taxonomy): domain Bacteria; phylum Bacillota; class Bacilli; order Bacillales; family Bacillaceae_C; genus Lederbergia; species Lederbergia ruris. The sequence goes on from NZ_VTQV01000001.1 coordinate 151,232, forward strand.
AAATCCAGGCGAGTAATCACGCTTTATGACCCTTGGAATTAAATTTGACATCGACCAGCTTCCTGCCGCACCATTACTAATTGATTTTAATACGGTTTCTGGATCTAGTCCTGCATGTTTAGCATAAACAAAAGCTTCTGTCACACCAACCATATTGGAAGCAATGGCAATTTGATTACACATTTTCGTATGTTGTCCCGATCCCTCTGGACCTTGATAGACAATATTTTCACCAAGAGTGGATAAGACAGGTTTACAATCTTGAAAAGTTTGTTGATCACCACCGACCATGATCGATAACGTGCCCCTTTTAGCCCCAATATCCCCACCAGACACTGGAGCATCTAACGCGCTAACTCCCCTCTTTTTCCCTTCTTTATAAATCTTTTTAGCTAAAGATGGTGTAGATGTCGTCATATCGATCACAATAGAGCCTGTTTTTATCCCAGCGAAAATCCCCTCATCACCAAAATATACATTTTCCACATCTTGCGGATAACCAACCATTGTAATTATTATTTCGGTATTTGCAGCCATTTCTTTAGGATTTTCTGCCCATATGGCTCCTTCGGCAATTAATTCCTTAGCCTTCTCTTTCGTTCTTGTAAACACACAAACTGAATATCCGTTGGCTATTAAGTTTCTAGCCATACTTTCCCCCATTACACCTAAACCAATAAATCCAATCGTTTCTTTTTCTTGATTCATATTTTTCAGCCTCCCCATTTGTTAAACAGATCTTAATTTTCCCCCATCCACAAAGAAGCTACTACCCGTCATATATGTATTGGCTTCTGAAGAGAGAAAGACCACTACCTTAGCAAATTCCTCTGGCGTTCCTGACCTTCCTAATGGAATACTATCTTCAGCAACTTTTTTAATTTCCTCTATAGAAACACCCTTTTTATTCGCGTTTACTTCATCTAATTGAGATATCCTGTCTGTTAATATCCTTCCCGGTGCAACCGTGTTAACTAAAATATTATAGGGAGCTAATTCATCAGCAAGTGTTTTCGCTAACCCCATTACTCCCATTCTGAATGTATTAGATAAAATAAGGCCTGGAATCGGTTCACGGATTGAGGATGAAGCAATATTAATGATGCGTCCTCCTTGTTCTTTTAAATAAGGTAACGCGGTTCGGATGATACGTATATAAGATAATAAATTTAGTTCAAATGCTGATTGCCAGTCCTCATCTTGCATATCCTCAAATCCACCAGCAGGAGGCCCTCCAGCATTATTAACTAATATATCGAGTCCACCAAATTCCTTAATGGTTTCATCCATCATATCTTGAATTTGACTCGGTTGTGTAATATCACAAGTTGTAACCTTTACTTTCCCTAATTGTAACTTTTCAAATTCCGATTGAACCTTCCTGAGACGATCGATATTCCTACTGGCTAACATCACATTGGCCTCTTCTTTTACAAATAATTCTGCAATGGCCTTTCCTAAGCCTTGACTAGAAGCGATCACCAATACTCTTTTCCCTTTTAAGCCCAACTCCATTCTGCTCACCCTTTTCTAGTTCTTAGTTATATTTCATCTGCAGATCCCTTTTTTAAATAAAAAAAACGCTGGATATTTGTCCAGCGTAAAAAAAAGGGGGAAAAATGAGAATGAATGAATCTTATCATTCAATCATAGTTTATTGTATACCACTTAGTGCCAATATATACACATGACTTATGGTTACAATTAGGTTACATTTCTGTTTCTGTTTTTACAAGCCCTAAAATTTCCTCAGCTGTTTACGCGGACAGAGTCTTCGCTGCAGAATCTCCATATTTTTTATCTGGCTTCTGAACAAAGCACTTATTGAAAACTCATCAATTATTCCATATCCATAGCGGCTAATTCTACACGTCTACCATCATTGGTTTGCGTGTTTGAATTTTTTAATAAAACCCTTTCCGTTTTCTTTTTATCAGAGGATTGTTGAGCGTCTTCATATTGTTGAACAATTTCAGGTGTTGGATTAATATGTACATCACCATTAAAACCGTCTACGATAATGAAGTCCCCTTGCTTTATTGAAGTTGATGCTTCTTTTGTTCCCACAACAGCAGGTATCTCAATTGACCTCGCCATCATAGTCGAATACGAGGTACGATTACCAATGTTTGTTACGAAGCCTTTTACAAATTCCTTGTTTAATTGTGCAGTATCTGCAGGAGTTAAATCCTCTGCTACAATCACCACATCCTCTGCTACTAAACCAGGATTGGGGATCTTCACTCCTAATAAATGACTTAAAATCCGCTCTGAGACATCCGTAATATCTGCAGCTCTTTCTTTCATATATTGATTTTCAAGCTGCTCAAAAACACGAACAAAATGATTGGTTGTTTCTGTTAGAGCCGTTTCAGCATTCACTTTGTCATTAGAAATCTTTTCTGTAATCGCTGTCAATAATTCAGGATCACTTACAACTAAGAGATGCGCGTCAAAAATAGCCGCCTCATCCTTCCCTATTAATTTTGCAGTCTGTTGACGTATGAATTCTAGGTCAGATTTAGCGGCATTTAATGCTGAGTGAAGACGATGAATCTCTTCCTCAGCATCCGAGATAGCAATTTTCTTAAAAGAAAGATCTGGTTGAACGAGTAGATATGCTTTTCCGATGGCAATCCCACTAGATGCTGCTATCCCTTTTAAAATAGTTGACATTATTTTGCAAGGCCTTCTTTTTCAAGCAATTCTTCAATACCAGCCATTGCTTCTTTTTCATCACTGCCATCTACACTAATTGTGATAACAGTATCTTTACCAATTCCAAGTGACATGACTCCCATGATTGATTTAAGGTTTACCTTCTTGTCCTTAAATCCTAGTTGAATGTCTGAGGAATATCTGCTTGCTGTTTGGACTAATACAGTTGCTGGTCTTGCGTGAATTCCCGTATCCGCCGTTACAGTAAATTGTTTTTCAATCATTTACATCGTCTCCTTTTTGACTAAGTTAAAAGTACCCTCAGTACAAAATTAGCTAATTTTGCCTGTTTCGTCAATCTTTGAGCAGCAAAAATCAAAGAAATTTTCTCTTTTATTACCTTTTCCCTATTTTCTTTAAAATATTGAAAAAAACGGCCGCTTTTACAAAAGGCAAATCATCTAGGTTATGTCCTCATTTTTCTTCTTGCACTTTTTTGGAAAGTAGTGCAAAATATGAAGAAATAATTAAAAAAGGGATTTTAGAAACATCATCCAGACACCTTGAAAATCACCAAAGCGAATGAATGAACGAGGGAGAGATTGGATTGAAAATTGCTGAAATCGGGAACATTGTTGAATTTAAAGACGGCCTTCAAGGAGTTGTAGAAAAAGTAAACGAGAACTCTGTTATTGTTAATTTAACGTACATGGAAAATTACCGCGATTTTGATTTAGAAGAAAAAACTGTCGTCAACCATAAAAACTATAAAATTATTAAAAGTTCTCTCAGTGTATAAAATACTGTCTAACTAAAAAGGTGGATAAATACAACAAGAACAGCTTGCGTACTCTCACGTACCAAAAAGTCTTAGAGTGTGGGTTGCATTGTTTGTTCGAGAAAATGCAAGCAGCCGCGCTTGCATTTTTTCTGCTATTCCAATTTCTCCTTTATAATGGTAGAGTTGAAGGGATTTATAACTGTGAGAAAGGATTTCGTCATGCCAAGATATTTGAAAGATTGGAAACTTATTGGTGGTCTTCTTTTAGCATATAGTCTTATTTTTATTACTTTTGATTATAAACATCAAGTCTTCTGGTATTTATATACAGCTACGATGTTATTTCTCATCAGTGTTACAATTATAAGTGAGAAAATCGATAAGCAGATTTCAACAAAGCAGGCTATTCTGTTTGGGTTACCTTCTGGGATCCTTCTATATTTCATATTTGTATTTGGTCATTATCTTTTATCGTTTCTTCCAATGAATACTTTGAAACAAGTTCGTGCTTTATATGATTATTTTTCTTTGGATTGGTTGTGGCAATATCTTGTACTTATTTTGATTATCATTCCTGGAGAAGAGTTTTTCTGGAGAGGCTTTGTGCTTAAAAGATTAATGAACTATGCAAAGCCTATATTGGCAGTTATCATGGCAGCTATACTGAACGCTTTAGCTTTTAGTTTTACTGGCTATTTCCTCCTAATTTTAGCCGCTTTCTTTAGTGGTTTAATATGGGGCATGCTTTATGTCTGGAAGCGAAGCTTACCTCTTCTAATCATTTCTCATCTCATCTTTGATTTGCTTTTATTTATTCTTTTCCCACTCGCATAAAAAATTTGTAACGCGGCTATGGTCTTAGCGCCATAGCCGTTATAGCATGCGCAATTCTTAGACCTTATTTATTTTTCACAGGTTTCATCCACAATAATAATAAAAAAATTAAACTAATATAACCGAATAAAGGATATAAAAACCCAAGGAGCTGTCCATATTCAATCCTACCGATTATATAAACGACTGCAATTACAGCGATGTGAATCCAAATGCTTCTAACTGGGATAAATTGGCTAATTTGTCTTTCAATACCATACATATTTCCAATTAAAGAAGTAAAGATCTCTCCATAAATAATAAAAAGATAAACAAAATAAATCCCACTCAAAACATTTTTTACAATTGTCGCCATTGGAATATCATAGACTAAAAGATCTGGAAGAGTAGATAATGTTATATGACTAGAAATCAAGATGATTGTTAACAGCACTCCTCCTATGAATCCACCTAGCTTAACAATTGTTTTATCGTTAATTTCAGTTGCTACAGGAACCAGTACAGCTTGGGCTAGTGCCAAATTAAAAGCTGCATATGAAAATGCTGATCCAACTGCTTTCCAACTGTGATCAATACTTGCAAACTGCAATAAATTCGACCATAGCAAAGGATAGGAAAGTGAGCTATACATTAATAGTAAGTTAAATATGATGAGTGTAGGAACAACAAATGTGTTTACAGCAAATAACCCTTTCACTCCCGCCCATAAAACGATCAGGCATAGGAAGATGGTCATCACAGACCCGACTGTCCGACTCCACCCTAATTGCTCTACAAATAAAGCCTCTGCTCCTGAGAGCATAACTCCACATACACCTACTAACATCGTGGTCATGAAAACATTCATAACTCTTCCGAATGTTTGTCCAAATAAATCATTGTTTAACTCCATAAAGGAAGTCGCCTGAATATCAATCGCTTTTATCATCACCTTCATTCCAAAAAAGATGAATAAATATCCTGCCACCAATATGGACATCAGACCAAATAATCCATATTGAGTAAAAAACTCTACAATCTCTTTACCTGTTGCAAAGCCTGCGCCAATAACTGTTCCAACATATACGGCTGCTATCTGAAAAGCCCCTGTCCACTTATTCAATTTACTGCCTCACTTCATCGTTTTCTTTTTTTACTTCGAAGTTTATGAACCATTTTTATATCTATATGAGTCTTTTAGAAAAAAATCATAAAAAGTATCTTTTTACTTGAAAGTCAAAAAAGGTCAGTGTATAATGAAGCCATAAGGTCGAAGTTGGTCAAAGTTTTCTTGTTGACTCTCACCTTTTTTATAACTAATTGGTCAAAGTTAGTTAAAATCAAATTATGTAAAATATGGAGGATTGATGATGTATGCTATGTGTTAAATGTCAAGAAAACCAGGCAAAGATTCATCTTCACCTAAATGTAAATGGACAAAAACAAACATTAGCTTTATGTCACGATTGTTATATAGAGGAAAAAGAAAAATTAGGAGCTTCTATGGGGAATCCCATGCTAGGTTCGGGCTTTAATGGTTTCGGTGGTTGGGAAGATTTATTTGGAGGCTTTTCTCAAAATGGTCAAGGCCACCCACAACAAATCGTGAAAACTCCAACAAAACAAGGTGGTTTTCTAGATCAATATGGCCGTAATTTAAACCAAGCAGCAAAAGCAGGTTTAATTGATCCAGTCATTGGGCGAGATGAAGAAATCAAAAGAACGATTGAAATACTTAATCGTCGGAATAAAAATAATCCAGTATTAATCGGTGAACCAGGTGTTGGTAAAACCGCCATTGCTGAAGGATTAGCTTTAAAAATCATCCAACAAGATGTACCTGCCAAATTAAAGAATAAAGAAATTTACCTACTTGATGTAGCTTCATTGGTCGCCAATACCGGGATCCGTGGTCAATTTGAAGAACGTATGAAACAATTAATAACAGAATTACAAGAACGTAAAAACGTTCTAGTCTTTATAGATGAAATTCATTTATTAGTTGGGGCCGGATCAGCTGAAGGATCCATGGATGCCGGGAATATTCTAAAACCAGTTCTTGCCCGAGGTGAATTGCAAGTAATTGGAGCAACAACCTTGAAAGAGTATCGACAAATCGAAAAAGATGCCGCACTCGAAAGACGTTTTCAACCAGTGCAAATACTAGAGCCTTCTCTAGAAAAGTCTTTTGAAATTTTGCTGGGTTTAAAAGAACGATATGAAAAATATCATCAAGTTCAATATAGCGATGAAGCTTTGAGGGCGTGCGTTGATCTATCTGCTAGATATATACAAGATCGATACCTACCTGACAAGGCGATTGATTTAATGGATGAAGCCGGTTCTAAACTTAATTTAACCATTAAGGAAGAATCTCATGAGGCCATTCATAAACGACTTGCCGAAATTGAAAAAGAAAAACAAAACACATTAAAGCAAGAAAACTATGAACTTGCCGCAAAATTAAGAGACGAGGAAGCGGAACTTGAACGAAAACTAAGTACCCTTTCTTCTAAATCACAGCTAACTGTTCATCCAGAAGATATTCAAAGCATTATTGAAAGTAAAACAGGCATTCCGGTAGGTAAATTACAAAGTGATGAACAACAAAAAATGAAAGAACTTGAAAAGAATTTAGCAGCAAAAGTGATCGGACAAGCCGAAGCCGTTAAAAAAGTGGCCAAAGCCATCCGTCGTAGTCGTGCTGGTCTAAAAGATGAGTATCGTCCAATTGGTTCGTTTCTTTTTGTCGGACCTACAGGGGTCGGAAAAACAGAATTAGCGAAAACTTTAACAGAAGAACTATTCGGTACAAAAGATGCCTTCATTCGCCTAGATATGAGCGAATATATGGAAAAACATAGTGTGTCAAAATTAATTGGTTCACCTCCGGGCTATGTTGGTCATGACGAAGCAGGTCAATTAACTGAAAGGGTGCGCCGAAATCCTTATAGCATTATTCTGTTAGATGAAATTGAAAAAGCTCATCCTGATGTTCAGCATATGTTTTTGCAAATTCTTGAAGACGGTCGGCTCACGGATAGTCAAGGTAGAACCGTCAGCTTTAAAGATACTGTCATTATTATGACTAGTAACGCTGGAGTTAATGAAAAAACCATTCATGTTGGTTTTAATCAAAGTGAGGCAATGAAGGAGACAAACATCCTTCAATCTCTCGGTTCATTTTTCAAACCAGAGTTTTTGAACAGATTTGATAGCATTATCGAATTTAATTCATTAGAAAAAAGCGATTTGCTACAAATTATTCAATTACTATTAGATGAACTCCAACGTAAATTACTTGCACAAGATATGCATTTGGAAATAACCGAAGAAGTGAAAGAAAAATTGCTTGAGGTTGGATACCATCCTAACTTTGGAGCACGACCACTTCGTAGAGCGATCCAAGAACAGCTTGAAGATCAAATTGCAGACTATATTCTAGATCACAATGATGAAAAATATTTAAAAGCAATTGTGAAGGATCATGAAATCACGATTATTTCACAGTCTGCCTAATGGATAAAGTTGTTAAAAGCAAGAGTAGTTTTCTAAGAAAAAAGAGATGACCGTTTTTCTTGTCCAAAAACGGTCATCTCTTTTTTTATGGGCTCTAATTATTCGTAGTAAAGCAATGAGCGACTTATAGTAATGTTTCTGCCCCATCGATATAAATTTCCGAGCCAGTAATATGACTTGAAGCATCCGATGCCAGAAAATGGATGAGATCAGCCACTTGTTCCGGTTGCCCGGGTGCACCTTCAAGTGGATGGCTTCCTTCCGGATATTGAACAGGGATTTTAACCTTTTGCAATTTATCTTGCTGTGGGTGGGTATTTGCGCCAATATTCGTTTCGATTGCGCCTGGGCAAATGATATTCACCCGAATCTTGTAAGAAGCTAGTTCTAGAGCAGCCATTTTACCAAAGGCCATTTGTCCTGCCTTTGAGCTACTGTATGCAGACATCCCTGTCCCAGAAAATTTTCGATTGCCATTGATCGAACTTGTAATGATGATACTTCCTCCCTTTTCTTTTAGGTGAGGGATAGAATATTTAACCGTTAAAAAAGTGCTTTTTAGATTAGTTGTTAACGTATGGTCCCATTCTTCTGGGTCAAAATCTTCGATTGGTGTAACAACACCATTAATTCCTGCATTCGCGAAAACAATATCAAGTCTACCAAATTCTGCCATCACTTGATTAATCCCAGATTCTACTCTCTTTGGGTCTGATAAATCAACATCTACAATCATCGCTTTAGCCCCTAGAGCCTCGATCTCCCGCTTTATCTTCTCTGCCTTTTCCTCTTTTAAATCTAATAACGCGACAGATGCTCCCGCTTTCGCTAACTGCATGGCGCTGGCAGCCCCAATTCCTGAAGATGCACCAGTTACAACCGCAACTTTACCAGCTAAGGATATTTTTTTACTCTCCATTTAAAGCCCCTCCTCAGCAGTAAGTTTACCCAGACTGCAAAATTTTACTCCATTCGCAAAACATACTAAAGCTCCGCGATCCATTTCAGTGGATGCGGAGCTTACATTTCCCCAAAAACTAATTGTCTGTATGCACTTGAAGTATAGACATCTTTATTTCAAAGAGGAGCAATCCTTTATCACGCATTTCTGACAAGAACCTCAATAAATGCAGATTCATTTTATTTTCGATTCATTGATCGTTCTATGATCGCTTCTATATCTCTTATATGTAAAACTGTCTATTTAGCTGTTTGAAATTTTTGTTGTTTAACAAATTGGTTATTCACGCTTTTTCTTGGAATTCTACTTTGATTGGAGTTTCTTGTCACTTGATACGCTTGATAGTATTGATTCATCATTGAGTCTAATTCTTGACTGCAAATTATTGTCTTTTCTGCGTTCAAACCATATAACTCACCAAATAAATACATTTCTTTCCGCTTTTCTTGAATTTGCGCTAATAACATTTTTTGATCTTTTGCGCTATAATACATACCCCGTTCTCCTCCAATTAATTTCCTCAAAACTCAACTATGCCATTATCTCAACATTATTATTAAAAGTAAATAGATTCGCAAAAGTAGACATTTTTTTTAACCTTTATCATCATTTGTTCACATTTTCCTTTAAAAATGCTAAACTTTCTCTGTTAACCAAGCAAAAACATCCTATTTTTTCATTTGCAGCAAAAAAAGAATCGGTTTTTGTCGTTTTTTAGTTGTTCAATAAAAGATAAATATTTGTTATCTAAACTTTACTGAACCGTAATGTTATTCCTTTATAATGAAGGGTAGAATGATGACAACATGAAAAAAGCGGTGAATGATATGGCAAATAGAGATTCTTATTTTGATAATGCAAGATTTATTTTGATTTTTTTAGTCGTCTTTGGCCATTTGATTCAATCTTATATCGATGCAAATACATTCGTTGCTACACTTTATAAATTCATCTACTCCTTTCACATGCCGGCCTTTATCCTGATCTCGGGTTATTTTGCAAAAGGAATTTATCAAAAAGGCTATATAAAGAAAATAACAAAAAAACTCATTATACCTTATTTGATTTTCCAAGCGATTTACTCTATTTTTTATTATTTTCAATTTGGAAAATCTTCATTAGAGTTAGATCTACTAAACCCACATTGGTCACTTTGGTTCCTACTAAGCTTATTCTGCTGGCATTTGATGCTATTAGCTTTCAATAAGATGAAACCAGCATATTCAATCGGAATTGCGCTTACTATAGGCTTGGCTGTCGGCTATATTGATTGGATTTCAAGTTTTTTAAGCTTATCAAGAACTTTTGTGTTTTTCCCATTCTTTCTTGTAGGCTATTATTTAAAGAAGGAACATTTTCAAAAGCTCACTTCTACTCAGGCAAGATTAATGACTGCTATTCCAATTATGGCGGTTATCATTTTACTCGTTATTTTCCCTGACATGAATGAAAAGTGGCTGCTCGGTTCCAAACCTTATAGTCAGCTGCAAAACATCACCATTCTCGGTATTTTTACGAGAACAGGGATTTATGCCTTGAATTTTATTATGGCGAGTTGCTTTTTCGCATTTGTGCCTCGTAAAAGATTGTTTTTTACAAAATGGGGCCGCAATACACTCTATGTTTACTTGTTACACGGATTCATCGTTCGCACATTTAGAGGAAGCAATGTTGAAAATTATTTGGAGCCGATGCAAAGCTTACTCATATTGGTAATCGTTTCCTTTATATTAACGCTTATTCTCTCAAGTAAGTTAGTAACGGCCATTGTTCAACCTTTTATTGAATTAAAATGGTCAAGATGGAAACAACTACTCCAAAATCTAAAGGAACCTAAAAGCAATGCATATAAAAACACAACAACTGACTAAATTCAGTTGTTGTGTTTTTGTTATGCCTTATAATAATTCTTTTCGTAGAGTTTCTGGCGATTTGGCGGATAGAAGTCCAATCGGAACATCTAATACCGTTTTAGCGCCGCTATCTCCCGTTTGGTTCATTTTGTATGCTGCACGTGCATAGGCGACCAATACGCTAGCTGTGTATTCAGGGTTACTATCTAGTTTCAAAGAGAATTCCATGATTTGTGTATGGGCATCTCCTGTTTTTCCACTTCTAATCACAAAACCACCATGAGGCATCTTTGAATGATTAGCGTGAAATTCTTCTTCTGAAATAAAATGAACCTTTGTATGATAGTCGACAAAATAATGAGGCATGGTTTTAATAGCTTTCTCAATCTCCGCAGTATCAGCATCCTCTTTTGGTACTACATAACATTCGCGCAAATGCTTTTCACTTGTGGCTAATTCTGGATGTTCGCCATTTCTAACTCGATTCACTGCTTCCTCAATAGGTATAGTATATTGAACCGCAAATTTTACTCCTTCTACACGGCGGACAGCATCAGAATGACCTTGGCTTAAACCTTTTCCCCAGAATGTATATGTATCCCCAACTGGTAAAATGGCTTCCCCTAACAATCTGTTCATAGAAAACATGCCGGGGTCCCAACCAACGGAAATAATGCTCACTTTTTCCGACTTTTTCGCTACCTCATCCATCTTTGCAAAGTACTCAGGGATTTTTGCGTGCGTATCAAAACTGTCAATCGTATTAAATAAAGCAGATAACTGAGGACCTTGTTCAGGCAGATCCGTTGCAGAACCACCACATAAGATCATAACATCAATTTTGTCTTGATATTGCTCTACATTTGTCACAGATTCTACTTTCACATTTGCTCCAAGGGGTTTAACACTTGAAGGATCCCGTCTTGAAAAAACAGCAACAAGTTCTAAATCATCATTTACCTGAATGGATGATTCGACCCCTTTTCCCAAATTACCATAACCTACAATTCCAATTTTAATTTTATTTTCCATAAAACCATAACCTCCCTTAGAATTTCAAAAAACTAGCCAATAATAACCCGCTCTTTTGGGTAATGAAAATCTGGTTCTTTTTCGTTATTGGACATGGTTAACAAAAAAGATAGAATTCCAATCCTACCAATAAACATAAGCAGAATCAGTAATGATTTACCTAAAACCGATAAATCAGCTGTGATTCCCATAGAAGCACCACAAGTACCAAACGCAGAAGCGACCTCAAAAATAATCGCAGTTAAACTTGCATCTTCTGTCAGCGATAAAATAAAAACAGATAATCCTGCCAAAATAACAGCTAACATTAATACAACTAAAGATTTTATCACATCTTCATGATGAATTTCTCGATTAAAGACTTTTATATCGGACCTTCCTCTTGCAAAGTGAAACAAAAACAATATATTTAAAGCAATTGTCGTTGTTCGTATCCCTCCTCCAACTGAACTAGGCGAAGCACCAATAAACATGAGACTGGACAAAAATAGGGCTGTCGAAGGTGTTAGTTGGTTGACATCCAATGTTAAAAGACCTGCACTCCTCATGGAAGTTGATTGGAATAAAGAATAAAAGAAAGCTTCATGCCAAGACTTCCCGACAAAAAAATGACTAAATTCGATTAACAGGATCACGATTGTGCCAATACCCAATAACAAGAAATAGGTAGTTGTTGTAATTTTAGTAAATAAAGTAAAACGGAAGCGAATGTTCTCTTCCTTATGCATAAGGAAATTCTTCACTTCGATCCATACAGGGAACCCAATCGCACCTAATATAATTAAAATCATCGTCACAAATTGAACAAAATAATCATTGGCAAAAGGAAGCAAAGAATTTCCTGTAATATCAAAACCAGCATTTGTTGTCGCACTTATCGAAGCAAATAAACCATGCAAGTATGCATCTTGCCAGGAGGGATATACTCTTAGAAAATATGTCCCCAGTATAAGCGCACCAAGAAGTTCGATCATCAAGATGATGTACACAATTTGTTTTAATAAAGCAACTAGTCCAGATAGATTTAATTGGTTCTGGTCTGTTCTAATTAATTGCCTTTGTTTTAACCCTACTTTTTTTCCAATTAACAACCAGAAAAAGGTACTGATGGACATAATACCAATCCCACCAATTTGTAGAACGATCATTAAAAGAAAAATTCCCGGGGTTGTAAAAGTATCAACAATACTAACTGTTGTTAAACCGGTAACACTGACTGCACTTGCAGCTGTAAAGATGGCATCCATAAAGGACCAATCCGCTCCAGGCTTACGGGCAAATGGCAAACTTAACGCAATAGCTGATAAAGCTACTGTTATAAAATAATACGTAACCAACATTCGAAACGGAGTAATTTTCGTTATTTTTTGTTTTTTTAATTGTTTCATTCCATAAGATCCTCCAAACAAGCAAAGCATTCCTCTATCATAAAAGAAAAAATTATTCGTGAAAAGATGTTATTTTCTAATGCGTGTTCAAAAAAATCGGACTTTTTGAACATCCCCTTCAAGTATCTTCCTAATCATACATATATAACAAATTCAATTGCAAATTTCCATGAATCCTTTTAATACTTCTAACCATACTAAAGATAAGTCAGTGTAAAGGAGGAGTCATAGTGGCTAATCAAAGTAATAAGTTATTAGTTCCTGGAATTGAACAATACATGGATCAAATTAAATATGAAATTGCTCAAGAATTCGGTGTTTCCCTTGGCTCGGATACTGTTTCAAGAGCAAATGGCTCAGTTGGTGGAGAAATCACCAAGAGATTAGTAAAACAAGCTCAAGCACAATTAAATGGCAAAAAGTAAAAAGGCAAATGTGAAGTCTTTAAAATGAAGCAAGTGAAGAAAATCAGTCGTTTTTCTTCACTTGCTTTTTAATCTTTCATTAGCTACGCTTGCGCAAAAGTTGCCATTACTTTTCTGCAACTTTTTTATTCATCTTTCTTGTTCCAGGATCAAACAGGCTATAGACAACAGGGATCACAAATAAGGTTAACAAGGTACTGCTTAAGAGACCACCAATAACCGTAACTCCCATAGGTCGATTCATTTCCGCTCCTTCTCCAATACCAAGCGCGATGGGGACAAGCCCAAGAATCGTTGTTAAAGCTGTCATGAAAATTGGTCTAGCCCTATCTTTTACAGATTCCACTATTGCTTCTAAACCTGACATTCCTTGTTCCTTCTTTTGGTTAATGTAATCGACAATCACGATCGCATTATTTACAACAATTCCGGCCAGAATGATCACGCCGATAAAAGCTGGTATACTCATGGGCAAGCGGGTAATAAGCAAGGAAATGGCAATCCCCACCACCATTAGGGGAACAGTAAACATAATAACAAAAGGATATTTAAATGATTCAAACTGAGCGGCCATTACAAAATAAATTAAGATGATCGCTAAAATCAAAGCCATGATCATATCTGCTTTTGAATCCTGCAAAAGCTCTTGCTCTCCACTGTAACTAATTTGCGTTTCATTTGAAATGTTTAAATTGGAAATCGACTTGTTTACTTCTTTTGTCACTGCTCCTAAGTTTGTTTCTGCGCTATATTTCAGTGTGAACTGCACGGCATCTTGTTGGTTCATTCTTTGAATTTCAACAGGACCTTCACCTTTGTCTATCCTTGCCAAGTCTTCGAGTTTTACAAAGGATCCATCTGGCTTTCTAATTTGTAATTTTTTTAACTCATCGAGATCCCTAGTGACACTTTCGTCGAGAGAAACAAAGACTTCATATACATCTGAGTTCTCAGATATAATTTGTGAGGCTTGAACACCTCTCGTCATATCATGAATGATCGTGGCAATTTGAGCTGGTGCAAGTCCAAGATCAAAGGCTTTATTTTGGTCGATCTGAATTTGGATTTCTTCCACACTCTCTGCTGTGCTTAACGCCAATTCCGTCACATTGTCTAATTTCTTTAATGCATCGTGAATTTTTTCAGTATTTTTTTCCAGTCTTTCCTTATTTGTATCATACACATTAAATGTCAATGTCTGCGGTGCTAATCCAGACGCAGCTTCCACATTAAATTGAAGGGTGGCAGCAGGATTGATTTGCTGAACTTCCTTTTCTATCTTCGGTTTTATATTATCTACAAATTCAAATAATGATTGGGCTCGTTCTTCAAGTGGTTTTAATTTTACATACATTTCTGCTGTATTCGCTTTTCCTCCATCTTGAAAAGATGACTCCTGGGTCGCACCAATTAAACTGACATATACTTCTACATCTTCTTCCCTCTTCAACTCATCTTCCACTTTACTCACGATTTCTTCTGTTTTCTTTAAAGCCGCTCCATTCTCCAGCTGGATATTGATACGAAAGAAACCTTCATCTGTAGGAGGTAAAAACTGTGTACCTAAAGTACTAATACCAACAATTCCACCCATGAAGAGAAAGAATGCGATCAGTAATACGACGATTCGATGTTTTAATGCCCAACGGATAGAACGATCCAACATATTTAGTGACTTGGAGCGTCTCCTCTTTGCTTCATAATCCCCTTTCGGAGTTTTTAACCATCTACTCGCAAGCATCGGGATCACGGTTAAAGCAACAAATAGTGAGGCAATTAAGCTGAATGATATTGTAAAAGCAAATTCTTTAAATAGCTCCCCAAGAATTCCGCTTATAAATACAACGGGTAGAAATACTGCTATTGTTGTTAAAGTGGAGGCTGTAATCGCACCAGCTACTTCTTTCGCACCGTCGCGGGCTGCTTGTTTCGGATCTTTTCCCATTGATAAGTGGCGATAGATATTTTCAATTACGACGATCGCATTATCCACTAACATTCCTACACCTAAAGCAAGTCCACCTAATGTCATAATATTGAAGGCAAAATCGGCAAAATACATGAATACAAAAGTGACGATCACAGAATAAGGGATGGCCAGACCAACAATAATAGGACTTTTTACATTACGTAAAAACAAAAATAAAACGATCATGGCCAACAATCCACCAATAATAAGAGAAGAAGCAATATTGCTAATCGCCATTTTGATGTAATCGCCTTGATCAAATAGTACATCTGATTGGATCTGCTTGAATTGTTCTCTTTGTAATTGCTCGTTTAATTTTTGTTGAAATGCCTTCGATACACTGGCTGTATTCGCATCACTTTCTTGTAAAACACTTAATAGTACTGATGGTTGTTGATTGGCTCTCGTAATACTTGTAGACCTTTGTGGCTGCTTTTTCACTTCAGCAAGATCTTTTATAAGAATCTTATCGCCCGTTCGTGGATTCTGTGTAACGGGGATATCAGCAATTTCCTCCGCCGAATGCAACATACTTAAGACTCTAGTTGTTAATTCTTGTCCTTCCGTAAGGACCGTATCACCTGGCATGGAAATTTGATTTGCTTGAATAGCTTGTACAATATCAGATTGAGCTAAGCGATATTTTTTTAATTTATTTTGGTCCAAAATGACCCGTACTTCATCAACCATAGACCCTGATACGTTGACATTTGCGACCCCTTCAACTTTTTTCAACTCATCAACCAAATCATCGGTTAACGTTTGAATCCTATCATTTTGTTCCGTCTTCAATGATAATTGAATAACAGGAAATTGCGTTGGATCAAATTTCATGAATTTAGGTCTATCTGCATCTGCAGGTACTGGAGTCATATCGATCCTTTGCAATACATCATTTTGAATGTCATCCATAGAAGTAGACCAAGAAAATTCAAGTAACACAAGACTTGATCCTTCTTCTGAGAAGGACCTGACATTTTTAATCCCTGGTAAGGTTGATAAATTCGCTTCAAGGGGTTTTGTTACTTTTTCAACCACTTCATCCGGACTCGCTCCTTGATAAGAAGTAACAACGACCGCGATGGGGGGATTGATGTCAGGTATTAAGGTTAATGGAATCTTCAATAGAGAAACAATTCCAAGGATGATGACAAGTAACATTGTTACAATGGTAAAAACGGGCCTTCTAATTGAAAATTGGCTTAAATTCACTACAAAACCCCTTTCATTCTTTGTCAATGCCTACATTATAGCAATATTCTTTCTCAATTGAACAATAATTTGAAGTATGCTATTCACTTGGTATTCCCTTTTCAAAAAATCCCCATTCATCGCCTTTTAAGGCTTGAACAGGGATTTTGGTTTACTGTTTATTCATGGTCATCCATAGGATTACTTAATGTTACATCTGGATTCTTATCTTGGAACCATCGAAGCGCGAATTCATTTTCAAACAAAAATAATGGATTGTCATAACGATCCTTCACTAACATACTCCTACTACTTGATAAGGATTCGTCAATTTTATCATTTTCAATCCATCTAGCAATTTTCGACCCCATCGATTCCATAATCACATCAGAATTATATTCATTCTTCATCCGATGTTCAAATACTTCAAACTGTAACTGACCGACCGCTCCAAGGATGTAATCTTCCGTCCGGAATGTCCGGTACAATTGAATAGCTCCCTCTTGTACCAGTTGCTGAATTCCTTTATGGTAACTTTTCTGCTTCATGACATTTTTTGGTGTTACCCGAACAAAAAGTTCTGGTGTAAATTGAGGTAGTTTCTCATATTGGATCTTTTGCTTCCCTGCAAAAAGAGTGTCCCCAATTTGATAAGTACCTGTATCATACAAGCCAATAATATCACCACTTACAGCCGTATTCACTGTACTGCGATCATCTGCTAAAAATTGTGTTGACTGCGATAACTTAATCGGTTTATCCGTCCTCGCTAAGGTCACATTCATTCCTCGTTCAAATTGCCCCGAGCAAATTCGCAAAAAAGCAATACGGTCGCGATGAGCCGGATTCATATTGGCTTGGATTTTGAAAATAAACCCAGAAAACTGTTCTGCTGCTGGGTCAACAGGTCCGTCTATACTTTGACGTGGCTGAGGGGCAGGCGCAAAATCTAGATAGCTTTCGAGGAAAGTCTGAACGCCAAAATTCGTTAAGGCACTTCCAAAAAATACAGGGGTTAACTTACCTGTTTGAATTTTTTCCTCTGAAAATTCATTCCCTGCTTCATCTAAAAGAAGGACTTCTTCTAAAACTTGTTGGTATAAAGAGGTCTCTTTAATTGGATGATCACCGCTGATATCGCCTGTTTCGTCTAATTTAAGAAATCGCTCTTGATCTTCCACACGAAATTGTTCTACCCGTTTATGATAACGATCATAAATTCCGTAAAATTCTTTGCCCATTCCAATTGGCCAATTCATAGGGTAGGATTCAATCCCTAAAACCTCTTCCAATTCTGCCAATAATTCTAAAGGTGTCCGTCCTTGCCGATCCAACTTATTAATAAAAGTAAAAATGGGGATTCCACGCATCCGACAAACTTTAAATAGCTTTAAGGTTTGTTCCTCAATTCCCTTCGCAGAGTCAATAATCATAACGGCGCTGTCCACAGCCATTAATGTACGATACGTGTCTTCACTAAAATCTTGGTGTCCTGGTGTATCAAGGATATTAATCCGGACATTATTATAGTCAAACTGCATAACAGAAGAGGTAACGGAAATCCCCCGTTGTTTCTCAATCGCCATCCAGTCTGATGTCGCGTATTTTCCTGTTTTCTTCCCCTTTACAGTTCCAGCGTCACGGATCGCTCCACCAAAATACAAAAGCTTTTCTGTCATCGTCGTTTTCCCGGCATCTGGGTGGGAAATGATGGCAAAAGTTCTTCTTGATTCTATTTCTTCCTTTAAAGAATATTTATTCATTATGATTTTCCTTCCAAAATTCAGTCTTGTATTATCATATTCCCTCAAGTCAAGAATTTCAAGAACCAAATGCGCAAGCGCCTGTTCAGTGACGTATAAACTTGGATAATAGAGTTGAACGGAAACAAAAAAAGCCGTCCAAATGGCAGTGAACCTACCTTTTGGACGGTTTTATTTCCCTTCACGCGATTGTTGTTATTGAGGACAACACATAAGCGTAGAGCAACTTTTCCGTATTAATCAAAGAGGTCTCATGCGTCCGTTCAAAAGCATGCGAAGCTTCAATACCAGGACCAACTAAACCATGCACAATATCATATCCTGAGCGAATTGCCGCCGAGGCATCTGATCCATAATAAGGATAAATATCTACTTTGTAATCAATATTGTTTTCACGGGCCAACTGGATTAGATGCTTTCTTAATCCGTAATGATAAGGACCACTTGAATCTTTTGCACAGATCGAAACGGTGTATTCATCTGAGGCCTGTCCTTCACCCAATGCTCCCATATCAACAGCTAAATATTCAACCGTTTCCGGGGAAATACTTGCATTTCCTCCGTAACCAATTTCCTCATTATTCGAAATCAAAAAATGAGTTGTATAAGGAAGGGTTACTTCGTTTTCCTTAAGGTATCGAATCAATCGTAATAATATTGCAGTACTTGCTTTATCATCCAAATGGCGTGATTTAATATAACCACCTTCCGTCACTTGTACTCGCGGATCAAAGGAGACAAAATCTCCCACTTGAATCCCAAGCTTCCTTGTTTCATCAGCAGATTCGGTTCTTTCATCAATTCGAACTTCAATATTATCTTCATTCCTTTTCGCATCACCAGCATCTTTATATACATGCACGGAAGTCTGCTTCATTAAAATCGTACCTGAATAGGTTTTTCCAGTTTCTGTTTCAATTTGACAATATTCCCCTTCTACAGAATTCCAGTGAAAACCACCGATCATCGATAATTTTAGTCTTCCATTTGGTTTAATTTCCTTCACCATTGCCCCTAAAGTATCAACATGGGCCGTTAACATTCGATGCTGATCCGTTCTTCGACCAGGAAGAGTAACCAATAATCCACCTTTCCGATTACGTTTCATATCTAATCCAAGACCTTGTAAATATTGTTCGCAAAAATCAATCACCTGTTTTGTATTTCCAGACGGACTAGGAATAGAAACAAGTTCTTTGATAAGCATAAAAGTTTCTTTACTATTTGGTTGAAAATTCATATTCACAATTCCTTTCATAACAAAAATCTACCTCATTAAATAGTAGCACATCTATTACTTTTATAGTATTTCTAGAAAAAAGCTACCTCCTGTAAAGTAGCTTTTTCATAATCTGACCTATTACTGTTCATTTTCAATGAAGTACTGAACAAACCGCGCAATCATTTCTTTATTTTTAACATTGATAGGGGTAAAGAGAATTTTTTCCTCATCTTCTTGGATAAGTCCCTGGAAAATAGATTCTGAAGTGATTTTTATTCCTTTTACTTCATGATCATCCCCATAAACTAATTGATCCTCCGGAAGAGTCAACTCTGATATGCCTTCAAGCTCGTCAAATGATAATAATTGCCCTTCCTGATTCATCTGATCAAAATAATCTTGATCTGCAATAAAAAAGTCAATATCACCAGCCGACAGTTGGGCAGCTAATTTTTGCATTTCCATTCCTGCCTGCATATCGTCGCTTTTCAGCCTCAACGTTTGGAGAATAATATTTGAAGATTCTCTTTCTTCCTTAGTTAAAAGATTTTTTTTGATTTTATCCTTTACCAGTTCCACTTGTTCGGGACTTGCGTAGTCGGTAATCAATACAAAATTCAATATATCTTCCTTTTTATTTGCAATACTATAAACGGTGTAAACGATGAAGATAACCAGTACAATAAATCCGATAATATAATATTTATAATACTCCCATATGTATTTTATTTTTTCATCGGTTGACATTTCCGATAAAATTTCTCTTAAAGGTCTTTTCATCCAGATCCCTTCTCTCTCTATGTTCAAAAAATCCTTAATGCAGTATAAATAACGAGTGTAAGTGTAATTGAACTTAGTAATGTTGAGCCAATGACCGTTTGTGCAGCAAACTCAGGCTCGTTATTATATTCTTGTGCGACTATGGAACTATTAACGGATGTTGGCATAGCCGTTGAAATCAGTAATGCCTGTGCAACCACTCCATTAATCCCCGCCAACCATAGTCCCGCTAGTGCAATGGCTGGTCCGATTAGCAGTCTGAAGAACATACTTAAATATAAAGGTAAATAAGCAAATGAAACACGTATATGAGCAATTTGCGCGCCTAGAGTCAATAAGGCGATTGCGATTAACGCATCTGATATGTATGAAATAGGAGTCAATAAAAACTCAGGTAAAGAAACATGGAATATATTCAACAATATACCTAAAGTCATCGCATAGAACAAAGGCATTTTAAAATAATCTAAAATGGCTCTCCACTTCCCGATCGACACGGACTTCAGCGACACAACTCCATACGAAAAAAGGAAAGTGTTTTGAAAAGCGGCGACAATCACTTGAATAGACATCGCAAAAGGATCGTGCTTAAAAACTAAATCATTCACAGGAATACCGTAGTTTGCTGAATTATAGAAAACAATACTATTCGCAAATGTTAGTTTCTTTGGTTTTTCCATCTTCGAGAATTGGGCCACTAACGAACTTAAAACATATAACAGAAAGACAAAAAGTAAACAAAAAAGGATTATGCCAAAGAATACGGACGGAGAAAACACACTTTCATAAAGCTTTATAAAGATAAGAGCCGGACTCAGGTAGTAAATGTTGATTTTAGCAAGCGTATACAAATCTAGCTTGAATTTTCTCTGTAAAATAACCCCTATCGTAATTAAGATAAAAACAGGCAAAATAATTTCTGTAAAAATAATTGACAGATTTGATAGCAAATAACCCTTCCCCCATTTTACATTGTGTTAGTATAAATTTCGACAAAAACCTAAAATTTCCTGCTAAAACATTTATAAAATGAGAATAGTAGGTTGCTATTTCAGTAAGATGCTTATTCTTCTATCTCAATGTTTCGTATGTCAGCGATTGGGTCCAATTGAAAGAACCTTGGACTTTGAATTAATTTGATTAAGGCTTCTGCTGTTTGATCAGCCGTTTGCAGTTGGTTATTTTCTTTATATCCAATAAATTTATCAACTAATTCAAAGTCCTCCACCTTAACAGATCGTATTTTCTCCTGCATTCCTGTATCAATGATCCCTGGGGCAATCGAGATGATCTTTGTTCCATTTTCTTTATTTGCTTGTTCCTCTGATACGACCCTTGTAAAATGATCTAACCCCGCTTTCCCAGCACAATAACAACTCCAGCCACTATATGGATGACGGCCAGCCCCTGAGGAAATATTAATAATCTTTTTCACTACTGGTTTATTTTCTAATCTATTTATAAAAATCGATGTAAGTATCATCGGAGCTGTTAAATTAACTGCAATACTATTAGAGATTGCTTCAGGTGAATGACTTTCCACTTTTCCAATCGGTTCAACAATCCCTGCATTATTGATCAAGGTAATAGATTCAAAGTCATCAGGAATAGCTTGAAAGATTTGATCCATTAAGGTAGGGAGCTCATTTGTTTGAGCTAAATCTTGTTCAATGTAGAGTAATGGACATTTTTCTTCTTTCGCCAGCTTTTCTAAAGCCACATTTTTTGTCCGGGCGATGCAAATAAGCTGATGATTATTCTGAAGCAATTGCTTACCTAAAGCTAATCCAATTCCCTTTGAAGCACCTGTTATGATATAAATATCCACCCTAATCACTCCCCATCTATTATAATATGCCCTATCCTTCGTAAAAAAAAGAACCCAACATTTTGGGCTCTTAACCATCTTGTATCTGTTCTAGTTGCAAATAAACGTCTTAGCTGAGTTCTTTATTTATTTTGGAAAGAGGGAGCGTAATAATCTTCCCGCCTATTTGGACATGAACAGTATCTTTGAAAATAGCTTTGACAATGCCTTTCAACGAGATGGTTGAGTTTACCGTATATTTCCCAGGATCTGCGCTTGTCGTCATAATGCGAAACCTCCACAATATATTTTACATAATCTATAAATCTTATAATTTTATCAAAAGTCATTTATTTAGGGTAGTTTGATCAATTGCTTCCCCCACTAAATAATAAGATTTTACTTTATTATGACATGTAAAATTCATTAGTGTCAATGAATAAGATTACTTTTCGTGAAACATATTCATACACAATGCGACAGGGATTCTCCTCATTATTTAATTAATATTATGATGGCATTTATAGTCATTTCACTAAATCAACTACTTGCATCGGCTTTTGCAATTTTGGAAATCCGAAAATTTCCTCACTTATAAATGATGGCTGAAACCATGTAGCTTGGTACGCTTTCATTCCTACTGCTACAGCCCCTTGTAATTCATTTGAACCTCCATCCCCGACAAAAATGCTATTTTTTGGAGAAACCTTTAAATGATCACATGCGGTTAAATATATTTCGGAATGAGGTTTAGCCCGTTTTATCTTGTATGAAAAAACAACATCATCAAACAAATCGGCAAATATTGATTCTTTCCACCCTTCGACTTCTTCTGCTGTACAATTACTGATTAAACCTATCTTTATTTTCTGATCCTTAAGTGTTTGAAGCATATTCATTATTTCACTGTCTTGATTTTTAAAAGGGACTGATTTTGCCTTTATTCTTTCTTGGTGAATACTTTCAATAACACTTTCGTTGATTGGTTTTCCACATGTTTTTACAATATCCCTTAACACACTTTGATGGTCTGGAAATGAACCATCCATTCGCCTGCCTCTCCTGGCCGCCCACTCTTTTTTATATAATTTTTCATCTATCCCTAAATCTTTTATGGAATATGTTGCTTTTCTTTGGTTATTTTCGAACTCCGTAATCAGTGTTTCAAACAAGTCAAAAAATACGGCATGAATGATAGCAAATTCCTCCTAATATTTCTTGTTTTTAGTGATTCTTATAGGTCATGAATTGGTTAACCCCTCCCCCTATCAAGGGATTTCTCAATGTCAGTATCCTCAAATAAATTGAAAAATCCCTTATGGTGATGTTCAACACTTTCAAACATTTTTCCTACAGATAAATCATTTCTTCCTATGCGAAAGGATTCACAGTTCTTTTGCCAGTTGTCTTATTAATGAGCAATTAATTTCCTCCTTTCGATTCCGCCGATTATTTTCAAGCAAAATAAAGAAAATTATTGACTTCATTTCTAAAACCATATATAATAAAAATTGTCTTTCATTACATATTTGATTCTGTAGCTCAGCTGGGAGAGCGCCACCTTGACAGGGTGGAGGTCGCTGGTTCGAGACCAGTCAGAATCACTAACTGCACGCTTGGATTTCTTGTTTGGGATCCAAGTTTTTTTATATGCTTTGGTCAAGTTTGTATTAAATTATTCGACAATGACCTTCGAACTTCCTTCCGTTTCTTAGAATCATTTTTAAAATTCAGATGTTTGAAAGTAAAGCATTTCCTTTCCCCTATAACTATCGTATAATGTGTAGAGGTCGGATTGAGGTTTTATATCGGAATAGTAAATTTATTTTTGAGAGATAAAGGTTATCTCCTTTTTTTGTTGTTATAGAATCGTATTTTAAAAGAAAGGAGTTTATAAAATTTGAAACGTTTCGATAAAAATTCAAGGGTTAAATTGGCTTTATTACTTGGATCGTTGGCAGCCTTAGGGCCCCTCACCATTGATATGTATCTCCCTTCATTCCCAACTATAACCCAAGATTTCCATACAAACGCCTCTCTTGTGCAGGTGAGTTTAACAGCTTGCTTACTAGGACTTGGAATTGGCCAGGTAATTATTGGACCAATGAGTGATGTACAGGGAAGAAGAAAGCCATTATTAATCTTTCTATTCCT
This sequence comes from Bacillus subtilis, assembly GCF_008764245.1. Lineage (GTDB taxonomy): Bacteria > Bacillota > Bacilli > Bacillales > Bacillaceae_C > Lederbergia > Lederbergia ruris. Next base: position 175,548 of record NZ_VTQV01000001.1, read on the forward strand.
ATATTTTGTCGCATCCATTTTTTGTGCTTTTGCACCTAATATCTCCGTGTTTATCGCTGCTCGATTTACACAAGGGTTTGCTGCTGCAGGCGGTATTGTGATTTCACGTGCAGTTGTGCGTGATATGTATCAAGGTCGGGAATTAACGAAGTTTTTCGCATTGCTTATGCTCATCAATAATCTTGCACCTATTCTCGCACCCGTTGCTGGTAGTAGTATTTTGATGTTTACGAATTGGCATGGTGTATTTATTGTATTAGGTTTTATCGGGATCCTTTTAGTTACATTCGTTTCTTTGAAACTTAATGAATCTCTTCCTGTAGAGAACAGGGTACCCAGTAATATTGCACAAACCTTTAGAAACTTCCTGTCTCTAATCATGGACCGCCAATTTTTAGGATTTGCGCTTACACAAGGTTTTATTTCAGCAGGTATTTTCGCCTATGTTTCTGGAACACCTTTTGTTTATCAAAATATTTACGGAACCTCTCCGCAATTATTCAGTGTTTTATTTGCGATGAATGGTATTGGAATTATGATTGGCACACAAGTTGTCGGTCGATTTGCGGATAGGGTTTCGGAAACACGCTTCTTAAAAATTGGTTTATCGATGGCGTTAATCGCCAGTAGCGCTTTACTCTTAGCTGTATTTTTCAAAGGGCCTCTTTTCACTGTCGTTATTCCGATTTTCTTTTTTGTCTCATCCATGGGGGTTATTTCAACATCCTCATTTTCATTGGCGATGGAAACACAAGGGCATATTGCCGGAAGTGCAGCGGCTTTATTGGGATTACTTCCATTTATACTTGGTTCGATTTCTGCTCCCCTTGTCGGAATCGCCGGAGAATATTCAGCTGTGCCAATGGGCGTCCTTATTTTTTGCGCAGCCTTGCTTGCCTCTCTGTCCTTTTACGGATTAGCAAGCAAAGCTCCAGCCCGCGTTAAGAGTAAATACGCATCTTAGAAAACAAAAGACGACCTTGCGGGGTCGCCTTTTATTTTGACCCACATCCTGTGAGCCATAAACTTATTGGAAAAATCCTTGTTTGATCTTCTAAATTATGAGGACTTATTTAGGGGCATCTTCGTGGAGTACTATTTTAGAGTTACATACCCACTCTTTTCTGCAACCGATAGATTTCTTTGTCATGTTCTATAAATTTCGATTGTAGATAATCATTGTTTTCTTCAATTTTCTTAAGTGAAACAACCACTTCCTTAAATCGTTGATCCATATTGTTATTTAGTACATCTATACGCTGATGAATTTCTCCTTTAAATTCCTTCATATCAGAACGTAACTCTTCTTTAAATTCTTGCATATCAGATCGCATTTCTTCTTTAAATTCTTGCATGTCAGAACGCATTTCTTCTTTAAATTCCTGCATGTCAGAACGCATTTCTTCTTTAAATTCCTGCATGTCGGAACGCATCTCTTCTTTAAATT